>WYBE01000059.1 GCA_011526045.1 Nevskiales bacterium | reverse complement strand
AGTCGCACCACCCTGGCATCCGGATCCACGCCCCGGTCGTCGTGCGACACATCGCCCCTGGCGAGGCGGATGCAGCGGTGGTCACGGCCCCGGCGCGGGCATGTGTGGAGCCGGCTGCCAGGAGGGCAGCAGCCGGCGCAACCCATAGCGACGAGCACCGGGACGTGCGAGGAGCGGCACGCGCCGGGGGCATGACCACCGCATCGTCCACCGACAACTCGCTGCATTCCCGCAGATCGGCGATGAACCAAAAAAAAGCCCGGCACTAAGGCCGGGCAATACAGGGGGAAGTCATTTGCCAGTGGGAACCCCCCAGGGCTCCCGTTCGACATCTGCGGAAATCAGTGCACTCGCGACCAGTTCAGCAGCTCCACGTCGTTCGCTTCGATATTGAAGTTCCGGGCAAGTATCGTTTCGATCTCCTGCGGGTCGAGCACGGCATCGGCGGGCTGGTTGAGCTCCACGACACCGGTGTACTCGTCCGCATAGCCAGGCTCACCGGACTTCAACAGGAAGCGCGTGTAGTACTTGGCGTGCATGGGCCAAATCTAGCGGCCCGGCCCGACAGATTCTGTGAAGAAGCCCACAGTTCGTCGAGACCGCAAAAGGCGCGTGAACAGGGGGAAAGAGCTGCGACAGCCCCGCGCCCCTCAGGCTGGCGCCAATCCCGCCTGCTCGCGCCACCACCCGGCCACGGTGGCACCGAGCACGGGGTTCGCCATGTACCCGTAGCACTTGTGCAGGTTGAGTCCTTCCTGGCCGCGAAAATACGTCTGCAGATCGAGCCGCTCGGAGAGTTCCTCGACCAGGCCCAGGTCGCGCATCGGCGCCCAGGCTCGCGCCAGGCTGCGGTCGAGCGCAATCAGTTCGCCCATTGCGGCAAGATTGCGCCAGCGGCGGATGTTCGTCGGAAAACGACGCACGTCGCGCTCGTGCGCCCCGAGCAGGTGGGCCCGCACGAAGCCGAGCCCGAGCGGGCTGCCGATCGACACGAACAGATCCAGTCGCCCGGGCACGACAAAGCGGTGGGAGAGTTCCCAGAGCACATCGAAGGCGATGACCGAGCCCAGGCTGTGCCCGATGAGCAGCACCCGGCGGTCATCCCGCCAGGCATCGAGCAGCGCATCGGCCACGATCTGGCGAACCCGCACTGCATCGCCGTCCTGGTTGCGAAGATAGCGCCAGGTGTCGTGCAAGGTCTCGCGCACCGTCGGGTCCCGCGCCAGCTCGAGCAGCGGCGGGAACCGGTCGCAGAACAGGTACACGGCGCGCTTGAGCCGGCGGCGCCATGAGGTCGCATCACGGATGTCCTCGGGGGTCGGGCCCGGCAACGCGAGCAACCGCTCGATGCCGGGCAGATCGAGTGCGAGATCGCGTTGCGTCTCGTAGAACACGTGCGCCCAGGAAACGAGCCGGAAGACCTCGGGGCTCCGCGCCAGGCCCTGCGCAACGGCGGCATCGGCACGGCGCACGCCCTCGAGCAGGCAGCGCCAGAGCATCGCGTGTTGTTCGGCCACCGGCGGCTTGGGCTTGATGCCGGGCACGTACAGTATCAGCGGCTCGCTCATGCGCCGAGCAGCTCCGCCAGTTCGTGCAGGTCGGCGACGACATGCTCGGCCGGCGCAAGATGCGCCGGCCACTCGTGCAGGCCGCGGTCCACCCAGACCGCCGCCATGCCGACGGCACGGGCCGCATCGACATCGTTCACCGGGTGATCGCCCGCGTGCGCGACCTGGGTCGGATGCAGCGCCACCCGCTCACAGGCCGCATGGAAGGCCCTCGCATCGGGCTTGGCGGCACCGACCTCCACCGCGCTCACCACGGCAGCGAAATACCGGCGCAGCCCGATGACTTCGAGGTCGGCGTTGCCGTTGGTCAGCGCGATGAGCGGCGCGCGCTGCGCGAGGCGCTCGAGCCCCGCGTGCACGTCCGGGTACGGCATGACCGAGTTGCGCATGCGCTGGAACACCTCGAACGCCTCCCCGGCCAGCGCCTCTGCATAGCCCGTCTCCCGCGCGAGCCGGGCGAAAGTCTCCCGGCGCAACAGCGGCAGGTCGAATTCACGCCCCGGGAAATCGGCCTCCACCGCCTGGCGCAGCGCGCGTATGTCCGCGACGGAAAAACGTTCCGTGATGCGGGGGTAGCGCTGATCGAGCCAGGCATGGATCTCCTGCTCGGCGCGCACCAGCACGGGTCCGAGATCCCACAGGGTATCGTCGAGATCCAGGCAGATGGCTTTGACGGTGCGCATGCGATTGCGGGGACAGTGTACTGATTTTCCGCCGGGCCCTGCGCCGGCGCCGCGGCATTTTGCGGAAAACCAGTACACTGTGCCCCGGCCATCCGACAGGCATTCCTGCGCCCGCCATGAAATACCTGCATACCATGGTCCGGGTATCGGACCTCGACGCATCGCTGGATTTCTACTGCAACAAGCTCGGTCTGCGCGAGATCCGCCGCTACGACAACGAGGCCGGCCGTTACACGCTGGTGTTCGTGGCGGCACCAGGCGACGAGTCGGCACCGCTCGAGCTGACCTGGAACTGGGATCCGGAGCCCTACGGCGAGGCGCGCAACTTCGGCCACGTTGCCTACGAAGTGGATGACATCTACGCGGTGTGCGATCGCCTGCTGCGCGCGGGCGTGACGATCAACCGGCCACCGCGCGACGGGCGCATGGCGTTCGTGCGCTCGCCCGACCACATCTCCGTGGAACTGCTGCAGAAGGGCGCGGCGCTTGCACCGCAGGAGCCCTGGAAGTCGATGCCCAATACCGGTCGCTGGTGAGCGACCGGCCTCAACCGGCGGCGCGGCGGCCGGCCCTGAACCGGCCGGTCTCGATATAGGTCAGCCGCGATTCCTTCACGATGACGCGATTGCGCCCCTCCTCCTTGGCCTGATACAGGGCTTCGTCGGCCATCTGCACGGCTCCGGCGAGGCTGCGCTCCGCGCCCGGGGTGATCACGGCGACGCCGATGCTGACAGTCAGATACATGCCGACCGAGGACTTGGTGTGCGGGATCGCCAGCACTTCGACCTTGCGGCGGATCTGCTCCGGCAGGTCGCGGCCAAGATCGCTCGCCGACCCGTACAGCACCAGGGCGAATTCCTCGCCGCCGTAGCGGGCGGCGAAATCGAGCGGTCGCTGGGCGCCCATCGCGATCACCTCGGCGACCCGCTTGAGCGCGTCGTCACCGGCCTGGTGGCCGTAGAGATCGTTGTAGGCCTTGAAGTCGTCGATGTCGATCAGCATCACGGTGAGCTGGCTCTGCTCGCGCAGCGACTGCCGCCAGATACGATCCATGTAGGCGCCATACGCGCGCCGGTTGTAGAGCCCGGTCAGGCCATCGCGCTCGGCCAGGTCTTCCAGGATGCGCTTGTCGCGAAACGCATCGCGGGTCGTCGCCTCGAGTTGGTAGCAGCAGAGCGCACCAATGGTGTTCACGCCGAGGAGCATGACGGCTTCGAAAGCCGCTTCCTGCGGCCCGAACCGCCAGTGCGCCAGGCCCCAGACATAGCAGACGGAGATCAGCAGCGAAGTGGCCGCCGCATACCAGAACAGCAAACCGAGCACCAGCCAGACGGTGAGAATCCAGGCGACCTGCGCACCGAAGTAGTACGGCGTGCCGTGGAGGCTCGCCCGCAGCGTGAGCGACGTCACGATCAAGCCGACGCACATCACGCTCACCGCGAGCAGGGGCTGGTACAGCGCATGATGCTCCCGCTGGAAGGAGCAGATCAGGGTGGCCATCAGCAGGGGCAACATCACCGCCAGCCCGAAGGTGGCCGTCAACGCCGATACGTTTTCCTGGTAGATGCCGAGCACGGTGACGCCGATCACCGCGGCAGCGGCAACGACCAGCAGCGGCCGCACCTTCGCGTGGTTGAGTTCCGCGTAGCGCTGGCGGAACTGCTCCTCGACGAAACGCGAGAAACGCAGGCGCGAGAATCCGCGCCGCCGCTCGGCGACGAGCGAACTCATATGTTGTTCTGGCACAGACACCTGCACCTGTCTCCCGGCGACCCGGCCCATGGCCGCGGCAATCGCCCGGAACATAGCCCCGAGCTGCGACGCGGGGCTGCGCGGCCGGTCACACTTCTACATAAGCCGGACGGCGCAGGGCCACCGGGAGCCCCGCCCGCGTGCGGTTCCGCCAGGCGCCGGCGCAGCGGCCGGAAATAAGTACACTGTGCGCCGATCGCCATGCAAACCACGTTGCCAGACACCGCCGCCCCTCCCGGCAAAGCCGCCGCGCTCGCCGGCCTCGCCGTGAGCCTCGCGCTCGGTTACCTCGCGCTGAACCAGCGCCTGCCGGCACCGCCGGCCCAGGGCTCCGGCGAGGTGATGACCCTCACCCCCTGCAACATGGAGCCACCCGGCTACTGGACCGGGCACATCTTCGGTGCCACTACACTGGAGGTGAACTGGCGCGGTGCCGCACTCGCCTGTGCGGGCGATGCGCGCCCCGACGGCCGTGGCCTGCGCCTGTTCCTCGCCGGCCGGCCCGGGGCAGGCTCCGACCGACTGCTGATGGTGCTCGGCATTGCGGCGGGCATCGACGACCTGCCGGGGGGCGAGCACGCGGTGAGCGTCACCCTGCTCGATGAGGCGAGCAGCCGGTTCTTCCACGCTGCAACGGGCCGCTGCTTCACGCGCATTGGCTCGGTAACGCCGCTCGCCGCGCCGGCCAACAGCTACCGCGTCGAGGGCGACCTGTATTGCTCGGGCGCGATCGGCTCGGTGACCGGCGACGGCTCCGTGACGCTCGGCGACATGGCCTACGCGGTGCGCCTGACGCTGGATCCCGGGTGAGGCGCGCGCCGACCGCCACGAGCGTTGCGATCGCCCTCGCGCTTGCCCTGCTCGCGGCCACCGCCAGCCGGGCGGCCGGGCTGCTGGAGCAATTCCCGCGCGCCCACGGCGTGATCGTGACGCAACAGGCCTGCCACCTGCTCGACCTCTACCTGGCGCTCAGCCCCGAACAGCGCGCGCAGGGGCTCATGCATGTGCGCGAACTCGGCGAGTTCGAGGGCATGCTGTTCCCCAGCCGGCAGCCGGCCATCGTCAGCATGTGGATGAAGAACACCTACATCCCGCTCGACATGCTGTTCATCGCCGCCGACGGACGCATCGTCGGCATTGCCGCCGGAACCACGCCCCTGTCGGAAGACCACATCACGTCACCCGAGCCGGTCACCGGCGTGCTGGAACTCGGCGGCGGCTTCGCCGCGCGCCACCGCGTACAGACGGGCGACCGCTTCGCGCTGCTGCCGGCCCGTTAACAGGTTTATGCAGAACGTCGCGAGGAGTCCAATGGCGAGGCGCACGGAGCACAGGAACCGCAGTGCACCTGTCAGTACACGAGGATGCCGGGCACCGCGCAACGAAGCCAGCGGGCTGCGCAGCAGTCTTGCATCGACCTGTCAGGACGTCCCGGCCAGGCACTCCTCGTAGTAGTCGCCGAGCGCGGCGTAGGTGCTCAGCACCACGTCTTGCAGATACCGGCTGGCCGCGGTCCGTGGCGCCGACAGGTCGGGATAGGGATTGACCTCCCAGAGCACCAGCCGGCCGGCCGCGTCGTAACTGAAATCGAAGGCGGCGACATCGAAACCGAGCGCGACCCGCGCCTGCTCGAAGAGCGCCGCGTAGGGAGTCTCGCCGTGCACGAAGGCGAGTTCCTCGCGCTGCGTGTCGTCGTTCAGTAGCCGGTCCTTCGGCCGCACCTCCCAATGACGCGAAACGATCAGGTGACGCGCCAGTGCGTGCCCGCCGAAGGATACGTAGCGATACTTGCGATAGAACGCATCGGCGTCGCGCACGTCGATGAACTCGCTAAGCACCCACTGCCGGCCGCTGCCATGCGTGCGCCGCCACCAGGCGCGCCACTCCTCGCCGTGCGCCAGAAGCTCCATCGGCACGCCATGCCCCCAGCGGGGCCGGGCAAGTATCGGAAAGACCTCCGGCATGAACTCCGCGCCGGCATCGGCCGGCACCCGGATCACCGCCGGCAGGCGCAGGGGCAGTCCCGCAAGGCGCTCCATCATCACGTCGCGCAGTGAGTGGGAGAGCACGGCGGCCGGGTTGATGACCCGGCCGACGTCGCGCCCGATGGCGGACTCGAGCGCCTGCAAGCGGGCGAACAGCGCCGGGTCGCGCTCGCGCACCGGGTCCTGCACCCAGGCGTGCAGCACGCGCGCCCCGCGCGCGGCTGCGCCCGGCAGCCGGTCCAGGCGGATCGCACGACGCAGCGCCGGCCGCGCCGTCTCCGCCCACGCCAGCCAGTCGCAATACGCATGCGCGCGCGCATCGGCCTCGGAGACCGCCAGCATCGCCGCGCGACCCCGCACCATGCGCCGGTTCTCGCGCCGGTCGGCACGCCGGTAACGCCACAGGTAAAAGCGGCGCCGCGCCGCCTGCCACCACGCGGCCGGCACGAACCCCTTGAGCACGTCCAGGAATCGCTGCAGCAAGGCTGCGACTACCGGCTACCGGGCAGCCACGACATCACCGCGAACTGCTCGCGCGGGAAGCGCGGGTCCTGCGGCCCGGGCCCGTGGTAACGCCAGCCGCGACGCGCGAGCAGCGGCCGCATCATGCGCGAGGCCTGCCGCACGGCGAGCACCGCGCGCGAGTCGCGCGCTGCCTCCTCCTGGATGTCGAGCAGCCGCTGCACGACGCCGCGGCCACGCCAGTCGCGGTGCACGACCACCCGTGCCGGCACCGCCACCGGCCCGTCCTCGGGCAGGTCGTATGCGAGATAGGCTTCGGCTTCCTCGACCTGTCGCAGGCCGTCGTGAATGCTGAGCGAGGCGCCGGCGATGACTTCGTCCTGGTGCAGCGCAATCCAGTGGCGGCGGGTGGCATCGCGCGCATCCGTCCATTGGCCTGCGTCGAATGCTGCCGGGCTGGCGCCCTCGTCCAGCCAGACGGCGGCCCGAAGCCGGTAGAGCGCCTCGCGCCGCTCCGGCGGGCAGGCGATGATCTCGAACTGCGGCGTCATGCCCCGCTGCGGGCTCCCTGCCCTGCCGATATCCTGCCGCACTGTAGTGGCAACCAGGCCGCCTTCGCAAAGACCTGCGTCGCAGGCGGCAGCCCGGGAATGCGTCAGCGCAGCGCCGGCACGATCCGTTCGCCGATGATGCGGATGGCGTAGGCCGGATCGTCGTGCAAGCGGAAACACAACTCGTTCACGCCGGCATCGCGAAACGCCGTAAGTTCCGCGAGATGCCCGTCGATATCCGCCGGCGTGCCCGTGAAGGTGAAGTTGGCGAGGCAGGCGTCGACGATGCGGTCCGGCACGCCCTCGATCACCCCGGAGCGGGTCCGGTAGGCCTTGAAGAACGCGTTCTTGTTCTTCTCGATCAGGTCGCAGTCCTCGGCGCTGAGGAAGCTCTCGAGATACCAGCGGTCGAGCAGCCCGCGCAGCAGCAGTTCGCGCCGGGCTTCCCGGAGCGCGACCTCGCGGTCGGCCTTGATGTGCCAGGCCCAGATATTGCTGATGTGATAGCCCTCGGCGGGCCGTGCCTTGTCCGCCAGCGCCGCCTGCGTAAGGCGCACCGTCTCCTTCACGCGCGCGCGCGGCATGTCGCTGTACATCACGCCGTCTGCCGCCGGCACCGTTGCATGCAGCATCTGCGGCTGGTTCGCGCCGGCATACACCAGCGGCGGCGCGGTGGCGCCGAAGCTCGGGTTGTAGCCGTACACCTTGAACATCTGCCCCTGGTAGGTCAGCGACTTGCCGCGGACACCCCGGTGCACCAGTTCGATCGCCTCGCGCACGCAACGCACGCGTTTCACCACCTCGATGCCGAGCCGCGCCGGCCACTCTCCGCCACCGCCGATCACCAGCGCGGCACGACCCTTGCCGAACTCGTGCAGCGTCAGCAGCGCGCTCGCCATCTTCACCGGGTGCATTTCCCAGGGGCTCACCACGCACACGCCGAGGCCGACGCTCTTCGTCGCCTGCGCCGCCGGCACCAGCGACATGAACGGGTCGCGCCAGGAGACGTAGTTCTGTTGCCACATCGTGCCGATACCGTAGCGTTCGCACAGCTGTGCCAGTTCGGTGAGCTGCGCCGGGCTTTGGTCGGGTTCGAGCAGGACGTCGATACGCATGGCTGGAGGGCTCCGCCGGTGTCAGGAACGCGTCAATGTAGCCGATCGGACGGTGCCCGTCTTGATCTGCCGCAGGCAGGGTGCCGCCCCATTGCGGGCCACCCCGCCGCTGCCGCTTCGCGACGGCCACCCCGGCCCGCGCGGAAGCGTCCGGCCCCGGATCTGCGTCGTCTCCGACCGGCTGGTAGTTCGTGGATCATCGGTGGACGATGCGGTGGTCGCGATGCTTATAATGAATTTGACTGCCCGAATAGGGATATTCAGCACGCCGCAGACGAGCTGCGAGCCGCGAGGAACGTTCGATGAAGAACCCCGTCATCAGGTGGTGCTTTTACGGCGTGCTCCTGGCGTGGCTGCTCGGGGCTGGAACCACCCAGAGCGCGAACCTCATCGTGTTCGCCCTGCTGGTGGGCGTCGGGGTGGGCATCGGTTCTGCATTGCTCAGGAGTGGCGATCCTGCGGTCCCGGACGAAGGATCGGACCGTTCCCCGACGTTGCCACCGGAAAGCTCACCTCAGGCGGAACGTGCCCCGCAGAAACACCGCGGCAAGTCCAACGTCGTGGGGTTCTACCCCATTTCCGCGGACAGTTGAGTTAAGGCTGTAAACTTCCGATCTTGCCGTGCCACTCTACGACGCATTCGTGGATTGTGGAACCGTTCCAGATAGTCGAACAGGTCCGCCCGCGCTT
>WYBE01000058.1 GCA_011526045.1 Nevskiales bacterium | reverse complement strand
GCGCTCGCTCCCTACGATGAAAACGCAATGCGGCCCGCTCCGAAGGCCGCGCTTCAGCGGCCAACCGAGGGGGATTCCGATTGCGCACGAGAACGAGCCGGATGCCGGCGGCGGGTGTCGTCACCGCGATCGCCCTGCTCGCGGCCCTGCCCGCCCACGCGTGCTGGGAGGCGGCAGCGGTGCGCTACGGCGTCAGCAGCGAGCTGCTCTACGCGATCGCCCGCACCGAATCCGCACTCGACCCGCAGGCCGTCGGACGCAACCGCAACGGCACCCGCGACATCGGGCTCATGCAGATCAACTCGGCGTGGCTCCCCACGCTGGCGGCCCACGGCATCGGCGAGCGCGAGCTCTTCGATCCCTGCACGAGCATCCACGTCGGCGCCTGGATCCTCGCCGGGAACGTCCAGCGCCTCGGCTACACGTGGGAGGCCGTCGGTGCCTACAACGCCGCCAATCCCGAGCTGCGCAGCGCCTACGTCGAGAAGGTGCGCCGCCACCTGCGCGGCACCGGTGCCGCCGCGCACTCCGCACGGCAGAGCCACACCTCACCCGCTCTTAACCGCGGCGATCACCGGCCTCCGGTGGTCGCAACCCTGCCCTGACCGCTCACCCGAGCACTTCCCCGTCACCTCAATCCGAGAGACCGCACCATGACCTTGATCCGCCGCACAAGCACCGCCGTCCCGATCGCCCTCGTCCTGACGCTCGCCGCCGGTTCGGCCATGGCCGGCACCACCGGCACCGAGTTCCAGACGATGTACACGACGCTGCTCAACTGGGCGACGGGCTTCCTCGGCAAGTCGATCGCCATCGCCGCCTTCATCCTCGGAGCCGGCATCGGCATCGCGCGCTCTTCGCCGATCCCGGCGCTCGCCGGCGTGGTGTTCGCGCTCTTCATGGTCTACGTGCCGACCATCATCGACTCGATCATGACCGCCGTGATCTGACGGGCCAGCCGCGTGATCGACGCCTCGCTCGACATCCCCCGCCGTCTCAATGACCCGCCTCGCATGTTCTGGTGGGACATCGACGTCGCCCTGCTGGTGCTGGGGGCCGCGCTGGCCGGCATGGTCGCCGGCTTCTTCGTGAGCGGTTGCGCGATCGGGGTGCTGCTCGCCTCGGCATACGGTCGCGCGAAGGCGGGCAAGCACCCTGCCTTCGCGCTGCACCTGCTGTATTGGCACTTGCCGGCCTTCATGACGGGCCTGAAGCGCACGCCACCCTCCTTTCAGCGTGAGCTCGCCGGATGAAGCTCGACTGGCTGCGCGCCGACATCGCGAGCGCGCGCCGCGCGAGCGCCCTGCTCGTGCTGCTGCTCGCCTGCTCGATGCTTGCCAACGTGACGCTGGCGGCCTTCGCGATGCACATGGCCGGGCGCGAGCGCGTGGTGGTGGTGCCGCCCAGCATCAGCAAGACCTTCTGGGTCGAGTCCGAGCGCGTGAGCGCCGAGTACCTCGAACAGATGGCCTACTTCCTCCTCCAGCTCACGCTGAACGTCACACCGCAGAGCGTCGAGCACCAGTCGCGGGTCCTCCTTCAGTACGCCGCGCCCGCCTCCTACGGGGACCTGCGGGCCGTGCTGGCGACCGCTGCCGAGCGCATCAAGCGCGACGGCGCCTCCACCGTGTTCAGCGCGCAGGAACTGTCCGTCGACGAGCGTACGCAGCGCGTCGGCGTGCGCGGCCTGCTCACCACCTTCATCAGCGACCGCCGCATCTCCGAAGTCTCGAAGGGCTACGCCATCGAGCTGCAGTACGCCGGCGGCCGAATCTTCCTGAAGGCATTTCGGGAGACGAGTCCCAATGATCCGCTCGAAATCCAAGCTCAGTCCCAGCTCCGCCTGGCTCCTGCTGCTGGCACTGGCCGCTAGCGAGCCCGCCCTGGCGCTGCAGGTCGTCGATGCGCGCGACGGCGAGACCGTGCTCGCCAAGGTGTCGCGCAAGGAGGTGACGCGCATCTCCATCGAGCGCGGCCGCATCCGCAAGGTCACCGGCAACGCCGGCGAGTTCGTGCTGGAGAAGGACGACGAGAAGGGCCAGATCTTCATCCGCCCCACCGCCGCGGACAGCACCAAGCCCATCAATCTCTTCGTCAGCACGGAGCGCTCGACGATCGGGCTGCTGCTGCAGCCGGTTGACATCCCGAGCGACGCCATCGTGATCCGCGAAGCGCGCGACGCGACGGCGGAGCCCTCGCGCATCGAGCGCAGCGGCCGCCACGTGCGCACGATGAAGAACCTCCTTCTCGCGATGGCCGAGGACGCGTTGCCCGACGACATGGAGGTGCGCGAGCCAGGGCGCGACCTTGCTCTCTGGCCGGGCGCGCGACTCACGCTTCAGCGTCAGTGGCTCGGCACGAACGTGGTCGGCGAGAAGTACCAGTTGATGAACGCCGGCGCAGCGGCGCTCGAGCTCGCCGAGCGCGACCTCTTCAAGCGCGGCGTGATGGCGCTGAGCATCGAGCAGGCCAGCCTGCGCCCGGGCGAGTCCACTCAGCTCTTCGTGATCCGGGAGCGCCGCGCCGATGACTGATCCCACCCTCCCGCCCGGCGCGTCTCAACCATCGGCATCGGCCGAGCCCACGGCGGCAGCCGTCAAGCGCCGCCAGATGCTGCTGCTCGCCGGCATCGCCGGAACCATCGTCGCCGGCACGCTGTTGTCGGTCTCGCTCACCGGCAACAGGAGCAGCGAAGCGCCACCGGCGAAGCCCCAGTCGACGAACATCCTCGCGCCCGGTGCGCAGGTCGATCCCCGCGACGCGTGGCGCGGCCAGGCCGATGCGCAACTGAAGTCGATCGAGCAGCGCTCGCGCGACCTCGCGCAGCGCAACGTCGAGCTCGAAGGCCAGAGCAAAGAGATGCTCGAGCGCCTGAAGAAGCTCGAAGGCAGCGGCCTGACGCCGCTGCCGCCACCTCCCGTCACCGCCCCCGCCGCACGGCCGAGCTTCGGGCCGGATCGTCCCGGCGGCGCCGCGGCCGATGCCGGGCCGCAGCGCTTCCCGCCGCCTCCGCCACCGTTGCCGCAGGCCGCGCTGCCTGGCGCCGGTCTGCCTCCGCCTCCGGGCGTCACATCGATCGCGCCGACGCCCGCGGGCATCGTGAGCATCGTCGTGGGCGACAACGCCAAGGGCACGAAGCCGGCGGCCACCGCAGCACCCGGCCCCGAAAGCCGTCGCGACACGCGCCGCTACCTGCCCAGCGGCGCGTTCACCCGGGCGGTGCTTCTCGGCGGCCTGGACGCGCCCACCGGCGGCCAGTCGCAGCGCAATCCTCAGCCGGTGCTGCTGCGGCTGGCCGACAACGCGATCCTGCCCAACCAGTTTCGCGCCCGCGTCAAGGAGTGCTTCGTCGTCGGCGCCGGCTACGGCGACGTGAGTTCGGAGCGCGCCTACATCCGCACCGAGTCGCTGTCGTGCGTCACCCGCGACGGCACGGCTATCGACGTGCCGGTGAAGGGCTACGTCGCCGGCGAGGACGGCAAGGCCGGTATGCGCGGACGCCTGGTCTCCAAGCAGGGACAGATCCTGGCCAACGCGCTGCTCGCGGGCGTGGCCAGCGGCATCGGCCACGCGTTCCAGCAGAGCTCCACCACGTTGTCGGTGTCACCGCTCGGCACCACGAGCACCGTCGATCCCGGCAAGCAGCTCGAAGCGGGCCTGGGCACGGGCGTGGGCAAGGCGCTGGACCGACTCGCCCAGTACTACATCAGCCTCGCCGAGAAGGTCTTCCCGGTGATCGAGGTCGACGCGGGCCGCAGCGTCGACGTGGTGCTCACGCAAGGCGTGGCTCTGCCCGGATCGCTGGACGCCGCCGGCACCGACCCCGACAACCTCGCGCAGCTCGCCGAGCGCGCCCGCTCCCTCCGGAGGAACGACGATGACGAAGACTGAACACCGCCGCACGCTGCGCGCGCTCGCGGCCACTGCCGCGCTGGCCGCGGCCTTGATCGCCGGGACGAGCGCCACGGCTTACGCGCAGCAGACGCCGCCGCAGATCCCGCCCGAAATCGCCGCCCTGTCCGCGCGGCTGCAGGCGGCCTACCCGTCGACGCGCTTCGGCGAGATCCGCCCGACGCCGTGGCCCGGCGTCTTCGAAGTGGCGATGGGCGCCAACCTTGCCTACGTCGACGCGAGCGGCCAGTACTTCCTGTTCGGGCACCTGTACGACATGAAGGTGCAGCGCGACCTCACCGCCGAGCGCAAGGACACGCTGGCACGCATCGACTTCGCCGCGCTGCCGCTCGCCGACTCCATCAAGGACGTGCGCGGTCGCGGCTCCCGCGTGCTCGCGATCTTCAGCGATCCCGACTGCCCGCACTGCCGCCGCCTGGAAGCCGATCTGAAGGGCCTGTCCGACGTCACGATCCACACGTTCCTGATGCCGATCGCCTCGCTGCATCCGCAGGCACGCGCGAAGGCGATCGCCGTGTGGTGCGCCAAGGATCGCCTCGCCGCCTGGCAGGGGTTAATGACCCGCGACCAGGCGCCGCCGGCCGCCGACTGCGCGCACCCGGTCGATCGCAATGTCGCGCTCGCCGAGCGCCTCGGCGTGACCGGCACCCCGACGCTGGTCGCTGCCGACGGGCGCGTGCTGCCGGGCGCCGCGAGTGCCGAGCAGATCAACGCCTGGCTGTCGCGCTCGACCACGAGTGCCGAAGGCCCCGCGCAGAGCAACTCCGCGGCCCAGGCATCGGGCAAGGCGCCATGAGGGACCGGCGCCGGTCTCTCGCACTCGTCGTTGGCGTGGCGGCCGCACTGTCGGGCGGCTGCGCGTCCACGATGAGCGGCCTCGGCGGCGAGGGCAGCTACGCCTGCAAGGCGCCGGTCGGTTCGCAGTGCACCTCCGTCTCGGGCGTGTACGCCAATTCGATCCACGGTCAGCCACCGGCCTCGGCGCTGCCCAAACCTGCCAATCCTCCCGCCAAGCCCTCCGCCAGCGCCCCGCCCCTTGCGGCCGGCACCCTGCAGACCGCCCGAGCGGTCGACAAGTCCCCGACATCGCTGCGCTCGCAACCGCGCGTGCTGCGGCTGTGGATCGCGCCGTGGGAGGACGCCGACGGCGACCTGCACGAGGCCTCGGTGGTGCACGTGCTGGTCGACACCGGGCGCTGGCTGATCGAGCGTGTCGTGCCGGCGAGCCGAAACCGGATCGATGCGGTCCGCCCGCCGCTGCCTTCGCCCGCGCCGGCGTCGGGACCGGCGCCAGGCAGCGACCCCGCGGCCCCGTCCGATCCGGGCATCGACCGGTTTGCACCGCGCACGGGACCGGTGCCCGGCAACGGCGCGTCCCAGGAGCCCTGAGCCGTGTGGCGCAACGTGCTGACCGATCTGGAGTCCGTGCTCAGGGGCACGCGAACGGCCGACCTGCTTCCCGGCGCGCGGTCGCGTCCGCCGTTGCGCGCCGACGATGCCGCCTCCTTCTCGGAGTGGCTGCCGTACCGCGCCTGGGTCGCGGATCGGCAGGTCTTCGTCAACCTCGACGCGCTCGGCTTCTGCCTGGAGCTGCGCCCGCAATCGGGCGCCGACGAGGAGATGGCGCGCGTGCTGACCGCGATCTACGCGGCCTCGCCCCCCGGCACGGGTATCCAGTTCCACCTGCACGCGAGCCCCGCCATCCGCGCGCCGCTGGCGCGCTACGCGAGCCTGCGACTGCCCGACGAGGTCGTCCCCGAGCTCGACACGCTCGGTCGCGCCGGCCGGCACACCAACATCCACCGCACCATGGCCCGGCGCCGCGCGGGGCACTACCTGCAGGGCAGCCGGACATCGCTGCTGTCTGCGCAGAGCTACCTGTTCCGCGACTATCGGCTTGTCGTCAGCGTGTCGCTTCCCGGCAGCCCGGAGAATCTCTCACGCCTGGAGGAGTTGCTGCTGCTGCGCGACGGCGTCCGGGCCACGCTACATGCCGCCGGCTTCCCCTCGCGGCCCTGCACGGCGGAGGACCTGATCAACTGGGTCTCCGCGTTGCTCGACCCGCACCGGCAGAGCGGCGAAGCTCTGCCGCTCACCTACGACGAAGGGCGCGAGCTGCGCGACCAGGTGCTCGACCGGGCCACGCGGCTGCGCATCGATCGCCAGGGCATCGGCTTGTCGAACCCGGCCGCCGACCGGCACAGCGAGCTTCGCCTGCTGTCGGTGCGGGCCTTCCCGCCGCGCTTCGCGCTCTGGAACGCCGGCAGCCTGATCGGCGATCTCTACCAGGGCACGCTGCAGTACCCCTGCCCGTTCCTGTTGACGCTGGGCGTGCACGTGCTGGACGCCGAGGCCACGCGCAACTGGGCCTTCCTCAAGGCTGCCCGCGCCACCACGAACGCCACCAGCTACATGGCGCGCTTCCTGCCCGACCTGCAGGAGCGCAAGGCCGACTGGGACATCGTGCTCAAGGCGATGGACGACGGCCAGCAGCTCGTCGACCTCAACCTGCAGCTCGCGCTCTTCTCCGAGCCGCAGGCGGTCGCGCGCGCCGAACAGGCGGCCCGCGCCATCTTCCGCGCCCGCGGCTTCGAGCTCTCCAGCGACACGATGATGATGAGCCAGGCGCTCATCGGTTCGCTGCCGATGACGCTGTCGGTACCGTTTCACGCCGACCTGCAGCGCATGAAGCGGGTCACGACCAAGACCTCGGCGAACGCCGTGCACTTGGCGCCGCTCGTCGCCGAGTGGCAGGGCACGGGCACACCGGTGCTGCTCTTCGGCGGCCGGCGCGGCCAGGTCATGCAGATCGACGTCTACGACAACCCGGCGGGCAACTACAACGTGGCCATCGCCGGCACCTCGGGCTCGGGCAAGTCGCTGCTGCTCAACGAGATCGCCGCCGCGTATCTCGGCACCGGCGCACGCGTCTGGATCATCGACGTCGGCCGCTCCTACGAGAAGGCGTGCCGCAATTTCGGCGGCAGCTTCATCGAGTTCACCGAGAACGCCGCGCTGTCGCTCAACCCGTTCACCCTGGTCGAGGACATCGACGAGGACATGGAGCTGCTGCAGCCGCTGCTCGCGCAGATGGTGTCTCCGCGCGAGTCGCTCGACGGCTTTCAGTACTCGACGCTCGGTGCGGCGATCAAGAAGGTCTGGAAGGCGAAGGGCCGCGCGATGACCGTCTCCGACATCCACGACCTGCTCGCGACCGGACGCCTCGACGACGACGGCGCCGGCGCACCGTCCGCCGGCGAAGGCGACCGCCGACTGAAGGACCTCGCCGCGATGCTGCATCCCTACACGCGCGACGGTGCCTACGGGAAGTACTTCGACTCCGAGGCCAGCATCGATTTCGGCGCCGACCTCATCGTGCTGGAGCTCGAGGAGCTGAAGGCGAAGAAGGATCTGCAGACCGTGGTGCTGCTGATCGTCATGTACCGCATCACCCGCGAGATGTACTTCTCGCGCGATCGCAAGAAGATCGTGATCATCGACGAGGCGTGGGACCTGCTCTCGGGCGGAGCCACCGCCGAGTTCATCGAAGCCGGCTATCGCCGCGCGCGCAAGTACAAGGGCGCCTTCATGTCGGCCACGCAGGGCGTCGACGACTACTACCGCAACCCGGCGGCCAAGGCGGCACTGGACAACTCCGACTGGATGTTCCTGCTGCGCCAGAAGCCCGAGTCGATCGAGATGATGGACAAGCTCGGTCAGCTCACGATGGACGACGCGATGAAGCGGCTGCTGCTGTCGCTGCGCACCGAGCACGGCGCGTACTCCGAGGTCTTCATCCACTCGCCGGTCGGCAACGGCATTGGCCGGCTGATCGTCGACCCCTACAGCCTGCTGCTCTTCAGCAGCCGGGCGGAGGACTTCAACGCCATCAACGCCAAGCGCGCGGCGGGCATGGACGTGTCCGAGGCGATCGACGCGGTGCTGCGCGACCGGGGATTGGCGTGAACGCGAGGAGCCTCGCCCTCCTCGTCGGCGTGAACGCCCTGGTCAGCGCCGGGCTGATCGCACTCGTCCAGGTCTGGCTCGCGCCCGAACGCGCCCCGGCGCTGGCCGTGGTCGACGTGGCGGAGCTCTACCGCCTGAAGGAAGCGCAGGTCGCCGCCGTGTTGGTCAAGCGCGGCGCGAGCGAAGAAGAGCGCGCGGGCGCGCTGCGGCGGGCAGCGGACTTCGGCACGGAGGTCGACGCCCTGTTCCAGTCGCTCCCCGACGAGTGCCGCTGCGTCGTCCTGGCCCGCGGCGCCGTGGTGGGCGCAGCGCCCCCGCTGCGCGACCTGACACCGGACGCGCGGCGCCGGCTCGGCCTGTAGCCGTCGGCGAAAGCGACCATGCGTACCCTCTTCCTGCATCGAAAGTGGCCCGGCCGTTCGTTCCCGGTCGAGCGACTCCGGCTGCGCACTTTCGCGGAGCGCACAGCCGTTCACCTTCGGCGCTGGGCGCTCGCCTACGTGCTGCTGGCGGCGATCGCGCTCTGGTTTCACGCCCACTATGCGTTCGGGCTGAACGCCTCGCCCAGCCTGCCGTACCGGCTCTTCCTGATCCACAAGGGCGAGATGCCCGGTCGCGGCGACTTCGTCGCCTTCCGCTGGGCCGGCGGCGGACCGTACCCGGCGGGCGTCACCTTCATCAAGGTGCTCGCCGGCATGCCCGGCGACGACGTCATGCGCGACGCGCAGGGCTTCCACGTCAACGGCACGCCGGTGGGCGTGCCCAAGCCCGTGAGCCGGCAGGGTCAGGTGCTCGCGCCCGGCTCGACCGGCCGCATTCCGGAGGACCGCTACTACGTGCAGGCCGGGCACCCGGACAGCCTCGACTCGCGCTACGCGCTGACGGGCTGGATCCACCGGTCGCAGATCATCGGGCGGGCCCGTGCGCTCTTCTGACGCGACGACCCAACGTCGGCGCCTGCGCCTTTGGGCTCGGCTGCTCGTCGCGGCCGTCGTCGCGACGGTCGCGACCACGCCCACCCGGGCCCAGGACCTCGGCGTGATCGGCCCGGTGTACCCGATCGCCGAGCCTAGCCTGCTGGAGGTGATCCTGGGCAGGCTGCGCGCGGCGGAGCAGGACGGCACCCTCGCCCGCCTGCAGCGCGACGCGCAGGCGGGAGCCCGGCGGGCCGTCGACGAGCCGGCGCCGGTGGCGGGACTCGGCCGCGCCCGGCAGGCACGTCGCTTCCACCACGACCCGAGCATCGTCGTGCAGGAGGCGATCCTCGACAGCGACGGCCGCGTCATCGTGCCGCCCGGCACGGTGGTCAATCCGCTCGACACCGTGCGGCTCAGCCAGGCGCTGCTCTTCTTCGACGCCCGCGATCGGGAGCAGGTCGAGCAGGCGCGCAAGCTCGTCGACGCGCGCCACGGCCAGGTCAAGGTGATCCTCACCGGCGGGTCCTATCTGGACCTGATGCGCCGCTGGCAGCGGCCGGTCTTCTACGACCAGCAAGGCGCCCTCACCACGAGGCTCGGCATTCGCCACGTGCCGGCGCTCGTCACCCAGGACGGCAGGAGGCTGCGCATCGATGAACTGCCGTAGACCCATGCGCCCGTTCGACGCGCTGCGGCTCGCCTTCGCGCTGTGGCTGCTCGCGCTGGTCTCGGGTCCGGCAGCGGCCGGCCCGACCTGCCACGGGCGCTTCATGAACCCGATCACCGACATCTGCTGGAGCTGCCTGTTCCCGCTGACGATCGGCTCGGCGTCGATCCTGTCCGACGGTCAGCCCGACATCGGCAATCCGTCCTCGCCCGTCTGCTACTGCAGCAACCCGCCGCGCATCGGTGTGTCGATCGGCTTCTGGGAGCCGGTGCGCATGGTCGACGTGACCCGCACGCCCTTCTGCATGGTCGGTCTGGGCGGGCTCTCGCTCGACCCCGGCATCGAGGTGCCGCGCGGCGCCCAGGTCGGCCACGACAGCCAGACGCGCAACAGCTTCTATCACGCGCACTGGTACGCCAACCCGATCCTCACCTGGCTCGAAGTGCTGCTCGACTTCCCCTGCCTGGAGAAGGGTTCGCTCGACCTCGCCTATCTCACCGAGGTCGATCCGCTGTGGGCCGACGACGAACTCACCGCGATCCTGAACCCCGAGGCGGTGCTGTTCGCCAATCCGGCCGCCAAGGCCGCCTGCGCCGCCGACTGCGTCGCCGCCACCGCCGGCATGCCGATCGCGAGCCTGTTCTGGTGCGCCGGCTGCCAGGGTTCGATCTACCCGATGGACGGCCACGTCGCTACGCACATCGGCGGCGTGCAGGCCTCGACGCTGATCACGCAGCGCATGACCGCGAAGATGCATCGGCAACTGGTGACGTTCACCGGCGCCGGGTCGGCCGGTCTGTGCGGCTACTACCCGCTGCCGATCATGGACAAGACCCACTACAAGATGCAGATGGTCTATCCGGTGCCGGCCACGGCGAAGGACGCCGGACAGTGCTGCCAGCCCTACGGCCGCACCACGATGATCTGGGGCGCAGGCAAGTCCTATCCGGTGTCCGGCGAGGACTTCGCCTACCAGATCTTCCGCAAGAGGAACTGCTGTGCCGGCGCGTACTGAACGTTGCGTACTCGCCGCGGCCGCCTGCGCGCTCGGGCTGCTCGCGTCCGCGTCGGCGCACGCCCAGACGCCGCGGTGGCCCGACGCCGCCGACATCGAGCGGGCCCAGAAGGCTCACCCCTTCCCGACACCGGATCGGCTCGGCGTCCAGCCGGTGCCCTCGCCGCCGAGCGTGAAGTTGCCTGCCGCGCCGCCAGCCACCGACATCGAAGCGCTCGCCCGCGCCGGCGCGCGCCTCGGCCAGGCCGCGGCAACCGCAAGCGCGCCGGTGCCGCTGCGCATCTTCATCACGCTGGAGATGCCCCGCGCGAGCCTGCAACTCCTCACCGATCAGGCGGCGCGCAGCGGCGCCGTGCTGGTGCTGCGCGGCCTCAAAGCCAACTCGATGCGCGAGACCCTCGCGGCGGTCTCCGGCCTGATCGGCGAACGCCAGGTGGCCTGGGTGATCGATCCCGAGGCCTTCGCGCGATACGGCGTCGAACGCGCACCGACCTTCGTGCTGAGCCTCGACGATCGCGCCGAACCCGGCGCGAGTTGCGGCAGCGACTGCCGCACGCCCGCGGCCTTCGCAAGCGTGTCCGGCGACGTGAGCCTCGACCTTGCGTTGGAGATCCTGGCACGGCAGCGTCCCGACGCGGGCGCGCTCGTCACGCCGATGCTCAAGCGCCTGAGAGGGTCGTGAGCATGCAGCCCAGGCTACGACCAGTCGGCGCGTTCGTCGCTTCGGCAGCGATTCTGCTCGCGACGATCCCCGCCGCCTTCGCGCAGTCGCCGCCGTCGCTGGGCGAGGCGTTCGAACAGGGCAAGACGCTCGGTCGCACCGGCAACGCCAGTGCCCGCGGCAACATCAGCGGCAGCACCGCGCAGTCGACCGTTCCCGGCTACACCGCCAATCCGTCCGAAGCCAGCTATTTCGGCAGCCCGGGGCTCGGCACGCAGGCCTCGACTCGCGCCAGCGCCTGCGCGAGCGGCCCCGCGGCTGCCGACCCGGCCTGCATGGCCGTGCAGTTCTCGCAGACCAATCCCACGCGCCGCCCGGGTTTCAGCATCGGCGCGAACGACCCGCTGCTCACGCGGGGTCGCGCGATCACGGCCGACCCGCAGGCCATCGCCGGCAACATCGCCGGCACCTACAGCGGCTGCAGCGTGCAGACGGTCACCACCGCAGACCGCTTCGAAACCGCGATCTGCCACCAGTACCGCACGCTGGAGACCCTCACCTGCGACAAGGTGCTGATCGTCACGCCGGTCCAGACGCCCGGCTGTTCCGACGGCCAGTTCCTCACGCGCGTCACCGCGGATCCCTGTCCCGCCTGCATCGACTACCTGGCCTTCGACTTCAGCTGCGGGACCAACAGCTACCTGATGCACGTCTTCACGATCGACAAGGGCACCGGCGCGCTCTACATGGACCTCGGTTCGCAGTCGGTGCCCGGCAGCCTGAACACGCAGATCCCGCAGACGCCCGACCCCAGCCAGATCGACGGCTTCCTCTGCTACCAGACCTTCTACAGCCAGAGCTGCGCCGGCCCGAACTGCACGATCGGCGCGTGGTTCTACAACCCGTGCCAGGGCACGAGCTACTACGGCGCCAACACCTTCGCGATGCCGACCACGGTGACCTTCACCGACACCTGGGACAACCAGTGCGCGGCGTTGGAGGCGCGCTCCCAATGAGCCGCACCCCAATCGCCGCGTGGATCGCCGTCGGCGCGCTGGCGCTCGGTCTGTTCGCGGCCACGCCGGCGATGGCCGCCGACTGCTACCAGACCGCCGAGACCTGCGTCGAAGGCCCGGAGACGCGCGACATCGGCGGTCTTCCGG
>WYBE01000004.1 GCA_011526045.1 Nevskiales bacterium | reverse complement strand
AGCTCGCAGAGGCAGCGGCAGGGATGCCGCTGCTGCGCGCCCACGAGATCAAGGATGTCGAGTGGCGCGCCCTGCGCAGCGAGCACGCCGGCGAGGGCACCCGCAGGGCCAGCCGGCGGCGAGGCCCGGGGATGGGCGGAGTCCTATGCGGCCTTCGCCGCATGATGACCCCGCAGATCGGCGAAGAGTTTTTTCTACCAGATGCCGCGATCGTCGCTGGCCGCGGTCTTGAGTCGCTGCGCGTCGCTGCCGAGATAGCGATCGATCAGGCCGTGGGCGAGGTAGATCAACGGCGTCAGCAGGATCGCGGCGCAGAACTTGTAGAGGTAATTGACAGTGCCGACCGCGAGGAACTGCCCGAGCGGCCAGCGCTGCGGTCCGAGCACGAAGGCGATGTAGAGCACGACGAAGCTGTCGATCAGCTGCGACACCAGTGTGGAACCGGTGGCGCGCAACCACACCTTGCTTTCGCCGGTGATGCGCCGCACCCGGTGGTAGATGCTCACGTCGAGGAACTGCCCGATCATGAAGGCGGTGAGCGAACCGCCGATCACCCACAGCCCCTGGCCGAAGATGGCGGCGAAGGCCACCTGGGCGTCGTCGATGCCCTGGCCGGAAAAAGAGTGGATCCACCAGTCTGCCGGGGTAATGGCAATTGCCGCGTACGCAAACAGGAACGCGTAGGCAATCAGGACCGCCGCAAACCAGGAGACGAAGCGGACACCGCGTTTGCCGAAGTACTCGTTGATCACGTCGGTCATCACGAACACGACGGGCCAGAGCAGCACCCCGGCGGTGAAATCGAGCGTGCCCTCATGGCCGAACAGCCGCCAGTTGCGCGGCGGGATGCCGATGGTCGGCTCCAGCGCGAATACCTTGATGCCGACGAACTCGGCGATGATGGCGTTGGTCAGGAAGAACCCTGCCAGCACCGTGAACAGCCGCCCCGCCTTCCCGTGCATCCGGGAAGTGTACCGGGCCAGGCGCCGGATGCGGCAGAGGCAGCCTGCCGGAAGAACCGGTTCACGGCAGCAGCGGGTGACATCGCGCGCAGCCTGCCTGCACGCGGGTCACCCGTTCGCCGCGGGGTCGCTCAGAAGTTCGCCGACAGCATGACCCAGAACTTGTCGGTGTCCTGGAGTCCGGGCGCGGTTGATTGGCTGCTGGCGTTGAACGTCGCGTACTTCACGGCAACTGCGTAGTACTTGCCGACCGGCCAGGTGGTCCAGATGCCGATCTCGTCACCGTAGTCGAAGTTGCCCGTCTCGGCCTGGAAGTCGTCGTAGCGCAGCTTGACGTTGCCGCCGAGGAGCGCAAAGTCGATCAGGAACCAGGTGTCCTCGATGCCGCCGGTCGGCGTCGTCGCGAACTTGTCCACCCAGCCCTGAAAGGCGTGCGCGGTTGCGAGCGGCGTCTGGAAGGCCTCGTTCGGCGACGTGCTGCCATCGAGGACTTCGTAGGCGATCTTTGCCGTGATCGTGCGGTATTTCAGGCCGGCTTCGACGAAATAGTAGTCGGCGTCGTAGTTCACCGGGTTGTCGGCGTAGTCGTCCTGGGTCGCGTACTCGGCCGTATAGGGAAT
Source organism: Nevskiales bacterium (assembly GCA_011526045.1). Lineage (GTDB taxonomy): Bacteria > Pseudomonadota > Gammaproteobacteria > Steroidobacterales > QUBU01. The sequence continues at coordinate 3,278 of WYBE01000004.1, read as the reverse complement.
GCTGAAGTCGTCGTTGAGGGTGAAGGCACCGGCAACGCGCAGGCCGATGGTCTGGCTGGAGAGCGTCGGTGCCTCGTCGAAGTCCAGGAAGTAACCGTAGGTGGTGACTTTCGCGAGCGGGCCGAAGCTGTAACTCAGGTCGGCGAGGTGCGTCTGGCCGTCGAACTCCCCCGGTGGTACGCCGTCGTCCGGGCCGTAGATCCGGTTCACCTGGTCCACGAAGGCGTAGAACGCTTCGAACTTTTCGGCGTTCTTGAAGGTCACCGACGCGGCGTCGAACGACTGCTCGTTCTGGCGCCAGGAGGACGGGCTGACGAACCGCTCGTTGCCGCGCGCGATTTTCTGCCGCCCGACGATGATGCTGGTGCGGTCGAACCCGGTGTACTGCAGGTAGGCCTGGTTGAGATCGGTCACCTCCGGGTCGGCGACGGTCGGCCGATCGGTCTTGCCGTTGCGCGTGCTGTTGAAATCGTCGTTGCCGATGGGCCGTATGTCGTCCATCTCGATGAGCGCGGCGAAGTCCTCGAAGGTGCCGGTCTTGTAGGTCAGGCGCGAGCGCAGCGTGGAGGCGTTGGCGCTGTCGTTCAGCAGCGTGGGGTTGTCGTCCTGCACGTACTCGTAACGGTAGCGGAACGAGACGTTGAACTGGCCCTGCTTGAACGCATTCGCGATGTCGGTTCCGATGTCATCGGCGCGGGTGCCGCCGGGGACGAACGCGAGGCAGGTGCCGGCGAGCAGGGCGGAGACCGCGCACTGCAGTGCCCGCTCCCGCGTGGATCGAACGGTCGCTTGGAACATTCTGATTCCCTCCGGGCTGTGGTGCGTGGCACGCGATGCGTTGCGCCGCAATCGGTGTGTCGCGCCCCAAATCGCATTTCCGATCGGGGCCTATTCAGCGCTTCAGACCGTGTTTTTTGCAGTGCGGGATATACGTAGCAGGGCCGGACGCCGTGCCTGGCGGTAGCGCCCGATTCCGGGGGAGTCGTCTGTCGTGGGGCCGGGTCCGGCCGTTACGCGATCTGGCCGGCCTCGTCAGGCAGGTCAAACGCGGCGATGACTCCCGCTTCGGCCCAGCGGCGCAGTGCCCCGCCGAGGTCGAACGACGGGTCGGCTTCGAGTCCGTGCTCCATCGCTGCGGCCAGCGGCCGCTTCCGGTCCAGCGCATCGAGGCAGGCATACTCGGCGGGCTGGAGGCGAAACACGGTGATCCCGGCGCGGCGGCGTTGCACGAGCGCCTGCTCACCGCCCGCTGCGAGATCGATCGGTGCGGGCTCGCCGGGTTGCTGGTGCGCTTCCCAGATCGTCACGACCGGAAAGCGCGAGGCGAGGAGGCGCGCCGCCGGATCGAGCGTGAAGCGCAGCCGCGTATGGTCCGCAGCCGATACCGCGCCGAGTCGCTGCAGGTCGAGCGGTGTGCGATCCGCTGCGGACAACACCTCCTGGCACAGCCACTCGAGCCGGGCGACGTCGGCGAAGTAGGCAAACTCCGTGGTCGCAAATCGCTGCCCGAGGAACTCGGGCAGCCGTGCACCGGCGTGCCCGAGGTTGCCGGAAGGCGAGGGGTGCGCCTGCTGATACTGCTGCGCCAGTTGCCGGAAGTACGCCTCACCCGTCAGCCGCCGCAGGACCGGGTAGCCGGTCGCGAGTGCAGTCAGGAAATTTTCCCGGCAGGTGTTGCGATAGACGCTCAGCCGCTCGCTGGCCGGCAATCCGTGTGCGCCGATCCAGGGCAGGACGGAGGCGTCATCCTCCGCCAGGATGCTCGCGATCAGTCTGCGCTGGAGTTCACGCAACGCGGGCATCGCGCGCCTCCATCACGGCCTCGGCGTGCCGGGCTTCCGCCACGAGCACGTCGAGGGCGGGAAGTTCCAGGTCCCATTCGATCAGCGTTGGAACGCGCCCGAACAGCCGGATGGCCAGGTCGTAGAGCTGCCAGACCGGCTGATGCACTCGCGCGCTGTGCGTATCGACCAGGATCTCCCGGTGCCCGAACTGTTCGATGCTGAAGCCGGCGAGGTGGATCTCACCGACGCGCTCTCCGGGAACGTTGCTCAGGTACCCGGCTGCATCGAAGCCGTTGTTGCAACTGCTGACGTAGACATTGTTGACATCGAGAAGCAACCCGCAGCCGCTGCGACGTGAGAGTTCGGCGAGGAACTCCCACTCGGGGATCACCGAGTTGTTGTACTCGAAATAGCTCGATGGATTTTCGATCAGAATCTCGCGACCGAGAATCTCCTGCACCTGGCCCACCCGGCTCACCATGTGAGCGAGCGCCTCCTCCGTGTAGGGCAGCGGCAGCAGGTCGTTGACGAAGCGCCCGTCGACTGAGGAGAAGCTGCAGTGCTCAGACACCAGCGCCGGTTCGAATCGGCGCACCAGCCGGGCGAGGCGCCGCAGGTGCTCTGCGTCGAGCGGGTCGGTGGAGCCGAGCGACAGGCCGACACCGTGGCAGCTCAGCGGGTAGGCGCTGCGGACCTGCTCGAGCAGTTCGAGGTCCGCGCCGCCATCGGCGAAGAAGTTCTCGCTGTGGACCTCGACCCACCCGGTGGCCGGTTGCACGCGGAGGAACTCGGCATGGTGCAGTGCGCGCAGGCCGATTCCGGCCACTGCCGGAATCGGCCGCGCCCCGGCTGCACCAGCCGAAGATCCCATGTGCTTCGCGTCGGGTTACGACTTGGCGGTGAGGCTGCCGTTGACCAGTTTCTCGCAGGTGCCCTTCGGGACGTTGACATACTCGCCACCGTCGCCGTCGGCCTTGGCCTGGCCCGCGCAGCCATGGCCGCGGCTGGCGCAGTCGTTCTGGCCGGCCTTGACCACGCCGTAGCACTTTTCCACGTCAGCCTTGGCATCGTCGGCCACGCCCGTCGCCGGGAGCGTGCCCAGGGCGACGAGGCCGCCCACCGCCGCCGACACCATCAAAGCCTTTTTGTTCATCGCGTGTTCTCCTGCGGGTTTGAAGTTGGGAATGTGCCGGAATCGAAGCCCTTGCGTGCATCGGGCAATGGGCCGGTGGCCGGCTGCTTGTTGATCGCAACGCCCGTGCGACTGGTCGACTTGCTGATTTCGGACGAAGCCTACCGAAGACCGTAGAGCTTGGCCACCCATTTGGTGGGTGGCCGACGGCCTCCTGCAGTGCCCCGGCCGCGTTGGCGGCCGGGGCTGGTGAGGTGGCGCGGCGGGCGCGCCGCGGTGTTACTGGTCGCAGTCGGTGCGGCTCAGCACCACGCGGCGGTTCTGCGCGCGGCCCTCGGCCGTGGCGTTGTCCGCGATGGGCT
>WYBE01000057.1 GCA_011526045.1 Nevskiales bacterium | reverse complement strand
ATCTTGCTCATTGGATCCCTCCTGACTCCGTTACAGATAAGCCCCAGTGGCTATCTTGGCTGTCATGAGCCGATACCTCACCGAGGTCTGGAGCGGGAGGGGTCCATCTCATCTCCTACCGGGTGCTGACCGACCGCAGCGCCGACCGCAGCGGTGTAGGAGCGGCGCGAGCCGCGACCGATTCTGCGGCGGCGGGAATCTTCGCGGTGGTCGCGACTGACATCGCTCCTGCCGGGTGCTGACCGACCGCAGCGCCGACCGTAGCGGTGTAGGAGCGGCGCAAGCCGCGACCGATTCTGCGGCGGCGGGACACGTCGCGGTGGTCGCGACTGACGTCGCTCCTACCGGGTGCTGACCGACCGCAGCGCCGACCGCAGCGCCGACCGCAGCGGTGTAGGAGCGGCGCAAGCCGCGACCGCGAAGTCGTACCATGGGAACAGAACAGGCCATGGACATTCCGGCAAGCCCGGTCACCGGATGGAGAGCGCACATGCCCACGCGGAGTGACTTCACGACGGCACAGTGGCGAGCCCTGCGCAATGCTCCGCAACTCGTGGCGCTCGCCACGGCGGCAGCGGGCAACAGCGGCCTGCTCGGCAGTCTCGCGGAAGGGCTGACAGCGGCCAGCGCCTTTGCCCAGGCCACACGCGCCTCCAACCACCTGATCACCGCACTGTTCGCCCGGGAGGAGATCCGCGCGGCGCACGAGGACATCCAGGCCCTGCTGCGGCCGGCAACGGACCGGACCCCTGCGGACCACCGCCTGCAGGACGCAGCCATCGAGGCCACGCGTGCGGCGCTCGATGCGTTGCTCGACCGGAATGCGACCGCGGATGCGGATGACTTCCGCAAGATGCTTGCCTGGCTCGCCGAGAAGATCGCCAACGCCTCGAAGGAGGGAGACTTCCTCGGCTTCGGCGGCGAGCGCGTCAGCGAAGGCGAGCGGAAATTCCTGAGTCGCCTCTACGGGGTCGTCGGCCGGCCGGATGCTGGTGCCGGGTCGTAGCGTGTGCTGAATTTCGTCATCGAGGGGCAGCACACGCGCCGATCTAGCGCGTCACCACCTCGGCCGGCGTCGCGGGACCGGCGCCAGCGCGTCGCGCCTGCCGCCGCGCGTGGCGGCGATCGCGCCAGTCGGTCATGACGGAGTACGCGGCGGGCACGACGACGAGCGAGAGCACGGTGGAAGTGAGCAGCCCGCCGATGACGGAGATGCCGAGCGGCGCGCGGAAGTTGCCGTCGGCGCCGAGCGCGAGCGCGACGGGCAGCATGCCGGCACCCATGGCGAGCGTGGTCATGATCACGGGCCGGGCGCGCTTGCGGCAGGCGACGATGATGGCGTCATGGCGCGAAAGCCCCTGGTCGAGCTCGCCGATGACGGCGTAGTCGACGATCAGGATGGAGTTCTTGGTCGCCACGCCCATCAGCAGCAGCAAGCCGATGAGCGACGGCAGGGACAGCGCGTACTTGGTCGCGAGCAGTGCGCCGAACGCGCCGGCGGCGCACAGCGGTATCGCCGCGAGAATCACCAGCGGCAGGGTCGCGCTCCTGAACAGGAGCAGCAGCACCAGGTAGACGCACACCAGGCCGGCGAGCATGGCGGCGCCGAAGCCGAGGAACATCTCGGCGAAGGCCTCGGCATCGTCGCTGTCGACCACGCGCACGCCGGGCGGCAGGTTCTGCAACGCGGGCATTTTGCGCAGCGCCGTCATGACCTTGCCGAGCGGCTGTCCGTTGAGTTCGGCCGTCACCTTGATGTTGCGCTCGCGGTCGAAGCGGTCGATCTGCGACGGCCCGCTGCTCTCGTGGATGGTGGCCACCGTGGAGAGCGGCACGCTGCCGGTGCGTGCGGGGACCCTGAGCAGGGCGAGCAGTTCGGCCCTGCTCAGCGACTCATCGTCGAGCTGCACGCGGATCGGGATCTGTCGTTCGGCGAGATTGAGCTTGGCCAGGCGCTGACGGAAGTCGCCACTGGTGGCAATGCGGGCGGCCTCGGCGATGTCCACCGTCGAGACGCCGAGATCGGCGGCGAGCGCCGGATCGGGCGTGATCACGAGTTCCGGACTCAGCAGCGATGCGGTCGAGGACACGCTGCCCATGCCCGGCAGGGAGCGCAGCGCGGCCTCGACTTTCTGCCCGGCAAGCGTGAGCTGCGCGGAGTCCCGGCCGGCGAGGATGACGTCCAGCCGGTCGCCGGGGCCGCCCGCGGCGAAACTGCTGCGCACCCCGGGCAGCTCGCGCAGCCGCTCGCGGGCCTCGGCCTCCAGCTGCTGGATGGTGCGCCGGCGCTCGCTCGTGAACCGCAGCGTCAGTGTGGCGTTGCGCACGGCGCCGACCATGGTTGATTCGATGCCGCCGGCGGCGGTTCCACCGACGCGGACCAGCACGCTCTTGAGCTCGGGTATCGGCTCGAGCAGGCGGCGGGCCTGTTCGGCCACGGCCACCGTGTCGGCAAGGCGTACGCCTGGCGGCAGGCTGATGCGCAGATCCGCCCGCGATGGATTGGCGGGCGGCACGAAGGTGGTGGGGATCAGCGGCACCAGCGCCAGCGAGAGGATGAATATGAGCAGCGCGATCAGGAGCGTGCGGCCCCGGTAGCGCAGCGATTGCTCCACGAGCCGCAGGTATCCGGGCATCCAGGGCGGCGTGCGCTGCTCGACGGGGCTTGAAGACAGGTACCGCGATGCCAGCATCGGAGTCAGCAGCCGGGCAACCAGCAGCGAAAAGAGCACGGACGCCGCGGCCGTCCAGCCGAACTCGCGGAAGTACAGCCCGACTTCGCCCGGCATGAATGCGACCGGCGCGAACACGGCGACCAGCGTGGCCGAGGTCGCGATGACGGCCATGCCGATCTCGTCGGTCGCGTCGATGGCGGCCTGCCGCGCCGATTTGCCCTGTGCCCGGTGCTGCGCGATGTTCTCGATCTCGACGATGGCATCGTCCACCAGCACGCCGATCACGGTGGCAAAGGCGAGCAGCGACAGCAGGTTCAGGCTGAAGCCGAACCAGTGCATGACCGCAAAGGTCGGCACCACGGACAGCGGCAGGGCGAGGGCGGAGATCCACGTGGCACGCCAGTCGCGCAGGAACAGCCACACGACGATCACGGCGAGGATGGCGCCTTCCAGCAGCATGGAAATGGAGGCGTCATAGGATGCCTGCACGTCTTCGATCGAGGAGCTGACTTCGACGATGTGCACTTCCGGGTGCGCCGCCGCCAGGCGTGCCATCTCGGCGCGGATGCCCGCGCCGACCGCCACGGTACTGGAGCGGAATGCCCGCTGGGTGGAGACCACGACCACCGGTCGGCCGTCGAGCAGCGCCATCTCGCGCGGCTCGGCCGTGCCGTCGCTGACGGTGGCGATCGCCGACAACCGGATGCTGCGGCCATCGGGCATGAAGATCGGGTAGTTCGCGAGTTCCGCAGCGGTCTGCACGGTTGCCACCGTGCGCACGGCCTGCTCGGCGCCGCCGATCGTCGTGCGCCCGCCCGGCAGCTCCACCTGCAGCCGGGCCAGTTGCGCGGACACCATGCCGGCAGTGAGGCCGAAGCTCTGCAGGGCGCTCGGGCGGATCGCGACGCGCACTTCGCGATCGACCCCGCCGTTGCGCACCACCTTGCCGACGCCGGGCACGCTGTAGATCGCCTTGCGTACGGTGTTGTCCACGAACCAGCTCAGCTCGTCGAGGGCGAGGCGGTCGGACTCAAATGCGTAGGCGAGCAGCGTCGGGCCGAGGACTGTCACCCGCGTGATCAACGGTTCCTCGATGTCGGCCGGCAGGTCGATGCGGATGCGATCGACGGCGTCGCGCACGTCGTCGAGCGCCTCGTTGACGTCACGGCCCAGGTGAAAGCGGATCCGGGTCTGCGAGATGCCTTCGTTGATGGTCGAGTTCAGCTTGTCGACGTCGGCCAGTCCCGCGACGGCGTCTTCCACCCGGCGCGTCACTTCCGTCTCGAGCTGGCTCGGGGTTGCGCCGGGAAGGTTTACCGTAACGATGACCTCGGGCACCTCGACGTCGGGAAGCTGCGCGATGGGCAGCTGGCGCAGGCTGACGATGCCGGCGAACGAAAGCACCACGAATGCGAGCGCGGCCGGAACCGGGTTCTGGATGCCCCACAGCGAGACGTTCACGGTGGCTAGCCTTCCGGGGCCTGCGCAGACGGTGCGCGGGGTGGCGCAGCGGGCTCGGTTGCCGGAGCGCGCGCCTGGCGCACGAGGTCGCCGTCGCTCAGGAAGCCGGCGCCGGTCACGACCACGCGTTCCCCGGCGGTGAGGCCCGCGGTGACCTGCGCCACATCGCTATGCTGGATGCCGACGGTGATGCGCCGCTGCTCGACCGTGAACGGATTGGCCAGCGCCGCATCGGTGGGATTCACCTTCGCTACGAATACGTACGGGATGCCGTCACGGAACACGATGGCGTCGCGCGGCAGGACCTGCGCCGGAACCTCGCCGAGCAGCACGCGACCCACGGCGAACATGCCGGCGCGCAGGTTTCCCGGCTCCGGCAGATCGGCATAGAGCAGGCCGGCGCGGGTCAGCGGGTCGACCGCCGGGGCAACTGTCCGCACCTGGCCGGTGACCTGCTCACCGTTCGGTCCCGTCACCACCACGGGCGTGCCCACGCGCACGCGCCCGAGATCCGACTCGGTGACCTCGGCACGCCACTCCAGGCGCCCGCGGCGGATCAGGCGCAGCAGCTCGGTGCCGCTGTTCACGACCTGCCCCGGCTGCACGGAACGGGCAGAGATCACGCCATCGTCGGGGGCCCGCAGCGTTGCAAACCCGAGGCGCAGGCGTGCCGAGTCCTGATCGGCCACGGCGGTGACGAGCTGCGCCTGCGCACTCGTCTCCTTGGCGCGCAACTCGTCGGCATCGCTGGAGGAGATCAGGCCCTCGGTGACCAGCTTTTCGCCACGGGCAAGGTTCGCCTGCGCCAGCTGCAGGTTGGCGCGCGCCTGCTCCAGGCCCGCCTCGGCCTGCCGCGCCTGCACGTCGAGCGTGCGCGCATCGAGCCGCAGCAGCGGCTGGCCGGTACGCACGCGATCGCCCACTTCCACGAGCACCTCGGCGGCGCGTATGCCCGAGAGCTCCACGCCGAGCGACATCTCCTGCCAGGCGGCGACGGAGCCCGATACCGTCAGCGCCCGGTCGAGGTTGCGTTCGGTGAGCTCGGCCGTGGTGACGGTCAGGCTCGGCTCCTGGGCATTCTCAGCCGCCGGTTCGCGGGCGCAAGCCGTTACGAGGAGTGCAGCAACGAGTGCGATGCAAACAGCGCGAAGCAACGCGAAGGGGCATGGGGCTGGCAAGGGCGCGGGTCTCCGGGGGAGGGGAACGGTTTTCGAGGAATTCGCCAGCTTAACCCGCGGGGCACTTGAGCGGTAAGGCAATACGCTGCGTCGAATTGACGCCTCCCGGTGCGGACGGCGCCTTGCGGTTCGCACCTCCATTACGCTCGCTGCGGCGCCCTGCCGCCATACCGGATAACCCGTACTTCAGGTGCTGGCGCTGCAGTTGCTGCCGATGGCGCGGGGTTGACGACGTGTCGGCCGGCACTGAGACTTGCCCGATTCATCCAGAGGACCACACCATGCCTGACCTGCGCCTTGCCCGCCTGACTTCCAGCCTGTTGCTCCTGTCCCTGCCGTTTTTGCCGGCCGGCGCCGCCGAGCAGGGCGCTGCCCCCGCGGCCACCGACCATTCGCAGCACGCCGGGCACCACATGGAGCCCTGGATGTACAAGGAGCTGCGCGAGCGCGTGGATGTCTACCGCAACCGCACAGACGCGGAGATCGACGCGAGCATGACGGCGATGGGGCCCGATTACCTCTCCTACCTCAGCAGTCCGGACCTGAAAGGCGACGTGGGCGTGCTGGTGCTGGCGCACGGCTACGGCAAGGTCGGCGACGAGGCGTTCCGCCAGGGGCTGAAGCGCGTGGCGGAGGGCTACCCGACGGCGGTCGGCTTCGGCATGAGCATGACCAGCTCGAGCCATGTGCAGGAGGGAGTGGACCGGCTGACGGCCGCCGGGGCGAAGCAGGTCGTGGTGGTGCCGGCGCTCAGTTCCTCGGCGAGCGATGATCAATTGCGCCAGTGGCAGTACATGTTCGGCCTGGCCGCCGAGCCCGGCTACATGCGCACGCCGCCCATCCACACGAGCGCGAAAGTGACCTGGACGCCGGCGCTGGAGGATCACCCGCTCGTGGTCGGGATGATCGCCGACTACGCCCGCGAGCTGAGCCAGAACCCGGCGAAGGAAGTCGTCATCGTCGTTTCACATGGGCCGAATCTCGACGCCGACAACCAGCGCAACATCGCGCTGCTCGAGCGCATTGCGGCGAAGATCAAGGAGCGCGACGGCTATGCGGCGGTGCGGGTGATGTCCATGCAGAACGACACCCCGCCGGAGCAGCGCGCGGCGAACGGGCGCAAGCTGCGCGCGATGGTCGAAGAGGCCAATCGCGCGGGCCAGCGCGTCATCATCGTCACGAACCTGCAGTCACCCAAGAGCATCCAGCACGAGGTGGAGAAGGACATCGAGGGGACGCAGTACGTGTTCGGCACCAAGGGGCTGGTGCAGCATCCGAACTACTCGCGGTGGGTCGCCGCGATGGTGGCCGACGCCCGGCAGTGAGCGCCGGCGCGGCGTTCAGCACGCGCCCGCTGACTGCTCCGTGCAGGCGGCCGACACGCTGACCGGCTGCAGTGCCGGCAGCGTTGCGGCGCCCACGAAGTTGCGCCGGTAGTAGGGCTCGTCGAGGCTCGTGATCTCGACCGTGCGCCCGGTGTTGGGCGCGTGCACGAAGCGGCCTTCGCCGAGATAGATGCCGACGTGCGAGTAGTCCTTGCTCTGAAAGAACACCAGGTCGCCGGGCGCGGCGCGGCCGAGCGGTACCGGGGTGCTGGTGCGGAACTGCTCGCGCGAGGTGCGCGGCACCGCCAGCCCGGCATTGCGATAGCTGTACTGCACCAGCCCGCTGCAGTCGAAGCCCTCCGGCGTGGCGCCACCGTAGCGGTAGGGCACGCCGACCATCTGCAGGGCGGTGAAGACGATGCGTGAGCGCAGCGGGTCGGGCGGGCTGGCCTCGTCGATGGGGGTGGCCGCTGCCGGCACCGGTGCCGGTGCGTCCGGCAGGTTCGCCGCCTGGAAGCAGCCGCCGAGCGCCAGCGCCAGGACGGCGGTCAGTGCGCGCAGCGCGGTAGTGCCATAGGCCCGGCCCATCAATGACCTCGCGGCGGAACGAAAACCGGATTCTAACCCCGGCGCGGCCGGCCTGCGCTGCGACCCGCGTCGCGAATCCCCGGCCTGCGTGCTGGCAGAATCGCAGCGGGCCGATTGGCGGAAAGGGGCGGGACATGTCACGGATGCGGTGTTGGGCTGCGATGATGGTGGTGGCGGGCGCTGCGCTGGCAGCGGCGGGCTGCGCGACTGCGCCTGCGGCTCCGGCGGCATCGGCGCCGGTTGAAACCACGGCGCTGCCGGTCGGGCGCAGTCTCGGCGAGCCGGGGCCCGGTCGCGTCGTCGCCTCGCTGCGCGCGCCACAGCTGGCAATCGGCACGGATCCGGTGCTCGGGGCCGCCGATGCGCCGGTCACCATCGTCGAGTTCATCGACTACCAGTGCCCCTACTGCCAGGACTTCGCGCAGCAGACTTTCCCGCAGCTGAAGGCGAACTTCATCGACACCGGCCGGGTGCGTTACGTGGCGCGCGATTTCCCCCTCGCGAAGCACGAGCGCGCGCGCCCGGCGGCGATCGCCGCCGCCTGCGCGCGTGAGCAGGGCCGCTTCTGGGAGATGCACGAGGCGTTGTTCGCCGACGCCGGCCGGCTGACGGATGCGGATTTTCGTCGCCACGCGGAGCGGCTCGGCCTCGACCGCGTCCGCTTCGACGCCTGTCGGGCCGAGTCCCGCCATGGCGGGCGGCTCGACGCGGACTATGCCGCCGCCCGTGCGGTCGGGGTGAGCGCTACGCCGAGTTTCCTGGTCGGGGCGAGCCGCGACGCGCTGGCCCAGGGGCGGCTATTGCAGGGAGACGAGGACTACGCGGCGTTCGTGCGGATCCTGCAGGAATACCTCGAGTAGCGCTCAGGTCTGGTCGAGCAGCTGCACTTCGTAGCCGGCGGCGCTCCGGCCATCGGGATGTGATCACCGTCGCAATTGGCGGTCTGCCCCGTACCCCACCGTGCATGGCTGATGTACCGTACGGCCGCCATGTTGGATGTCTTCGGCTGGATCGTCGGGCTCATTCTGCTGGGTCTCGCGCTGCTGAGCTTCAGCGGCCGGTCAGTGGTCCGCAAGACTGCGCGGATCGGCGTCGGCATCGTCTTCGCGCTGACGCTGCTGCTGGCCGTCGCGCTGGTCGTTGGCAGCGTCGTGCTGTCGAGCCGGGGTGGGGGTGTGTTGGTGCTGTTCGCGATACCGCCGGCGCTGGTCGCATGGATTTCGGGCAAGGCGTTCTTCGCCAGCGTCGAGCACGAGGCCTACTTCGATCTCACGGTGTCGCAGAAGATGGCGCACAACCTGGCCGAACACGATGCGCTCCACGCCCGGCTCGAGGCGAGCGTCGCACGCAAGAAGCAGGAACGCGCGAAATTCTGGACGAGCGCCAGGCGGCGCGAGGAGCTTCGGCGGCAGATCGCGCAAGAGCTCAAGACGCTGAGCGAGCTGCCGAAACTGCGCCCGGCTCTCGAGGACCCGCGGACGTACGCTGGCGACGAACCGTGAGTGCCGATTGAACGTCGTGCTCGCTCCGTCGGACGGGTTCTGCAGGAATACCTCGAGTAGCGCTCAGGTCTGGTCGAGCAGCTGCACTTCGTAGCCGGCGGCGCGCAGGTCGCGCAGGACTTCCTCGAGGTGGCGCCGGTCGCGCGTCTCGAGCGTGATCTCGAGCCAGGTGTCGCGCGCGGGCAGCGGCGTGAAGATGCGCTGGTGCTGCAGGTCGATGAAGTTCGCCTCCAGCCCCGCGACGATGGTCGCGATCCGCGCAATCTGTCCCGGCACGTCGGAAATCGTGATCCGCACCCGCGCGATGCGGCCTTCGCGCACGAGTTCGCGCGTCAGGATGGTGGCGAGCAGCCGCGGGTCCATGTTGCCGCCGGAGAGCACCACGCCGACCTTGCGGCCGCGGAAGCGCTCCGGATATTGCAGCAGCGCCGCGATGCCGGCCGCGCCGGCGCCCTCGACCAGGGTCTTCTCGACATTCAGGAGCAGGCTCACCGCGCGCTCGAGTTCCGTCTCGCCGACCAGCAGGATCTCGCGCACATGTTCGCGCACCAGCGGCAGGGTCAGCCGGCCGATGCCCTTCACGGCGATGCCCTCGGCGAGTGTGTCGCCGCCGCAGGAGCGCGCGACCTCGTCCAGCGCGGACTTCAGCGAGGGGAACAACACCGACTCGACGGCGATCACCTCGATTGCCGGCCGCCGCGCGCGGGCGGCCAGGGCGATGCCGCTCACGAGACCTCCGCCACCGGCCGGCACGACCAGGCACTCGAGGTCCGGTGCATCCTCGAGCATCTCGAGCGCGACCGTGCCCTGCCCGGCGATGATCAGCGGGTCGTCGTAGGGGTGAATGAAGGTGAGGCCCTCGCGCTGCGCGATCTCGCCGGCGAAAGTCGCGGCGTCCTCGAGCGTGCGGCCATGGAGCAGGACGCGCGCGCCGTGGCCCTCCGTGTAACGCACCTTCACGTAGGGCGTGTTCTTCGGCATGACGATGGTCGCCGGGATGCCGAGTCGCCGGGCGTGGTAGGCGACGCCCTGGGCGTGATTGCCCGCCGACATGGCGATCACCCCGGCGCGCCGCTCCGCGGCGCCGAGGCCGGAGAGCTTGTTGTAGGCGCCGCGCTCCTTGAAGGAGGCCGTGAACTGCAGGTTCTCGAACTTCAGCCACACCGTCGCGCCGGTGATCTCGGAGAGCGTGAGCGAGGGCCGGCAGGGCGTGCGCTGCACCTGCCCGGCGATGCGGCGGGCTGCTTCCTCGACCTGCGAGATGGTGATGGCAGTGGCGGTCACGGCGCGAATACTGCCTGCTATTGACACGTCCTGCTACTGACCTATAGTGCGCGGCCTCTTTCAGGCCCCCTTGCAGGAAGCTGGTCATGGGAAACGAGAGTTCCACGACGACGCCCGCCACGCAGGGTTATGCGATGCCGCCCGAGTGGGCGCCGCACCAGGGCACCTGGCTGTCCTGGCCGCACAATCCGGAAACCTGGCCGGGGCACCTGGAAGCTGCCGAGCGCGCGCTCGCCGGGGCGGTCGCCGCCCTGGCGGTGGGTGAACTGGTGCATATCAACGTGCGCGACGCAGCCCATGAGCGGCACGTGGCCGCGCTGCTCACCGGGCGGGCGGACCCGGCGCGCCTGCGCCTGCACCGCGTGCCGACCAACGACGCCTGGTGCCGCGATCACGGGGCGATCTTCGTCACGCGCCCCGGCTCCGCGGCGCCGTTGCTCGCGCTGGATTTCGGCTACAACGCCTGGGGCGGCAAGTACCCGCCGTTCGATCTCGATAACGAGGTGCCGCGGCGCATGGCCGAACTGCTCGGCGTGCCGCGCCAGGCCGGCGACATGATCCTGGAGGGTGGTTCGATCGAGGTGAACGGGGCCGGGACGCTGCTCACCACCGAGCAATGCCTGCTCAACCCGAACCGCAACCCCGCACTCGACCGGGCCGGCATCGAGCGGCGGCTGCGCGATTTTCTCGGGGTCCGCACGGTGTTGTGGCTCGGCGAGGGCATCGTCGGCGACGATACCGACGGGCATGTGGACGACCTCACCCGCTTCGTGGCCGACGACACGGTCGTCACCGTGGTGGAGCCGGATCCGGCGGATGCGAACCACCGCGCGCTCGCCGAGAACCGCGAGCGGCTCGCGCACCTGCGGCTTGCCGACGGGCGGGCGCTCAAGGTGCTGGAGCTTCCGATGCCGGCGCCCCTGCTGCGCGACGGGCAGCGGCTGCCGGCGAGCTACGCCAATTTCTACATCGGCAACCGCGTGGTGCTGCTGCCGGTGTTCGACTGCCCGCAGGACGACGTGGCCGCGGCGGTGCTCGCGCGCTGCTTCCCGGGGCGGCGCGTGGTCGGTATCGATTGCCGCGACATCGTCGTCGGCCTCGGCACGCTGCACTGTCTGACGCAGCAGGTCCCGGCTGTTTAGTTGTAGGATTGGCGCATGACCACGATCAGCAAGTTTGTCCGCCACCACTACCGGCATTTCAACGCGGCGGTGCTGGTGGATGCGGCGGATGCCTGGACGCGCCACCTCGAGCAGGGCGGCCAGATGCTGGTGACGCTCGCCGGCGCCATGAGCACGGCCGAGCTCGGGCTCTCGCTCGCCGAGTTGATCCGCAGGGACAAAGTGCACGCCGTGTGCTGCACCGGCGCGAATCTCGAGGAGGACATCTTCAACCTGGTCGCACACGAGCACTATGTGCGCATCCCGCACTACCGCTCGCTCACCGCCGCGGACGAGGAAAAGCTGCTCGCCCGCCACCTCAACCGGGTCACCGACACCTGCATCCCCGAGGAGGAAGCCATCCGGCGCCTCGAGAAGGCGGTGCTCGACGAGTGGGTGGCGGCAGACCGCAAGGGCGAGGCGTATTTTCCCCACGAGTTCTTCTACCGCATCCTGCGTGCCGGCAAGCTCGAGGAGCACTACCAGATCGACCCGAAGGACAGCTGGCTCGTGGCCGCGAGCGAGAAGAACCTGCCGGTGATCGTTCCCGGCTGGGAGGACTCCACGCTCGGCAACATCTTCGCGAGCCACGTCATTTCCGGTGACATCCGCAATCCGCACACGGTGCGCGGCGGCATCGAGTACATGGTGGAACTGGCCCGCTGGTACCAGGCGATCTGCCGCAAGCACTCCATCGGCTTTTTCCAGATCGGCGGCGGCATCGCCGGGGACTTCCCGATCTGCGTGGTGCCGATGCTGGAGCAGGACCTGCAGATCCGCGACATCCCCCGCTGGGGATATTTCTGCCAGATCAGCGACTCGACTACGAGCTACGGCTCGTACTCCGGTGCGGTGCCGAACGAGAAAATCACCTGGGGCAAGCTCGCGGCCGAGACGCCGAAGTTCATCATCGAGTCGGATGCCACGATCGTGGCGCCGCTCATTTTTGCCTGCGTGCTGGGCCAGTAGGGCCCGGAGGGTCGTCCGCCATGGCCAAGTCACGCGCCTCTGCCGCCGCCCGCGAGGAAGTCGTCCCGCAGCCCGAGCCCTGGAACGCCGAGCGTTCCTCGGAGCTGTACCGCCTGGACGCATGGGGCGAGGGGTTTTTCTTCATCAACGAGCACGGCCACGCCGCGGTGCGTCCGTTCCCCGAGAACGGGCTCGCGATCGACATCGTGCAGGTGGTCGCCGAGATCCGCCGCCGCAACGCGGGCTTCCCGGTGCTGATCCGCTTCCAGGACGTGCTGCGCGCGCGGGTGCGGCGCCTGAACGAAGCGTTCGCCGCCGCGGTGTCCGAGGCGGGCTACGGCAACCTGTATCGCGGTGTGTACCCGATCAAGGTCAACCAGCTCCACGAGGTCGTGGAGGAGGTGCTCGACGCCGGCAAGGCCTGGAACATGGGCCTGGAGTGCGGCTCCAAGGCCGAGCTCGTGGCGGCGCTGCCGCACCTCGACGATGAGCGGCTCCTGCTCTGCAACGGCGTGAAGGACCGCACCATGCTGTCGCTGATCCTCTCCGCGCAGCAGCTCGGCCAGAACGTGCTGCCGATCGTCGAGAAGTACTCGGAGTTCGAGCAATTGCTGGCGCTCGCCGATGCCGCGGGCGTGCGCCCGCGGCTCGCCGCCCGCATCCGCCTGGCGACCCAGGGCTCGGGCCGCTGGTTCGAGTCGGCCGGGGCGCGCTCGAAATTCGGCATCACCATTCCCGAGCTGGTGCGCCTCGTGCAGGAGCTGGAACGGCGCGACTACCGGGACTGCCTGCAGTTGCTGCACTTCCACCTCGGCAGCCAGATTGCCGACATCCAGGTCCTGAAGACCGCGGTGAAGGAGGCGACCCAGGTGTACGCGAGCCTCGTCCGGCAGGGGATCACGGTCACGCACCTCGATGTCGGCGGCGGCCTCGGCGTGAACTATGGCGTCGGCTATGCCCGCGACGAGGACGGCATCAACTATGGATTGCAGGAGTACGCCAACGCCGTCGTCTACGCGGTGAAGGAGGTCTGCGACGCCCGCGAAGTGCCCGCGCCCGTGCTGGTCTCCGAGAGCGGGCGGGCCATCACGGCGCACCACTCGGTGCTGATCGTGCCGGTGCTCGGCACGCACCGGCCGGACTCGCCGCTCGAGGGCGACCTGCCGGAGAAGCCGCACGCCACGGTGAAGAGCCTGAAGAAGATCCTCGATCACCTGCGGCGCAAGAACCCGCCGCCGGAGGAACTGCTCGAGGCCTACCACGACGCCAAGGACGCGCGCAACGAGGCCGACCAGCGCTTCAGCCTCGGCTACCTGGCGCTCGAGCAGCTCGCAGCGGTGCAGCGGTTGTACTGGACGGTGTGCGCGGAGCTGCTGCCGCGGCTGCGCGCCGCCGAGCTCGACCCGGTGCCCGACGAGCTGGCCGAACTCGAAGAGCGCCTGACCGATCTCTACCTGTGCGATTTCTCGGTGTTCCAGTCCATGCTCGATCACTGGGCGATCGGCCAGGGTTTCCCGATCATGCCGATCGACCGGCTTGAGGAGAACCCGAACCGTCGCGGCGTGATCGTGGACCTCACCTGCGATTCCGACGGCAAGGTGAGCCACTACATTTCGGCGCTGGACGACAAGAGCTTCCTGCCGGTGCATCCGCTGCAGCCCGAGCAGCCCTATTACATCGGCGTGTTCCTGGTCGGCGCCTACCAGGACATCATGGGGGATACCCACAACCTTTTCGGGCGCGTACCCGAGGTGCACGTGTACGCCGACGCCGAGGAACCGGGCAATTTCTGGATCGAGAAAGTCATCCCGGGCATGACCGTGCACGAGATGCTCGCGCAGGTGCAGTACTTTCCGAACGACCTCAATCGCCGCATGAGCGAGCTGGTGCGCCGCAAGATCGATGCCGGAACGGTGCGGCCGGGCGTGGCGATGCAGATCCTCGACCAGTACACGGCGTGCTTCAACGAGAGCACGTACTGCTCGGCCGGTTGAGCACGGTGGCGGCGCCGGGCGACAAGCTCAAGCTCGCGCTCGTCCAGATGCGCATGGACGAGGATCCGGCGGCGAACCTGCGCCGGGCGCTGGATTACACCCGCCAGGCGATCGCAGCCGGCGCGCAGCTCGTCTGCCTGCCGGAGCTGTTCCGCTCACGCTATTTCTGCCAGTCAGAGGATGCGGCGCACTTTGCGCTGGCCGAATCGGTGCCGGGCCCGACGACGGCGGCCTTCCAGGAGCTGGCCACCGCCCACGGCGTGACCATCGTGCTGTCGTTGTTCGAGCGGCGCGCGGCCGGCCTCTATCACAACACCGCCGCCGTTCTGGATGGCGACCAGGGCCTCGTCGGCAAGTATCGCAAGATGCACATCCCCGACGATCCGCGCTTTTACGAGAAGTATTACTTCACTCCCGGCGACCTCGGCTTTCGCACGTTCCAGACCGGCGCGGGCAGTCTCGGCGTGCTCGTGTGCTGGGACCAGTGGTACCCGGAAGGCGCGCGGCTCACGGCGCTCGCGGGCGCGGAGATCCTCCTCTACCCGACCGCGATCGGCTGGCACCCTGAAGAGAAGGCCGCGCTCGGCGAGCGCCAGCACGCCGCCTGGGAAACGATCCAGCGCGCGCACGCGATTGCCAATGGCTGCTTCGTCGTCGCCGTCAACCGCACCGGCTTCGAGCCGGACCCGCGCGGCGAGGGCGGCATAGAATTCTGGGGGCAGAGCTTCGTCGCGGCGCCTGACGGCCACATCCTCGTCAAGGGACCGCCAGACCGCGAGGCGCTGCTGTTCGCCGAAATCGATCGCGGCGAGATCGAGCGCCAGCGCCAGGGCTGGCCATTCCTGCGCGACCGCCGCATTGATGCCTATGGCGAGATCACGCGACGATTCCGGGACCAATGACGTTGAAGCCGCAGAAGGAGAAGAACGATGAGCGTTGCCAAGACGATTGAAATCAGTGCCAGCTCGAAGAAAAGTTTCGACGACGCCCTGCGCACCGGGTTGAAGACGGCCGGCAAGACTCTCAAGAACATCACCGGCGCCTGGATCTGCGACCAGGAGGTGGTGCTTGCCGCCGGAAAGATCACCGAGTACCGGGTGCGGATGCGGGTGACGTTCGTCCTGGAGTAAGACCCTCGACGCGGCGCTCCTCCAGCGTCGCGCGATAACGGCCGGAAGCATCGCGAACGGGTGTGGCGAGCGCGCAGCCCGGATCGTGCGTGAAAAAAAGTTTCAGCCCGCGCGCAATGCACTCGTCCAGGAACGCGCGCTTTTCGTCGATCAGCCGCTCCGGGTAGCGATCGAAGCCCATGGTGACCGGCAGGTGCACCCAGGGCCGGCCCGGGATGAGGTCGGAGCAGAACACCACGCCGCCGTCGCCGCCGACCTCGGCGAGCATCAGCCCGGGCGTGTGGCCGTCGCTGAAATGAAAGCGCACCGCGTCGCCGAGCAGGGCGCAGCGGTCGGTCGTGATGGTCTCCAGGCGTCCGGTTGCCTCGAGCAGCCGCGGCAACTCCGGGATGAACGACGCATGGTCGCGCGGGTGCGGGTGGCTCGCGCGCTCGAACGCGGTCTGGCTGACGATGAAGCGCGCGCGCGGGAAGAGCAGGCGCCGGGGCGCGCCCTCCTGCCACGCCGCCAGCAGTCCACCGGCATGATCGAAATGCAGGTGGCTCAGGACCACCACGTCGATGTCCGCGTCGCCGAGCCCGCGCGCCGCGAGCGAGGCGAGTAGCCGGTGCCCTGCGTCGAGCACCCCGTAGCGCTCCCTGAGGCGCGGTTCGAAGAATGCGCCGATGCCCGCCTCGAAGAGGACGCGCTGGCCGTTCAGTCCTTCGGCGAGCAGGGTGCGGCAGGCGAGCGTCACCCGGTGCTGCTCATCGGCGGCGAGCCAGGTCTGCCAGAGCGCGCGCGGTGCGTTGCCGAACATCGCGCCGCCGTCGAGCCGCTGGTGGTTGCCCTCCACCGACCACAGTCGTATGGCGCTGGCGGGCGGATTGTGGGGGGTGATGCTTTGCATGCGGGTCGGCTGGCGGCGGCGGGATATCATCCGCGCGCACCCGTCGCGCGGCAAGCGCGCTATGATTCGCGGGCGGCAAGCCACCCCGAAGGTCGCGACTGACGTCGCTCCTGCAGGGCGCTGTCGGCCCGCAGCGCTGAACGCAGCGGTGAACGCAGCGGTGTAGGAGCGGCGCGAGCCGCGACCGAATCTGCTACGGCGATAAATGTGGCCGTGGTCGCGACTGACGTCGCTCCTACAGGGTGCTGTCGGCCCGCAGCGCTGAACGCAGCGGTGAACGCAGCGGTGTAGGAGCGGCGCGAGCCGCGACCGAATCTGCTGCGGCGATAAACGTAGCCGTGGTCGCGACGGAAGTCGCTCCTACAGGGCGCTGTCGGCCCGCAGCGCTGAACGCAGCGGTGA
Organism: Nevskiales bacterium; assembly: GCA_011526045.1. Classification (GTDB taxonomy): domain Bacteria; phylum Pseudomonadota; class Gammaproteobacteria; order Steroidobacterales; genus QUBU01. Next base: position 920 of record WYBE01000057.1, on the reverse strand, counting down.
ACGCAGCGGTGTAGGAGCGGCGCGAGCCGCGACCGAATCTGCTGCGGCGATAAACGTGGCCGTGGTCGCGACGGAAGTCGCTCCTGCAGGGCGCTGCAACAGGGTAAAGAGGCGGTGTATGGCAGAAAGCATCCTTATATTCGGCGCCAGCCGCGAGACGGGGCTGGAGGTGGCCAGGATCCTGTGCGGACGCGGAGAGTCCGTGGTCGCATTCGCGCGACCGGAATCCGATCTCGGCGAGCTGAAGCAGCTGCCCCTGCACCAGATCGTGTACGGCGACGCGCTCGACCCGGCGGCCGTCGGCAAGGCTTTCGCCGCGGGCCGGTTCCGCGCCGTGGTGTGCACGCTCGGCGGCAAGCGGGGCCAGGTGCCGCGACCGGATTTCGAGGGCGTGAAGCAGATCGTGGATGCGGCGAAGACGCTCGGCACCAGCGCCCCGCGCATCGTGCTCGTGACCGTGATCGGCGCCGGCGACAGTCGCGCAGCGGTGGCGCCGAAGGTGCTGGAAGTGCTCGGCGAGGTGATCCGCCTGAAGACGCTGGCGGAGAATTATCTGATCGAGAGCGGTCTGCGGTACACCATCCTGCGGCCGGGCGGAATGAACGACGATCCGGCGAGCGGCGCCGCCATCCGCAGCGAGGATCATGGCGTGATGGGCGTCATCACCCGTGCCGACCTGGCCCGACTCGTGGTGCAGTGCCTCGACGACGAGTCCACGATCGGCAGGATCTATCATGCGGTGGACCCGACGATTACGCGGCAGGCGCCGCTGCAGCGGGGCGAGGATCTGCCGCGACGTTGATCGACGCCCGGCCGGCCGGGTTGCGATGGATGTCGCGGTGGTCGCGACTCACGTCGCTCCTACCGGGTGCTGACCAACCGCGGTGCTGAGCGGTGTGGTGGTCGCGACTCACGTCGCT
>WYBE01000056.1 GCA_011526045.1 Nevskiales bacterium | reverse complement strand
GCCGCGGCCATCCGACGACGCCGAGCCCGGGCGCATCCCGCGAATCTCCCGCCTCATGGCGCTGGCCATCCGCTTCGACCGCATGATCCGCGAAGGCCAGGTCGCCGACCTGTCCGAACTGGCCCGCTTGGTCCACGTCACGCAGCCCCGGATGACGCAGATCATGAACTTGAATCACCTCGCGCCAGACGTTCAAGAGGAATTGCTCTTCCTGCCACGGATCATGCGCGGCCGCGAACGGACCCACGAGAGGCTCGTGCGACCGATAAGCGCTGCGGCGGATTGGACCGCCCAACGCCGCCTTTGGACCCGCCTGAAGAATTCTAATTAGGGGGTTGCACCCACCTGACCGCATAGTTATGATGCCGCGTCAACGGTTCACTGAACGTGGACGGCCGATTGGCGCGGCCATCTCCGGCCATCCGCAGCATCATCGAACCGACGCAGGAAAGACAGATGCTGGATGCGCCGTTCCAGGTCGGCCAGGTCCTCACCGGTCCGCTCTTCAACGAACCGATGCGCGTGGAAACTGTCGCCTCGAACGGCGAGGCCGCGTGGGTCCTCGGGCTGGTCGGCGCGAGAACGGAGCGCTTCCGCCGCGTTACGCTCAACGCCAGCGACATTGCGTCCCTGCACGTACTCGACGCCCGCGCGTCGCTCGACGCCGACGGTGCCCTCCTTCGCCTCGGCATCCAGGCGTACTCGCTCGGCATCGCCCACGAGTTCGACCCGTACTTCGGTCTGTCCATCTCCAAGGTCGATCCGCTGCCCCACCAGTTGGAGGCGGTTTACGACTACCTGCTGAAGCTCGCCCGCGTGCGTTTCCTGCTTGCCGACGACGCTGGCGCGGGCAAGACCATTATGGCCGGCCTGCTGATCCGCGAGCTGAAGCTGCGCGGTTTGGCGGAGCGCATCCTGGTCGTCGTTCCTGCGAACCTCGCCTTCCAGTGGCAGCGCGAACTGAAGGAAAAGTTCGACGAGAAATTCCTCGTCTTGAAGGGCGGCGACATCCGCGACCAGTTCGGCGTCAACCAGTGGCTGGAGCAGAAGCAAATCCTGACGTCGCTCGACCTGGCCAAGCGCGTCGACATCCTACCTGGTCTGCGCCAGGTGCATTGGGACCTCGTGATCGTCGACGAGGCGCATCGCATGTCGTGGTCGCCGCCGGCGCGCAAGACTGCCCGTTACGCCCTCGGCGAGTTGTTGCGCGAAACCACCGACCACATGATGCTGCTGACGGCGACGCCGCACAAAGGCGATCCGACCAATTTCAGCCTGTTCCTGCAACTGCTCGACGCCGACGTGTACGCCGATGTGAAGTCGATTCACGAGGCGATGGATCGCCGCCGCGCGCCGTTTTACCTGCGTCGCACGAAAGAGGCGATGGTCCACTTTCCCGAGCGGCAGCCCGATGGCCAATGGGTCGCCAGGAAAATCTTCACGAAGCGCATCCCGCGCACGGTCGATTTCCAGATCGACAATGACGAATACAGGCTGTATGACGACGTCACGCGATTCGTGAAGCGCCAGAGCGTTCGGGCCGCCGCGGATGGCGAAGATTCGCGCGCCAGGGCCGTGGCATTTTTGATGGCGCTATATCAGCGCCGGCTGGCCTCCAGCACGCGCGCGGTGCGCTGCTCGCTGGAAAACCGCGCACGTCGCCTGGAGGTCGGCCTCAAGCGCGCGCAGGAACTGGCGCGCATCGCGCCGCCCGATTTGCCTGATCCCGATGAACTGGAGGAAATGGAGGAGGAGGACCGCGCCCGGCTGGAAGAGATGCTCGAAGCTATCTCGTTGGCCGAGAACGCCGAGGATGTCCGCGCTGAGATCACCGAGCTTCGTGAACTCGCGCAACAGGCGCTGGCCGTCGAACAGAGCGGCGTCGAGGCCAAGCTGTCACGCCTGAAGGAATTGCTGCACGAACAGGGCTTCTACGGCGACCGGACCCAGCGTCTCCTGATCTTCACCGAGTTCAAGGACACGCTCGACTATCTCATGGAGAAACTCAACGACTGGGGCTTCCGCGTCGGCTGCATCCACGGCGGCATGAAGCCCGGCTCGCGCGATGAACCCGGGACGCGGCTGTACGCCGAGCAGCAGTTCCGCGAGGGGGAGATTCAAATCCTCGTCGCCACGGAGGCAGCCGGCGAGGGCATCAACCTCCAGGTCTGCCATATCCTGTTCAATTACGATATCCCGTGGAACCCCAATCGCCTCGAGCAGCGCATGGGGCGCATCCACCGCTACGGCCAGCGGAAGGACTGCCTGATCTTTAACTTCGTCGCCACGAATACCATCGAGGGCCGCGTCCTCCAGCGCCTTTTGGAAAAACTCCAGGAGATTCGCAACGCGCTCGACGATGACGCGGTGTTCAACGTCGTCGGTGAAGTGCTGCCCGCCGCGCAGATCGAGCGCGTGCTGCGCGATTATTACGCCGGCAAGCTGGGCGACGCCGACCTTGAAGACCGGCTCTTGCATAACGTGGACGAGGGGCGCTTCCGCGCGATCTGCCAAAACGCGCTGGAAGGCCTCGCATCCAAGAAGCTCAACCTCGAAATGCTGATCGAGCGCCGCGCTCGGGCCCAGGAGCGCCGGGTGGTGCCGGAGACGATTGCCCGCTTCCTCGCCGAGTCGGCCGGGTACGTCTCGCTCCAGCTCACGCCTGTGGCGGCCCTGCCGCACACGTTCGATGCGGTTCGGACACCGGCGCACCTCCGACAATATGAGCGCGATGCCGACTGGCGTTTGCCGCCCTTGGCGACGCGGTATCCGCGGCTGTCCACGCAGCGCGAAGTTGCCGAGGAAAACCACCTGGAATGGGTGACGCCGGGACATCCGCTATTCGAGGCTGTGCGCCGGCATACTCTGCATCTGGCAGGCGAGGCGTTCACGAAGGGCGCCTGTTTCCATTCGCTGGCGCACGATTCGCCGGCCCGCATCGACTTCTACCGCGCCCGCGTTGTGGACGGTCTGGGCCAGGTGATGCACGAGCGGCTGTTCGCGGTCGAGTTGGCTGAGGGCGGCACGCCGCTCTTGCGCGAGCCGAGCGCGCTGGGCGATCTCGTGCCTGCGCCACAGGTGCCCGCGTCGCTGCCGCCGATCGCGACCGCGCCCCAGGCCAGCGACTGGCTTTATGACAATGCACTAAAGCCGTTCCTAGATGAAGTGCGGGACGAGCGCATGACCGAGATCGAGCGCGTTGGCCGGCATGTCGAGCTGTCGTTGACTGAACTGCTGCACAAGGTGGACGAAGAGATCGGCAAGGCGGCGTCCGACGTCGAACGCGGCGCGCAGGGAGCCGAAGGCCGGCTTTCCCAGGCCGAGCAGCGCCACGCCGATCTGCTCGCCCGCCGCGACCGCCGACGGCAGGAACTTCAGCAGCAGCGGTCATTGAGCCTTCAGGCCATCGAGCGGATCACCAGTGTGCTCGTGCTGCCGCATCCAGCGCGCAACGCGCCAGACGTCCGAAACCTGCGGCCGGACTACGAGACGGAGGCCACGGCCATGCGCGTCGTGATGGAGCACGAACAGGCCTCGGGTCGGCAGGTGTTCGATGTCCACGAGAAAAACCTCGGTTACGACATCACCAGCCTAGATGTGAACTCCGGCGAGCTGCGGCTGATCGAGGTCAAGGGCATCGGCGGAACAACAGGCAGCGTGCTGCTCACGCCTAACGAGTATCGCGTCGCGCAGGACCGGCGCGATTGCTACTGGCTCTACGTCGTCACGAACTGCAACGTCGCGCCGACGCTATTTCCACCGATAAAAGACCCGACGCAGTTGCCGTGGGGCGAGGTGGTAAAGGTGCAGCACTTCGCGTTGAGTTTGCAGGATCTGCGCCGCCCCGACGAGAACTCAGACGCGCCACCGGCAGGACGAGGAGATATTTGATGGTGAGCTGGAACGATGTGCGACTTGAGATCGATGCTGCGATCAAAGGAGGCGATAAGGCCGCCCTTGACACTGTGCGTCGACAAAAGATTCAGGCGCTCATCGAACACACGAAGCGACCGCTGATCATCTATGCGTCAGATTTTCTCGGAAAAGGGCGCGGAGTCCCCGACGCAGCAATCGACTTCGGCGACAAGGATGGCTTTCGAGAAGTCACGACGGACCTGGGCGGTGACGGCGTCGACGTACTCCTCCATAGTCCTGGCGGTTCTGCGGAAGCCACCGAGAGCATCGTCAAGCTGATCCGATCGCATTTCAAGCACGTGCGTTTCATCGTGCCCGACATCGCCAAGAGCGCCGCGACGATGTTGACGCTGTCCGGCGACGAAATCCTTATGGACACTTCGGCGGAATTGGGGCCGATCGACCCGCAGTTTCAAATCACGCGCGGCGATGGCTCAGTTGTTGTCGCGCCGGCTCAGGCGATCATCGATCAATTCGACGCAATGGAGAAAAAGACAAAAGATGATCCTCGGTCGCTTCCCGTCCACATCCCCATCTTGCAGTTGTACGCTCCTTCGCTGTATCAGCAGGCCAGGAATGCCATCGGCCTCTCGAAGAATCTCGTCAAGGAATGGCTTTCGACCTACATGCTCGCCGCGAAGAAGCCTGCGGAGCGAGCACGCTTGGCCAGCGCCGCGGCCCGCTACCTTGGCGACCACAACAAATTCAAATCGCATTCGAAGGGCGTTCGGCTGGAAGACTTCCGCGGCGTGAATGCACTAAAGCCGCTGCGAGTGACGGACCTGGCGTCTGACCAGGAACTTCACTCGCGCGTCCGGGCCCTGCATTACGCGATCGGCTTCACGTTCAACATGTCCACGACGCTGAAGATCTTCGAAAACTCAGCAGGGCGGGCAATGATTCGGCATCTCCGAACGGTTCAGCTCCAGATTCCGGGGAATGTACAGCAGGTTATCGTAGCGGAACGTGAGCCTGAGGAGCCCGTCAAACCGACGTAGAGGACGAGGTCGTCACGATCTGAGGGCGATTGAGATGCGAAAGCGCTTGGGCATACTGCTTGATGCTGACATCGAACAGCTTCATTGCGTCGCGCAATTCCGGCTGTTGCGCAAGGAACTTTTCAGCCTTGCGAGTCATCGACGGGCCACGCCCCGCGCGCTTCGATGTCGTTGTTCGTGCCATTCGGTTCTGCCTCCTTCTTTCCCGTCGAGTTTAGCGACAACTCGAGCCCCCGTCCATATCGGCCTAGGCGGCATCGCTCCTTCAACCGCTTCCAGTATATACGATGCACGGCCTGGAAGGCGAGGTGAGCCGGGTCTCCTATTCTTACCGCCAACTGCGTCCCCCATCGCCTCGTGCGTTACGGTCACCCGGCCACAATATATAGGCCCTTCGAAGGACTCCTCGCCCCAAAAACCGGTTTGCCGACCTGACGGGTCCGCTCCGTTCGCGGTCGCAGGAGGCGCTGCGTGATCCCGAAGGAATGCAAGCGCCTGGCGGAGGTGGACTTTCCGATTGCGGCCGTGTCGAAACACGCGGCGCGGGAAAAGTCCATTCGGCATGGGCATCCGTCGACGCTGCACCTGTGGTGGGCGCGTCGGCCGCTGGCGGCGTGTCGGTCGATGCTCATGGCGCTGTTGCTGCCCGATCCGTGCGATGAGCATTGTCCGGCGGCGTTCAAGCGCGATGCTAGGTGCGCCCTCATGGCCTTTTCCGGCCGGCCGACGCGCTGGGATGAGCAGATGCAGACCGATGATGGTCTGCGCCAAATCCTTTTAGAGTTCATTTCCGACTTCGCCAATTGGGACAACGCCGCCAAACCCGCGTACCTGAGCACGGCGCGCGCGCTGGTCAAGGCGGCTCATCCGGGCGAAACGCCATTAGTTGTCGATCCGTTCGCCGGCGGCGGCTCGATCCCGCTCGAGGCGCTGCGGCTCGGCTGCGATGTTTTCGCCAGCGATCTCAACCCGGTTGCGTGCCTCATCAACAAGGTGCTACTCGAAGATATACCGCGGCTGGGGCCGGAGCTGGCCGAAGAGCTGCGCCGCGTCGGGACATCAGTGAAGAAGGCCGCCGAAAAGGAGTTGGCCGAGTTCTATCCGCGAGACCCGGATGGTGCGCGGCCCATTGCCTATTTGTGGGCGCGGACAGTGCGGTGCGAAGCCCCGAACTGCGGGGCGGATATTCCTCTGTTGCGGTCGTTCTGGCTCTGCAAGAAGGCCGAACGCTGGCGGGCACTGCGACCCAAGATCGTTCGATCGGCGAAGGACGTGCCGCGCATCAAGTTCGAGCTATTCACGCCGAACACCGAGAAGGACGTCCGCGGCGGCACGGTCAGTCGGGCCAAGGCGACCTGTCTCTGCTGCAACACCGTGCTGCACCCCGAGCGCGTTCGCTCCCAGCTTGCCGCCCAGCGCGGCGGGGCCGACGTGGTCTTCGACGCTGAGGGCAACCGCACTGGCGGGGCAACGCTGCTCGCGGTGGTGACACTCCGCGACGAGCAATCGGGCCGTAACTACCGCCTGCCAACCGACGCCGATTACAAGGCCATCTGGAAGGCCCAGCAGCGGCTAAAGCAAGTCGCCGCAACGAAGCGGACGGACGGGCTGAGCGCGATCCCGGATGAGCCGACGCCCGCTGGTGGAGGATCGGGTGCGGGCAGGGCATTCAGTGTGCAGAAGTACGGCATGATGAAGTGGAGCGACTTGTTCACGGCGCGGCAGCAACTAGCATTAACCACGCTCGGAGGACATGCGGCAGCTCTTCCTACTAGCAATCTGAGTGAACCCTTCGCATTAGTGATCTCTAGGCTTAGTGATTACGGCTCGGCCTCTTGTTCATGGCCGCCGACAGGGGAATTCATCAGGGGCACGTTCGGACGAAATGCACTACCGATCATCTGGGATTTTGCCGAATCAGTTCCTTGGACAGATTCTTCAGGCAATGTCGAGGGCGCGATTGATTGGGTGTCGAAGGTCATCGAAGCAATTCCGCCGTCAGACAAGGCGGGCCAAGTTCAACAAGCCGATTCATGTGCGTCGCCACTGCCCAACGAAGCAGCGGCTGCCTGGTTCACCGACCCGCCGTACTATGATGCGATACCATATTCAGACCTCTCTGACTTCTTTCTCACCTGGCTGAAGCGAACACTGCCAGGTCATCCATTATTTCGTGACCCATTCGACCCGACCAATTCACTATCACCGAAACTGCGAGAAGTGGTCCAGGATGAGACAAGGAAGGTCAATGGCGTGCCGAAGGACCGGGCTTGGTTCGAGCATGCGATGGCGAAGGCTTTTGCTGAAGGTAGGCGGGTGCTGCGCGAAGACGGCATCGGCTCAGTCGTCTTCGCGCACAAGACCACAGAAGGCTGGGAAGCGTTGCTCAACGGCCTCATTCGTGGAGACTGGACAATTACCGGCTCTTGGCCGATTGCGACAGAACGTCCAGGGCGTCTTCGTTCGCAAGATTCGGCCGCGCTTGCTACCAGCGTCCACCTCGTCTGTCGTCCGCGGCCCGAAGCTGCCTCTGTGGGCGATTGGGGCCAGGTACTCCGCGAGTTGCCCAAGCGCGTCGCCGACTGGATGAACCGGCTCCAAGATGAAGGCGTTCGTGGTGCCGACCTAGTCTTCGCCTGCATCGGCCCGGCCCTGGAGATCTTCAGCCGTTACTCGAAGGTTGAGACGGCTGAGGGACGCGAGGTGCCTCTGGCGGAGTACCTGGAGAAGGTTTGGGAGGTTGTTGGTCGATCGGCGCTCCAGCAGGTTCTGGGCACAGCGGAGGGCCAGGCGCGCAACGGTGCGGCTGGCGCGCTCGAAGAAGACGCGCGCTTGACGGCGCTGTTCCTCTGGACCATGCAGAGCACCGAAATACGGAACGATACGGCCAATGGCGCCGCAGAAGCCGACGACGATGATACGGACGATGACGAAGAAGACGCTGCGCCCAAGTCGAAGAAGAAGGGCTTCGCGCTGATCTACGACGTCGCCCGCCGCTTTGCCCAGCCGTTGGGCATCCATCTCGAAACCTGGGAAGATCGGATCATCGAGACGGACAAGGGTGTGGTCCGGCTGCTGCCGGTGCTGGAGCGCGCGGAGCAGTTGTTCGGCGAGGAGGGCGCGAGCGCCGTGGCGGATCGATTAGAGCGTGGCAGCGGCACCGCCGCCGCGCAACTCGAACTGTTCCCGCAAATGGAAGAAGAAGCCCCGCGCGTGAAGGGCCGCGGGCGTCGCCGTGGCGGTGACGTCTCCGACGAGTCTTTGAGGACCCGGCGCGAAGCGACGACGCTCGACCGCGTCCACGCGGCGATGCTGCTCCAGGCCGGCGGCCGCGCGAATGCGCTGCGTTCGCTGCTCAAATCTGAAATCGACCGCGGCCCCGACTTCTTGCGGCTGGCGAATGCTCTGTCGGCACTTTATCCACAGGGAAGCGACGAGAAGCGGTTGCTGGACGCCATGCTATTGGCGGTGCCACGGTAACTGGACATTGCGGAAGGAATCGCAAATGAAACGCGACATGGACCTGATCCGGAAGTTAGTGTTGGCAATCGAGAGCTGCTCAGATGGCTGGCCGAAGGAGGATCTGAAGATCGATGGTTACACGGCCGACCAGATTGGCTATCACGCATTCCTGCTTGTAGATGCAGGGCTGGCATCCGGTGCGGACGTTACGAGCAGCGGCAGTTCTGGGCCGGAGTATTTGTTGAGTCACCTTACGTGGGCTGGCCATGATTTCGCAGACGCCTGTCGAGACGAAACGATCTGGCGCAAGGCGAAGGCCACGGTGAGGGACAAGGTTGGAACTGTGACTTTTGACGTGATGAAGGAATTGCTCGTGAGCTTCCTCAAGAGCGCCGTCGGCCTTGGGTAGCTACATCGTCGAGACCATTACTATGGACGCATGGTACAAAATCGTCACGCCACGAAGAGAAGTCCGCGAGGGACGCTCGTTCAATCCGGACGAATTCGCCATCGCGCTGGAACAGGTGGTCGCCGGCACCGCTCCGGAAGACTACCGCGATCCCAAGCAGTTCTTCGCGCGGACGTGCTTCACGCGGGCGCTCAGGGAAAACAGCGGCCTCGTGCTGCGCCGGCTCAGTGGGCGAACCGAAAACACATCATCGGTGCAGACGCTCGTGACGCAGATGGGCGGCGGCAAGACGCACATGCTTACGTCGCTGTTGCATCTGGCCAACGCTGGAGCCAAGGCGTCGCAGTTTGTCGGCGTGTCGCAACTGTTGAATGAAGCGGGTCTGCCCGAGGCGCCGTCAGCGAAGGTCGCGGTTTTCGTCGGCAATGCATGGGACCCGCAGCCCGGCCGCGAGACGCCGTGGATCGACATCGCCCGACAGCTTGGCGGCGACGAGGCCGTGAAGACGCTCGGTCCGGCCGCGAAGGAAGCGCCGCCTGGCACGGACACGATTAACAGGATCATCGGGATCGCCAACCGACCGGTGCTGCTGCTGTTCGATGAAGTGCTCAACCTGTTCTCGCGCTACCGCGGGCTGGCCGAGCCGATGCATGCGTTCCTGCACAACATCGTGCGCTGCTTCGTTGGTACGAATCACCGGGCGGCAGTGATCAGCCTCCCGCGCAGTCAGGTCGAGATGACCGACTTCGACCTGCAATGGCAGGACAAGATCGTCAAAGTTGTCGGCGCGGTCGCCAAGCCGCTGCTGGTGAATGACGAGGCGGAGATCAGCGAAGTCATCCGGCGGCGGCTGTTCGAGGACCTCGGCCAGGACCGCGTGCAGAAAAACGTCGCCCGCACCTATGCCGACTGGTGCTTCGAACGCCGCGCCCAGTTGCCGCCGGAGTGGACGGCCGTGGACACCTCCACGACGGAGAAGAAGGCCCGCGAGTTCCTGCAAAGCCGTTTCGAGGCCTGCTATCCGTTTCATCCGGCGACGTTGTCGGTGTTTCAACGGAAATGGTCCCCGCTGCCCCAGTTCCAGCAGACGCGCGGCACGCTGGCCATGTTGGCGCAGTGGATTTCCTGGGTGTTCCGCGACGCCCATGTTCAGGCGCGGAAGGAAGCGCTGATTACGCTGGGCTCAGCACCGCTGCATGTGTCCGAGTTCCGGAGCGTCGTGCTGGGCCAACTTGGCGAATCGCGGCTGGTGTCGGCCATCGAGACCGACATTGCCGGCGAGCGGTCCCATTCGCGCGTGCTTGACGCTGACACGCGCGGGGCCCTGAAAGACATCCATCGCCGCGTCGGCACGACGATCCTGTTCGAATCATCGGGCGGCCAGCGAGAGAAGGTCGCGCACCTGCCGGAGCTGCGGTTCGCGCTGGGCGAGCCCGAGCTGGACACGACGTCGGTCGACAATGCCGCCATCGCGCTGGAGCACAAGGCCTTCTTCGTGCAGCGCGTCGGGGCGGACGGGTTCAAGATTTACCATAAGGCGAAGATCGATAAGGCGGTCCATGACCGGCGGGCGTCACTGGATGACGAGACCGAGATCAAGCCGGTCGTGCGGACGCTGGTTGATGCGGCATTTCGAGAGGGCACATCCATTCCGATCGTGTGCTTTCCGGAGGACAGCACCGTCATCCAGGATTCCCCGCGGCTCGGCATTGTCGTCGTCGACCCCGCGCACGAGTGGAACGGCGGATCGACGTTGCGCGAGCAGATCGCCGAATGGACGACGAATCGCGGGAAATCAGCACGGCTGTATCCGGGATCGCTCGTATGGTGTGTTCGCAAGCCGGGCCGCGATCTGCGCGAGAAGGTCGAAATGCTGCTGGCGTGGCGTCGGGTGCAGCGCGATGTGCGCGAGGGCGTGCTCGGGCCGGACTACGAGCGGGCCGACCTCCGCGAAATCGAGGTGAAGGTCAAGGACGCCGAAGAGGCAGCGCAGGAAGAGGTATGGGCGAGCTACCGGTTTGTCGTGCTCTCCGACAGCCAGGACCCGTCTGGCCTGAAGGTCATCGACCTGGGCGCGGGCCATTCCAGCGGCGCGGAGACACTCTGCAACCGGATCATCGGCGCGCTAAAGGCCGAGGCGCTGCTGAATGAATCCGTAGGCGCAGGCTACATCGACCGGAACTGGCCGCCGGCCTTCCGCGAGAGCGGCGCGTGGCCGCTGGCCAGCCTGCGCCAGAGTTTCCTCAACGGGGCGCTGACGCGGTTGCTCGATCCCGACGATGTGCTGCGGCGGCGGATCGTCGACTTCGTTCGCAATGGCGATTTCGGACTGGCGTCGGGGCCCAAACCCGGCGGAACATTCGAGCGCCTCTGGCTTCGCGAGCAGATCGGTCCGGACGAAGTTTCATTCGAAGCCGGCGTGCTGCTGCTCAAGCGCGATCGTGCCGAACAGCTACGCGCTCGCCCTGTCGGAACGACGACGCCCGGTACCACCACGCCCACGACAACTACGACGCCAGGAACGACGCCGTCGCCGACGACGCCAGCCGGTCCGCCGACCACCGAGCCGCCGACGGAACCCGTGCCAGCGCATCGAACGGTGCGTTTGTATGGGCAGGTTCCACCAGAGCTGTGGAATCGCCTGGGCACGAAGTTGCTGCCGAAGCTCCGCGCCGCGGGCAATCTGGAAATCCATGTCGAGTTCCGTTTCGAGACGGACGGCCGTGCAGCGGATGCACTGGCCGGCGAAGTGCAGCAAGCACTCGACGATCTTGGTATACGCCAAGCATTCAAGACGGAGTAAGGAAGGGAGAGCCATACCCGTGCCACATAATCGAAAAACCTTCGGCCAGTTTCTTCGGCAGAAGCGGATCGACAAGGGGCTCAGCCTGCGCAAGTTCGCTGAGCTCGTGGGCGTGAGCCCTACATATCAGTCGCAGGTGGAGCAGGATAAGGTAGAATCACCTCCAACCGTCGAACGGCTGACGCGCATGGCGGACGTCCTCGGCGAAGACCGCGACCAGTTCATTTCGCTCGCGGGCCGCGTCGCGGACGATTTGCCGCCGATCATTCAGAGCCGTCCGGACGAGCTGCCGAAGCTGCTGCGTACGACCCAGGGCCTCGCGCCCGAGCAGCTGCGCCAACTGATCGCGCAGGCGAAGAAGATGAAGGAAAAGGAGAAGTGATGGCGAGGGGAAGTTCGACATTGCTGCGCGACGGCGTGCCATTCCTGCACGAGAAGCAGATTGAGGCCGAGGCCCAGGTGCTGCTCGGAGAGTACGCGGATGCGCACGCATGGCAGATCTCCGCGCCCGTGCCTATCGATGAGATCATTGAATTGTATCTGAAGCTCACGTTCGCAATCGAGGACCTGCAGGCGCTGCTTCACGTCGATGACGTGCTGGGCGCGATCTGGTTCACGACGAAAGAGATTCGCGTCGACGTCCGGCTGGACCCCGCCGCCAATCCGCTGTTGCTCGGCCGCTATCGATTCACGCTCGCGCATGAGGCGGGCCACTGGCGCCTGCATCGGCAGTACTACGTCGAAGATCCGAAGCAGGGCAAACTGTTCGATGGTCGCGGCCAGCCCGCCTTCGTCTGTCGCTCTTCGGTCAGGCCGCCGGCGGAACGGCAGGCCGACATGTTCGCGGGCTGCTTGTTGATGCCCCGTGACGTCCTGCGCTCTACCTGGCAGCAGCGGCACGGCAGCCTCGATCCGGTTGCCGTACAGCAGTTGCCGGCCGTGACCCTTCACGCCGAGGCCAAGCGGAATGAGAATGTGGCGATGGAACGATTCTGCCGTCCGCTCGCTGATCAGTTCGAGGTGTCGGCGGAGGCAATGCGCATTCGTCTAGAGAATCTTGGACTCCTGCTCCGCGAGGTGCCGAACACGCTGTTTTGACTTCGCCGGCGCGGCGAAGCGCAGCGTTTTTTTGTCTGCATCGTGTTCACTGTTTACGGTACGTGGACGCCAACACGAAAGGAGATTTGAATCATGGCGAAACCGTTTGATCCCCGGAAGATGTTGCGGCAGATTTCCAACCCGCTGCTGCGCGAGTTCTTCAACCAGCGCGGCGAGTTGGGTGACGTGCCCTGGCACGACCTGTCCGAAACGCAGATCGAGCCAATCTTCCAGGCTTGGCAGGCGCTGCCTGAGGAAAAGTGCAAGGATATCCATGTGGTCTTCCACGACATCAACGAGTTGGCAGACGAACGCGGCCTCAGTGTCCTCGCCGAGGAAATCAACTGGCGCTGCCCTGAGCGCCTGCCTGCGTTCACCGCGTTGGAGGGCCGCGCTGATCGGGCCATGTGGGTATTCCTGCACGCGCCCGCCGCGTTCAACGAGGCGGCGCTCTTCGCCCGGGCCGACGCATTGGAGGCGGGTCGGTACTGGATCAAGCGCAACAGCCTCCCGAATGAGCCAATCGCGTTCGACGACCAGATCCGCGATGCCCTGCAGGCCGCGCTCAGCGAATTCTACTGGCCGACGCAGCTGCGCGGCCGTCATTGCTCCATCGACCACTACACGCGCGCCAATGGCGCGCAGTACTTCTTCGCCTATCTGGATGACTATCCGGATGCGCACGTGGTTTTCGACGACAGCGGCAACGTCGTCAAGCGCACGGATCGCTACGCCTTCCAGAATGTGTTCGTGTTCACACCGAACGATGGCTCGCTTGACCTGTTCGCCCGTGGCGGCAGCAAAGTCTACACGCCGCTGCAACAGGCATTTTGCCGCGCGGCGCTGGGCATCGAGGTCGGCCCCGAGGACCCGCTGCGCCCGGCCTATCAGCTCGATCACCTGTTGAATCCCAACTGCCTGCTGCCGACCGAGGCAAGCGACCGAATCGCTGAAGCGCGTGTCACGCGCATGCGCCTCGAATGGCGCGATGGCTTCGGTCGCTACATCGAGGTCCGGGCCAATCCCAAGGGACCGCCGGACGAGGTGTACCAGATGATTCAGCATGATCTGAACCACCGCAGCGTCACGTCGGCGCGGGTGCGGGTGCGGCAGGCCAGCTTTCGGCTGACATTCATGAGCGACAACGGCGCGAAGCCCAAGACACTGAGCTTCAACGTGAGCTGTCCGAATTCGTGCGACCTGAAGAGCAAGCCCGATGAGTTGCGCGCCATCGGCGACCGGTGCATGCGGTTGTGGGGAGTCACGCAATGACCGACGCGCTCGATGCGATTTGGCCGAGCGTGGATACACTGCGGCCGCGGTTCACGGTGGAGGAGATGCGCATGTGGCCGCCGGGCTTCGTGGACCGGCTTAAGGCAGCCGGGCTGCTCGTGCAGGCCGAGTCGGCCGATCACGTGGTCTGCCCTGCCTGCAACGAGCGCCATGTCGAAGAGGTGATTCCGCGCAAGGGGCGCGACAGCCGCATGCGCTTCTTCATCCGCTGTCCGGAGGCGCTGCGCGTCGAGGTGCCCGAGGACAGCGTGGTCCAATGGACGATTGATTGCGACGCGCTGGCGCGAGCGGTCGCCGGCAGCATGTCGCTACAGGGCCGGTGTACGCCGATCGTGGCAGGGCGTCTGTGGCGGCTGGGACGACAGAATTGGCATGGCGCTTCGCGCGACATTGTGTTCGCGCGCGGCCTGCAGTGGCCGGATGGCGCGCAACTCGCTGATCGCCTCGGCGCACCAGGCCGCGCGATTCTGCTCATGGCTGAACATGTGCCGTCGCACGAATTCTGGCCCGGCCTCCCGCACCCGACCATTGCGCTGGCGGGGATCACAACGCTAATGTCGTCCGCCATCGAACTTGATCTGACCCACGTCGCCGCCATCGTCGAAGCCGTTGATGCGCAGAATCGCGCCACTCAGCCCGTCGCATTGACGACGCGGCAGCAGAAGAAGTTGTTCCGCCAGGAGGCGGCAGCCGTGCTGAAGTCCCATCTGAAGGACGACGACTTGGTCAACGCCTATCGGGAATACGGCTCCTCCAGGAAGGCCGCGGCCGAGTTGAGCAAGCAGCATGGCGTGAAGATCTCAAAGGATGCAGTCGCGCGCGCTGTTCAGAAACGTGGCGGCCCCGCCGCCGTGAAATCCGATCACGACAGCGCCTCGGTCCGTCGCACTGTCGCGTCGCAGCGCCGCGACAGGAAAAAGAAATTCGCAGCACCATCGGAACCTCCTGAAATCGAATGACTTGCGCCGCCGTTCTGGCGGCCGTCGCATCGTCTCCGCTTGTCCAAACCGCGACACCGGGGCGGGCGGGTAACGGCTGTGAGGCCATAACCCGCCGGTCACGAGTCGCGCCTGTGTCAAGAAATGCGGTACGCGCCGCTGCACAGAGATTCCCTGCGCGCAACTGAGCTGACCTCGCGGGCAGATACCTCCGGCCGCCGGAGGCATCGATGGGCACCGGTCCCGCTCGCGATGCGGTCTTCACCGCATACGCACAATCGTTGATCAAGTTCAAGGCCAAGCAACTCGCCCGGAAATCAGGATTCAACAAATCAGAAGAGGAGGACCTCGCGCAGGAACTGACGGCGCGGCTACTCGCCAGTGCGGATCAATTCGATCCTGGCCGCGCATCGGCGAACACGTTCGCCGATCGCGTGATCCGCACCGCCATCGCCATGCTGTTGCGGGATCGCGGGCGTCAAAAGCGCGCCGCCGGCTATACCGCGAAATCGCTCGAGCGGACCTACGTCAAGCAGGATCACGGTATCACGCCGCTGCGCGAGGCGGTCGGGCCGGCGGACCTGGGGCGTCGCACCGGCGCGGGTGACGATGATGCTCGCCGCGCCGAGACGATCTCCGCCGTCGTGGAGACGTTTCGGTCGCTGCCCCCGGACCTCCAGGAAATCTGCCAGGGCCTGATCGACGGCAGCGCCGCCGGTGTGGCCCGCGATCTGGGCATGTCGCGCCGCCAAGTCAGCAGCGCCATCGAGCGCATCCGCAGCCATTTCCGAGCGGCTGGCCTGGGCGATTCGTGACACGGGCGGACACCCCACGCGCAAACGGCATAGGTAACGACGGGATGGCCCGACGGGGCCTGCATGGGAGAACGCCGTGACGGCGAATGTCTTTCGATTCGAGTTCGAGCCGACGGTGCCGCTGACGGAGGCGGAGATGTCGCTGCACCTCTCGATGTTCGCCGTCGAGGGCCTGTATGGCGAGGCCCGTGTTCGGCTCGAAGCGTCCTACCACCTCGACGAGCCGCACCGAACGATCACCGTGGATGGGTCCACCGAGGTCGGCGCGGCCATCGTCAAGGTCTTCACCCGACTGCTGGGCCGCGAATTCGGCGAGGACGCATTTCGAGTTCGGCGCGTCGGGGAGTGCATCGCTGCGGCGAAGGAGTGCGCCGCATGATCACTCAACCGCCGATTGATCGGATCGACCTGCGCTTCCTAGTCCGCGAGCCGGCCGACGTCTATCACGCCAAAGCCAAGGACCACCTCACGGCCCACGCGCTGAATGAGTTTCGGCGGTGCCCGCAACTGTATCGCCGGAAGGAGCTCGGCCTTGTGCCTGAGCGCGACACGACGGCCTACTTGATCGGCCGCGCCGCGCACACGCTGATCCTCGAAGGCCGGCAGCGCTACAAGCGCGAATATGCCGTGGGCGGACCGATCAACCCCAAGACCGGCCAGCCCTTCGGGTCAGCGACGAAGGCGTTCGCCGAGTGGGCTGAGAAGCAGAGCAAGCCCGTCCTGAGTGATGCTCACGCGGCGCTGGTCGAGCAAATGGCGGCGACCGTGCGTGCGCATGCCGTTGTCCACGAACTCCTAGCCGATGGCGTCGCCGAGGGTGTGGTTCGCTGCACGTACCTCCAGCACGTCTGCCAGGCGCGGATCGATTGGATCAATCCATCCATCAACGTCGGCGTCGTCGACCTGAAGACCACCGAGGAGATCGACTCATTCGAGTTCGCGCTGCGGGCGCTGGGCTACATCCACCAGCTGGCCTTCTACCGCGCGCTCGTCGCCATCGCCTCCCGCCACGTCCTGCCCGTCCATGTGATCGCCGTCGAAAAGCGTGAGCCGTTCCGCTGTGGCGTGTGGCGAATCGAGGCCGCCGTTCTCGACGAGGCGCGAGCGCAGAACGAGGAGGCCATGCGCGAGCTCCGCGGCTGTCGGGCCACGGACAACTGGTTCACCCGGTATGAGGGCTTGCGCGTGGTTGAGCGTCTGTGAATCCCGGTCCGGGGCCGGGTGGCGTATCCGCGGGGGCGCGACGCGGATGGGACTCCCTGAACCGGCCTCGGACCCGGATGCATGGAGATTTGTGCGAAGGAGATCGACATGAAACTACTCGAACGGATTCAGCGCGGCGTGCAACCAGCGCCGCGGCGCGTGCTGGTGTACGGCACGCATGGCATCGGCAAATCGACATTCGGCGCAATGGCCGAAAAACCCATCTTCCTGCAGACCGAGGATGGACTTGGCGGGATCGATTGTGAACGCCTCCCGCTGGCGACACGGTATGCCGATGTGCTGGGCGCGCTGGGTGAACTCTATTCCGAGCCGCATGAATACCGCACGGCCGTCGTCGATTCGCTCGACTGGCTGGAGCGCCTGATCTGGGCTGACGTCTGCGAGAAGCGCGGCGTCGAGTCCATCGAGGATATCGGGTACGCCAAGGGGTACACATTCGCACTCACGCAGTGGCGCGAGATCCTCGCCGGCCTGGAGGCGCTGCGCAACGAGCGCGGGATGATGATCATCCTGATCGCCCACGCCAAGATCGAGCGCTTCGAGAATCCCGAAACCGAGCCGTATGACCGCTATTCCCCACGTCTGCACAAGTCGGCCTCGGCCATCATCCAGGAATGGTGCGATGAAGTGCTGTTCGCCACGTACAGGGTCCACACGCGCAAAGTCGATGAGCAGTTCGGCCGGGCCCAGCACCGCGGCGTCGGCACCGGCGAGCGGATCATCCGCACGGCCGAGCGCCCGGCGCACGTGGCGAAGAATCGGCTGAACTTGCCCGACGAAATCCCCCTCGATTACCGCATCTACGCCGCGTTCCTGCGCGGCGAAAACCCATTGGCCTCCCAAGAGCAGCCTGTTGAACAAGGAGCATAAACGTCATGTCCGACCTGAATGGATTCAACGCGAACGACGTCGACCCGGCTGTAGGCTTCGAGCCGATCCCGGCCGGCAAGTACCTGGCAGTCATCACCGAAAGCGAGATGAAGCCGACGAAGAAGGGCGTCGGCAACTTCCTGCAGCTCACGTTCCAGATTCTCGATGGCGAGTTCAAGGGCCGCCTGGTCTGGGCCCGGCTGAATCTCGACAACCCCAATGCGACCACGGTGAAGATCGCCCGGGCGGAACTGTCGGCCATCTGCCGGGCCGTCGGCGTGATGTCGCCGAAGGACAGCATCGAGCTACACAACCTGCCGCTGCTGATCACCGTGGCGCACAAGAAGCGCCAGGACACGGGCGAGATCACGAACGTCATCAAGGGCTACGCGAGGAAGGACGCGGCCGCGCCCAAGGTGCCCACGGCCGGCAACAACGGCAAAGCGCCCTGGAAGAAGTAGACATCGCTCGCGCCCGGGCAGCGTGAGGGCATTGGCATGGAGGCCGAAGGAGATCACGGATGATCACCCTCACGCTGCCCTGGCCGCCGAGCGTCAATCACTACTACCGCCACGTCGGGCCGCGAACGCTGATCTCGCGTGCCGGCCGCGCGTATCGGCGGCGCGTCGTGCGAAGCGTGTACGGCAGGCAACCCATGACCGGGCCGCTGGCGGTGGAGATCGATGCACATCCACCTGACCGCCGACGGCGCGATACCGACAACCTGCTCAAGGGCGTCCTCGATGCGCTCCAACATGCCGGCCTGTATGGCGACGACTCGCAGATCGAGGACCTGCACATCCGGCGCAGGGGCGTCGTGCCCGAGGGCCGGCTGATCGTACGGATCATGGAGGCCAGCGCAGCGTGATGCAATTGCGGCCGTATCAACAGCAGGCCCTCGAGGCCGTCTATGATTTCCTGCGCACGCGCGATGACAACCCGTGCGTCGTGATCCCCACCGCCGGCGGCAAGACGCCGGTCATGGCGACGATCTGCCGCGACGCGGTGCAGCTCTGGAACGGCCGTGTCCTGATCCTCGCACATGTCAAGGAACTGCTGGAGCAGGCCGCGGAAAAACTCCACGCCGTCGCCCCGGATCTGCCGGTGGGCATCTACTCGGCGGGCCTGAAACGCCGCGACTTGGGCTACGCGATCACCATTGCGGGCATCCAATCCATTTACGAAAAGGCCTGCGACGTGGGGCAGGTCGATCTGGTCATCGTTGACGAGGCCCATCTGATCCCGCCGGACGGCGAAGGGATGTACCGGCAGTTCTTGACCGACGCCCGCGTCATCAATCCGCAGCTCCGCATCATCGGCCTGACGGCGACGCCGTTCCGCATGAAGTCCGGCACCATCTGCGCGCCGGAAAACATTCTCAACGCGGTCTGCTTCGAGATCGGCGTGCGCGAGCTGATCGTACAGGGCTTCCTCTGTCCGTTGCGCACGAAGGCGGGCTCGCAGCGGCCCGACTATGAGCAGCTCCACGTCCGCGGCGGCGAGTACATCGCCGGCGAAGTCGAAGATCTCATGGATGATGACAACCTCGTCCATTCCGCCTGTCGGGAGATCATCGAGCACACGCAGGAACGCAGGTCGGTCCTGATCTTCGCGTCCGGTGTCCGGCACGGACAGCACATCTGCCGCATCATGAACGAGCGACACAAGATGGAGTGCGGCTTCGTCTGTGGCGAGACGCTGCCGTTCGAGCGCGACAGCCTGCTGAAGCGCTTCCGCGAAGGCACGCTGAAGTATCTGTGCAACGTCAACGTCCTGACCACCGGCTTCGATGCACCGAACATCGACTGCGTGGCGCTCGTCCGGCCGACGCTGTCGCCGGGCCAGTATTACCAGATGGTCGGGCGAGGATTCCGCCTGCATCCCGGCAAGACCGACTGCCTGGTCCTCGACTTCGGCGGCAACGTGCTTCGGCATGGGCCGGTCGACCAGCTCCGCGTCGTCGGCAATGACGTCAACGCCAACGGCGACGCACCGGCGAAGGAATGTCCGCAGTGCCATGCCATCATCGCCGCCGGCTACGCCAACTGCCCGGAGTGCGGGCATGAATTCCCTGATCGCAACCGGCGCAAGCACGAGGCAACCGCCAGCAGCGAGGGGATTCTATCCGACCAGGTCACGCGGACCGAGCATGAGATCTCCGAGGTCTTCTACAGCCTCCATGTGAAGCGCGGCGCGCCGCCGGATGCGCCGCGCAGCATGCGCGTCGATTATCGAATCGGCTTCAACGAGTACGTCAGCGAGTGGATCTGCGTTGAGCACACTGGTTATGCGCGTCAGAAGGCCGAGCAGTGGTGGTCCCGGCGGTCGCGTGAGCCGGTGCCCGACAGCGCCGACGCCGCTGTCGAGTTGGCGGATGCCTGCGCGCTGGCCCCGACACTGGCGATCACGGTCGAGCACAAGGCCGGCGAGAAGTTCGACCGTGTCGTGGCGTACCGCCTGGGCGACAAACCGCCGCGGCTCGATTCCGAGGAGGGCCTGCCGGAGGAGATGCGTGTTGCTGACAACGAGGAGGTGCCGTTCTGATGTCGGACGCTTCCTCGTGCCTGCTCGACGCCGCGCGGACATACCTGCGCCGCGGATACATGCCCGTACCCATTCCGGCGGGTCAGAAGGGCCCGCGCCTAAAGGGCTGGCAGCGGTTGCGACTCGCCGAAGATGATCTGCCCGCGCACTTCAACGGGCGTGGCAACATCGGTCTGTTGCTCGGTAAACCCAGCGGCGGTCTTGTCGACGTCGACCTCGATTGCCCGGAGGCCCGGGCGCTCGCCGCAGAGCATCTACCGCCGACGCCAGCGAAAACCGGCCGGCCCAGCGCGCCCGAGTCGCATTGGTGGTATGTCGTCGACGGCGCGATCACCTCGGCGCGGCACCGCGATCCGGTCGACAAGGCCGTCATCGTTGAGCTACGCAGCACCGGGCAGCAGACGCTCGTCGGACCGAGCATCCATCCCTCGGGTGAGCCGTACGACACGCTGGATGCCGAACCAGCTCGCGTTGACGCCGCCCACCTGGCCGCGTGCGTGGCGGCGCTCGCCAAGGCGGTCGTCCGTACCAGGCAGGGCGACCGGTGCGACGTGGGCCAACGTGGACCGCCCGGGCGGCCGCCCGTGGCGACGATTCCACTCCCTGACGACGTCGTGGAGCGCCGCGCCGCCGCCTACCTGGACGCAATGCCGCCGGCGATCTCCGGCCAGGGCGGTCACAACGCCACGTATGCCGCGGCGACGGCAATGGTCCACGGATTCAACCTGTCGCCCGACGTCTCCCTGCGCCTGCTGCTCGAGCGGTTCAACTCGCACTGTCAGCCGCCGTGGTCGGAGAAGGAGTTGCGCCACAAGGTCGAGGACGCGGCGAGCAGGCCGCATACCCGCCCGCGTGGGTGGCTGCGCGATGTTGCACGCGACGAACCGAACGACGTCGATCTGTCGGCATTCGCGCTCGGCGCTCGTGATCACGCCGACGCCGAAGCGCCGCGCCGCATTGAACGACCGCCCGATCCCGGTCCGTTCCCCGCGCACTTGCTGCACGTAACGGGCTTCATCGGCGACGTCATCACGTACAACCTGGCAACCGCGACGCGCCCGCAACCCGTCCTGGCGCTGGCCGCCGCGATCTGTCTTCAGGCCGTCTTGGCGGCGCGCAAGGTCCGCGACGAGCGCGGCAACCGCACGAATGTATACTGCGTCGGCATTGCGCCATCCGGCGCGGGCAAGGATCATGCCCGCAAGGTCAATAAGAACATCCTGTTCGAGGCAGACCTGAATCATCACGAGGGGAATGAGGACCTCGCCAGCGATGCGGGCCTGGTCACAGCGGTCGAGGCGGAGCCGGCGATTCTGTTTCAGCTCGATGAGTTCGGGCGTTTCCTGCGCACGATCGGCGATCCGAAAAAGGCGCCGCATCTCTTCAATGTGCTCGGCGCATTGATGAAGTTGTATTCGTCGGCGGACACGGTCTTCCGCGGCAAGGCCTATGCCGACAAGAAGCGCAACCGCGTCGTCGATCAGCCCTGCGTCAGCATGTACGGCACGACGGTCCCGGAGCACTTCTTCGAGTCACTGACCGCCGATAGCCTGAGCGATGGCTTCATCGCCCGGTTGCTGGTCTTCGAGGCCGACGTTACGCCGCCGCGCCAGCGATCACGACACCAGGATATTCCCGCCGCGATCCTCGAGGCAGCGCACTGGTGGGGAGCATTCAGACCGGGCGGCAACCTGCGCAGCGAGCATCCCGAGCCGCTGGTCGTGAACTACACGCCGGAGGCCGGTGCTACCTTCGACCGCCTCGCGCAATTCGTCGACACCGAACTCGCCAAGCCGGATAGCGACGGCCGGTCGCTGTGGGCACGTGCCGAGGAGAAGGCCTGTCGCTTGGCGCTGATCTACACGTGCTCCGCTGCGCGCGACTCGCCGGTCATCGACGCCGATGCGGCCCGTTGGGCGTGCGAGCTGTCCGAGTATCTGACACGACGCATGCTGTTCGTCGCGCACGAGTGGGTCGCCGAAGGGATGTTCGATGCCAGGCAGAAGCGCGTGCTTCGCATCATGCGACGGGCTGGCGGTCGCGTCGGTCGCAGTGAATTGTGCCGGCGCACGCAGTGGCTGACGCAGCGGGAACGACAAGAGGTCATCGACAACATGCTCGAAACGGGACAGATCACCGTGGTCACGACGCCGACCACGACACGGCCGAAGGTGGAATATGCGCTGGCTTGAAAGATCATTGAAAGATCTCCGGCGCGTAAGTCCATGTGCCATCGCTGCCAACGGGCGGCGCGTCGAATCTTTCAAATCTTTCCTACCCACACCTCTCATAAGAGAGTGAAGCGCGCGCGAAGAGGTAGAGAGGTGTGGTATTGAAAGATTGAAAGATATATATCATCTATATATACATCCCGCTCTTCCAACGACTTACGCGCGCCGAATCCTTCAACGAATCCTTCAAATCTTTCAGCGCGGCATAGGTACTTCCCGGCCGACGTCCGTTCCCGAGGCCCGCAGGAACAGCCGCGAATCGCGACAGAGTTTATTTCGCTTGTCCGGTCGCCAGGCAGGTTCGCTAGGACGCGTTTGGGTTGCGTACGGGACGCCCAGTGGCGATCCGCGGTTCTGGCGTCGCGACCGCCCGCCCGCCGCAACGTGGGCCAACGTGGCGCGTTTGGGGGCCCAACCGGGGCCGGCCGTACAGCAGGCCTTGGTCTGAAAACAGGTGACATGGAGGTCAAAACATGAAAATCGAGATGCGGCCGCTGGCCGCGATTAAGGCGTATGAGAAGAACCCGCGAATCAACGATGTGGCGGTGGATGCCGTCGCGGAGTCGATCAGCCAATTCGGGTTCCGCCAGCCGATCGTCATCGATACGGAAGGCGTGATCGTCTGCGGGCATACGCGCTACCGCGCCGCGCAAAAGCTCGGGCTCGCGGAAGTGCCGGTGCATGTTGCAACGGACCTAACGCCCGAGCAGATCCGCGCCTACCGCATCGCCGACAACAAGACGGCCGAGCTGGCGGAGTGGAATCTGGACCTGCTGCCCATCGAGCTGGCCGAGCTGAAGGACGCCGGCATCGATTGGTCGCTGCTCGGTTTCGACAGTGATGATCTGGCCATGCTGCTCGATCCCGGCGTGAAGCAGGGCCTCGTTGATCCGGACGAGATTCCGGCGCCGCCCGACGAGGCGACCACGCAGCCCGGCGACCTGTGGATTCTCGGGGATCATCGATTGCTTTGCGGTGACAGCTCCAGCGCGGCGGACGTGGATCGGCTGCTGAAGGGCGCGGCAATTCATCTGGTCAACACGGACCCGCCGTACAACGTCAGGGTCGAGCCGCGCAGCAACAACGCCATCGCCGCCGGGCTTTCTTCATTTGGTGACCACGGCTTGATGCATCATCAGTCGTTCGATTTGCATCGCATGGAGAAACGCACGGCGTCGCGCTACCACGGAATGGACGTTGCCACCGGCGCGCAGAGCGGCATTGCTACCCACAAAAAGCTCCGGCCGAAGGACCGCCCGCTCGCGAACGATTTCGTAAGCGACGAGGAATTCGACCGTATGCTGCGCGCCTGGTTTGACAACATTGCCCGCGTGTTGCTGCCCGGGCGGAGCTTCTACATCTGGGGCGGCTATGCCAACCTCGGCAACTACCCGCCCGTGTTGAAGACCTGCGAGTTGTACTTCTCGCAGGGAATCGTCTGGGACAAGCAACATCCGGTCTTGACGCGCAAGGACTACATGGGCGCGTTTGAGATCTGCTTCTACGGGTGGCGTCTTGGCGCCGGTCACGACTTCTTCGGCCCGAACAATGCAACGGACCTCTGGCACATCAAGAAGGTCAGCCCAAACGCGATGATTCATCTGACCGAGAAACCAGTCGAGCTGGCGGTACGCGCCATCCAGTATTCGTCGCGTGTCGGGGAGAACGTGCTCGACCTGTTCGGCGGCAGTGGTTCGACCCTGATCGCGGCGGAACAGACCGGGCGGCGGGCGTTCCTGATGGAGCTCGACCCGTTGTATGCAGATGTCATTGTGCAGCGTTGGGAGAAGTTCACAGGACGCAAGGCGGAGCGGATTAGCACGAGCCTGCCGCGACCGGATTCAAACGACGTCGCCTGTGATGCGACACCGCTTGGCACAGCCGGGGAACCTGCGATTGGCAAACGGAATGGGAGGGATCGTGCCGAGCAGCCGTCTTGAATGAGTCGAGACCTGGGCGACAAACGCTTTCAGCAGCGCGCTCTCGGCGATTTCCGCATCGCGCACTGATGGTCGACTACAGAAGTGAACATGGAGATCATTGATGTTCGCAAGCGTCTTGATCCAGTGCCCGCCCTTGTGCGGGCGCGCTTTCCCTAACTCGTGTTCGAAGAACTGGCCTACGCGGCTTCGCAGCGAAGTGGCTTTACCGATATACAAGACCGATTCGTCAGCTAGCCAAAGGCCTGAGAGCGCTTCGGCAACATCCGAAACTGTGGGCGACGGACAGTTATCCAAGCGAAGCGTCGGCACGCCCTTAATCCACGCAGCAATTGTCCGGTGGCATATCGGCGCGGTGGTCAAAAGCGGCGCGTTCCGCCCGGGATCGGCGGCGAGCGATATCGCATACACGCCAGGGCATTTCTCGGCCGGCCGCGTCGCCCACGGGACCGTACCTTCAACAACAAGGCCCGCAGCGCGAAACAGTGCATTCGCCGGAATGGGCATGAAGGCACTCCAATGCAAATCCGCTGCGTACGGACACGGCGCGAGATTAGGCCTGGAGGGTAGATCGGATTTCGGTCCGGAGCAACGCCCCCGTCGTCGCGGAGGCGTTGAGGGATCGGACGTGATGGACCTACTGCACGCTGGCCGTGGGTGGCTCAGAGCTGGGCAGCTTGTGAATGGACTCGGTCCCGATCCTCTCGATGGTGATCCGCGCGATGTTGGGCTCGGGCGGCTCTTCGACATCGACGACTCCCATGTCGGCCAGCTTGCCGGCCACGAGGTCGCAGATCTCACCGATGCGGTTCATGGTACGCCGCTCGATGTTGCCCGCCCACTCGACGGTGACGTGGTAGTCGAACGTCGTGCCCGGAGGCGAAGGTGATGGATTTGAAACGGCTCCGTTGTTGTCATGACTTGCATTCATCAATTGTCCTCCTCGTCGCCGGCCGATGCATTACGCCTGGCCGGGCGGTTCTGGACGATGGTGACTTGAAACTCGCTGCCGTCGTCCATCGTCAACACGACGCCAGCGTTACGGGTGAGCATCTGGCAGGCCTCGAAGCTCACGACGTTGCGGATGCCCGCGAACTCGCGCGGCAGGTCGTTGGGGTATTCGTCGCCCGCCGCCGCGTCCTGCAGATGCTCGAACAACTCGAGCAGCGCTTCCTGGAAGGTTTGCTCGTCCATGACACGCCCCTACTTGTTGAACGCGAACTGCCCGCGGTCGGACTTCGCGAAGCGCGACTCGGCGCCCTTGTTGCCAATCTCGCGAAGGATGGCGCTGTAAAGAGTTGCCGCCGGCGTCTTGCCCGCGGGGCTGGACCACAGGCCCTGCTCGGCCATCGCCTGGATCATCTCGTTGCACTGCATCGGCTTGCCGGCCTTCTCGAGCACGATCGCGGCGGCGTCCAATGCGCTGACGCGCTTGGGACCTTCGGCCTTGCGGCGCTTTTTGACCGGTACGGTCTCGTCGCTGGTCGCGTCGTTCGTCGCCCGCGCCGTCGCCTCTGCCTTCTTGCCCTTGCCTGCCTTAGGCTTCTCCTCGATTTGGTCGCCCCGCACCTCACTTCGCAGGCGCTGGGCGCTCTTGATCCGTACCTTCTTACCGGTCTCGAGGTTCGTGGCATCCCAGCCACCATGGCGGTTCTCGCCATCGATCCGCACGCGCGCGATCTTGTCGCTGACCTTGGCAAAGTACGTCTCACCGATCTTCACGTCATTTTTCTTCATAGTTCTTCTCCTTCTGACTCAATCGCTCCGAACGATGGTCACTTGAAACTCGCTGCCGTCGGCCAGCCGGACGACAACGCCGGCATTAAGCGTCATCAGCCCACGGTCAGAAAACGAATTCACATGGCATCCAATGAACGGCTCGACCTCCGCATCGAGGTCGCCCGCGTCGCTGTCCTCGTTCAAATCAACCAGATAGCCAGCTGCTTGGAGCAGGCTTGTAAGAGCGTCCTGGAATTCCTGCGCTGTCATTGCTTCATCTCCACGCGTGAGCCGCACTATGCGGCCCGGGCCCTCGGCCTACCGCTGGCTCCGGGTTCGGGTCGATCAGGAATCGCGTCGTGCATTCGTCAACGCGCGCTGAAAGGCATCCCAGATCGGCTCGCTCTCGGCATCGTCATCACCGAACCCGTGCTTGCGCCACAGCGCGTCAATCGCTTCGCAGACCTCCAACAACTCGCCGCGGCCAGCGCGATAGGCCGCATCAAGCGCTTGGACGATGCCCCAGACGCTGACTTCGTGGAAGTCGAGGGCGTCGCTTTTGCGGGTCTCCAGAGTTTCGATGCCCAAGTGCTGCTTCGCGATTTGCGTGAATCGTTCCTGCCTCGTCATGGCAATCCTCCTCGATTGGTTTGGGGCCTACTTTCCAAAAATGAACTCGGCCAACCCGGCAGCGAGCAGGTCGACCAACTGGCGGGCCAGGTCATTCGTGGGCTGGATGTCCCAGCCGCGGTCGAAATTCGCGACCGTCTGGCGGTCGGCGCTGCGGCGCATGTAAAGCTTCGAGATGCGGCTGTCGCCCAACTCGTAACTCTCGCACTCGGCGTGCTCGGGGAAAACCAGGGCCTCGAAGTAGTGGTCGGCGATGGTGCCGGTCACCCAGGTCCCGCCGACGCTGTAGCGGCGGGTGGTCTTCTTGATCTGCAGCGTGTCGAGCAGGTCGCCCGCGTCGTTGTTGTTGG
This sequence comes from Nevskiales bacterium, assembly GCA_011526045.1. Classification (GTDB taxonomy): domain Bacteria; phylum Pseudomonadota; class Gammaproteobacteria; order Steroidobacterales; genus QUBU01. The sequence continues at coordinate 35,839 of WYBE01000056.1, read as the reverse complement.
CATTCGTCGTCATGGTTGCCTCCTTCTGGTTTTGTACGCCCCATGCGTACATGCATCAGTTACCTCCTTCTGGCGGCAAAGGGAAGGGAAATCCGATGCAAAACAGCGGAATTATGCAGAATTTCGGTCCTGTTCGGCTGACCGTGCCACGGTGGCAGAGAGGCGGCGGCATTTGCCGCCGCGCCACAGTTTCGTTCGGAATTCTCAGATTCTCTAAGTGTTACATACGCCGCCGAAGGCGATGTCGGGTGCGCGGTCGTCAGGAGAACGGGCGGCAGGCAAGTCTTGTGCCGGATTTGCAGAGGACATCGTGATGTCGCGAGAAGTGCTTACTCAATCTGAGACGCCCAGGCTGAATCCATCAGCGCTGCCAATCGCGGACGCGGCGCGCTTGCTCAGCGCGGCCGTTGGCCAGCAGGTCGCCGCCGAGATGATCCGGGCCGACATCGATGGCGGTGCGCCGACGAATGCGGATGGCACAATCAACCTCGTCCATTATGCAGCCTGGCTCGTGAAGGGGATGGCCGGCCGTGCCGATTGACCCGCGACGATTACGACCCACGCAGCTCGTGCAGTTACTGAATTCCACGCCGCTGCGTGAGGTGATCAGCGAGAGGCAGCTGCATCGCCATCGCTCGCGCGCCGGACTGCGCATTGCTTCGGCCGCAGATCCACGTTGCATCGACCTGCTGCGATATGTCGGTTGGTTGGTCATTGAGCGCCATAGACCACGTCCAGACCGCGAGGGACTGACGGGGTATGAGGCCCACAAGGACCGCGTCGCGCAGCGCAACCGCGAAATGTCCCTTCTCGGCCGCGACATCGGCGAGATGCCTGCCGTTGCGAATCGGGAACGAAAGCAGGAGGCCGAACGGGATTTCCGGTATTTCTGCGAGCAGTACTTCCCGCAGACCTTTCACCTGCCGTGGTCGCCGGACCATCTGAAGGTGATTGCGAAGATCGAGCAGGCCGTGCTCGAAGGCGGATTATTCGCGATGGCGATGCCGCGCGGTAGCGGCAAGACGTCGTTGTGCGAAACGGCCTGTCTATGGGCGCTGCTATATGGTCACCGTGAATTCGTCGCGCTCATCGGCTCGGACGAAGAGCACGCCGCCAACATGCTCGATTCCATCAAGGTCGAGCTGGAGACGAGCGAGCTGCTGCTGGCGGATTTTCCCGAAGTCGTATTTCCGATCCATGCGCTGGACGGTATTCACCAGCGCGCTGGCGGGCAGCTTTACAAGGGTCACCAGACACATATCGGCTGGACGGCGCGCGAGATCGTGCTGCCGACCATCTCAGGATCGAAGGCCTCTGGCGCCATCATGCGTGTGGCCGGCATCACGGGACGCATCCGCGGGATGAAGCACAAGCGTGTGGACGGGTCGTCGATCCGACCCTCGCTGGTCCTGATCGATGATCCGCAGACCGATGAATCGGCGCGTTCGCCATCGCAGTGCATGACGCGCGAGCGCATTTTGGCCGGCGCTATCCTCGGCTTGGCCGGGCCTGGGCGCAAGATCGCGGGGCTCATGACGCTGACGGTCGTGCGCCCGGACGACCTGGCCGATCGTATCCTTGATCGCGACAAACATCCGCAATGGCAAGGCGAACGCACAAAGATGGTGTACGCCTGGCCGGCGAACGAGGCCCTATGGGCCAAGTATGCCGAACTGTGGCGCGAGGGTATGCGGGCCGATCGTGGGATCGCGGATGCGACCGAGTTCTACCGCGCGAATCGCGAGGCGATGGACGAAGGCGCGAATGTCGCCTGGTCGCAGCGCCATCATCCCGACGAGCTGTCGGCGATCCAGCACGCCGTGAACCTGAAACTGGATCGGGGCGAAGCGGCGTTCTGGGCGGAATACCAGAACGAACCTCTGCCCGAAGAACAAGCGGATGAAGATCTCCTGACTGCTGACCAGATCGCGGCCAAGGTCAATGGCTATCGCCGTGGGGAGGTTCCGATCGGCTGCACGCATCTGACTATGTTCATCGACGTGCAGGCGAAGGCGTTGTTCTGGGCCGTTGTCGCGTGGGAAAGCGATTTCACAGGCTACATCGTTGACTACGGCACAGAACCCGAGCAGAAGGAGCCTTATTTCACGCTGCGCGACCTTCGGCGCACGCTGACGAGTGTAGTAACGCGGGCAGGCTTGGAGGGAGCAATATTCGCCGGACTGGAGCGATTAACGGATGTGACGCTCGGTCGCGAGTGGCGCCGCGACGATGGCGCCATGGTGCGGATTGACCGCTGCCTCATCGACGCCAATTGGGGCAGCTCGTCGGATGTTGTGTATCAATTCTGCCGGCAGAGTCGGCACGCCAGCATCGTTATGCCGAGCCACGGCCGCTACGTCGGCGCCTCGTCGATCCCGTTTTCAGAATACCGCCGGAAGCGTGGTGATCGCGTCGGGCTGAACTGGCGTATTCCGGTCGTCACCGGCAAGCGTGCCACGCGGCATGTCGTGTTCGACGCGAATTACTGGAAATCGTTCGCCCACGCCCGGCTTGCCGTTCCGATGGGCGATCCCGGTTGCCTGTCGCTCTTCGGTCGCAAACCCGAGGCCCATCGACTCTTCGCCGACCACCTTTGCAGCGAATACCGCGTGAAAACGGAAGGCCGCGGCCGCACCGTGGACGAATGGAAGCTGCGCGTCGAGGGCCTCGACAACCACTGGCTCGACTGCATCGTCGGCTGCGGCGTGGCTGCGTCGATTCAAGGCGCGATTCTATTCGGCACGGACGCGAAGCCGATGGCGCGGCCGCGCGTGCGGCTGTCCGAACTTCAGAGGGTGAGGCGATGAAGGAGGACGCAGTCGCCAAGCCTGCCGCGGATGAACCTCGGGGTATTCGTTGCCCGAGGTGCGGATGCGGTCATTTCCGCGTCCTTTACACGCGCGCATTCCGCGAAGGCCGAATCATGCGGCGGCGCGAATGTCGCCACTGCGGGCGGCGGGTCACCACCTACGAGCACGCTGCGGGCTAGGTATGAAATTCCACGACGGTTGACTCGATGTGGCCGAGTGCTATTATACCGGTAGGGGGTATGGCTATAGGAGGTTGCATTGATGGCCAAGAAGACGGCCCTACCGATCTACAGCGACGAAGTGCAGCGCGGCGTCCAAGACCGCCTAAGCCGGATCGAAGGCCAGGTCCGAGGCGTCGCCCGCATGATCGAAGCACAGCGCCCGTGCGTCGAGGTGCTGAACCAACTCAGCAGCATCGAGGCTGCGCTGCGTGGCGTCAGCAAGACGGTGCTGCGGAACTATCTGGAACGCTGCGCCACTGACGCGATCCGGTCGGGCAATTCGGATGTGTACGACGAATTGATGGATGTCATTTTCAAGTTCGCCAAGTAGCGGATGCGTGGTCCGTGATCCGGCGAACCTCTTGTTTGCGAGGTGACCTATGCGTAAGTGGTTATGGCGCGGGCTGCTCGCGCTTCCGCTGGTCGTGGCTGGCGGCGCGCTGTATGCCCAGAGTCGGACAGCGACGGCTCCCAAGGCGGAAGGCTACGTCTGTCCGTTGACCGGCGAGGAACTGCCCTGCCCTAAGTGCTGCCCTCTGAATCAGAAGAAGTAGGCTTGCCGTCCAGATTTTGAACCCCCGGCGTGGCTTCAGCGCCGGGGGTTCTGCCTTTCCTACAGTCAGCCACGTTCTACCCGTGTAACGAATCACGATCTCGTCATCTCTCAGTGCGCACGTTCGACCCCGACAGCATAAGTAACCCATGGACAACCGATGCGGGTCAGCGGCGATTACCGCTGTCTCTTGGACTTGGTGCAGCCCAACAGCAAGGAGGCAAACGATGGGTTTTGGACCGACGACGATTGCGACGCTCGACACCCTGGACATCCAGGCACCCGGGGCTCCGGGCCTGTCCGTTCAGCAGATCTCCAACTCGGCCGGCGAGTTCACGTTCACGCCGCCCAGCACGGACGCGGACGGATCGCCTCTGTCCGGCCTGACGTACGGGCAGGCGGTCGTGATCCAGGCGGATGCGCCGGAGGCGGAACTGTACCGGCAGAACTTCGAGGCCGCGACCCAGTTCAACGGGGCGCAGGTGTTCGAGTTCGATCTCGTGCCGGACGTGCCCGTGACGAAGCGAGTCAACATCGTCGAGCCGGGTCGGCCGTACTCGGTCATCGCACGCGCGGCGGATCATCCTCGTGAGCAGTAGTTCATCGACGATTGCCACGCTGCAAACGCGTCGCCGCTCCTCGTGGCAGTGGGCGCTGATTCGTTCGGCCCGACTCCTGCAAGCGGCGGCGGCGCGTTGGCTGGCGTGGCTGGAGCAGTAAGGCAATGGCGGAAGAGTTGACCGATGCGATCCGCGAAAACGCCGCCGGCCCTAAGCGCGCCCAGGGGGATTCGGGCAGCGTTGAGCAGCACGATCTGAAGGACCAGATCGAGGCGGATCGCTATTTGGCCTCGAAAGAGGCGGCGAAGAAGGGTCTGGGCGTGCGCATGACGAAGGTCGTGCCCCCCGGTGCGGTGTAGATGTTCAACTGGCTCAAACATCTCGGCCTTCGGCGGAGCATCGCACCACGTGGCGGTCGCGTGCTCGTCGTGCGTGGCAAGTATGACGCGGCGCAGACGAGCTATGAGAATCGCCGGCACTGGGCCAATGCCGACCACCTGTCGGCCAACGCCGCTGCCAATGCCGAGGTCCGGCGGACACTTCGCAGCCGGGCGCGGTACGAGGTCGCCAACAACTCTTACGCCAAGGGCATCGTGCTGACGCTCGCCAACTACGTCGTCGGCACCGGTCCGCGGCTCCAGATGCTCACGCCCGAGGCGGAGGCCAATCGCATCATCGAGAAGGAATTCGCCCGTTGGGCCAAGGCGGTCGGCCTGGCGCACAAGCTCCGCACCATGCGGATCGCGCAGTGCGAAACCGGCGAGGTCTTCGCGCTGCTCTCCACGAACCCGCGCATTGATGCGCCGGTGCAACTCGAGGTGCGGCCGATTGAAGCGGACCAGGTCTGCACACCCTGGCCTCTGCCGCGCGGCGACACAAAGGCCATCGACGGCATCGTCTTCGACGAGTTCAACAACCCGGTCGCCTACTACGTGCTCCGGCAGCATCCAGGCGACAACGCGGCATTCCGCGCCGGCGGCATCGATTTCGACGTCATGCCGGTCGAGTCTGTCATCCACCTGTTCCGCGCCGAGCGCCCGGGCCAGAGTCGCGGCATCCCCGAAGTCACATCCTCGCTGTCGCTCTTCGCCATGTTGCGGCGCTACACGCTGGCCGTGCTCGGTGCGGCCGAGCAGGCGGCGCTGCCGTCCGGCGTCATCTACACCGACGCCGCGGCGGATGCCGACGCCTCGCAGGTCGAGCCGATGGACCAGGTCGAGATGGACCGGGGCACGTGGATGACCATGCCGTTCGGCTGGAAGATCGGCCAGATCAAGGCCGAGCAGCCGACGACGGTCTACAGCGACTTCAAGCATGAGGTGATCAATGAGATCGCCCGCTGCCTGAACATGCCGTTCAATCTCGCGGCCGGGAATTCGTCGGGCTACAACTACGCCTCGGGGCGCCTGGATCACCAGGCGTTCTTCAAGGCCATCCGCATCGATCAGGCCTATCTGGCCGACGTCGTCTTGGACCGCATTCTGAAGGCGTGGCTCAACGAGGCTGTGCTGATCGAAGGCTATCTGCCTCAATCGGTCCGCACGCTCGACTTCGACGCTGCGCATCAATGGTTCTGGGATGGATTCGAGCATGTCGATCCGGCCAAGGAGGCCAGCGCCCAGGCCACGCGCTTGCAGAGCAACACGACCACGCTGGCGGCGGAGTACGCGAAGGGCGGCCTGGATTGGGAGAACGAGCTGCGTCAGCGGGCCCGCGAAGTCGCGCTGATGCGCGAGCTGGGTCTGACCGCGGCGCAGCCCGCGCCGATTGCACCATCGAACAACGACGACAAGGAGGATGAGGGCGATGTCACGGAAGACGCCGATGCCCGCGCCGCGCGCTGCTGACGAAAAGGCGCCGGATCACCTGCAACTGCTCTGCACGAGCTGCGAGCTGTCCATCGCCGCGGCCAGCGCCGAGGGACAACCCGAACCGCTGCCGCGCTTCAGCATGGTCGCGTACACCGGCGACGCCATGCGGATCGATGGCTGGCGGTTCCCGGTGGTCGTGGACCTGGAAGGCATGGCCATCCCATCGCAGCGCCGGCCGATCCGATTCGGCCACAGCATGTATTCGGGCGTCGGCCATACCGAACGGATCGCCATCGAAGGCGGGCGCCTCGTGGCCGAGGGCATCGTATCGCGCGATACGCCGGCGGCCCGTGAGATCGTGGTCAGCGGCAAGCGCGGCTTCCCGTGGCAGGCGTCGATCGGCGCGGTCGTGCAGGACAGCGAATTCATCCGCGCCGGCAAGCCGGTCGTCGTGAATGGCCGCAACTTCGAAGGGCCGCTGTACGTCGCCCGCAAGACGTCCCTCGGTGAGATCAGCTTCGTGGACCTCGGCGCAGATGGCAATACCGCCGCGACCATCGCGGCGCAGCAACAGGAGAAGAGCGTCATGGATGGCACTGAACACGAATCGACGCGCGAGCCGGAGAGCGGCACGGAGGCCAATGCCGGAACCACCACGCGCGACGCGGAGCGGGAAGCGCCCGGCAAGGAGGCCGGCGCGCCCGCCGATCCGGTGGGCGAACTGCGCGCCAGCGCCGTGGCTGAGACCAAGCGCCTGGCGGCCATCCGCCGCATCTGCGCGGGTCGCTTCCCGGAGATCGAGGAGAAGGCCATCGCCGGCGGCTGGACCCAGGACCGCACGGAACTGGAGATCCTCCGCGCTTCGCGGCCCAAGGCGCCCGCGATTCATGCGGTGGACAACTCCATGAACGGCACTGTGCTCGAGGCGGCCTGCATGCTGACGGCCAAGCTGGCCAAGGTGGAGGAGCACTTCGATGAGAAGACGCTCGACGCCGCGTCGAAGCGTTTCCGCGGCGGCATCGGGCTGCAGGAGCTTCTGCTCGAAGCCGCCTGGGCCAACGGCTACACCGGCCGCAGCTTCCGCGACAGCCGATCCGTGCTGCGCTTCGCGTTCGCCCAGAACCTCCAGGCAGGATTCTCGTCCATCGACATCGGAGGCATTCTGTCAAATGTCGCCAACAAGTTCCTGCTCGAAGGCTTCTACGCCGTCGAGCGGGCGTGGCGGAATATCTGTGCCATTCGCAACGTCAACGACTTCAAGACGGTCACGAGCTACCGGCTGGTCGGCCGTGATCAGTACGAGAAGGTCGCGCCGGGCGGTGAACTCAAGCACGGCATGCTTGGCGAGGAGAGCTATACCAATCGCGCCGACACCTACGGCCTCATGCTCTCCATCGACCGACGCGACATCATCAACGACGACCTGGGCGCGATCACCAGCGTCCCGCGCAAGCTGGGTCGCGGCAGCGGCCTGAAGATCAACGACGTCTTCTGGGCCATCTTCATGGACAACGCGACCTTCTTCACCGTGGCCAAGGCCAACTACATCAGCGGGGCCGACACGGCGCTGGGCATTGACGGCCTCTCAACGGCCGAGGTCACGTTCATGAAGCAAGTCGACTCCGAGGGCAAGCCCATCGGCGTCATGCCTGCGGTCCTGCTCGTGCCGCCGGCGCTGTCGGCGATGAGCACGATGCTGTTCAAGTCGCTGGAGATCCGCGATACGACGGCCAATACCAAGTTCCCCATCGCCAACCCGCATGCCGGCAAGTTCCGGACAGAGGTCAGCCGGTATCTGTCGAACCCGGCGTACACCGGTTACTCCGAGAAGGCTTGGTACTTGCTCGCCGATCCCAACGACCTGGCGGTGATCGAAGTCGCGTTCCTGAACGGCCAGGAGTCACCCACCATCGAGACGGCCGAGGCGGACTTCAACGTGCTGGGCATCCAGATGCGCGGGTATCACGACTTCGGTGTGGCAATGCAGGAGCCGCGGGCCGGCGTCAAGGCGAAGGGTGAGGCGTAATCGGAACGCACTGAGACACGAAGGCTCATAGCCACGAAGGAGTAAACGCACATGGCGATGCTGGTGAAGTTCGTATCTGAAGGCGCGGCGGTCGACTACAAGCCCGCCGCCGACGTGAATGCCGGCGACGTCATTGTCCAGGCAGACCTGGTCGGCATCGCACGGACGGCGATCCCTGCCAACATGCTCGGCTCGCTGGCCGTGTCGGGCATCTTCGACTTTCCCAAATCGACGGCCGCCGGCTCGGCCATCTCGGCGGGGACCCTCGTGTACTGGGATGCGGTCGCCAAGGTCGCGACCAAGACCGCCACAGGCAACAAGCAGATCGGCAAGGCTGTCACGGCGACCGTCGATGCGGATGCGATTGTGCGCGTGCGCGTGTCGCAGTGATCGTGAGGACATCCAGACCACCGGATTGAGGAGGTAACAACGTGAACGCGAGGTATGTGCAGCGTGGGCTCAACATCGATCACATCCCCGACGTCAACCTGGCCGCCGGCGACGTGGTCGTGCAGGGCGACCTGGTCGGGGTTGTGCGCAAGGACATCCGCGGCAGCACGCTAGGATCGCTGGCCATCTCCGGCATCTTCGACCTGCCCAAGTCCACGGCCGCCGGTTCGGCCATCCCCGTCGGGACGAAGGTTTATTGGGATGCGACGAACAAGATCGTCACCGCCAGCGACGGCAGCGGCGCGAACAAGTACGTCGGCAAGACCATCAAGGCGGCGGCCGACACGAGCATGTTCGCGCGGGTGCGCTTGTCGCAGTGAGGTAGCCCGTGGCGGACCTGCTCGAACGAGGATCGGCCTGGCTCGAGGATCAACGGACGCGCCACTTAACGCGGACGGTGACCTATGAGCGCGGCGGCAAGACCGTTGATGTGCAGGCAACCATCGGCCGGACGGAGTTCGAGCAGGCCGACGAGTTCGGCGTGATCCACAAGACCGAGTCGCGGGACTACCTCTTGCTGACGGCAGATCTCGTGCTGGAAGGCGTGCAGACGCTGCCCAAGGCGGGCGACCATGTCCGCGAGACCGATGGACCGGCGACCTTCGTGTACGAAGTCATGGCCCCAGGCGACGAGCCGCCGTTCCGCTACAGCGATCCATATCGCCGGACGCTCCGGATTCATACGAAGCATGTCGCCACGGAGGGCGAGCGATGACGAGCGAAAACGACAACGGATGGCCGGAGTACAAGAAGGCCGTGCTCTGGCGACTGGACGATTTGGAGAAGCGGATCGCCGCCATTGACCGCAAGCTCTGGGGCGTCGTGGTGGGCGTGGTCTTCGTGGGCCTGAAGGCGGTGTTCGATTTCCTGGTGAAGTGACGCATGAGCACGATCCTCGATATCGCGAATGCGGTCGTCATGAGCCTGAACGCGGGCACGTTCACACAGCCGCTCCAGGCCGAGCGGTTGTACCAGCCGTCGTTCGACCTGCCCGACCTGGCGGAGTTGAAAGTCAGCGTCGTCCCCAAGGCGCTGACGATCACGAACGCCACGCGCGATAGCGGCTACTTCGAATGCGCGGTGGACATCGGCGTGCAGAAGAAGGTGAACGTCGATGACGCGAAGGAGATCGACGGCCTTGTCGAGCTGGTCGAGCAGATCGCTGACCACCTGCGTCAGAAGCGACTGGATGATGCGCCGCAGGCGGCGTTCGTCTCCATCGCCAATGAGCCGGTCTTCGCGCCCGAGTATCTGGACCAGCAGCGCGTGTTCACGAGCGTCCTGACGGTGACGTATCGCATTCGGAGGTAATCGAGCGTGGCGGGCGCCAATGTCTATCTGAATCGCATCTCGATCACCAGCATCAACGGCTGGGTCAAGCTGGCCAATAGCCGGATGATCTGCGATGCCCAGATTCAGCCGCTGAGTTCCACGTTTTCGATCCGTTGGAACGGGGGAACCAGCATCGCGCTGAACGCCAACACGGTGTACTACTTCAAGCGCGTCGATCTGTCGGAGCTGGAGGTCAGCACGACGTCAGGGACGGCGGTCGTGTGCCTCGTGATCGGACAAGCGCCAGGAGGTGATTCGTGGCCATAAAGCTGGGCATGGATGCCCGACTGAACTACAAGACCGGCGGCCAGGGCGGCGGCGGGGCTTGGACGGAACTGGGCAACGTCAAGGACGTGACGCTCTCGCTGGAGACCGGCGAGGCCGACGTGACTACCCGCGCCAACAGCGGCTGGCGTGCAATTGTCGCCACGCTGAAGGAGGCGTCGGTCGAGTTCGAGATGGTCTGGGACACGGCCGATGCCGGGTTCACCGCCATCAAGAATGCCTTTCTCACCAATGCGCCGATCGGATTCCAGGTACTCGACGGCGACACAGGTTCGGGCCTGCAGGCGGATTTCATGATCACCGGTTTCTCGCGCAACGAGGCGCTGGAGGAAGCGCTGACGGTGTCGGTGACGGCGAAGGTCACGTACTCGACCACACCGCCCAGTTGGATTTGATCAAGGTGAGTAGCAAGACGGAGGCCACACGAATGAAGACGTTTACCGACAACGCGGGCCGCACCTGGACCATCGCGATCAACGTCGACGCCATCAAGCGCGTCCGCGGGCTGCTCGACGTGGACCTGCTGGAGATCGTCGAGGGCAAGCTGATCGAGAAACTCATCCGAGATCCGGTGCTCCTCTGCGATGTCGTGTACGCGGTCTGCAAGCCGGAGGCGGATGCCAAGGGCGTCAGCGACGAGGAGTTCGGCCGGGCGATGGCCGGCGACGCCATCGAATTGGCGACCAAGGCGCTGCTGGAGGATCTCGTGGGTTTTTCCCCGAGCCCGAGGGATCGGGCGAACCTCCAGCGCGTGCTCGAGACGACCTGGCGCGTGATGGAAAAGGCCCGCGACCTCGTCGAAGCGCGGCTCGACAGCGTGAACGTCGAGAAGGTGGTCGAACAAGCGCTGGCGACTGCTGGCAGCTCATCTGGCGCTGCGCCGGAATTGTCGGCGTCGAGCCCGGCCGGCTGACGCTTCGTGAGCTGCTGGCGATGGCGGAGGCCCGGATGCAGGACGAATGGGCGCGGACGTCGTCGGTCATGGCGCTGATCGCCAATGCGCACCGCGATCCGAAGAAAACTAGGGGCTACAAACCCAGCGATTTTGATCCATTCAGCAAACCAAATCAGCCCATCAAGGTCGGCGTCGAAGTTCTCAAGGACGTGTTTCTGCACGGCAAGGTGCCGGCGCAGTTTTGATCACATGGAGGTGCAGTCATGGTGTCACGGAAGACGAGTGCAATTGTTGTCAGTGTGCTGCTGGCCGTAGTCGGATCGGCCGGTTGCTCGGCGCTGAATCCCAAGCCGCCCATCGAAGCCTTCGCCGACAAGCTGGCCGACCAGGCGATCATCCCGGCGGTCAAGCAGGGCCTGTCCCAGGGCGTCGAGCAGCTCACCATCCAGGCCGGCGCGCAGGGGATCAATCCGACCTACGTCGTGAAGTTCGAGGGCAAGTGGGTCACCGGTATCGAGGGTAAGGCGTCGGTCGGCGTCGAGGGCATCGCCGGCCAGCTCCAGGTCAGCAGCTCCAGCAGCGAAGAGACCGAGACCAGCCCGCATGCGAAGGACGGCGGCGGAACTGCGTCGAAGGATGGCGGCGATGGCGGCGCTCCCGCGCAGCCGGCGACGAAGGAAGAGCCGGCGTCGGCCCCGAGCGGAGCGCAGCCGTGAAGTGCCGATTTCGCACTGCCCTGGCCCTTGACGCGCGACGAACGCTTCGCGTTCCACCGCGACGAAGTCGCGTCGCGTGTCAAGGGCTGGTCGGATGCTGTGCGCTGGTGATGTCGAGCTGCGTTGCCAACACGGCGCGGCAGTCGATGGCCGGTCCGCCCGCGCCCGCGGCGGCCTCGCGGCCATCATCGCCGCCGCTGGTGTCCGATGCGGAAACGCACATGACGTCGCAGACCGCGCAGCAGTCCGGCCAGGGCAACGTCACTGGCCAAATCGACGCCCACGGCTGGAAGGGCTTCGAGTTCTCGACCGCTGTTCCCGTCGGCCAGGTGGTCTTGATGGGTTTGATGCTGTGGCTCAGCCATCGTCGCGAGGTGCTGCGCATCAAGCAGAACGGCAAGCACGCCATCAATGGGAGCCCCGGCGCGTGATCGACATGCGCATCAAATCGCTGTTCTTCAACCGCAAGGTCGTGATCGATGCCGTCGACAAGGCCAAGCGGGCGGTGCTGTCGCGCGCCGGCGCCTTCATCCGCACCATCGCCCGGACCAGCATCCGCAAGCGCAAGGGCTCCGCGCCGCCGGGGAAGCCGCCGCATTCGCATGTCGGCCTGCTGCGCAACTTCATCCTGTTCGGTTACGACCCGGCCAGCGACTCGGTCGTGATCGGCCCTGCCAAGTTGAACAAACCCACAGAAGCGCCGCGCGTCCTGGAGCACGGCGGCACGACGACAGCGTCGCGCTTCGAGCGTGGCCGCATCCGCAAGCGCCGGATTTTCGTCAAGCCGCGTCCCTACATGGGCCCGGCGCTTCAGAAGGAACAACCCAAGCTGCCCAAGCTGTGGGCCGGCAGCGTGCGTGGAGGCTGACGCATGGCCGACACGCGCGGCATTCGAGCCGGACGGGCGTTTGTAGAACTCGGCGTGAGCGACAAGCTCACCGCCGGGTTGAAGCGCGCCCAGAAGCGCTTGCAAGCCTTCGGCGAGGGGCTTCGTTCCATCGGTTTGCGCATGACGGCAATCGGCGCAGGCATCCTCGCGCCGCTGGCGGCCGCCGTGAAGGTCTTCTCCGATACCGGCGACAGTCTGGACGAGATGTCGGCACGGACCGGCGTCAGCGTGGAGGCGCTGTCGGAACTGGGGCTCGCCGCCGAACTGTCCGGCGCGGACCTGGCGACGCTGGAGACGGGCCTGCGCAAGATGCAGAAGGCCATCAATGAGGCCGCCGGCGGCTCGAAGAGCGCCATCGAGGCCCTGGCGCAGCTCGGCCTGAACGTGCAGGACCTGGTTAATCTCTCGCCCGAGCAGCAATTCAAACTGATCGCCGACCGAATCAGCAAGATCGAAGACCCCACACGCAGGGCGGCGCTGGCGATGGAGATCTTCGGCAAGTCGGGCACGCGGCTGCTGCCCATGATCCAGGATGGCGCGAAGGGACTCGAAGTCTTTCAGGAGCAGGCCCGGCGCTTGGGCCTGACGGTCTCCACGCAGACGGCGAAGGATGCGGCGCTGCTGGCTGACGCCCTGGACATCCTGCGGCGCGTGCTGAAGCAAGGCGTCTTCGTCATCGGCTCGGCGCTGGCGTCGACCGTCGTGGACCTGTCCAACGCCGTCACCCGCGCCGTCGTCAGCATGACCAATTGGGTGAAGCAGAACAAGCAGCTCGTGGTCACCGCCGCGAAGATCGCCGTCGCCATCCTGGCGGCGGGCGTGGCGTTCGTCGCACTCGGCTATCTCGTCTCCGGCTTGGGCGCGGTGGTGGGCGGGTTGGCGACGGTGATTTCCGGCGTGGGTACGGCGCTGGGCATCCTCGGCTCGGTCATCGCCGCGATGCTCTCGCCCATCGGCCTGGTGATCACCGCCATCGTCGCGCTGGGCGGTACGCTGCTCGTGGTCACCGGCGCGGGCGCGGATGCGCTGGCATGGTTGGGTGATCAGTTCCGCGCGCTGCGCGACACGGTGATGAAGGTCGTTGGCGGGATTGCCGACGCCTTGGCCGCCGGCGACATCGCCCTGGCGGCGCAGATCCTATGGCTGTCGCTCAAACTCGCATGGCAACAAGGCGTCGCGGCGCTGAATACCGTCTGGCTGGAGGCCAAGCAGTTCTTCATTTCGATCTTCCAGAAAATGTGGTTCGGCGCGCTGGCCCTGGCCGAGCACGTCTTCCACGCCCTCGAAGTCGCCTGGATCGAGACGACCGCATTCCTCTCCAAGACCTGGACCAGCTTTACCAGCGGCTTTCAGAAGGCTTGGAACACCGCCATCAACTGGACCACCAAGCGCCTGCTCGAGCTGTGGAGCCTGTTCGACGACACGTTCGACGTCGATGCCGCCAAGAAGATGGCCGACCAGGACCTGGCGGACATGAACGCCGAGATCGACCGCCAGCGCGAGGCGGCGCTGGCGGCACGCGAGCAGCAGCGCAAACAGCAGCGCGAGCAGGCCAGCGCCGTGGACGATGCGACGCTGGCCGAGATCGGCCGGCAGTTCGAAGAGGCTCAGCGCAAGCTGGAAAGCGAGACCGGTGCGAAGATCGAAGAGACCCGCAAGGCGCTGGCCGAAGCGCGTCGCAAGCTCGACGAGGCCATCGCCCAGGCGAAGAAGAAGCGCGAGGAGGCCGACAAGCAAGGCGGTCCGCCGCGTCGCAAGATCGGCGATCCCCTGGATGGATTGGAAGATCGCCTCGCCGGCATCGGCGACATGCTCGGCCGCAAGATCAGCGTGACCGGCACGTTCAACGCCGCCGCCGCGTCGGGCCTGGGCGCAGGCGATGCCGCCGAGCGCACCGCGCGGGCCACGGAGCAAACCGCCAAGCATACCAAGCGCCTGGCCGAGGCGGCGACCACGGGAGGACTTCGCTTCACGTAGTCGGAGGCATGGATGCCGGTCACCGTCGAGGAGAAGTTCGAGAGCCGTCTGGTCACGACGGGCAACAGCCCGTCGGCCGAGTTGCGCTACGTCATTCGCGGCACGAATGATGACGTCGAGGCCCGCAGCGCCCTGGCGGCGGCCGCGCCGGCGACGTTCGACGTGTACGGCAACGGCCTGACGTTCATCGCCCGCGACAGCATCTCCATCGAGCCGGTCGGCGACAACCTGTGGGATGGCGTGGCCCGCTACTCCAACGCCGCGCCGCAGACCAACGACAGCGTCTTCACCTTCGACACCGGCGGCGGCACCCAGCACATCACGCAGAGTCTCCAGACCGTGGGCGCATATGCTCCGCCCGGCCAGACGCCGCCGAACTTCAAGGGCGCGATCGGCGTCACGACCGACAGCGTTGAAGGCGTGGACATCACGGTCCCGGTCTATCAGTTCTCCGAAACCCACTACATCGACGATCAGCTGGTCACACCGGCCTACAAGGCGACGCTGTTTGCCCTAACCGGCCGCGTGAACGTCGGGCCGTTCAAGGGGTTCGCACAGGGCGAGTGCCTGTTCCTCGGCGCGGCCGGCTCGAAGCGCGGCAGCGGCGACTGGGAGATCAACTTCCGCTTCGCCGCCAGTCCGAACGTCAGCGGTCTGAGCGTGGGCGACATCGTCGGTATCTCGAAGAAAGGCTGGGAGTACCTCTGGGTCCGCTACGCGGATGCCGAGGATGCCGCCGCCAAGGCGCTGGTGAAGAAGCCGATCGCGGCCTACGTCGAGCAGGTCTATCCGTATGGCGATCTCGCCCTCCTGGGCATTTGAGGAGGGCGGCTCGTGGCGACGCTACGCAAAGTTCGATCCGGCGATCCGCTGGCCATCCCGGCGTCTACGTTCAATACCTTCGTCGACGCGGCACGGGATT
The DNA here is from genome assembly GCA_011526045.1 of Nevskiales bacterium. GTDB lineage: Bacteria > Pseudomonadota > Gammaproteobacteria > Steroidobacterales > QUBU01. The sequence goes on along the minus strand of WYBE01000056.1, from coordinate 20,392 downwards.
TTCAGGAGCGGCAGCGCAATCGAAGCCGCGACGCCCAACGCGACGTCCGCCAGGCTGGCATCGTCCTGATCCGCAACGACACCGGCGCGGACCGCGAACGGTTCGATGTGCTCGGCATCTCCGGCCCGATCATAACCCCGACCGCCAACGAGGATGGCTTCAAGGACCGCGTGGCGCTGCGCGGAATCGTCCCGAAGAAAAAGCACCGCAACCGGTTCGCCGTTCTGCTCGAGCCGCTGGCCGTCGGCGCGATCGGCCGCGCCGTCATCGACGGCGCCTGCATGGTGCGCGTGCGGATGATCGACGAGTGCGATCACTTCGCCGAGGCCGTCAAAAACGTGACGGGATTGCTCGAAAGCAATGTCACCGGCTCGGCTCACCTGCTGTGGGTGCAGCCCCAGGCCGAACGCGATGATCCCGATGTCGCCTGGACCATCGCCCGCATCGGCAACCCGCCCGCCGATGAAACGTGCTCCAGCAGTAGCAGCAGCATGTCTTCCTCGAGCGAATCGTCTTCGAGTTCATCGAGCGCTTCTTCGTCGAGCCGGTCCTCCTCCAGCGGTTCGTCATCGTCGGTGAGTTCGTCTTCAGGTTCGAGCTTCTCCAGCAGCAGCTCGCAGAGCGACAGTTCTTCCGGTTCCAGCAGCACATCGGAATCGCTGTCATCGTCTACATCTACATCCGAATCGAGCGGCAGCTCCGGCAGCGAATCGCAGAGCGGATCGAGCGGCTCTGGTTCGTCGGGCAGCGGCTCTGTTTCTGGATCAGGAAGCGGCTCCGGTAGCGGGTCAGGCAGCGGAAGTGGAAGCGGAAGTGGTCCATCGGGCAGTGGCAGCGGAAGCGGGCCATCGGGCAGCGGCTCCGGAAGCGGGAGCGGCGGGTCCGGCAGCGGGGGTTCGGGAAGCGGCGGATCTGGGAGCGGCGGGTCAGGTGGTTCCGGAAGTGGCGGTGGTTCGGGCAGCGGAGGAGGTTCGGGAAGTGGAGGCGGGTCCGGCGGATCGGGCGGCAGCGGAGGTGGGAGTGGCGGTGGAAGCGGCGGCGGCAACTGCTTCCTCTATGGCACGCTCATCCGCCTGGCCGACGGTCGCCGCGTACCCATCGAGAACATCAAGCCCGGCGACCGCATCGCTACGCTCGACGTGGCGGGCCTGGTGCGCGATGCGGACTACCGCGCCCAGTACGACTGGCTCAGCACCGTCGGGCCGGCGGACATGACGCCCTGCTTCGGCGAGGTGCGCTCGGTCGAGCACGGCGAGCATGATGGCTTCTTCATCATCAACGGCCGAATCAAGGCGACATTCGAGCACCCATTCCTGGTCCGGCGCAAATGGCGCTGGGGATTCTGCTCGACGGAACTGCTGCGCGTCGGCGACGTGCTCGTGCGACACGACTTGACCGAGGAGCGTGTCACGTCCATCGAACGCACGCATGCCATTGTCAAAACCGTCGCGCTGTATGTGCCGGTGACGAATCTTTACTCAGCCGACGGCGTGTGGGTCCACAACGACATCGTGCCGAGCTACAGCTCGGGCGGATCGGGAAGCGGCTCTGGCGGTTCGGGCAGTGGTTCCGGATCGGGCTCTGGCAGTGGCGGTTCAGGCAGCGGTTCCGGGTCCGACAGCGGATCGGACAAGGACAGCGGTTCCTCATTTGGCAGCGGGAGTGGTTCAGGCAGCATCGAGGTCGAGTTCTAAGGAAATGCATCATGAACACGCTGGAAATCCTTGAACGAGCGCTGGCCGCCCGCGACAAGCTGCTGGCCGACCCGCGAGTCCTGCATGCCGAGATCACCGGGTCGGTGCGGCGCGGCGAGACGGAAGTCGGCGATCTTGATCTACTGACCGTGACGCGCGACCCGTGGTCGTTCGAGCGTGGCGAACTGCCGGCCGGCACCGTGCGCCCGGGCGACCGTCCACGCGAAGGCGCTGTCGGCAAGGCCGACATCTTTGTTGCCACGCCGGAGATGTACGGCGCGGCCTTGGCCTTCTCGACCGGACCGCGGTTACTCAATCACCGAATGCGCAGAGTCGCATTTGAGCGCGGCTTCCTCTTTGATTTCTGGGCCTCGACATATGGCGACTTCGCCGCGGTGGAGTGCGTTCACGGCCCGTTCGTCGGTCTGTACCGGCTTGACGGCCGCCTCGTGCCCACGCCCACCGAAGAGGCGTTCTTCAAACAGATCGGCGTGACGTATGTCCCGCCGCCCTATCGAGATTGGCTCGCGGAGCGATTGTCATGTTGAATGCGCCGTTTGATACCGAAGTGTTTCCGCCTGCTCCGTTCGTTGCAACGCAGGCAGTGATTCCGCCGCAGAGCGAATCGTCGACGAGCAGCCTATCCGCGGCTGGGCCGCCAGCTGCCGCCACAATAAGCGCGAACGGGGACCAAGGCGTTCTCGATCTGTTCTCACGATTCACAGGCGGAGCGCCGGTGCGTGCCGTTTGCATCAACCTCGATCGGCGACCCGACCGTTGGGAGCAGTTCTGCCGCGCGTGCCCGATCCTCGGCATCCAGCGCTTCGCTGCCGTCGATGGTCGCAAGGTCCGGCCGCCGGAATGGTGGAGGCAAGGCGGCGGAGCGTGGGGCTGCATGCTGTCGCATGTGCGCACCCTCGAACACGCGCTCACCGACGACCTGGACCGCGCTGGCGGCGTGCTGCTCGTGCTTGAGGATGACGCGCTATTCCCGCCGGATTTCGCGGAGCGCACCCAGCGCTTCGTCCAGGCGCTGCCCACCGATTGGGATCAAATCTATTTCGGCGGCCAGCACCGCGGATTGCGCGGCCATCCGCCCAAGCGCGTCAACGACGAGGTAATCCGCCCGCACATGGTCAACCGGACGCAGGCCTATGCCGTGCGTGGCGCGTTCATTCGCACGCTGTACCGGCATCTGTGCGACTGGCCGGAGCACTCGCGGCATCCACGGCATCACGTCGATCACCGCATGGAACTGCTACATGCCTCGGGCCGGTATAACATCTACGCCCCGACGCGCTGGATCATTGGCCAGGCCGGCGGCAAATCGGATATCAGCGGCCGTACATCGCAGGACCGATTTTGGAACTACCACGTCATCGATGGCGACGCAGGGAACGCCGATCTTCGCGCGGACGCGAGCTTCATTCGCAGCGCCGACGGCACGAACAAACCGCGCGTCCGGCGCATGTCGCGCCGTGCCCAGCGCCGGCTGCGCATCCGCGCCGCGGTCCGCAAGCCGCCGGTATGGGTCATCGGCCTGCACCGCTCCGGCTCGTCTGTCACTGCCGGCATCCTGCACCGCCTCGGCGTTCACATGGGTAATCGCCTGATCGGATACGAGAATCGCGGCACCGGCGGCTTCGAGGCCCGCGGCCTGGCGCACATCTGTGAGGAGGCGTATCCGTTCCCATCCATCGAGCCGAAGGTCACGCGCGAGGTGACGAAGAATAAGCTGCGGCGCTGGCTCAATGCCCGCATGGGCGAGGCCGCCCACCGCGGCACCATCGCCGGCGGCAAGTACCCGCATCTGTGCTTCCTTGTAGACATGCTGCTGGAGCTGGAGCCGGAGAGCCGTTTCATCCACATCGACCGGCCGCTGGAGGATTCGATCCGTTCCCTGACCGATCGCTCGGCAAAGGTCCGCGGCTGGCTCCGCGCATCGCCAGAACAGTCCGAGCGTCTCCAGCGCGCCCTCGACGACGCCAAACGCGTCGCGCTGGCAAAGATTTCATCGGGCCAAATGCTCACCATTCCCTACCATGATCTACTAGCGGAGCCTGCATCCCATGTGGACCGAATCGTGAGGTTCCTCGATTTGCGGGTCGGTCCCCAGCAGCTCCGGGCCGCTAATGCCCTTGTGGAACCATCCCGGCGACGGTTCTGAGCGGGATTCGTCCTAATCGATCTGGCCGAGCGTTGTTCCCGTCTCCGCCCACCAATTGACCCTGGTCCTGGAACGCGATATAGTCCGGGGATGGTGTACAGGTCGGCGACATCCCTAATGTTGTTTTTGGTGGGGACATGCCCGGTCTTGTGCCGGGCGTCGTTGATCGCAACGCCTGCGCCTACCGCTGAGCAGAGCGGGGCATCCTATGGTGCCGATGACTGCTGTGACCATCGCGACCACCCCGCGGCTCCTGCGCCCATCGATCCGTGCAAGAACGTGACATGTTTCTGCTCGCCGTTCGTAATGCACGAAGTCGGCGTCAACGTGGCCGCCTTGGTGTTTTTGACAGCTGCTACGCCCTTGCCGACCGACACGGGTGGCATCGATTCCTCCTCAATTCTGTTTCTTCACGCCCTCATGGAGCCGCACGCCTTTCCTGGCGATTCGGGCGAGTTCGGGGCCGCTTTGCCCCTCCTGATCTGATTCCACGTTCAGAAACGGAAGCCTTCTGGCCTGCGAACAGCAGCAGGTCTTCGTTGGTTCGTTTTTGTCGTGAGATGCACCGGATCAGGAGCATGACAACATGTCCGTGAACGGAAATGACGGTGACGTTGCTGCACCGCAGCCCACGGTTCGCAGCATGGTAACATCGCGCCACCCACGCGGTGCAATCGGATGGGCTCAATTCATCGTGCACTCTCTCCCCACTCTGGTTGTTTTGATTGCGATCGGCGGTGTCGGATATTGGGGTCACGCCAACGAGTGGCGCGCGCCCAAGTTCGCGTCCATCTTCGGTTCTCCGCCGGCTCGTGAACCGGAGGATTGGTGCGCTGAACACAACGTTCCCGAGTCGCGGTGCATCAAGTGCCACCCCGAGCTTGCCGGCGAGGCAGCGGCGGACTGGTGCAAGGAGCATGGCGTACCGGAGTCGCGGTGCACGATCTGTCACCCTGAAATCCTCACCAAGGGCGTCGCAGGCGATTGGTGCCGGGAACATGGCGTGCCGGAGTCGAATTGCACGATTTGCCATCCGGAAATCGCCGTGAAGGGCAGGGCTCCCGAATCGGATGGCGTCAAGGTGCTCGGTCCCGGCGGTGCCACATCGAGCAAGCCGGCAAAGGACCCCGCGACCTGTCAGACCCATGCGCTACGGGTTCAGTTTGCATCGGCCGAGTCCGTGAAAAAAGCGGGGGTACAGCTTGGCAGCGTCATCGAGCGGCCGATGGAGCAAACGATCAGCGCCAATGCGGAAACCCAATACGATCAGACCCGCTACGCGGAAGTCGCCGCCCGAGTGCCGGGTGTCGTGTGGCGCGTGGACAAGCAGTTGGGGGAGGTCGTCGAAAAAGGCGATGTGCTGGCATTAGTGGACGCGGCCGAAGTGGGCCGCGTGAAGGCAGAACTGCTCACCGCATCCGCTCAGCGCGAACTTCGCACTCAGACCGTTCGGCGAATCAGCGAGTTGCTGCCGCAGAAGATCAGCACACCGGCCGACCTTCAAGAGGCGCAGGCCGCCCTGCGCGAGGCTGAGATTCGTCTGTTCAACTCCCGGCAGGCCCTAATCAATCTGGGGCTCGCGGCTCCATCCGGCAGTGATGCAATACCCGATGAGCGCGAGCTCCTCCTGCTTGGCCTACCCGAACAGGTGCGGTCTTCGTTCGATGCCGAGGTGCCCTCGGCGAACCTGGTTCCGTTGCTCGCTCCGCTAGATGGAACGATCATCCAGCGCGATGCCGTCGCGGGGAAAGTGATCGAGGCCTCCAAGCCCGTCTTCACCGTTGCTGATACACGGCGGATCTGGCTGATCGTCGACGTGCCGCAGTCCCAGGCCGGGCGGGTGGCGGTCGGCCAGGCGGTTCGCTTCCTCTCCGAGCGCGCCGAAGGCACGTTTCCCGGGACCATCACATGGATCAGCACGGCCGTCGATGATCAGACCAGAACTGTGAAAGTACGCGCTGAATTGGAGAATGTGGAGGGCAAGCTGCTGGCCTCCACATTCGGGCGAGCACAGATCACGATCCGCGAGTCGCCGAGCGCAATTGCTGTGCCGAACACGGCGATCCAATGGGAGGGTTGCTGCCATATCGTGTTCGTCCGGCTGACGGATGACATCTTCCAGACGCGAAAGGTGCAAATCGGGGCTCGCGACTCACACTACACCGAAGTCATCGCAGGACTGCTTCCGGGCGAAGTCGTCGCTAGCGCCGGAAGTCATGTGCTGAAGTCTGAGATTCTGAAGAGCAACCTCGGGGCCGGTTGCTGTGCCGAGGAATAATGACGCAGCGGAAGGTACGACATGTTGAACTGGATCATTAACTGGTCACTGCGACGAAGGCTCCTCGTGCTGGGAGTCATGCTCGGCTTTGTCGTTGGGGGAGTCATCGCAGTCAGCCACCTGAACATCGACGCATTCCCTGACACGACGCCCATTCAGGTTCAAATCAACACTGTGGCCCCCGCGCTCGGTCCGGAAGAAGTCGAGCGGCAAATTACGATCCCCGTCGAGCAATCCATCAGCGGTTTGCCCGGTCTGGCCAACGTCCGCTCGATCTCGAAGTTTGGCTTATCGCAAGTAGTCGTGACCTTTGAGGATGACATTGACATCTATTTTGCCCGTCGGCTGATCGGAGAACGGCTTGCGACCGTGGAGCTGCCGGGCGGAATCGCGCTGCCAGAGATGGGTCCCGTGGCAACAGGCTTGGGAGAGGTATTCCACTACATCATCTGGTCAAACACGCGCGACTTAACCGAACTCCGCACGATTCAGGACTGGACCATCAAGCCCGTGTTGCGCGCGGTTCCCGGCGTAGCCGAAATCAATAGTTGGGGTGGTCACGAAAAGCAGTACCAGGTGCGCGTCGATCCCAATCGGCTCATCAAGTATGGGCTGTCCTACGACGAAGTGATGGAGGCCTTGGAGACGAACAACCTCAACGCGGGCGGGGGTAGCATCGCCGCCGGGGGTGCGATGCAGCTTGTTCAGGGACTTGGCCGCGTGAGCACCATCGACCAGATCGGCGATATCGTCATCAAGGCTGTCGACGGCGTACCAGTGCATGTTCACGACGTCGCGGAAATTAAAATCGGATCGGAGATCCGCCGCGGCGCTGTAACCTACGGCGGCCGGGGCGAGGCGGTGCTCGGCCTCGGATTCATGCTGATGGGACAGAACACGCACGAGGTCACGTCGCGACTCAAGACGAAGCTTGAGGAAATCAAGAAGACGCTTCCGGCCGACGTCCACATTGACTCGGTCTATGACCGCACAGAGCTCGTAGACCATGTTATCGACACGGTGCGCAAGAACTTGTTCGAGGGCGGCTTGCTGGTGGTCGCCGTGCTGTTCATGTTCCTCGGGAATCTCCGCGCTGGCCTGATTGTCGCCCTGGCCATTCCTCTGTCGATGCTCTTCGCCTTCTCGGGCATGCTGCAATTCGCAATCGCCGGGAGCCTGATGAGCCTGGGCGCACTCGACTTCGGCCTGATCGTGGATAGCGCCGTCATTCAGATCGAGAATGCGACGCGGCACATCGCTCATGATCGACGCAAGCGCCGCCTCATCGAAGTCGTGCGCGACGCCGTACTGGAAGTCCGCAAGCCGACCATGTTCGGCGAGCTCATTATCTGCCTTGTGTACGTTCCCATCCTCGCGCTGGAGGGCATCGAGGGCAAGCTGTTCCGGCCCATGGCTCTGACGGTCATCTTCGCGTTGGCGGGTTCTCTGATACTGTCGCTAACGGCGATGCCGGTCCTCGCGAGTCTCCTCCTGCCGCGCCGCATACACGAGCGCGACCCGTTGCTCGTCAGGCTGGCACGTTGGCTGTACGCGCCAATTCTTCGGTTTGTGATGCGGCACAACATCACCGTCCTTGGCGGCGCTGTATGTGTGCTCGCGTTTGCCGCGATTGTCGCGCGCGGGCTCGGCTCCGAGTTCATACCGCGTCTTTCGGAAGGCGCGATCGTGGCCAACGTCATTCGTCTGGCTGGAACGGACCTGGACGAATCGGTCCGTTACAACACGCAGATGGAAAAGGCTCTTCTCGCGGCGTTTCCGCATGAAATACGCCACGTCTGGAGCCGCATCGGCACGGCCGAGGTGGCTACTGACCCGATGGGCGTCGAACTCACGGACATCTTTCTGTCGTTGACGCCGCGCGAACAATGGCGCAAGGCTACTTCGCAGGCCGAACTGGTTGAACTGATCCAACGCGAACTGCGCGACATGCCGGGACAGCGCGTGGCCATGACGCAACCGATCGAAATGCGCATGAACGAGATGATCGCCGGCGTCCGCGGTGATGTGGCGATGAAGCTCTATGGTGATGACCTCGATGTGTTGAAGGAGCTCGGCGGGCGGATCGGGGCGATCCTGGGTTCAATTCGCGGGGCTGCGGACATGAGCACGGAGCAGCTCACCGGGCAGCCAGTGCTACAAATTCGCGTGGACCAGGAAGCGCTCGCGCGCCACGGCGTCTCGGCGAAAGCGGTCATGGACATCGTGGAATCCATCGGCAGCAAGCCGGTTGGCGAGGTGATTGAGGGCCAGCTTCGATTCCCGCTCGTGGCGCGGCTGCCAGATACGTATCGGCGGGATGCGGAATCGGTCCGCGCCGTCGTGCTCCCAACTGCATCGGGTCAGCGGGTTCCTCTAGCGAACCTGGCCACGATTGAGGAGGTCGAGGGCCCGTCCACTATCACGCGCGAATGGGGCCAACGCCGCACGACCGTACAAGTCAACGTCCGGGCGCGGGACATCGGCACGTTCGTGGCCGAGGCTCAACAGCGGATCGGGCAAGAGGTTCAGCTTCCACCGGGACGCTATCGCATCGATTGGGGCGGCCAATTCGAGAATTACGAACGCGCCCGCAATCGCCTCCTGATCGTCGTCCCCGCCGTTCTGGTCATGATCTTTGTCCTGCTATACGTCACATACAACCGCATACGGGATGCGCTGCGCGTCTTCACCGGCGTCCCATTTGCGATTGTGGGCGGGGTCATCGCGCTTTGGATTCGGGACATGCCTTTCTCGATTTCCGCAGGTGTTGGTTTCATCGCCCTGTCCGGCGTGGCCGTTTTGGGCGACATGGTTCTGGTGTCCTATGTGCGCCAATTGCTCGCTCAGGGCCAGAGCCTGCGGGAGTCGATTGCAGAAGCAGCGCTGACCCGATTGCGGCCGGTGCTCATGACCGCGCTCGTCGCATCGCTGGGTTTTGTGCCCATGGCGCTCAGTACCGGCGTTGGGGCCGAGGTCCAAAGGCCACTGGCGACGGTTGTCATCGGCGGTGTGATCAGCAGCACACTCCTCACGTTGCTCGTGCTTCCAGCAATCTATCTGGTGTTCGGCGCGTCAGCCGCTGTGGTTCGCCGCGAGCAGGTCAGCGCCATCGCGGCGGAGTTGGAACCGGCGGATACGGGACGTTTTGTACAAGAAGAAGTTCGCGTGTAAGGAGAAAAAATGAACCCATTCCATCGACCACTCAAAACAACGCTGTTGCTGATGTTCTCACTTCCGCTATCGGTTGGCGGGTGCGAATGCGGCGGAAGCAAGCCCACGGGTCGCGCCGATGCCCCCGCGCCCGCTGTAAAGCCTTCTCAGCCTGAACGGCCAAAGGAGCCGCTAATCAAGAAGACCGAAATCGTCGACTGGTGTCCGGAACATGGCGTGCCCGAATCGATTTGCACTCGCTGCAACGTCGAGCTGATCGAAGGTTTCAAGAAAAAGGGCGATTGGTGTGCCAAGCACGGACTGCCCGAGTCGCAGTGCCTCGATTGCCATCCCGAGCTGAAGGCGAAATTCGAGGCCATGAAGCCCAAGCAAGGGTGAAGGCCGCAGGCTGATCGTGTTCAACGTCTCGAAGATCACGACCGTGGCCGCCGCAAGTGCCGTGATGATCGGTGCTGGGTGCGGGTATCGACATGGTGATCTTGTGCGGGACGGAATGCTGCGTATCGAACTGGAACCCCCCAACAGCCCGGTGTTCTTCGGCGTGTTTGTCGAGCAGCAGGGCGGCGAGTTCGTCGTGACCGGCTATGGCAAGCGGCCCAACCGCTTCGGCGAGGTTGAGGTCAAAGTCGTGCGAGCGGACGGCGAGGTTATTGGTCGCAAGGTGGCGACCTTGTTGCCGCCCTTGGCCGTCCCCAAACGCACCTACAATTATCGGTTCCGGGCCGTCCTCCCCTTGCTTCCGCCAAACGGAAGCGTGGTTCGGGTGCTGTACCGCGAGCCGGAGCCACCAGGGGGTCAAGCCCGTGCCGATAACCGCCGGCGACGGAAATGTGAGGAGCTGTTGACTGGCAACGGACTTCCCGATGTACTACGCTAGACGAGCCGGACAAAAGATGATTCGAGCCATTCTCATTTTCGCCGCCTTCTGGTCCTTCGTGGCCATGCCCGTCCTCTGCGAGGGGGGGCTGTTGCTGCACGCATGCAGCCAGCACGACTCTGAGGGATGCGGCCATGAGAGCGACTGCCAGGATGACCCCTGCGCGAAATTCGTCGCCGATCGGGGGCGATCTGGGCCGCGCGGCGGCTTGCCTGACTGGGTGCAGCAGCCCGTCGCCAGCCCAGAGGCGATCCCTACGGCCGATCTCGATCTTGCTGAGCGATTTGTTGCGCCACTTGACCGGCTGTTCGCGCCGCAGCCACAAACGCATGTCACCCTTCCCCTGCTGATCTGATCATCGCGCACGCTTCTATTGCGCATGACGACCCGGTCCTGTTCTGACAGGACTCGGCCGCGGTGATCTGTTGTTCTGTTCGCACGCGAAACCAGGCAGGAGAGGTCGATGGCATCCATTTCCCGATGGAGCGTGTCCGCGCTTGTAGGCGGATGCAGCCTGCTGTCAGGCTGCGCCCAGGTCAATCCGCAGCCCGACTACCGCCGTGTCGCCGAGTACGTGAGAGAGGCGACGGCCGTGGAAAGCGAACTGCCGGCGGACGAGGCGATCATATCTGGGCGCGTCAACGATGCGCTGGCTGACGGACTGTCCGTCGAAGAGGCCGTTCAGCTGTGCATCATCAACAATCCGACCCTGCGAGCCGACTATGCCCTGGTCGGAATCGCGCGCGCCGATGTCGTGCAGTCGGGACTCTTCTCGAATCCGACGCTGGCATTCTCGGCACAGTTCCCGGAGGGCGGTGGGCGCAGCAACATTCAGGCCAGCCTGGCACAGAACATCGCCGATCTGTGGCAGATTCCTGTACGAAAGCGTGCGGCGGAGCGCTCGCTGGAGGAGGCGATACTTCGACTCGCTCGATCGGCGGCACAGCTCTTTGTCGACACGAAGGTCGCGTATTTCGCCGCAGTCGCGGCCGACGAGGGCTACACGATTGCGAAGGAAAACCAGGACATCGCGCAACGCCTACTTGATGCGGCGCTGGCGCGACAGCGGGCAGGGGTCGTCAGCGAACTCGACGTGAATCTGAACCGCCAGACCGTCCTGTCGGCGCAACTGGAGGTTCGACAGGCGCGACTGGACGCCGCTGCCGCGCGGCGGAGATTAGGAGTGCTGCTGGGCCTGGCTCTTCCGATGGAGGATCTCGCACTCGTAACACCACTTCCACCGGCACCACAAGTCGGCCTCAGCCCTGAGGAATTGCTCGAGATCGCAAGGGAGTACCGCCTCGACCTGCGGGCCGCGCGACAGGCGGCCGAATCGGCGGCAGCCCGGGTCGAGACGGAGATTCGCAAGATCTTCCCCGACTTCACGATCGGGCCGCTCTTGGAGCGGAATGAGCGCCGGGCGCTGCCTGGGCGCAAGCTGCTTGCGGATACCGCACGAGCGTCCATCGCCAATGGCGCACTGACAGCGCCGGAAATTCAATCGCGGGCTCAGCGTGATCAGGAGCGCCGGCAGGAGATCGACGCCATCTTTGGCCCGGCATTTTCACTGACGCTGCCACTCTTCGATCAGAACCAGGCGCAGATCGCGCGTGCCCGTTTCGCCTACGAGCAATCGGTCCGGCAGGTCGATGCGCTGGAGCGCAGCATCTTTCAGGAAATTCGCCAGTCTCTGGATCAAGCGGCCACAGCGGCCGACGTCCTCAGTTTCTACCAGGGCTCGCTCCTGCCACAGGCACGCTCGAATCTGGAACTGTCGAGGACCTCCTATGAGAAGGGCGCTACCTCGATCCTCCTCGTGCTGGATGCACAAAGGTCGTTGTTGACCGCACGTCGTGCGGCGGTCACGGCACGGCAAACCGCAGCCACTTCCCTTGCGGAATTGGAGCGAGTGACGGCGCAGCCCCTTGCAGCGCTGCCAAACGTTTCTGTGCCGACAACACAGCCAACCACCCAGCCGGAGGGGCGGTAGCCGCCGCTTTGGAGATTGCTTTATGAAGAAACATGCACGCAATAAACGTCCGTTCGTTGCGGCCTTGCTTGCGCCGATGCTGTTTGCGTTCGCAAGTACCGCATGTGTTCCGACAGATTCAATGTCCGCCGATACGTCGACTCTGGCGACGCAAATCGCGGAACAAATGCTGGGATTCGTCCTGGAGTTCTCACGCCAGGCGCTTGCCGCGTTCCTGCTGTGATGTGCGAGGCAACATGAAACCGATGATACATTCTTCCGTCGTGCAGATAGTCGGTGTCGCGCTAATTGCGACAGCACTGGCGGCAATGCCAGCCTGCCGCAATCGCGCGTCCAACGAAGTACCCTCCGGAAACGCGGTTGATGCGCACAAGGAAGGCGATGGCCATAACCACGGGGACAACGAGCACGAAGACGAGGTGAAGCTGACCGCCGATGCCATCGGTCGCTATGGCATCAAGGTGGAGGCGGCATCACTGTACAAGCTCCAGCCGACCTTCATCGCTCCGGCACGAGTCGCGTACAACGCCGAGGCGATGGCCCACGTCGGCACGCCATTGCCCGGCCGCGTGGTGGAACTCCGCGCGCGGCTCGGCGACACCGTTAAGAAGGGCGATGTGCTCCTCGTGGTCGAAAGCCCGGAACTCGGCGAAGCCCAGAGCGACTACCTGGTGAAGCAGATCGCTGCCAAAACGGCCGTGTCGGCCGTCGAGCTGGCTCAGAGTGCGTTGGAGCGCGTGAAAAGCCTGTACGAGGAGAATCGCGCCATCGCTCTGGACGAGGTCAAGCGGCGCGAGGGCGAGCACAAAGCCGCCCAGGCTGCCCTGCTGTCCGCGCAGGCGGCGGCGACAGCGGCGGAGAACAAGCTGCACCTCTTGGGGATGAAACAACCGGAGGTCGAATCGCTACGCGAGTCCGGCGAGGTTAATCCGAGATTCAATATTGCCGCCCCTATCGGAGGCGAAGTTGTCGAGCGCGAAGTCACGTTGGGAGAGCTTGTTAACCGCGAGAAGGAAGCCCTTCTCGTCCTCGCAGATTTGGAAACGCTATGGGTACTGGCTGATGTGCCTGAGGCGCGCCTCCCTGACGTGAAGCTAGGGGCGGCGGCCTGGATCAACGCCGGCAGCCTGGACGCCCACCGCCATGAGGGCCAGGTCTCCTATGTCGCGCCACAGATCGACCCGCGAACGCGGACGGCAGCCACCCGCATCGCGGTCAAGTGCGAGCACGGCGCGCTTCGGCCCGGCGCGTTTGTGCAAGTTGAGATTTCGGCCGTTGATCGCACCAATCCGGATCCGCCGCCGGTCGTCGCGGTACCCGAACAAGCGGTGCAGACCGTGGAGGGTCGAACCGTCGTCTTCGTGCCGGTGCCGGGCGAAGAGAACACGTTCGCCGCGCGGCCGATCACCGGCGGCTCGACGGTTGCGGGCCTCGTGCCGATTCTTTCTGGCCTGGTGGAGGGCGAACAATTTGTTTCGGCCGGGAGCTTCACGCTGAAGGCGGATCTCGGCAAGAGCACGGCCGAACACCAACATTGAGGTCAGAGGAACAACGCGCCTCGTGCGCCCTGGGGCGCTGAGACTGATTGTGGCGAACATTATGCTGATGCTATGCATCAAGGTCATGGCCGAAAGCCATGAAGTGAAGATAACCCAAAGGAGCAAGACGATGCGATTCATGACCACGAAAAAGTTGCTCTTCGGATTGGGGCTGGCAGTCGGCTTTGCCACGCTGGCTGCAGGCTTGATGGCCCAGTCCAGTACACAACCGGCAGGCGCCAACGCGCCCGATCGCCAAAAGCCGCTTGCGGCGGCCAAGCGCACTTTTGAGTTGCTGGTCGTTGCGCCAGTGAAGGTCGGCGGCCGCGCGGCAGATGCCGAGACGGCGTACCGCTGGTCGGTGCGATGGATGGAGGCCGAGTGTGATGCGACGACCGATCCGGAGGCCCGCAAATTCGCCCGCAAAGCGCATGCGACGCGGATGCAGGAGCTTGAGAAGCGCGTGAACCAGAAATACCAGTCAGGCGAGGCAACGGAAGGCGACGTCGTCGCCGCCGAGTTCTACCGGCTGGATGCGGAGAATTGGCGCATCGCGGCTCGATGATCTCACACGCTGCTTCGTAGTGTCGGCCGCCATCTGCGGCGAGGAGTGTGCATTGTCATGCTTGAAAAAATCCTTCACTTTGCAATTCGTAACCGCTGGTTGATGGTGCTCTTCACCATCATCGTGGCTGGCATCGGCGTGCATTCGCTGATCAAGCTTCCGATCGACGCCGTGCCGGATATCACCAACAACCAGGTGCAGATCAATGTGGTTTTCCCGTCGCTCTCGCCCATCGAGATCGAGAAGCAAATTACATTTCCCATCGAGACCGCGTTGGCCGGCATCTTCGGTCTTCAATCCACACGCTCGATCTCCCGCAATGGCTTCTCGCAGGTCACGGCGATCTTCGAAGACGATGTGAACATCTACTTCGCACGCCAGCAAGTTGCCGAGCGATTGGGCGAGGCACGCGAGAGCCTGCCGCCGGGGGCGGAGCCGATCATGGGCCCTGTCGCAACCGGCCTCGGCGAAATCTACATGTATACCGTGGAATACCAGCATCCGCACGGAAAAGGCGCGCCGATCGCCGACGGTAAGCCTGGCTGGCAGAGTGACGGCACATATCTCACTGCCGAAGGCCAGCGGCTGCGCACCGTCGTCGAATTGGCCGCATATCTTCGAGAAGTCCAGGACTGGATCATTCGGCCGCAACTGAAGGGCGTTCAGGACGTGGCAGGCGTCGACGCCATTGGCGGGTATGTGAAGCAATATCACGTCCAGCCCGACCCGATGAAGCTCGTCAGTTATGGCCTCACCTTTCATGACGTGATTGAGGCCCTTGAGAAGAACAACATCAGCACGGGGGCAGGCTACATCGAACACAAGGGCGAAGCGTATGTCGTGCGCGCCACCGGCCGGATCAGCACGATCAACGAACTGGAGTCCATCGTCGTAGGTTCACGGAGCGGCGTGCCGATTTACGTCCGCGACATCGTTCCGCCAGGACGCGTCGGCGTTGGCCGCGAGCTACGGACGGGCTCGGCCAGCGAGAATGGCGAAGAGGTCGTCGTCGGAACAGCCATCATGCGAATTGGCGCAAACAGTCGCACGGTCGCCGCGGCCGTAGATGACAAGATGGTGGATGTGCAAAAGAGCTTACCTCATGGTATCCGCGCCAAGGCGGTACTGAATCGAACCAAGCTCGTGGATGCCACGATACGCACCGTCGAGAAGAACCTCTTCGAAGGCGCCATCCTCGTCATCGTGATTCTCCTTCTGCTGCTCGGTAATTTCCGGGCGGCCATCATCTGTGCGTTGGCGATTCCGCTTTCGATGTTGATGACGGCCATCGGCATGGTACAGAACAAGGTGAGCGGCAACCTGATGTCGCTCGGCGCGATTGACTTCGGCTTGATCGTGGATGGCGCGGTCATCATCGTCGAGAACTGCCTGCGCCGTCTCGCGGAGGAACAGCATGCCAAGGGTCGCCTGCTCACACTTCAGGAACGCCTTCACATCGTGATGGAGGCGAGCAAGGAAGTCCGCACGGCCACGGCCTTCGGCGAAGCGATTATCACCGTCGTCTATGTGCCCATCCTCGCGCTCACCGGCGTCGAGGGCAAGATGTTTCATCCAATGGCCCTGACGGTCATCTTCGCGCTGATCGGCGCCTTCGTTCTGTCACTGACGTTCGTCCCGGCAATGGTCGCCATCCTGATCCGCGGCAGGGTCAAAGAGAAGGAGGTTTTCGTCGTCCGTTGGGCAAAGTCCGGCTACGAGCCCGTCGTTCGGCGGGCAGTGAAATACCGCTGGCCGGTCGTGGGCACGGCAGTTGTCATCTTCCTGGCTTCGCTGTTGGTGTTCAGGTCGCTCGGCCAGGAGTTCATCCCGACGCTCGATGAAAAAGACATCGCCATGCATGCGATGCGGATTCCGAGCACCGCATTGACGCAGTCGCAGACCATGCAGTTCGACGTCGAGCGGGTCGTCTCGTCCTTCCCGGAAGTTGCATTCGTCTATTCCAAGACCGGAACCGCTGAGATGGCGACCGACCCGATGCCGGTGAACGTCTCCGATACGTTCATCATCTTCAAGCCCCGCGAGGAGTGGCGCAGCGAGGCCGAATTGGACAAGCTAATCGCCGAAAAGACAGAAGAACTCGAGCACATTGGCGGCGGCCATGACGAGCATGGACATGGACACGGCGGTCATGAACACGCCGAGGTCAAGCTCACCGGACACAAGGGCAAACTCCAGAAACTCATTGAACTGACCGTCAAGACCCTGCCAGGCAACAATTACGAGTTCACGCAGCCAATCCAAATGCGCTTCAACGAGTTGATCGCCGGCGTGCGCGGAGACGTCGCCATCAAGGTTTTCGGCGACGACTTCGCACCTATGCGGCGCACAGCAGAGCAGATCCTGACGATCTTACAGCGCATTCGGGGTGTGGCCGACGCCAAGGTAGAACAGACCACTGGTCTGCCGGTCATGACCATCGAGATCGACCGCGCCGCCATCGCCCGATATGGGCTGAACATCGCCGACGTGCAGGATGTGGTCGCGGCGGCGATCGGGGGCCGCGAGGCTGGCCTGGTCTTCGAGGGTGACCGGCGCTTTGACCTAGTCGTTCGACTTCCCGAAGAGCTGCGTGGACGAATTGACGCGATCCGCAATCTGCCTATTCCCCTGCCACGTCACGAAGAGCAGCCAAGGACCATCCTCGCATCTACGGGCGGTACGAACGGAACGACCCAGCCGCCCGTAGAGATCGGCTTCATTCCGCTTGGCAACGTCGCGCGCATTGACATCGCCGAAGGCCCGAACCAGGTAAGCCGTGAGAACGGCAAGCGTCGCGTCGTTGTTCAGTGCAATGTGCGCGGACGGGACTTGGGCTCATTCGTCACCGAGGCGCAGGAGAAGGTTGCCTCGGTTTCACTGCCGCCAGGAGGGTGGCTTGTATGGGGCGGCCAATACGAGAACCTCGTCGCGGCGAAGGAGCGACTGACCGTCGTTGTGCCGATCTGCTTCTTGCTGATTTTTGTCCTGCTATTCAGCACGTTCAAGAGCGCGAAGTACTCGCTCCTCGTGTTCAGCGCCGTTCCACTGGGTCTGACCGGCGGCATCGTTTCGCTGTGGCTTCGGGACATGCCGTTCTCGATCTCCGCTGCCGTCGGATTCATCGCGCTGTCAGGCGTCGCCGTTCTCAACGGTTTGGTAATGGTTACGTTCATCAACCAACTTCGCCGCGAGGGCATGCCGCGCGACGAGGCCATAATCCGTGGATCGATGACTCGGTTACGTCCCGTGCTCATGACAGCCTTGGTTGCGTCACTCGGCTTTGTGCCAATGGCCATCGCGACCGGAACCGGGGCAGAAGTGCAGCGCCCGCTGGCAACGGTAGTCATCGGCGGCTTGATCACGAGCACGCTGCTGACGCTGATCGTGCTACCCGCTCTCTACCGAATCTTCACAGGCTGGGACCCGAGCGGGCTTCCGACACCGGTTTCCCAAGAGTGG
Source organism: Nevskiales bacterium (assembly GCA_011526045.1). Lineage (GTDB taxonomy): Bacteria > Pseudomonadota > Gammaproteobacteria > Steroidobacterales > QUBU01. The sequence continues at coordinate 2,653 of WYBE01000056.1, read as the reverse complement.
GAAGCATCCGAGGTCGCCTCGTCCGGAGCCTCTCCGGGGACGCCGATCAGTGCTGCCCCGGCAACTCCACCAGCAGCGTAGATAGGAAATGCGTAGTTTCAACATGGGACGCGATAGACAAATCGACAGGTCAAATCAGTGAGGCTGGGCAGCGCGTGGCTGCCAGCTGCGCAAGGACTTCGATCAAGGAGATGAAACATGCGAAGCGTCAACTGGAGAAGTGTGCTAATCGGACTGGTTCTCGCCATCGCCGCCACAAGTTTTGTCGGGAATCTCTTGGCCCAGTCGGGTACGGCCCAACCGGTCAAGAGCGACACGCAGTACTTCGTGACCGGCGAAGGAGACGAGGCTCATCTGTGGGTGCGCGATGGGACAAACCTCCGTTGCGTAGGGCACGGGGAGTGCAAGGCCCACGGTGATCACAAGCATGGTGACGGGCACGATCATGACAAGGGCAAGGAGAAGCCATAAGCGCCGGCAGCGCAGCCGCGTTGGACGGCACGGTCCAACGCGGCCGCCGACCGTGCGCTCGATTGTCGCGTGGTCGCTGCTATGCGCCATCCCGGCGGCGGTCGCCGATTGCTGGCTGTACCGATACGCGGTGAATCACCTCGAGACCCGCGGTCATATTCACCTGCCGCACAACGCGGTGGTGATCGCGTTCACGCTTACCGGTATCGCGTTGACCGTGCCTATCGCCGGCATGCTGCTTCGAAGGCAGGTCCGGCACAACGTGAACAGGGAATGAAGCGCCCGGTATTGGTCTGTGCGGCGGCAGGGCGGCCGATCGACTGCGCCGCTCCGCATCATGGTGTTATTCAAAATGCAACAGGTCCCAACCCCGAGTGGGGGTCCGACTTACGAAAACGACGGTGCGAGCGAACTTCCTTCGCTCGCACAACGCTGGGCCCTGGGCGCATCAGGTGTACTGGCATTCGCGGCAGAGATTACATCCTGGACCACGTCGCAGGAACAGTCTTGGCCCGTTATCGTCTTGTCTGCCTCGTCCATTCTACTCGGGGGAGTGCCGACCCTCAAAAAGGGGCTCATTGCGCTTAGAACGTTCGCGCTCAACATCAACTTCCTCATGACCATCGCGGTGATCGGCGCTTGTGCCATCGGCGAGTGGCCCGAAGCCGCCGTCGTCGTATTCCTCTTTGCCGTCGCCGAATTGATTGAAGCGTACTCGCTGGAACGCGCCAGCAACGCCGTACGAGCGCTGATGGAGATGTCGCCCGAAATCGCATCGGTCAAGCAGTCGGATGGCTTGTGGAAGCAGATGCCCGCAGCGGATGTGCCAGTTGGATCGGTCGTGCGCGTGAGACCGGGCGAGCGGTTGGCCCTCGACGGCGTGGTTGTCGCCGGCGCTTCGGCCGTCAACCAGGCCCCGATCACAGGCGAGAGCGTCCCAGTGGAAAAGGCCGAAGGCGATCAAGTTTTTGCGGGTACGATCAATGAAGCTGGCGTATTGGAGTTTCGCACTACGGGCGGCCGCGACGACACCACTCTCGCGCGCATTATCAGAACCGTACAGGAGGCACAAACCGTCCGCGCTCCGACACAGCGATTCGTGGACCGCTTCGCCCACGTTTACACACCCGTCGTCTGCTTGCTTGCGCTGCTCGTTGTTATTGTGCCGTGGCTGGTGTTCCGCCAGCCATTCATGCCCTGGCTCTACAAGAGTCTCGTACTTCTGGTAATTGCCTGCCCGTGCGCACTCGTCATATCGACACCTGTCACAGTAGTCAGCGGTCTGGCGGCTGCCGCTCGCCACGGCATCCTGATCAAGGGGGGCATTTACCTTGAAGAAGGCCGGAAGCTCAAGACCCTCGCGCTTGACAAGACCGGGACGATCACCGAAGGCAGGCCAAAACTCACCGACGTAGTTCCCATGAACGGCCACTCGTCCGACGAAGTGCTGCGTATCGCGGCGAGCCTGGATGCCGGCTCGGATCACCCTGTAGCCCGGGCCGTCACCGAGGGGTGGAAAGGCAACCTGCTTCCGGTCGAGAAGTTCAAGTCGGTCATTGGCCGAGGCGTGGAGGGACTCATCAACGGCGAAATGCACCTAGTCGGCAATCACCGACTGGCCGAAGAACGCAGCGTCTGTTCCCCTGCCGTCGAGGCGGAGCTGACCAGACTTGAGGCACAGGGCAAGACCGCGATCATCGTCGCCAGCGAGCGCGCTTCGAAGGTACTAGGAGTTCTGGCTGTTGCCGACACGCCGCGCGAGACGAGCATCGAGGCGCTACGCGACCTGCACGCACTTGGCATCCGCACGGTTATGCTCAGTGGAGACAACCCCACGACCGCCGAGGCCATCGCCAAAGCCGTCGGCATAGATGATGCTCGAGGCAACCTGCTACCGGAGGACAAGATCACCGCAATCGACGAGCTGATCGCCGCGCGCGGGGCTGGCAGGGTTGGGATGGCGGGTGACGGCATCAACGATGCGCCGGCGCTGGCGAAGGCCGATATCGGGTTTGCAATGGGTGCAGCAGGAACGGACGTCGCACTTGAGACAGCGGATGTTGCCCTGATGAAAGACGATCTTCGCGCTGTGCCTGAGTTCGTTCGCCTGAGCCGGCGCACGTCAGCGATTTTGAAGCAGAACATCACGGTGTCCCTTGCTGCCAAGGGCGTATTCTTCGTC
>WYBE01000055.1 GCA_011526045.1 Nevskiales bacterium | reverse complement strand
GAGCTCGCGCTGCGGGGATTTCCGCGGCAGCGATGCCGCGGCCTCATTGAAGCTGCAGCCACGCGACGATCTCATTGCGGAGAACTACGGGATTTCCGCGGCAGCGATGCCGCGGCCTCATTGAAGCCGAGGATTGCGGCCTAATCCACCTGCGGGCAGATTTGATTTCCGCGGCAGCGATGCCGCGGCCTCATTGAAGCGACCCACAGGTTCCACTTCCTGTTCGCCTGACTCGGATTTCCGCGGCAGCGATGCCGCGGCCTCATTGAAGCGACCCACAGGTTCCACTTCCTGTTCGCCTGACTCGGATTTCCGCAGCAGCGATGCCGCGGCCTCATTGAAGCATGGTTATCTCCGCGACTGGCACGTGGCCGCGTGCCTGATTTCCGCGGCAGCGATGCCGCGGCCTCATTGAAGCGTCAGCCGTGATGTCATGGCTGATACCCGTATACCGATTTCCGCGGCAGCGATGCCGCGGCCTCATTGAAGCGCCTGACCCCCAGAAGTTACACGATCGTGTAACCATGATTTCCGGGGCAGCGATGCCACGATCCCGATGAGTCGGGCCCTGTTGTCATCGGACCGTCGCGCTGAGGATGATCCCCGCCGCTCCTCTGGGCACCGGCGACTGCCTGGTTGCGGCGTGAGCGGCGAGCGGCTAGGGTGGCAGCCAGCCTGCTGCATCAAGGACGGCAAGCGACCGGATTGCAGCAACTCCGGCGCCCGGAACAACGATCGGAAGAAGCGATTACATTCAGCAGATTATTCTGTTGGACGAATCGTGCAGGGCGAGCCTAGAGTCACCCCGGAAATGACGGACCCGAGGAGCGCAAAGCCGCTCGCGGGACGCGGTACTACGGCTGCATGGGCAGTCATTCAAGCGAGGCAAGGAGCATCGACGTGAGCAAGAAACTGACCACCAATGGCGGCTGTCCGGTCGCCGACAACCAGAACGTGCTGACTGCCGGGTCGCGGGGGCCACAGCTGCTCCAGGATGTCTGGTTCCTCGAGAAGCTGGCGCACTTCGATCGCGAGGTGATCCCGGAGCGGCGCATGCACGCCAAGGGTTCCGGCGCGTACGGCACCTTTACGGTGACCCACGACATCACGAAGTACACGCGGGCGAAGGTGTTCTCCAAGGTGGGCAAGAAGACCGATCTGTTCGCCCGGTTCACGACCGTGGCGGGCGAGCGCGGCGCAGCGGATGCCGAGCGGGATATCCGCGGCTTCGCGGTGAAGTTCTACACCGAGGAGGGCAATTGGGACCTCGTCGGCAACAACACCCCGGTATTCTTCCTGCGCGACCCGCTCAAGTTCCCGGACCTGAACCACGCGGTCAAGCGCGATCCACGCACCAATATGCGCAGCGCGCGCAACAACTGGGATTTCTGGACCTCGCTGCCCGAAGCGCTGCACCAGGTGACCATCGTCATGAGCGACCGCGGCATTCCGGCGACCTACCGGCACATGCACGGCTTCGGCAGTCATACCTTCAGCTTCATCAATGCGAAGAACGAACGGTACTGGGTGAAGTTTCACCTCAAGTCGCAGCAGGGTATCCGCAACCTGACGGACGCCGAGGCCGAGGCGCTGATCGGCAAGGACCGCGAGAGCCACCAGCGCGATCTCTACGAGAGCATCGAGAAGCGCGACTTCCCGCGCTGGACGCTACAGGTGCAGGTCATGCCCGAGGCCGATGCGGCGAAGGTGCCCTACCACCCCTTCGATCTGACCAAGGTGTGGCCGCACAAGGACTATCCGCTGATCGAGGTCGGCGTGATGGAGCTGAACCGCAATCCGGAGAACTTCTTCGCCGAGGTGGAGCAGTCCGCCTTCAATCCGGCGAACATCGTGCCGGGCATTGGCTTCTCGCCGGACCGGATGCTGCAGGGGCGGCTGTTCTCCTACGGTGATGCGCAGCGCTACCGCCTGGGCGTGAATCACCATCTCATCCCGGTGAATGCCGCGCGCTGCCCGGTGCACAGCTATCACCGCGATGGCCAAATGCGGGTGGACGGCAATCACGGCGGCACGCTCGGCTACGAGCCGAACAGCTACGGCGAGTGGCAGGAGCAGCCCGACTTCCGCGAGCCGCCGCTGAAACTCGAGGGCGCGGCCGATCACTGGAACCACCGCGAAGATTCGGACTACTACTCCCAGCCCGGTGCGCTGTTCCGGCTCATGAATGCGGAGCAGAAGCAGGCGTTGTTCAACAACACCGCGGGTTCCATCGGGGCGGCGCCACGGGAGATCCAGGTGCGCCACATCCGCAACTGTCTGAAGGCCGATCCGGCCTACGGCGCAGGCGTTGCCCGCGCGCTCGGCATCCCGCTCAGCGAGGCGCAGTGATCTGATCAGGGTCCGGGCGCGGCGGCGCGTGCCGCCGTGCCCGGGTCGCCGGGGCGGAGGAGCCGCCGGACACACCGCTCACGCGCGCTGCAGCGCCCGGTCGCCGACGAACGGGTTGGTCTGGCGTTCCTGCCCGAAGGTCGAGGTCGGGCCGTGCCCGGGCACGAAGGTGACGTCGTCACCGAGCGGCCAGAGCCGCCCGGTGATGGAGCGGATCAGCGTGTCGTAGTCGCCCCCGGGGAAATCCGTGCGGCCGATGGAGCCGGCGAACAGCACGTCGCCGACGAAGGCGATGCGCGCGCCGCGATGGAAGAACACGACATGCCCCGGCGTGTGGCCCGGGCAGTGGCAGACCTCGAGGCGCTCGTCGCCAACCTCGACCACATCGCCCTGGTCGAGCCAGCGGTCCGGTGTGAACGGCCCGTCCGAGGACAGGCCGAACATCCGGCCCTGCTCGGCGAGCCGGTCGATCCAGTACTGGTCGCCCGGGTGCGGGCCTTCGATCGGCAGTGCGAGTTCGCGGGCGAGGCGGGCAGTGCCGCCGGCGTGGTCGATGTGCGCGTGCGTGAGCAGGATCTTGACGGGTCGCACATCGTTATCGCGGAGCACGGCCAGTATCTGCTCGAGATCACCGCCCGGATCGATGACGGCGCCCTCGCGGCTGCGCTCGCTCCAGATGACCGAGCAGTTCTGCTGGAAGGGTGTGACCGGGACGATGGTGACCTGCATGCAGCCATTGTAATCCGGCACCGGCACTGCCCGTGATTTCATGAGCTTAGCTTGTGTTCCGGAATTTCCGTGTCAGAATACGGGCCGTGCGCTTGGGGTTATGTCGGTGGCCGATGTGGATCACGGCTCAACGCTGACGGGGTTGCAGCAGTTGCTCGGTTCGACCAGGACCGCGGGCGGTCTGGATATCGCCCTGACGAAAATCGCGGTGGATTTCCAGAACCTGGACGGCACGGACGTCCAGGCGCTCGTCACTGCGGGCATCGAGACCGTGCGCAATGGCACGTCATGCGATGCCGTCTGCGTGGCGCTGCTCGACCAGCAGTCGCAGCGTATCCAGCGCGTGTTCAGCGCCCGCGACACCTTCACGTCGATCAACCCCGAAGTCCTGCAGGGCGAGTCGCTCGACACCTGGCCCTGGCTCGCCAGGAGTTTCTCGCACCTGCGCCTGCTCGGCATCGCGGACACGAGCCAGCCGCAGGCAGCCCAGCGGCACGACGCCGACCGGCTGCGGACCCTCGGCGGGGGCGCGTTGCTGCTGGTGGGCTTCGACGTCGCGGGCCGCCATGCCGGCTTCATGGCATTTTTCTACGGCCAGCCGCAGCAGGCGTGGAACACCGACCACCAGTTGTTGCTGAAACTGCTTGCCTCGAGCCTCGCTGCGGGTCTCGAACGCGCGCAGCACCGCGTGGCGCTCGCCGAGATCGCCGAGCGCGATGCGGCGATGATCGCCACCGCCAACGACGGGACCTGGGATTTCGACCCGCGCGATGGCGTGATGCATTTCTCGCCACGCTGGCTGGCGATCATGGGCTACACCGAAGACGACATGCGGCGTGCGCCCATCGACTGGCGTCGCCTGGTGCATACCGAGGAGTTGCCGCGGGTGCAGGCAAAACTGCGCGAGCACATCGCCGGCAGCACGCAGATCTTCGACAGCATTCACCGCATGCAGCGCCAGGATGGCGAGTGGCGCTGGATGCACTCGCGCGCCAAGGCACTGCTCGACGCGCAAGGCCGGCTGCGCCGGCTGATCGGGGTGGAGACCGACATCACCGAGCAGAAGGTCTATGAGGAGGCGCTGTTCCGCGAGAAAGAAAGCGCGCAGATCACCCTGCAGTCGATCGGCGACGGCGTGGTTACCACCGATGCCGCCTGCCGTGTCGAGTACCTCAACCCCATTGCCGAGGAACTCACCGGCTGGCGCCTGGAGGAGGCGGCTGGCCGGCACATCGACGACGTCTTCCGCGGCTTTCACGAGGAAACCTGCGAACCGCTCGAGAACCCGCTGTCGGTGGCCATCCGGCGCACGCGGCCTGTGAAGTCCGTGCGGCCCACGCTGCTCATCCGGCGCGACGGCAACGAGCTGTATATCGAGAGCACCGCGGCCCCCATTCGCAACGACCGCGGCGAGGTGACCGGCGCCGTGCTCGTCTTCCACGACGTGAGCGAGTCGCGTGAACTCAACCGGCGGTTGTCGTACCACGCCAGCCACGACATCCTCACCGGGCTCGTCAATCGGCGCGAATTCGAGACCCGTCTCGAGCGGGCGCTGAAGAGCGCCAAGGCGCGCGAGACCTCCTATGCGCTGTGCTATCTCGATCTCGATCAGTTCAAGATGGTGAACGACTCCTGCGGTCATACCGCCGGCGACGCCCTGCTCGGCCAGCTCGGGGCGCTGCTGAAGTCGAAGATCCGCTGGCGCGACACGCTGGCGCGGCTCGGCGGCGACGAGTTCGGGCTGCTGCTGGAAAGCTGCAGCATGGAGGAGGCGGTACGTGCCGCCGAGGGGCTCAAGGCCGCGGTGCAGGAGCACAAGTTCGATTGGGACGATCGCAGCTTTCGCCTCGGGGTGAGCATCGGCGTGGTGCCGATCACGCCGGAGACGACCGATGTGACGGCGCTGCTCGCCGCCGGCGACAGCGCCTGCCAGGCGGCCAAGGGCGCCGGGCGCAACCGCATCTACAGTTACCAGGAAAACGACCTCGACCTCATGCGCCGGCGGCGCGAGATGCAGTGGGCTGCGCGCATCAACAGCGCGCTCGAGGAGTCGCGCTTCGAGCTGTTCCGCATGACGATCCAGCCGCTGCTGGCCGAGGAGTTCGGCTCCCATTACGAGATCCTGCTGCGCATGCGCGACGAGCAGGGCGCGCTGGTGTCGCCCGATCTGTTCATCGCCGCGGCGGAGCGCTACGGCATCACGCCGCGCATCGACCGCTGGGTCGTCGAGACGACCTTCCGGTGGCTGGTGTCGGAGGCCGACGAGCGCGAGCGCCTGGCGCTGTGCTCGATCAACCTGTCGGGCCTGAGCCTCGTCGACGACGATTTCCTGCCCTTCGTGGTGCGGCAGTTCCAGAAAAGCGGGCTCGATCCGACGAAGATCTGCTTCGAGATCACGGAGACCTCCGCCATCGCGAGCTACGCGCAGGCGAGCCGCTTCATCAATTCGCTGAAGGAACTCGGCTGCCGCTTCGCGCTGGATGACTTCGGCACCGGGCTGTCCTCCTTCGGCTACCTCAAGCACTTCCCGGTCGATTACCTGAAGATCGACGGCAGCTTCGTGAAGGAAATCCTCCACGACCCGATCGACCGCGAGATGGTCCGCTCGATCAACGAGATCGGGCACCTGACGGGCAAGCGAACCATTGCCGAGTACGCGGCCAATGCCGAGATCATCACCATGCTGAAGGGCATGGGCGTGGATTACGCTCAGGGCTACGGCATCGCTGAGCCGAAACGCATCCTGATGGCCGCGGCGGCGGTGAACGCCTGAGCCGTACTTCACGGTACCGGGTTTGGCTTTTTGGCTTGTTTCAGGACAGTACGATGCCGGTCCTTCTAAACAAGCCAAAAAGCCAAACCCGGTACCCGATGCCTCTAAACAAGCCAAAAAGCCAAACCCGGTACCCGATGCCTACGGCGGGCGCGCCAGCACCAGTCGCGTCGGCTGGCCGCCGATCTGGAAGCGGCGCACTTACTTCGCGGCGACGAGGTCCACCTCGACGATCGCGCCTTCCGTTGGGAGCGTGATCCAGGCGCGTTCGGCCGTGGCGACGATGTCGGGCAGCAGGGCCTTGTCCACGTGTTCGTGGTACTCGGCGTCGAAGGGGCGCGAGATCGTGAGCTGGTGTTGCAGCTTGCCGCTCTTCCCGTCGCGCAGGTCGAGGGTACCGTTGCGCGAATACACGAGAAGCAGCGAGCCGTCGGGCGTCGTCCCCTGCTGGATGGCGGCGTCGACCGGCACGGGCTTGAACGCATAACGGCGCTTCGACGCATCCAGGCGCAGCAGCGCCGGTATCGCGCCCTCGCTCTTGCCCCACAGCACGCGATCGGCGCCGTAGAGGAAGAAGGCGACGCGCTGCGTCGTCGGATACGGGATCCGCGCGACTTCGCGGTTGGCCTCGTCGCCGCGCGTGCCGATCACGATCACGTCGCGCATGCAGGCGAAGAACAGCCGTCCGCTCTGCTTGTCTTTCGCCATGCCGTGCAGCACGGGGCAGGGTCCCACGCGCGCCACCTCGGCGCCCGTGCTCCGCTCGAGCACCTGCACGAAGCCCTTGGCGAGATGGCCCACGTAGAGGAAGTCGCCAGCTTCCAGGTAGTGATAATGGTCCGGGGCGGCGAGCTTCAGGCGCGAGGTCGCCACTGCCCCGAGCGAGGCGAAATCGCCTTCGCCGATGATCTCCACCTCGGCGGCGGCCTCATGGAAGATCGCGTCGTGGCCGCCGATGGAAGACAGGCGCCCGTCGCGCACGCCGCCCGGGGTGTTGCCGGTGAAGGTGCGCGCGACCGTGGGGAAGCGCGCGAGCCCGGAGTCGTCAAACCCGATGTCAATCACCGTGATGGTGTCGCGATCGGTATTGCGGCCGCGCATGGCGTACACGTGGCGGCCGGCGTAGTCGAGGCCGAAGGACAACACATAGGGCGGTGTCGGGATCCGCGTCACGACTTCGCCGTCGGGCAGGTCGAGGACGACCACCTCGCCGGTGGCGGAGTCCGTCGTAAGCAGCCGCGCCTCGACAGGCTTGCCCTCGGGCGTGCGTGGCACCGGGCCGTGGGCCGCGGCGAGGGCCGGACCGAGAAGGGCGCAGAGCGCGAGCGTGAGGCGAAGCAGTTTGGTCATTGGTTGGCTTCCTCGGGAGCGGTCAGTGATCGTGCTGGACGGCCGCGGGCGGCGTCGCCTCGCCGGCGTTTATGGCGGCCCACTGCGCGTAGATCTCGTCGGGCCAGAGCGTCTGCATCCAGGCGAGTACGTCGCGGCGTGACGCCTCGTCGAGCACGTCGCTGAACGACGGCATGGTGCCACCGAAGGGACCGCCGCCAGTCTCGAGCGTTGCGAGCATTTGTGCGAGCGGATGGTGCCAGGCGTGGCCGCTCGCATCGAGCGGTGGCGCCGGGTAGAAGCCCATGGCATCGCGCCGCTCCCAGTCGGGCTGGCCCTCGCCGTGCGCTCCGTGGCACACGGCACAGTGCGTCGCGTAGAGGGCGCGGCCGCGCTCGGCCTGGGCGGGCTCGTACCAGCGAGCCGCGCCGGCCGCGAGGCCGGTGAGGAGCAGCGCTCCCGCGCACAGCGCCGTCCGGGCTGGCGCGCGTGCGGCGCGGCCTTGGGTGTGTCGTTGGCGGATCACTCGCAGGACTCCGATTTCGCAGCGAAGAACCGGCAGGGATTTTGCCATGTCGACGGGTGAGCGGGCGAGTGTCCGCACGAACGCCCGCCAGTTCCCGTCGGTTACAGCGGGCGCTTGCGCCCGTGGATCATGGCGGCGATGAGCCTCTCGCGGTGGCGATGGGAGGCGTAGAGCACGCCAAGCACGTGCAGGGCGATGCCCACGAGCAAGACATCGGAGAGCGTCGAATGCAGGCGCTCCACCCACTCGACGCCCCAGTAGCGATCGGTCGTGTAGAGCCAGCCCGAGAGTCCCGTTGCGGTGACGAGCGCGAGCAGCGTGACGATCATCCATGCGCCGAGCGGGTTGTGGCCGAGATAGCGCGGCTCGCGTGCGCCAAGGACGAGGCTGGCATAGCGCAGCGTCGCACGCGGCCCGCGGATGAAATCCGCGAAGCGCGCGTGCCCGCTGCCGGTGAAGCCCCACAGGAGTCGCACCGCGACCACCGCGAGTGAGCCATAGCCGATGATCTCGTGCAGGCGACCGCCGCCCTCACGAGTGAACCAGGCACCCGCGATGGTCGCAGCGAGCAACCAGTGCCCGAGCCGGACCACCCAGTCCCAGACGGTGACCGTCGCCGGTTGGGGCTTGTGTGGCTGAGCCGTCACTCAGCGCGGCTTCGTGGGTACGCGCGCGAGGGTCTGCGGATGGAAGTAGGCCTCGACGCGCTCGCCATTCTCGTCCAGCGCGTAGACCTCGTAGCAGCCGCCGTCGACCTTGATGCGGTTGACCGTCCAGCCCTTCTCGGTGAGTTGCTGCTTGAGCGTCTCCTGTGGCTGCCAGGTCTCGGGCGGGCCGGAGTCGCAGGTGGCAAGACCGGTGGCATAGGCGGGAATCGTGAATGCAGCCAGAACGGCTGCGAGTGCGAGGCGGGTCGCGGAATTCATCGGGAATCTCCTTGCTGGTTTGGAAACGACACTACATTAACGGAAGACGTGCGATGCGGTTGACAGCATGCGGGCCGCGCGACTGCCCCGGCCGGTTTCGGTGCGGGTATCGGCGCGATTTGGGCCATGGCCCGGCTCAGTCGAGGGAGCTGGGAAAACCGACCGGTACGAAATGGTTGAAGCAGACGACGGTGCGCCGGCCCGCCGGCTGCGCGTCGCGCCAGTGCCAGATGCTGTTGCCCGAGAAGAACACGCCGTCGCCGATCTGCAGCAGCGCCGCGACCGGCTCCCCGTCGAGTTCCAGGTAAATCGGCCAGGGCTCGGGCTCTTCCTCATGATCGAGGTATTCCATGTCGAGCACGACGCAGACGTTATAGACGCACTGCGCGCGGTCGAGGTGGCGGTCGAGCACCGCGCCCGGCTCGTAGCAGCTCATGTAGCAGTAGGACGGGATGACCTGCTCCGCCCCGATGGTGTTGACGATGCCCGCCAGGCCGTTGTGCAGCGAGGCGATGGTCGGCTGGTTGTGGATGGAGGCGCGCAGTCGCACCTGCCCGTCATCGAGGGGCGGAAAGTAACCGCGCTCGCGCAACTGCCGCACGTAGCGGCGCAGCTTCAGTCGCTGGGCCGCGGGGATGATGTCGCGCAGGACGGCGAAGCGCCGGTCGCGGTAGGAGGCGCGCGCTTCCGCGCGCTGCCGCTCCCACTGCGCCCGCCGGGCCGCGGCGCTGCTGCCGACGAGGCCACCGAAATCGCGCTGGCGTTCCTGCGCCGGCAGGCGCGTCGGATAGACCATCGCGGTGCCTGCGTCCTGAATCCAGAGCAGGTCATGATCGGGTGGCAGCGCAGGGCGGTGCCGGCCGAGTGCCTGGCGCACTTCCGGCGGGATCGGCTGCCCGGCCGGCTGCGCGAACGTGCGTACGGCCGGCGCGAGTTCAGCGGCGAGATCGACCGGGGCCTCCGGGTCCGGGAACCAGGCATTGGGCGCCGGCAGCTCGTCGACGATGACGTGATGGCGGCGCATGCTCGCGAGCAGCGCCGGCCCCAGCCGCGAGAGATCACCGCTGGCCGTGGCGGGCGGTGTGTACTGCGTGAGCAGCCAGCGCACCAGCTCCGGGTCGTCGCTGAGCCCGATCATGGCGTTATGGGCCGGCTGGCCGCGGCGGCGCGTGATCACCATCAATTGCGCGCTCAGTTGCGGGCTCAGGCCGAGTTGCATGGCGCCACCGGCCGCAGGGCGCAGGAAGAGGACGCCCGACTCGATCAGCCGCTGCCTGGTCTCGCCACCCGGCGGCTCGCTGATCGGATGCGGCACCGGTACTGGCTGCTGCTGGCCGAGCACGTGGTCGAGAATGCTCATCAGCCACGGCGCCAGCCCCGGATGATCCTGCAGGCTGAGATGGGCGCGGCGCTGGTCGCCGTCGATCTCGACCGCGAAGCAGCCGTAGACCGTCAGCGACGGGTTGATCCGGGCGGTACTCTGGATCCCGTCTGCGGAGGCCATGCGCTGACTCCTCTTGTCCGTGGGCCGGCGCCGGCCCGGGCAGGAAACCGCATACAAATGTATACCCCCGGCTGGCACCCCGGCGCGGGAGTAGGGGTAAATACGGTGATCGTGCCCTGGCCGGCAGCGCATTGTCGGTGGACGGCGCGGCGCTTTCTGCCGCGATCGCCGCCGCGGGTATCTCGACCGGCGCAGGGCTGACTGCTAGCGTGCGCGCTGTGCCCAGTGCCGATCGCCAACCACACGACAGCCAGCCGCCCGGCCGGGAGGACACCGCCGGGCTACGCTGCCCGGTGTGCGACGGCGCCTGCGAGGCCCTCGGCGCGGTGGACTTCAACAAGAACTGCGAGGAGGCGCGCGGGCTGGTGCTCCCGCCGGCCGGGCGCCTCGTCGGCTACGCCCGCTGTCGGCAATGCGGTCATGTATTTGCGCCGGAGTTTCATGCCTGGACGCCAGAGGACTTCCGGCGCGAGATTTACAACGACGGGTATCTGCAGGTCGATCCCGATCATGTCGAGGCGCGCCCGTGTGCGAACGCCGACAACCTGCTCGCGCTGTTCGGGGAACGGGGCCGCGCCGTCCGTCACCTCGACTATGGAGGCGGGGCAGGGCGCCTGAGCGAACTGTTGCGCGAGTCCGGCTGGCAGTCGGTCTCTGTCGATCCATTTTTCGACGCCGCCACGGCGTTCGAGGGTGCAGGCCGATTCGGCCTCATTACCTGTTTCGAGGTCTTCGAGCACGTGCCCGATGCCAGGCAGCTTCTCGCGCGACTGGATGCGCTGCTCGCACCCGATGGGCTCATCCTCGTCAGCACGCTGCTCTCGGACGGGGAGATCGCAGCGGGCCGGCCGCTCGAGTGGTGGTATCTGGCACCTCGCAACGGCCACATCAGCCTGTTCTCCCGGCGCAGCCTGGCCGTGCTGGCGGTGCGGCAGGGGCTGCAGACCGCGAGCATGTCCGCGCTGTTTCACTTCTTCTGGCGCCGGCAGTTCCCGTCCTGGGCGAGCCATCTGCTGCAGCCCGGCTGAAGTTCGGGCGCCGGTTAGAATGCGCTGCGCGGGCGGATGGCCGTCCGACCTGCCGAGCCAGATGCCCACAGACGCCAGAGAACTCCTGCAGACCGGCATCGCCCATCACCAGGCGGGCCGTTTCGACGAAGCCGCGACCGCGTATCGTGAGGTGCTGCGGCGATTCCCGCAGCATGCGGACGCCCTGCACATGCTCGGTGTGCTGGCACACCATCGCGGCGCGCATGAAGCCGCCGTCGACCTGATCGGGCAGGCGCTGCGCATCATCCCGCAACATGCGGCCTGCCACAGCAACCTTGGCAATGCGCTGCGCGCACTTGGCCGGAGCGCTGAAGCGCTGCGCAGCTACCGGCGGGCCCTGGAGCTGAGCCCGGATTTTGCCGATGCGCACCTCAACCTCGGCAATCTGCTGCAGGAGCAGGGGCGATCCGCCGACGCCATCGCCCACTATCGGCAGGCAGTGGCGCTGCGGCCGGCATTCGCTGAAGCGCATTACAACCTTGGCAATGCGCTGCGCGCGAGCGGCGCGGCGCAGGAGGCGATAGCGAGTTACCGGCGCGCGCTCGACCGCCGCCCCGACTACGCCGAGGCGCTCAACAATCTCGGCAACACGCTGCAATCACTGGGGCGCCTCGACGAGGCGCTGGAATGCTACGTGCAAGCAATCGGGGCCAACCCGCGGTATGCCGAAGCATGGAACAACGTCGGCTTTGTCCATGCGGCGCAGTTCCGGCACGACGCGGCGATCGCGGCGATCGGCAGGGCACTTGAGATCCGCCCGGACTATCCCGAGGCACTGCAGAACATGGGCACGCAGTACGAGGCGACGGGCAGGCTCGATGAGGCGCTCGACTGCTATCGCCGCGCGGTCGCGCTGAAACCCGGCTTTGCCATGGCGCATAACAACATCGGAAATGCCCTGCTCGGGCTCGGCGACCTGGACGGGTCGCAGGCGGCGTACACCAGTGCCTTGTCGCTCGACCCGGAACTGGCCGAGGCGCACGGCAACCTCGGCAACCTGATGCAGAGCAGAGGACAACTCGACGAGGCGATCCGCTGCGTCGACCGGGCGCTGGAACTCAACCCGGGCGCGGCGGACCTGCTGTGGAACAAGGCATTCGCGCTGCTGCTCAAGGGCGACTTCGAGGCCGGCTGGGCGCTGGCCGAGGCGCGTTGGCAGTTCGCCAGCCCGGGTCGCGTGCAACGCCGCTTCCATGCACCGCCGTGGCTCGGGACCACGCCTGTCACGGGGCGCAGCATCCTGTTGCACCACGAGCAGGGGCTCGGCGATACCCTGCAGATGCTGCGTTACGTGCCGCTGCTCGCCGCGCAAGGTGCGCGGGTGATCGTGCAGGTGCCAGCCGCGCTCGCGGGCGTTGCCGCGACCGTACCCGGCGTGGACGCCGTGGTAGTTGAAGGCGGCGAGTCACCGGTATTCGACCTGCATTGCCCGTTCATGTCGCTGCCACTGGCATGCGCAACCACGCTCGCCACCGTTCCCGCGGCTGTTCCCTATCTGTTCGCGCCGGCGAGCGTGCGGGCCGCATGGTCCGAGCGGCTGGCGCCACTCCGGCGCCCGCGCATCGGGCTTGCCTGGTCGGGTTCGGTCACGCATCGCAACGACCGCCACCGCAGCCTGCCGCTCGCCACCCTGCTGCGGTGGCTGCCGGACACCCTGGAGTACGTCTCGCTGCAGAACGAGTACCGGCCGGCCGATGCGCCCCTCCTGCAGCCGGGCGGCCGTGTGCGGGATTTCGCCGATGCGCTGACCGATTTCGCTGCCACCGCCGGGTTGATCGGCGAACTCGATCTCGTGGTCACCGTGGATACCGCGGTGGCACACCTTGCCGGTGGCATGGGCAAGCCGACCTGGCTGCTGCTGCCCTTTGCGCCGGACTACCGCTGGCTGCTCGGGCGCGAGGACAGCCCGTGGTATCCGTCGATGCGCCTGCTGCGCCAACCGCGCTTCGGCGACTGGGGTGCGGTCGCGACGACACTGCGCGAGGCGTTGCTCGCGCGCTTTCCCGCCGGCTGAGGGGCGGGAGCATGTCCGCGGTGGATGAGGCGATGCGGGCGGCCATCGAGGCCCACCAGGCCGGTCGCCTGGCGGAAGCCGGGAGCGCGTGCGAGCGGGTGCTCGCGCAACAGCCACGACATCCCGACGCACTGCATCTGCTGGGGCTGCTTGCGCACCAGGCTGGTCGCCACGGGCAGGCACTTGCACTGATAGGTGAGGTCTTGCAGCTCGCGCCCGGCCACGCGACCGCTCACGCCAATCTCGGCAACGTGCTGCTCGCCCTCGGTCGCGTCAGCGAGGCGATCGCCAGCTGCCGGCGTGCGCTTGCCCTGCAGGCGGACCTGGCTCCGGCGCATAACGGCCTCGGTAACGCCTTGCGAGCGGCGGGCAAGCTCGACGAAGCGCAACGATGTTTCCGCCGGGCGCTCGAACTGCAGCCCGGTTTTCCGGAAGCGCACAACAATCTCGGACTCGTCTTGCATGCCACCGGGAGGACCGAGGAAGCGCTGGCCTGTCTGGAGCGCGCCCTCGCATTGCGGCCTGCATTTCCCGAGGCGCTCAACAACCTCGGGTTGACGCTGGAGGCCCTGGGCCGGCCGCGCGAGGCCCTTGCCCACCTGGAGGAGGCCGTGCGCGTCCGGCCGGCCTACGCTGAGGCGCACAACAACCTCGCGACCGCGTACAAGGCCCTCGGCCTGTACGATGCGGCGCTCGCCGAGTATCGCCGCGCGCTCGAGCTGCAGCCGGATTTTCCGGAGGCGCACAACAACCTCGGGCTGACACTGGAGGCGCTGGGACGCTCCGCCGAGGCGATCGAGTGCTTTCAGCGCGCCCAGGCATTGCGACCGGCATTCGCGGCCGCATGCCTCAACGAGGGACTCGCGCTGCTGCGGCAGGGTGATTTCGCAGGCGGCTGGCCGCTCTACGAGTGGCGCTTCGAGGCGCTCGGGGCCCGGCGGCTGGTACGCGAGTTCGCACAACCGCTCTGGCTGGGCGAGGAGTCGATTGCGGGCCGGTCGATCCTGCTGCACTACGAGCAGGGTCTCGGCGACACCATCCAGATGCTGCGGTTCGCGCCGTTGCTCGCTGCGCAGGGCGCGCAGGTGTCCGTTGAGGTTCCGCCGACGCTCGCATCGGTGGCGCGGACGTTGCGGGGAGGGGTCAGGGTGCTGGCGGAAGGTGCGCCCCTGCCGGAAACGGATCTGCAGTGCCCGCTGATGTCGCTGCCGCTTGCCTGCGGCACGACGCTCGCGAGCATCCCGCAGCAGGTCCCGTACCTGCACGCGCCGGCGCCGGAACTGCACGCCTGGGCCGAGCGACTCGGTGCGCGCCGCCGGCCGCGCGTCGGTCTCGCCTGGTCGGGCTCGGCGGGATATACCAGCACGATGCGCGAGCGCGATCTGCCGCTGCCGTTGCTGCTGTCCGTACTCGGGAGCGATGCCGAGTTCCACTCGTTGCAGCGCGACTACCGCGCGGGCGACCGCGAACGCGTCTGCGCTGATGGACGCATCGCAGAGTGGTCCGGGCAATTCACCGATCTCGGCGCCACTGCCGGACTGCTGGCCCAGTTGGACCTCGTGGTGAGCATCGACACGGCGGTGGCGCATCTCGCCGGCGCCATGGGCAAACCGGTGTGGCTGCTGCTGCCCGCGCATGCCGACCACCGCTGGCTGCTCGAGCGCAACGACAGCCCCTGGTATCCGACGATGAGGTTGTTGCGGCAACCGGCTTTCGGCGACTGGGGCAGCGTCCTGGCGCGGGTGGCCGCAGCCCTGGCGTCAGCGCCTTGGACCGCGTAGGACGCAGCGGCGAGGAGCGCAGCTGCGGGGCCCCACAGATCGGCGCAGAACTTTTTTTCACGACAGGATGAAGAACCGCCATGCACTTTCTCGAAACCTTCGATTCCGCGTGGGCCATGCGCCTCGGCCCGCGCCGGCACACCTTCCGGCAACTGTTCGAGTTCCTGCTTGCCCGGAAAGCACAGGGACATTTCATCCTGGAAACCGGTTGCGCGCGCGAGGCCGACAATTGGGAGGGCGACGGTCAGAGCACGATCATGTTCGACCGTTTCGCGAGGGAGCATGGCGGCGAAGTCGTCACGGTGGATCTCGACGAGACGGCCTGTGCCTACGCCCGCAGCGCGGTGAGCCCGTGCACGACGGTGCATCATGGCGACAGCGTGGGGTTTCTCCACGGCATGGCCGGACAGCTCCTGCGCGCGGGCCGCGCCATCGATCTGCTGTATCTCGACTCCTTCGATCTCGATCCGTCCAATCCTGCCCCGAGCGCCCTGCATCATTTGAAGGAACTTTGCGCGATTGCGCCGGCGCTCGGCGACAGTACGCTGGTGGTGGTCGACGACGCGTATCACCAGCTGCGCGGCTTTCGCAACGAGCGTGACGAGTTCGTCCTGCTGGAGGACCAGGGGATAGCGGGCAAGGCGCGCTTCGTGGCGGAGTACTTCGCGCAGGTCGGCATTCGCCCGCTCTTCGACGGTTATCAATGCGGCTGGGTGGTGCCCTGAGCGCCGACGCGCACGTCGGCGCGCCGGCCGATGTCACTCGCAGATGCAGTCCAGCCGGACAGAAATGGCGGGCGTCCCGGCGATGTGATCGAACAGGCCGGGCGTCAGGAAGTAGCGCGGCGGCTGATAGAGCGTGGCGGTTTCGCCGAGGCAGGGGAAGCGGTCGCCGGCAAGATCCCTGCGCACGAAGAACGCGTTTGAGCCGGTGATGTTGCAGGCGACGAGCGCGTAACCGCGCTGCTCGAACAGCGTGTTCATGCTCTGCAGGGAGGCGCCGAACCAGTCGCTGCCGTCCCAGGCGAAATCGGCGGAGTAGGGTATCCGCCAGCGGGCAGGTGGCGGAAAGCGGGCGTTGTACTCGATGACCACCACCCTGGGCTGCACGGCTGACAGTTGCGCGAATACGTAATAGTCGTTGCCGTCGATATCGATGCTCAACAGATCGATTTCGCGGCCGCCGCAGGGTGTGCGGCTGAGGAGTTCGTTGCAGTTTTCCGCCGTCACGCTGGCCTGCTGAAAATGGAGCTGGCCGCGGGCGAGCGGGACGGCAAAGGCCCGCTCAATGAACTGCGCATTGTCGGGCGACCCGTCGATCCATGCGCCGCGCCATTGCTGCTTCAGCCAGTAGAGGGTGTTGTTCTGGACGCCGTTGCCGGCGCCGATCTCGACGAACGTGCCGTGGCGCATGCCGATGCGCCGGAAGATCTCCTGCGTGATGCCGTCTTCGTCGTTCTGCGAATACGCCTTGTGGCCCCACAAAATGGGCAGGCCGGGGTCTTTGCGTCGTTCGGTCTCCAGCAGTTGTTGCCACAGCCGCAGGTGCTCGGCCAACGCCTGCGGCGCCCGCGGGTGGCCGTCGCTGCCGGGTTCTTCCATCGTAGTCATGGTCAGGAACTCTCCTCAGATCAGGTCGGCAACCGTGGCCCACACGGCATCCAATCCGGGGATGCAGCGGAACTCGCCGTATACCGGGCAGGCCTGGCTGTCACAGCAATAGATGTCGCAGCCGCCCTTCACCAGGTGGAACCGGTAGTGCGGGTCCTCGTGCCGGTAGAGCGCATATTTGCTCCACTCCACGGAGCGATCCAGCATGACGATGGGTGTGTCCGCGGCGCCACTCAGGACGGAGAGGCCGCCCTGGCAGGTGACGAAGAGCCCGGCGCGGGCGATCGTGAAATAGGTCTGGTCGAGGCTCAGGCGATTGGTGAGGTCCACGCAGCCCGCAAGCCCCTGGCTGGTCTTCTCCATCTGGTCCCAGGGGGAGTAGACGGTCTTGCCGACGACAGCCACCGACCGGCCCAGTGCCAGCAACCGGTCGGCGAGACGTTGCCAGTTGGTCTGCGGCCAGCTGCGACTCGGCCAGGTCATGGAGGTGTTCAGCACGACGTCGTAGCGCTGCGACTGGTCTGCCTCCACCGGAAAGTACTCGAGCTGCTTCTCGCGGAAACTGAGCTGGCCGAGACCGGCGGCGATGCTCATGAAGTCGATCGTATCCATGAGGTGATAAGGCAGCTTGCCGGTGTCGAACAGGGTCAGCACCTCGGGGAATGCCGCCAGCGCGGCCTGGTCGTCGATGTGGTGGATGCGGTCGGTGTAGGGGCAGCGCTGGAACAGCGCCGGCTGGTAGGTAAACAGGACCAGTTCGGTCACTTCCGGGTAGCGGCGGCGGACCTGGCGCAGTATGGGTATGGCGCACAGGCAATCGCCGATCCCGGCGCATTGCAGCCTGATGGCGATCGTCCTCGGCACGTCGGTCAGTCAGTGGGCCGGAGGATCGGGATCCCGGGCCCGGTGCCACGCGCCACGAAGTCCTGAACACATTCGCGCCGCAGGGGGTGCTCCACGGTGTCGACGATGCGCCGCAAGCCCTCGATGGCAATGCCGTGCGATTCGTGGACGCACAAGGTGTTCACCGCGAGGCCGATGCAATCGAGGTGGGCGTCGCCGCGATCGACGAACGCGATGGGGTACAGGTACTGCGCAGCCCCGTAGAACGGCTGCTGCGCCAGGTAGAGTGGCAGGTGCCAGTAGCAGCGGTAGCCGAGCCCGGCAAGCAGGTTCAGGAGCTGCGGCGAGCGGTCGGGATACGCGTTCTCGACATAGAGAACGGGATGACATCGATGCAGCAGACCATGCGCGCCCTGCAGCACGTTCGCCTCCATGCCCTCGACATCGATCTTGATGAACTGCACCGACTCCACGTCGAGGCACTCATCGAGCGTCAGGCGCCTGACCGCGGGTGCCTGGGTCGCGCCGGCGAGGAGTCCGACCTGGGCGCCGCCGAAGTTGTTCTCCACTCCGGGATCCACGTCGGCCAGCCGGGCCCAGCCGGACGAATCATCGACGACCGCATTGACGCAGTGCACGTTGTAGAGGCTGTTCAGCGCGATGTTGGCGCATAGCGTCTGGAAGACAATGCGCTGTGCCTCGAAGGCATGGACGAAACCGCCCGGGCCCACGATCCGCGCCATGGCCAGGCAATGTGTGCCGATGTTGGCGCCGACGTCGACGGCGCGGTCTCCGCCAGCGAGAAAACGGCGAAAGACATCGACCTCGGTTTCGAAATACTCTCCGTAGGTCTCGATCAGCCGGCCGATGACGCTGTCGTTGCGGTTGTACAGGACATAACCGTGCCGGGCCCGAATCAGGCGCTGGTTTCCCTCTTCGAGTATGGGCTGCGGCTTGCTCACGGGGGAATGATTGCACAACCGGGCTGCATCGTCGTCGCGGTGGCGATTCCAGGCGACGCTTGTGGTCGGGCGGCAAGCCGTTTACCCTCGCGCGCAGTCATGTGCGCGTCGATCTGCCGTAGTCATCCGTGAACGCCAACCTGCCCCGGGGCGCCAGCTATGTGCGCGATGTCGCGTACCGGTCGAAGTTCGTGCCGTTGCAGGCGCCGGCGCTGCTGAGCTACGACGCCGCCCTTGCCGGTTTCGTGCCTCCCGACCCGGGCGATCCCTTCCGCTATCTCGAATTCGGCTGCGGCAGCGGGGTGACGCTGAACGCGCTCGCCGCCGCCTGTCCACACGGCGAGTTCATCGGCGTGGATTTCAACGGCCGGAATGTCGCCGCCGCCCGGAGCGCCGCTGCGACTGCCGGGCTCGGCAACGTTACTTATGTCGAGTCGGCGTTTGCCGCATTCGATGCGGCGGCCATCCCGCAGGTGGACTACGTGGCCTGCATGGGCACGTACTCCTGGCTCGACGATGCCGAAAAGGCGGCGTTGATCGGCCTGTTCGGAACATGTCTCCGTGAAGGCGGGCTGCTCTGCCTGAACTTCATCACGCTCGGGCGCGCGGCAGTGACGCCGATGTGGCAGGTGCTGCGCAGCCTGGTGCCCGAGCGCGGGCAGGGGTCGCTGCCGCGTCTGAAGGAGGGGATTGGGCTCCTCGCGGCGATGCGCGATCAGGGTGCGCATTACCTGAAGCAGAATGCGCCCGCCATGTCCCTGTTCAACGAGGTGTACGAGCAATACCAGGCTGACGATGCGGTGGCGCTGGAGAACCTCTCGCACAATCTCCTGGCCGATGGCTATCGGTACCAGTTGCTCGATGAGATCGTCGGCGAACTGCAGGGCGCCGGATTGCGTTTCTGCGCAGCCGCGGCTCCTCATCTGAACGATCCGGACCTTGCCGTGCCCGCGGCGCTGCGCAGCCGATACGACGCCTTGCCCGACTCCGTGGCGCAGGCGATTTTTCTCGACTTCCTCGATGCGACCAGGGTGCGTACGGACGTCTTCGTGCGCGCGGCGAAGCCCGATCCGGCAGAGGCGCTCCAGTATCTCGAGCGGCGGGCGCGGGCGTCGCTCGGTGGCGGGGCCGCGGCAGTCTGGCAGCAGCTCGAGCAATCCACGGAGTTCGCCTTCAGATTCTCGACGCCGGTCATTCGTCACGTGTTCGACCGCATCGCGGCCGGTGAGTCCGGAATGCGCGAGATCGCCGACCATGCGCCGTTCGGGCGGGACGAGGTGTACGACGCGTTCCACAAGCTCGTGGCGGCGTCTGCCATGCTGTTGTGCGTGGACCTGCCGCCTCTCCCCGGTTCGCTGCCGACGCGGGTGCGGCCCGCGAGCGGTTACAACCAGATCGCCCTCGACGCGGCCCTCGGTGGGCTTCCCTCGATTCACCTGGCGGCGACGGCGATGGGCAGTTGCCTGTCGCTGAGCCTGCCGGCCTCCCTGCTGGTGGCGGAACTGTGCACGAACGGCCTCGGCATGACCGTCGAGGTGATGCACCAGCGGCTGCGCGCCCGCGTGGAGCGCATGGATGGCGTCAACGAGAACGCCAGGCGGCAGTTTGCCGATCCACGTTTTTTCGCGCAGGTGCACCGGAACATCAACGACGTCGCCTTGCCGCTTTTTCTGCGCCTGGGAGTACTCGCGGCCGGATGAAGTGCGACACCGTGGCAGAGGGTGGCCGTGCGTACAACTCTGTACCCCTCTGCGGGAATGTCGTGGATCATCGGTAGACGATGCGTTGGTCGCTCCCTCGGCGGTTCCCGGACTCTGCCCGTCTCCGGGCCTCGCCGCCGGCTGGCCCTGCGGGTGCCCTCGCGGGCGTGCTCGCTGCGGAGTGCGCGCCACTCGACGTCCTTGGGTCTCGTGGGCGCGCAGCAGCGGCATCCCTGCCGCTGCCTCTGCGAGCTTGGCCTTGCTCGCTACGCCTGCTCGGCCAGCCGGCTGATGGGCTCGGCCCGGAGACGGGCGGAGTCGCACCACCCTG
>WYBE01000054.1 GCA_011526045.1 Nevskiales bacterium | reverse complement strand
TCGCGGCCACCACCGGCATCGCGACCACCGCACCGTTCAGCGCCGCGTCGACCGCGAGGAGCAATCGGTCGCGGCTGGCGCCGCTCCTACACGGCTTCGTGCACCGCTGTGGTTGATCAGCACCCTGTAGGAGCGACGTCAGTCGCGACCACCACCGGCATCGCGACCACCGCACCGTTCAGCGCCGCGGCATCATCCGTCGCGGCTGGCGCCGCTCCTACCCGGCGGCGCAGGCGTCGATGAGCTGCCGGACGTAAGCGCGCCCGGCAGCATTCTCGGCGGGTACGAGTTCGTCGTGCAGGCACTGCAGCAGTTCGCGGGCGAGCGCGGCGTGGCTCTCGCGCTGGAACTGCTGCGCGCGGGCGATGACGTCCTCGCCGAGCCTCGAGCGTAGCCACGGCTCGTGGCTGATCTTCACCGGTTGCGTGAAGACGCGACCGCCGCCGGTGCCGCGAAAGTTCCAGGCCTCCTCGACGATCTCGAGCTCGAGACCGAGGCCGTTGACCTCCGGGCTCAGCAGCTCGACGAAGCTCGTCTGGTCCATGAACAGCAACTCGCGTCGCTGCTCCGGATCATCGAGGTGCGCCGTCACGGCCGTTCGCGGCGGCACCTCGAGATTGCCGAGCTCGAAGTTGTGGCGCGTCAGTTGTTCCCAGCCCTGGAGCAGCGCCAGCACCTGCGGCGACTTGCGGAACAGGATGAACCCGACGTTGAACATCAGCCGGCCGGTCATCTGCGCACACTTGCTCACGTCGCGCTGGCATACGGCCATGCCGATGTCGATGCGGTCGAGCCGGTCGAAGAGTTGCAAAAACTCCGGCGTGAGGATCCGGGTGTCGGAATCGAGGTGCAGCGTGTAGTCGTAGGGCGACTCATAGAGCGCCCGGATGCGGTCGAGCTGCCCCTCGGCCCAGAGGCTGCGGTAACTGCGCCGGGTCGCGAGCGGCACGACCGTGCTGAAACACGGACTGCGCACGAACGGCAGCTCGTGCAGGTCGGTATAGAGCGTGATCGGCAGTGACGGGGCGAAGTCGCGCGCGCTGCAGGCCGAGAGAAACGCCTCGGCCACGTACTGCGGGCGCCGCGTCGCCACATACACGATGCCGCGGTTCATGCGGTCCAGGCCGGTCATCGGGCGGCACCAAGACCGAGACGGGCGAGGATGTCGCGGTCGAGGAGCGCGAGGAACTGCGCGCGCTGCCCGGCGTCCACGGCATCCGCTGATGCGGGTTCGCGCTCGAGAGCATCGGGCGGTTCCGCGCCGAGCAGTTCGTAGACCTCCTCCATCGCGCGCGGATGCAGGTAGTGGCCGGGCAGGCGCTGGCCGGGCAACCGCTCGAGGCGCAGCCCGGCTGCCAGGCGCCCGAGCCACGGTTCCGGGTCGCGCCGCAGGGCATCCGTGTCCACGATGGCGCTGCGTTCACCGAGCGCGCCGAGCCAGGCGCGGTGGCTTGCGTCCCAGAAGGCGGCGGCCGCAGCCGGTTCCACGCCGTGCAGCAGAAAACCCGGATACTCGCGGCTGATCCGCAGGCAACTCGCGTACCAGGCGCCGGGGTCACGCACGGCCAGGGCGACGGCGAAACTCTGCTCGCGCTGCTGCGTGGCCGCCGCGCGATACAGCGGACTCGCCGTGACGCGCATCCACTCCTGCGGGTGCTCGCGCACGAACGCCTGAAGGTTCTGGCGATAGCGCGGGTCCACGTAGTCGTCGAGACCGAGTACCGCGCGGTCGCGGTAAACGGGACCGTGCTTCCAGCCGAGCAGCATGGTCGCCGTACCTGTCGCCGCAAAGTTGTGCCGCAGTGCCCAGGTGAGCAGGTTCGTGCCCGAACGCATCAGACCCGCGATGCGTACGACGGTCATCGTCCCGGAACCGGCGCCGCCCCCGGCGTGGCGTGCGGCGGGCATCACCCGGGCAGCAGGTCAAAGGCAATGCACAGCCGCTCCTCGGCGGAACTGAACGGGATCGTGCGGTGATAGAGCGAGGATGGGAAGAAAGCGACCTGCCCGGCCCGCGGCTGGTGCAGCACCGTCGGTGGCGGCTTGTCGGAGAGCGGCGGGTACCCGCCACTCTCCAGCCCGAACTCGATCGCGCCCTCGCCCGCCGGCGCCGCCTTCGGCATCTGCAGGTACAGGCAGCCCGTCAGCCAGCCGTCGGGGTGATTGTGGAAATACTGGTGGCCGCCGGTGACGAGGCGCACGAACCAGCCCCGCAGGCGCATCGTGCCCGGCCAGCGGCTCACCATGGTCATGGTAGCCGTGAGGTCGTCGCGGTAGCGGCACATCTCCTCGCACATCTCGCGGTGCAGGCGCGCGATCGCGGGGAAGCCGTGGTCGAAGATATTGCCGCCCGTCTGGTAGCCCTTGCGCGTGGTGATGCCGCGCGGCTCCCAGATTGCATGGACGCGGCTGGCCTCGGCGATGAGATCGCGCAGGAACTCCGCGTCCGCGCCCGGCCCCACGTAGCGGTCCACGACCCGGACCTGCTCCAGCGGGTTGGGACAGAAGGGATGCGGATCGCGCTGACCGAGATGATAGGCGGCATAGGCACTCAGCGAGGCCGAGTGCAGGTTGGTCGCTGCCTCGTCGCGGTGGCGCGCGATGTCGGCGAAGAACTCGTCGTAGCGGCCGAGTCGCAGCAGGCACTGCAGCGCATTCGCCCGCGCGAAGTGGGCGCCCGCGGCGTTGAGCAGGAGCATCGCCTCCTCGTAGCGCCCCTGCCCCATGAGGAGCAGGCCGAGGTTCTCGTTCGCCACGGCCGAGGTCGGCTCGAGTTCCAGCGCCCGCCGGTAGCTCGCTACGGCTTCGTCGCGCCGGCCCGCATCACGCAGCGCATTGCCGAGGAACTGGTGAGCCATGACCGAGGCGGGTTCGAGCGTGGCCGCGCTGGCGAGGAACGCGATCGCTTCCTCCGGCCGGCGCAACTGGCAAAGCAGATTGCCGAGACTGACGTTGCCGCGCACATGGCGGGCGTCGAGGCACAACGCGGAGCGGTACGCCTCCTCGGCGGCTTCGAGTTCGCCCTGGGCGTGCAGCGCATTGGCGAAATTCACCCGGACCTCGGCATTGCCCGGCGCCAGATCGACCGCCGTGCGTAACGTGGCGACCGCCTCGTAGGCGCGACCGAGCGTGATGAGCATGGCGCCGAGATCATTGTGTGCAGCAGCGAGCCCGGGCGCGCTGCGCACCGCGCGCTGCAGGAGCTTGACCGCCTCATCGCGCCGCCCGGTCTGGAAACGGATCAGGGCGAGCAGGTGCAGCGCCGGCGCGTGCTCGGTCGGCCCGCGCGTCAGCGCGAGACAGGTCGCCTCGGCCTCCGCCACCCGGCCCGCCGCAAGCGCCGCGCGTGCCGATTCGATCGTCGGTTCTGCTGCAAGCATCTGCAAAGCCATCGCTCGACCTGGGTTCAGTACCGCGACTGCGCGCCGCGCCTGGGTGGCAGCTTCATGCGCGGCTGCGGCAGGAATTTCGGAACGCGTCGCAATATAGCACGGTGCCTGCGGCGTCCCCGCGAAGCTGCGCCGCGGATTATGTCAGCACCGCCAGGCGGCGCGATCGTTCCGTTGCCACCCGGCTGGAGAAGCCGCAGGGCGGGTCAGACAATCTCCTCGAGCGCCGGATCCTCGCGGTAGATCCAGAACCGACCCTCGTAGCGGCCCACCGGCTGCGGATGCCCCTGCTGGTCGAGCCGGAAGACTATGCCGGTGGCGGTGTCCACGCCGCCGTCACGCGGAAACAGCAGCGGGGTCTCGTTGCGGGTGCAACGATCGAGGTGCACGAGTCGACACTCCGCGCTCTCGGCCACCGCCGTGAACGGCTGCGACAGCGCCGGAATCTGCGGATGCAGGATCACCGGTGCGACATGCGGCCACCACGGGCAGCGCACGTAGGCCTTGTCGAGCCACCGCGCGCGCGGCAGCGGCGTACCCGGCGCCGGGTTGTTGTAGGCGAAGTTCAGGCTCTGGTCGTCGGCGGCGCGAGGATTGTCCGCAATCGTCCGTTGCCAGCCAGCGAGCAGCGAGCGCGCCGCGGCGCTGTTGCCGTAGAACTGCGTCGAGCCGCTGCAGTTCAACTGCTCCTGGCTGCACCACTCGACGCGGTGGGAAAAAAGGTAGAAGTGCGATTCGGGCTCCGGCGCAGCAAGCTTGTGGTTGGCGGGCAGATACGCTTCGTTGTGCGGGTCAGCGAACCAGTTGTACACCGCGAAGTCGCAGCCCGCCTCCTGCGCATCGAAAAAGCTCTGTGGATGCGCCGCCACGAGCATGTCCACGTCGAGATAGACGATGCCCGTGCCAGCGAAGCGCTCGAGGCAGGAACTGATGAATGACGGTTTGGTGAAGCCCAGATCCGCGCCGCCGCGCCAGGAGATCGAGCCGTGCACCGCCGGCGCGAGCCACAGGCTGTGCGGCAGGCCGAAGCGATGGCAGGAAGCGGCGAGCCGGCGGGCGTAGCTCTCGTAACCGTCGCCGGGCGTGAAGAATGCGCAGACGACGAAGCCGGCACGCCCGAGGCCGGCGAGGTCTTCCAGGAACGGCTCGCCCGTGAAGCGCGCCGGCGCGGTCACTGCGCGGCGAGTTCCTCGGCAGTCGCCGCGCGCACCGCGAGCACCTTGCCGCGAAATCGCAGCGTCTCGCCGGCCAGCGGATGGTTGCCGTCCACCGTGACGGTCTCGGCATCCATGGAGCTGACCACGTAGGACTGCTTGCCACCGGACTCGTCCACGCGATCGACGCGCACCCCGACGGACAACTCCGCGGGATTCGCCCAGCGGCTGCGCGGCACCACCTCGACCAGCCGGGGCTGGCGCTCACCGAAACCCTGATCCGGCGTGATGGTGACGTCGAAGGTCTCGCCGGGTGCCTTGCCCATCAGCGAGCGCTCCAGCATCGGCAGGATGCCCGCCGATCCGTGCAGGTATTCGAGCGGCTCATCGGCCGGAGCACGGTCGAGCACCTGGCCGGAATTGCCGGTCAGCTCGAATTCGATGGTGACGACACTGTTGGCTGCAATTTTCATCGGCGTAGTCCGGTGGTCAATGGGATCTCGTCGCGGACCCGCATTCTCCGGCGCAGCGCGCGGAGGGTCAATCGCGGCATGGCCAGCCGTGACGCGACCCGCGGTCGGGGTTGAAGGTCGGGACTGAAGTCCCTCCTACAGGGCTGGCTCCAGCGCGAGATAGCACCCTGCAGGAGGCACTTCAGTGCCGACCCGAGGTCGTGGTACCGATTATGGTCGGGACTGAAGTCCCTCCTACACGGCTTCGTTCATCGCCGTGGACGGCAGCACCCTGCAGGAAGCACTTCAGTGCCGACCCGAGGTCGTGGCGCCGAATATGGTCGGGACTGAAGTCCCTCCTACTCGGCTTCGTTCATCGCCGTGGACGGCAGCACCCTGCAGGAGGCACTTCAGTGCCGACCCGAGGTCGTGGTACCGATTATGGTCGGGACTGAAGTCCCTCCTACAGGGCTGGCTCCAGCGCGAGATAGCACCCTGCAGGAGGCACTTCAGTGCCGACCCGAGGTCGTGGTACCGATTATGGTCGGGACTGAAGTCCCTCCTACTCGGGAAGCTTCGCGAGCGCAGCGCGGGCGTTGGCGACCAGCGCCTGTTCGCCGCCGCCGAGTTCCACGGCCTGCGCCAGGTGCTGCCGGGCGCTGACACTGTTGCCCGACGCCGCGTAGGCCATGCCGAGATGGTACTGGGCAATCGCCAGTTGCCCGTCGCTTGCCACCGCGCGCTCGAGCTGGCGCACGGCATTGGCGACATCCGCGTTGCGGTAGTAGGCCCAGCCGAGCGTGTCGAGCGCGATCGCATCCGTCGCGTCGCCGAGACGCCGGGCGAGTTCCAGGGCACGCGCCAGGCTCTCCTTGTCGTTGCGATGGTCCAGCAGCAGCGCAGCGAGGTTATTGATCACCGCCGGGCTCGCGCGATCCTGCCGGACGATCTCCTCGTACACCGCGATCGCATCCTCGACCCGGCCCTTGCGCTCGTAGGCACTGCCGAGAAAGAGGCCGAGCGCCGTATCGCTGCGCGCCGCCTTCCAGCCGCGCTCGAGGTCGGCCAGTTGCTGCGGCGAGTCGGGGGGTGCCAGCGCCGCGAGCGCCAGGTACGGGCGACCGTCGGCGGGCTGTGCGACGATGGCCTGCCCGATCACCGTCCGGGCTGCTGCCACGTCGCCCTGGTGCGAATACGCCTTGCCGAGCAGCAGGCTCGCGGCGACGTCGCCCTTGGGATAGCGCTCGAGGTACGTGATCGCCTCGTCCGCGCGCTGCGTGTCGAGCAGGATCTGCACCAGCGCAGCCAACGCCTCGACCTGGTTGGGATCCTTGTCGAGCACCGCCTTGTAGCGCGCGAGCGCCTCCTCGCTCGCGCCGCGCGCCTGCAACACCGCGCCGAACTGCTGGTCGGCCGAAACTCCGCCGGCGCCGCGCGCGACCATGCGCTGCGCCTCGGCTTCGGCCGCCGCGAGATCACGCTGCGCAAGCAGGTTCTGCACCAGCGCCGCAGAAGCCTCCGCGTCGTCCGGGCGGACCGCGACGAACTGGCGCAGGATGTCTGCCGCGGCCGCAGCATCGCCCTGGTCCGAGAGCAGGACGGCAAGCTCCTTGGCGCCTTCGGCATTGCCCGGGTAATCGCCGAGGAGACGCCGGTAGGTGTCCTTCGCCACCACGGTATCGCCAACGCCGACGTAGGAGCGCGCCAGGAGCAGCAGGGCCTCGGCGGACTTCTGGCGGCGCAGCACCGTGCGCAGATCCGCAATCGCGTCTTCGTACTTTCGATCCAGGAACAGGAACATCGCGCGGGTCAGCAACGCGTCAGGGTTGTCCGGCACGGCCTCGAGAATGGCGTCGATGTCGGCGCGGGCCTGCTTCATGTCGCCGTCGACCGCGTGCTGCGCGGCGACCCGGTTGCGCGCGAGCTGGCCCGCGTCGGTGGCAACCGGCCATTTCGCCGCCGCCGCCTGGTAGGCGGCCAGCGCTTCGGGCGAGCGCTTCAGGAAGCGGTAGTAATCGCCAAGCGCAATCTGCAAGTCGGCATTGTCGGGATGCTTCGCGACGCTGTCCTTGAGCAGCCGTTCCGCGCCGGCCGCATCGGCGTGGCCCACCAGGAAATTGGCGAGGCGCACCGTGATGGCGTGGTTCTCCGGGTCGAGCGCCACCAGTTCCCGCAGCATGCGTTCCTGGTCGTCACTGCGTTGCTCCGCGGTGTAGAAGTCGAGCAACTGGTAGCGATACGGCAGCGGGTCGCGTGCCTCCCGGATCATCGCCTCGAGCCCGGCTTCGTAGGCCTCCTTCTGGCCGGTCGCGCGAAAGAACTTCAGGCGGCTATCGCGCATGACCTGCTGGTCCGCGCCTTTCGTGCCCTCAATGCCCCGCTCGAGCACCGCGAGCGCGGCCGCGTTGTCGCCTCGCCCGCTCAACAGGCTGGCCTTGATGTTGATCGCGTCCACCAGCGTCGGGTCGGCGGCAAGCGCCGCGTCGATCTCCGCCTCGCCGGCGGCGTTCTCGTTCTGCGCAATCAGCAGCCGGCCGGCGAGCAGATGCGTCCCGGCGCTGTCCGGGGCGAGCCTGGCCGCCGCGTCGAGTTCGCCCTGCGCCGACTTGATGTCGCCGGCGGCGAGGTACAGATCGCCGAGGCGCAGCCGCGCCTCGATGAGACCAGGCTCGCTCTCGACCGCCATCTGCAGGTGCGGAAAGGCCGCGCTGTAGTCGCCGTCGCGCCAGGCGAGCTTGGCGAGCAGCAACTGCGCCGCTGCATTCTTCGGCAGGATCTGCGCTGCGCTCTTCGCTTCGAGCTTCGCCTGGGCGTACTCACCGGCCGCCATCAGCTCACGCGCGCGCTCCACGTGCGCAGCGGCCTTGTCCTCGGGCGAACTGCAGGCGGCCAGCGCCACCGCACAGGCCAGCAGCAAACAGCGAACAACGCTCATCGGGGCTCTCCGGGGATAGGACCTTCCGGCCGCGTATTCTAGCGACGGAAAATAAAAAGTTTCTGGGACGCGCGACGCAGGCACGGGCTGTGGATCCGCAGCTATCGTCAGGCAGCGCACGGCGATGGCCTTGCTCCAGGACACCCGTCGCGACGTCCCCGCCAGCCGCCCGGTCGAGAACCTCCATCAGAGCGGCTGCGCGGATGTGATCCGCGGTCGGACGGTGTCCGGAATCCTCACGCGGCGGCGCTTCGTTCATCGCCGCGGGCGGCGGCAGCACCCTGTAGGAGGGACTTCAGTCCCGACCACCGCGACGTCCGTAAATGCGGTCGGCACTGAAGTGCCTCCTACAGGGCTCGAGTCCGACGGTGAATCCGGGTCAGTCGCTGCGTACCTTCCGCTGAGCGCACGCCGGTGGTGGCCCGGTGTCCGGCGAGAGCACGTGTGGAGCCGGCCGGCCTCGAGGGCAGCAGCCGGCGTAACCCGTAGCGACGAGCACAGGGATGCGCGCGGAGCGGCGCTCGGCGGGCACCGGGCCACCTCATCACTCGCACCTGCCCGATGAGCACACAGGCAGCTCCGCCAGCGGACCCCGCGCGGGTTCAACGCATCGACTTCAAAAGCGTCACCGCAGATCGGCGAAGCACCAAAAGAAAAGCCCCGCCGGGTGGCGGGGCTTTCCCGAACAGTGGCCGAGGTGACTCAGCCGAAGTTCAAACGGGCCTCAGGCCTTGGCGCGACGGCGTGCCGCACCGAGCAAGCCCAGCGCGGAGCCGAAGAGCCACACCGCGGCCGGAACCGGCACGACCGCCTGCGGGCCTGCATTCAGGACCCAGGACATACCGGTGTTCTTGCCGCCCAGCGTGGCGCAGCCGTTGGCGTTGCCCGGTGCGAACGGATTGCACGAAGCATTCGACAAGGTCAGCGTCGTACCGACCCAGCTTATGGTCGCGAAGCTGTCGTAAGAGGCGATGCCCTGGACCGGGCCGAGCGCCATGTCGTCACCACCCATGGTCCTGGCCGTAGCCGTGCCGGGACCCCAGCTCGCGCTCGACTCGTTCGCGAAATTGGCGCCGAAGCTGTAGTTGCCACAGATGCTCGCGCCGACGTTGCCGCCGAAGTTGCCCTCGGTGCAAGCGAAGGTCGCGGCCGAGGCCGCGCCACCGTTACCCATCACCAGACCGGTGATCGAGTGACGATACAGCGTCGAGGTCGGCGCAGTCGTGAAGCGCACGTTGAACGTGCCGCCGGTCTGCGTCAGCAGGTTGGTCACGTCGTCATAGCTGAAAGTGGCCGTGGACGAGGTGATATTGCCCGCGGACGAGCCGTTGCCGCTGTAGGTCGCAACGGATGTCAGCGTAGCCGTATAGGACGCGGCATCCGCTGCCGTAGCGCCCAGCGTGGCGGCAATAGCGACGCCCAGGGCGTTTGCGTGTTTCTTCATGAAGATCCTCCAGAGATTCGTCGGTCGTTTACCAAATGGTCACGTGTTTTAGGTTGTAACCCGGCGGTCTCTCTCTCCCCCCTCGAGAATCTTCACCTGGAGAGCTCAAGATCCGTGGCTTTGCGTCACAGGCTCGCGCCTGCTTTGCCCTTTCCTGTGAGTCGAATATACCCGAGCGCGGTGAACCGGCAAGTCTGTTTTTTCACATAACACTGGTCGTGAAGCAGTCTGGAGAAAATTGTTGTCGAGATGACCGGCAGATGGTCGCGATCTCATGACCGGCATGAATGCGGACCAGGCGCCGCTCCTCGTTTCAGGACAATCCGGTGCGTTCTGTCTCGCAACCGATAAAAAATTTTTCTTCGCCGATCTGCGGGGACGGGGCGCCGTCGCTGCGGAATCGATGCGTCGATCTCGTGCGGTGGCTGCTGGCGGGGACGCTGCTCCAGGGTACACGGCGCAGGCGCGGGCTTCGGATCCGGACGGCCTGCGCCGGGACGCTCGCTACGCACGTCCTGTGCTGCGCTCGCTCGGGTTCGGCTGCGGCTGCGCTCCTGCTGCGCCGGCCTCACACGCCCGTTACAGGCCGTCCGGATCCGCAGCTATCGTCAAACAGCACACGGCATTGCCCTACCTCCAGCACGCCCGTCGCGACGTTTCCGCCTGCTGGCCGGGTGAGATCGCCGGTGAGTCCGGATCGGCGACTGCGCACCATCCGCGAGATGCCGTCAGGGGGTGGCCCGGCGTCCGGCGAGAGCACGTGTGGAGCCGGCTGCCAGGAGGCAGCAGCCGGCGTAACCCGTAGCGACGAGCACAGGGAGGTGCGAGGAGCGGCGCTCGGCGGACACCGGGCCACCACATCACTCGTACCTGCCGGATGAGGGCACAGGCAGCTCCGCCAGCGGATTCCGCGAGCAACCAACGTCTCGACTTCGCAAGCGTCCCCGCAGATCGGCGAAGAATAAAGAAACGGCCCGCCGGCAGCGCCGCTCCGGAGCGGAGCGACCTGCGGGCGGGCCCTGTGGTTCGCGGGTGGCGGGCGATCACGGAGCCGCCATCGAGCGGCCCCGAGACCAGTGCCGGACTACGCCTTGCGGCGGCGCGCGTAGCGCGCAGCGGCCAGCACCGCCGGACCGAGCAGCCAGCTGGCAGCCGGCAGCGGGATATCCGCATCCAGAGTCCAGGTGTAGCCGGCATTGAATCCGCCGAGAGTGGCGCAGCCGTTTGCGTTACCCGGAGCCGCCGGATTGCAGGTGGCGTTGCTCAACGTCAGCGTCGTGCCGACCCAGCTCAGCGTGCTGAAATTGTCGTAGGCGAGCAGGCTCTGCTGGGGACCGATGTCCATGTCATCGCCGCTGATGGTCTTGCCGAAGTCCGTGCCCGGACCCCAGGTGGCGGTGGATTCGTTCACGTAGTTGGCGCCGAAGCTGTAGTTGCCGCAGAGGCTCGCGCCGACGGTTCCGCCGAAATTGCCTTCGGTGCAGGCATAGGTCGCGGCCGAGGCTGCGGCGCCGTCACCGATCGCGAGGCCGGTGATGGAGTGACGGAACAGCGTCGTCGTCGGCGCGATGGTGAAGCGTACGTTGAACGTGCCGCCGGTTTGCAGGAGCCGATCAGCATCGACGTCGTAGCTCCACGTCGCCGTGGACGAGGTGATGTTGCCTGCCGACGAGCCGGCGCCGGCATAGCTGGTCACACTCTTCAGTGTGGCAATGACGCTCGCGGCATCAGCACTGGCCGCCGAACCGAGTGTGGCAGCGATCGCCACTGCCAGGGCATTGCGTGTTTTGTTCATGAATCAGATCCCCCAGAGATCCCGTACCGGTCAATTTTTCTAAGACAGGCCATTGGGCGCAGGTGGCAACCCGGCAGCCCGCCCCGATCTTCCTGGATTCTCCGCGGAGCGAGGCCCGCCACCGAACGCCACAGGCTCTGGCCACTGTGCCTGTGCCTTCTTTGATCGACTATACCTGCGACGACCGGCCCGGCAAGACCCGCGTTGACATAACCTTCCCGCACCCCGCGCCATAACAGGCGTTTAGACGCGACGACTTGCTTACTTGTCCGAGTAGTGGTCAGGCAATGGGCTGCGCGATGTTCGCCGGCGCCGGATGAGGGCCGAGGCACCAAGCAGCGACAGGATCAGCCAGTCGGCGGAACTGCCGCCGTCGTTCTCGCGCAGCCCGGTGCCGCTCGTCACGTTGATGCTCACGTTCGCCGTGTCCTGGCTGGCGTTCACATCGGTGAGCGACACTACGCAACTGTCACTGCCGGTGTAGCCGGCGTTCGGCGTGTACGTCACCGTGCCGGCGCCGTCCACGGCACAACTGCCGTTGGTCGCGTCCGTGACCAGCGCGAAGCTGTGCTGGGCCAGTGTGCCGTCGCCGAGCGTGAACGACAGGTCGACCGCTACGGCCGTATCGCGCCGCGTCTCCGTGGATGCGTCGTTGAGAACCGGCAGCAAGTCCACGACCTCGACGCTGACCGTGGCCTGCGCCGTGTCGCCATCGCCGTCGGTGACCGAGGCCACGCAACTGTCGTTGCCGGTGAAGCCCGCATCCGGCGTGTACGTCACCGCGCCGGCGCCGTCCACGGCACAACTGCCGCTGGTTGCGTCGGTCGCGATGTCAAACGTATGCTGCGCGGGGCTGCCGTTGCCGGCATTCAGTACCAGGTTGACCGCCACCGGCGTATCCAGGTTGGTTTCGGCGGAAGCGGGATTCAGGCTTGGGCTGGCATCGGCGATCGTGACGTTCACCGTCACAGGGCCGCTGGTTTCCGCCGGCCCCGCGCCATCGGGATCGGAAATGCTGTAGGTAAAGCTGTCCGTGCCCGTGAAGAACGTGTCGTCCGTCACCGTATAGGTGATGGTATTGCCCGCGATCGTGGCGTTGCCCCGGCCGCCGTTGGTGGGCGTAGCCGCACCGCTGTCGCCGAGACTGCCGCCCGTACCCGGCGCCGTGAAGCTGCCGGTCAGCCCGTCCGGCGCGACACCCACCGTGCTGATCGCGACATCGCCACCGACCGCATTCGGCACCATGTTGTCGATGGTCATGGTCACGGTCGCCGTTTCGCCGTTCGCCGTGTAGGTGAAGGTATCGGTGATCGGCCCGGCGAGGCCGGCCGCCAGGTTCGGCGTGTAGGTGACCGTGACGCCGGCCCCAGGCCCTCCGGAGCCCGCAACGACAATAGTGCTGTTGGCCTGCACGTTGGTGCCCGCGGCATCGGCGGTAATCGTGATCGGGTCGGCCATGCCCTGATCGTTTGCCAGCACCGGCACGATCCTCGCGACGTTGCGCGTGGTGCTGTCGGCATCGTCGACGGCGGTTGTTGTCGCTGGTTGCGTAGCGTTCAAGATCCAGGTATAGCCGGTATTGAAGCCACCCCCGGCCGCGCAACCGTTGGCATTGCCCGGAGCCGCCGGATTGCACACAGCATTCGACAAGGTCAGCGTCGTGCCGAACCAGCTCACCTCCGTGAAATTGTCGTAGGCGGCGAGGCTTTGTTGCGCTCCGATCGCCATGTCATCGCCACCAATGGTCCTGGCAAAGGCCGTCGCCGGACCCCAGGTGACGGTGGAGTTGTTCACGAAGTTGGCGCCGAAGGTGTAGTTGCCGCACAGGCTCGCACCGACGTTGCCGCCGAAGTTGCCTTCGGTGCAGGTGAAGGTCGAGGCCGCGGCCGCAGCGCCATTACCGAGCACGAGGCCGGTGATCGAATGACGGAACAGCGTCGACGTCGGCGCAGTGGTGAAGCGCACGTTGAACGTGCCGCCGGTCTGGGTCAGCAGATTGGTTACGTCGTCGTACTCGAAGGTGGCGGTCGACGACGTGATATTGCCGGCCGAGGAGCCGTTGCCGCTGTAGCTGGTGACGCCCGTGAGGGTCGCGACGGCGGTCGCTCCCTGCGTCACGCTGGCCGTCCCCAGTGTCGCTGCGATGGCTGCCGCCAATGCGCTGACCTGTCTGTTCATTGCAATCCTCCCAGGATGTCGGGTCTCAAAAAAAACCAACCGATGAGCGCGAGCCGCTTCGCCGGCCCGGCGGATCACGGTCCGGAACTTCCCCTCCGCAGTTCCCGCGCGAGCAGCTCGCGAACACACGCTCTGCCCGGTAAGCCACTGGGCGCGACTTTGAAAACTCCGCTGCCCGTTGCGCGCAGGACCACCAACGCCACACAACAAAATTCGCGACGCCAAGTTACTCCGTCGGGCTCCGCGCTGGCAAGCGGTCACGCTGTGTAGCGGACCGCAGCGCGGTCAGCGCGACAGGTCGCCAACCGGCACCGCTCAGCCGGTCACGAACGCGGCGACCGCCTCGGCCCAGGCCTCCGGCTGCTCGTCGATACAGTCGATGGTGCCACCTGCGAGTTCCACGTAGGCGAACTGCGGGTACAGTTCGCGCGCCTTCTGCGAATAACCGTAGATCGCGTCCCCGGTGTTGGCGAGAATCAGCGTCGGCTGCGTGAGGCGCGCCATGGCCTCCTCGTGGGCGTAGGTCATTACCGCGTCGTGCGCGTACCAGACCGTGCGCCCCGCCAGCAGCCCGTGGACGAAGTTGGCGTGGAAGGCTTCGATATCCGTCCATTCGCGCTGCGCACCGTGGCGAAACTGCCAGAGCTCGGCGATGTGACTGCCGTCCCAGCGCAGGTTCCAGTTTTTCTCGCGCGAAAGAACCTGCCGCCACTGTGCGCGCTCAGCGTCACTCATCGGCAGCGGACCGTGCAGTACCACGCGGGTCACGCGCCCGGGAAACTGCAGCGCCGCCTCGGTGACGATCACGGCACCGGTGTGGTGGCCGACGACGCTGGCGCTCTCAAGGTGCAGGGCATCGAGCACGGCCGGCACGAGGTGCGCGTAGCCGGCGACGGTCGGTGGCTGATGCGGCACATCGGAGCCGCCGAAGCCGGGGATGTCCACCGCGATCGCCTGCAGGCCGCGGCGGGCGAGCGGCGCGAGGACGCGCGCGAACTGCACGCTGTCGGTCGGCGACTGGTGCACCAGCACCACCGGCACCCCGTCCCCGCAGCGGGTGTAATGAATCTGGCCCCAGCGGCCCTCCGCATAGCCTTTCCTCGGTTTCATCAGGATCTTCCGTCCGCAAAAAAGTCGGGGGACAGTGTACCGATTGACACTCTGCCTACGTCACCGCAGCCGCGATATGCCGATCTTGCGGTGCACAAGAAAGTCGGTAGCATGGCGGCCTTCGTTCAGTCACGCGATCAGCACGAGGACCGCTCATGGACCTGCAGGGCAAGACCATCGTCATCACCGGCGCGGCCCGCGGCCTCGGCGCCGCCATGGCGAAGCGCCTGGCTGCACACCGGCCGCAACTCGCGCTGGTGGATCTCGCCGAAGACAGCCTCGCGGAAACCGCGGGCGCCTGCCGCAAACTCGGCGCCGAGGCGAAGACCTACGGTGCGAACGTGGCCAAAGAAGCCGACGTCGTGGCCCTGTTCGAGCGCATCGCGCGCGACTGCGGCGGCATCGACGCGCTCGTCAACAACGCGGGCATCACCCGCGACGCCCTGCTGGTCAAGTTCAAGGACGGGCAGTTCGCCGGGAAGATGAGCGTGGCCGACTGGCAGGCGGTGATCGACGTCAACCTCACCGGCGTGTTTCTCTGCGGCCGCGAGGCCGCGCAACGCATGATCGAGGGCGCTCGCAAGGGCTGCATCGTCAACATCTCGAGCATTTCGCGCGCCGGCAACCTGGGCCAGACGAATTACTCCGCCGCCAAGGCCGGCGTCGCGGCCATGGCCGTCACCTGGGCGAAGGAACTGGCACGCTACGGCATCCGCGCCGCAGCCGTGGCGCCGGGCTTCATCAATACCGAGATGGTCGCCGCCATGAAACCGGAGGCGCGCGAGAAGCTGGTGTCGGGCATCCCGCTCCGGCGCATGGGCGAACCGGATGAGATCGCCCACACGGTGGAGTTCATCCTGCTGAACGACTACGTTTCGGGACGCGTGTTCGAGATCGACGGCGCGCTGCGGCTGTAGGCCGCGCTGCGCCACCCGCCGGGGTGATCGCTGTCAGCGCTGGTCGAACCGACCGGTCCAACTGGCGTCGAAGATGCCCGTGTCGTAAGGATTGACGCCGTCTTTGCGGGTGACGGCCTGCGGCGGAGCCGTCTTGTTCAGGCCCCACGGGTCTTCGGGGGAATCCCCTTCCTGCAGTTCCCAGGTGTAGGTGTCGAACGGATCCGCCTTGGCAGGCGGCGATGCGGACTGGCCCTGCGCCGCAGGCCGGCGCCCACGGCCAGTCGCCGACTCAGTTTGCAGCTCCCAGGTGTAGGTGCTCGCCGGATCGACCGGCGGAGCCGAGTCCTCCAGCACCCGCACCCATTGCCGGGCATAGGCGTCCCCGCCCTTGCGCGGCGGGCGGACCTGGCCCGGACTGCCGGAATCCGCGCCCGAATCGGCGCCGGGCAGGCGCTCAGCGAGGCCCTTCAGCCATTCCACCCAGCTCATGGGGTGATTCCACCTGACATAAATATAAGGTGCGCGAACGTTACCGCGCAGCGCGGCCAGGCGATGTGACCGCCTTCACGCTTGCGGATTCGCGCCCGCCGGATCGCGACAGGCGCCGCAGTACAGGCGACGGCCGTGTGAGGGCAAAAAACGGTTCATCGCCGATCTGCGGGAACGCAGTAGGTCATCGGTTGACGATGCGGTGGTCGTGCCCCCGGCGCGTGCCAGACTCTGCCCATCCCCGGACCTCGCCGCCGGCTGGCCCTGCGGGTGCCCTCGCAGGCGTGCTCGCTGCGGAGTGCGCGCCACTCGACATCCTTGGTCTCGTGGGCGCGCAGCAGCGGCATCCCTGCCGCTGCCTCTGCGAGCTTGG
>WYBE01000053.1 GCA_011526045.1 Nevskiales bacterium | reverse complement strand
CTGATCCAGTCGATCGAGTAGCACCTCGTCGAAGCAGCCTTCGACGCCACAACCGGCATCCGAGGCAAGGCTTGCAGCATCAACAACCTGAACGCGGTCGCACACGCCCTTGCACCCGGAGTTGTTGTCGATCCACCAAACGTCCAATCCCGCGCGCTGCAGCGCATCGAGCAGACTCTCACGACGGTAGGCCAGACCATCGGCGTATGCCGCCCGGCCGACGTCCATGAACATGCAAGGCAGTGAGGTGGCCGTCGCCGTGCCGCAAGCTTCAGCCGTACCGAAATTGATCAGGTCGGGGCGCGCCGCCAGCATCGGCGTCGTCGGACGGCCGTACCCGTTCAAGGACAGGCTGGCGGCACGAGTGGTCTCGCCGACAACGAGCACCAGCACCAGTGGTCGACCTGCTTGTTCGACGCCGGAAAGGCGCGCCGCATCGGCCGCCGCAAGCACGAACTCGCGGGGCGCATTGATTCGCGCACGGGCATAGCCATGGGCCGCTGCCAGCAAGTTGATCGGTACCAACTGCGATCGCAAATCGCGATGGTTGCGGAACAGCGACGCATAGGACGCGAAGAAGCCCGTGAGGAGCAACGCCGAGACGCCGAGCAGCGCTGTCAACGTCGCTGCCTTGTCGACTAGCGCGCCGAGCAGACCGCGAGGCGTCAGCGGCATGCGAGAGAGAACCACGGCAGGAAGGACGCCCAGGCCGAGCACCCAGACAAGCAGTCCGGGGCTAAGCAGCTCGCCTACCTCGGCTGCATCCGTCTCCAGAACATTGCCGAGCATCCCTCGATCGAACGCGATGCCGTAGCGGTTCATGAAATACGCCAGTGCCGCCGCAGCGACCATGAGGCCGCACAACACCGGCTTTGCCGCGCGCCCCCAAAGTCAGCAGTTCGAGGCTTAGCCAGACCAAGACCAAAGCCAGTATCGGCAAGGTCAGCAGCCAGGCCGCACGATCGGCGCTCCAACCATCAACGGCCCGCCACAGCGCGGACCAGAACGGTAGGTTCAACAGCCCGAGCATCCACAGCGCCACCGCGAGGTTGAGCACCGGCAGGCGGATTGGTGTCCGCGGATGGAGCGGGACTTCACGCCAACGCATCGCTTCCCCTGGCCTGCACATCAACCGACCCGTCTGCCCCGTTCGACGGCGCCAATGGCCCGGGGGAATGCGGGAGCTGCCACGCCCTTCGTAGAGGAGCGCGCCCAGCATCGCACTTGGCGTGGTCGGTACGCATCGGCGGTCGCTGGCAATGGCCGGCGAGCTGACTTCGCATCAGTGGATCGCCTCCGCCGACACGATGTCGACGACGTAGATCCAGCCAGCTCGTCGCTGGCCGGTTCTCCCTGCGGCGCGAATCGCGGCCACCAACTCGGCCACGTCCGCGTCCTCGCAATGCAGCTCCAGCTTGAATTCGCGGGTGACCTCCTGTCCGAGGTCGACCGAGTAGTGGCGCTCATCCTGGTCGATCGGCGTCAGCGACCCTTGCACGGCATAAACCGTCAGGTTGTGCTGACCCGCGTCGCCC
Organism: Nevskiales bacterium; assembly: GCA_011526045.1. Lineage (GTDB taxonomy): Bacteria > Pseudomonadota > Gammaproteobacteria > Steroidobacterales > QUBU01. Next base: position 1,218 of record WYBE01000053.1, on the reverse strand, counting down.
GACCGGGGCGCCCACGCGCTGGTTGCCTTCACCGCCTCGATGACATTCGCGATGCACGTGCGATGGATGTAGGCCTTGATTTCCTTCATGGAGCTTCCTCTCGGGCTTGGACGGATGGGGAGGATTCGTCGGCTAGCGCGAGCGATGCCAGCGCGAAGCGCAGTCCGTGACGTTCACCTGGTACCACTGCTCGGCGCGGACGCTCAGATCGGACGGAACGGCGGCCACGTAGTACTTGGGAGCCGACCCGCGATCCGCATAGGAGAGCAAGGCGTACCTCGCCGTGCCGTCGCTTGCAGCTCGCTCGGCACGGCAATCCTTGACCACGTTGTCGACGACCGCGCTGCCGACCCTGGGCTGAACGACGGTGGCGTTGCGCCAGCCCTCTTGGTACGCCTTGTCGGCCGTTGACGCACAGCCCTGGAGAAGAATCAACGCAGTGATACTCGCGATCCTGAAGGCGGATTGGCGCGAACGTGTTCCTGAATGCATGGCTCACTCCTTTTCAAGATGGGAGGGTTGAGACACATCGAAAAGATCTCCCGACGCCCGCAACGAGCCGCAGGTCGGCAGTGCGTGGGCAGGGCCGACGGCCTGCCATCGCCGGCGGTCCGACCAGTGGCGCGTCCTCACCGGATCACCTCCGCGGACGCGATGTCGACGACATAGATCCAGCCCGTCCTGATCGATCGGCACCAGAGAACCTTGCACGGCATAGACCGTCAGGTTGTGCTGGCCCGCATCGCCCGGCCGGGTCGCCCACGCGCTCGTCGCTTTCACCGCCTCGATGACATCCGCAATGCGGGTGCGGTGGACATAGGCCTTGATTTCCTTCATGGAGCTTCCTCTCGGGCGGGGACGGATGGCGAGGATTCGTCCCCGCTCTCGGCGCGTTCGGCCGCGAGGCGCTTGCGCTCGTCGCGCGCTTCGGACCACTCCCAGATCAGCGGCAACAGCAAGAGCGTGAGCAACGTCGAGGTGATGAGGCCGCCGACCACGACGGTGGCGAGAGGTCGCTGCGTTTCAGCGCCTACTCCGGTGGAGATCAGCATCGGGATCAGGCCGAGGATGGCCACCGAGGCCGTCATCAACACGGGGCGCAGACGAAGCGCAGTGCCTTGCTTGACGGCCTCGCGTACAGAAAGTCCCTGCCGTCGTCGGTCGTTCAGGAAGCTCACGAGCACGATGCCGTTGAGCATCGCGACCCCGAACACGGCG
>WYBE01000052.1 GCA_011526045.1 Nevskiales bacterium | reverse complement strand
GATCGCCGAACCAGCTCGACGAGTTCCCGCTTGTACTCAGGGCTGTAGTGCTTGCGCTTCGACATGGACACTCCTTTGGCTCAGTATGAGCCTTAGTGAAAGTGTCCGCAGAATCAGGGTAGAACCCCTCTCGCTCCTGCCGCGCAGAAAGCGTCGTGCACTCGACGAAATGCGGATCGTGATGCGAAGCTACAGTGCGGAGACACCGAAACCGGGCGAGTTGGGTTCGGGTCTTGCGCATCTGCTCAAGGTCCTCGACCGCGACGATCAGCGGGACTGCTACGACTGGGACGCGATCGCAGAGACCTGGCTCGATCTGATTCGTCCTGTTTGGTATGAGCGGTTGACGACCGGCAAACGCCTTCGGCCGTTACTGCTCAAGGACATTCGCAAAGATCTGCTTGGCGCGCGCCGCCTACCCCTCGTCGAGATTCTGAGGCACTTTCAGACACTGCCCACCTTGCCACCGATCGACGAACGTGTGGCCGCCTGCATTCTCGGTATTCCGGAAGGATCATGAACGCCAAGGAAAATGCGGGGCGGGAAGCACTCGCTGGCGATAAGCCCGATTATGCCCAGCCCGGTTCAAGGCCCCTCCGCCCGCGATCGCACCCGTTCAGTCTCTCGCCACGATATGACTGCCGGCTGCGTCGGCCGGCAGTCGCTATCTCACGAGGTCGTCGCAGCCGCCACGCCGACCTGCGGCCCTTAAACGCAACGTCCGAACCGCAACACGCCGCCGACTCCCGCCTTTTTCCTTAACTCAACGCGATAGCGGTGGGCCCCGACGCGGGAGATCATCATCGCACTGGCTGAGGTTGCCGCCGCGGTCAAACGGCCGAGGTGTTGGGTCATGAACGGCCCAGCCGCGGTCTGTATAGTGCGCAGCAGAAGCCCCCCGCTTGCGGAATGCGACATGCGTACCCTCCTCGACCGGCCATCGCGGCATCCCCCGCGCCATGCGTAGTCATCGAGGCCCCTCCTGGCGCCCTGGTGTCGCGGCGCGGTTCTTCGTGCCCGGTGCGCGCTGGGCGCTCGATGTCACCGACCGGCAGTTCGCACTGCAGATAGCCGGCACCCACATCGCGGCTGATCTGGTAAAGATTCAGCAGCTGGCGTGCACGCCCGGCTGGCTCTGGGCAGCGCTCAACCTGGCACTTGACGACGGGCGTAACTTTCGACTCGAGGGTCTCGCGAAGGGCACCGCCCACCGCCTGATCAGGACGCTCAATGAGGCCCGGGTCGCTACGTGTCTCGCCGACCTGCCCGCTAGCTTCGGCCCGCTACTCGCGTGGGTCGCGAAAACGGAGCAGGACTTCAAAACGGAGTTGGCCCGCAGTGGGTGGCTGTCTCACGAGTTCGTGCGGCATCTGACCACCGGCCGACCCAATCCCTTCGGCGAGCTGCTCCACGAGCCAGCCGTGCAGGCGCGCCTCGCCAGCGAACCTATGGCGATGCGCGAGGCCATCGCGACCTGGTCAATGCCTCTCAGCGAGCGCGCCCGGGCCGCCAACAAGCGTCTCGTCGAACGCGAGCTCGTCGACTCGGCGCGGTTTTTCGCAACCATTGAGAAGTCCCCGCTCACCGAAGAGCAATCGCGCGCAGTTCTGTGCTTCGACAGCCGCGTACTGCTGGTCGCCGCCGCCGGTTCCGGCAAGACTTCCACGCTCATCGCCAAGGCGGGATATGCGCTGATGAAGGGCTACGCCGGTGCCGACGAGATCCTGCTGCTCGCGTTCAATGCTAATGCCGCGGCGGAAATGCGCGAACGACTGGCCCGTCGCCTCACCCCACTTGGCCTCCCGGGGCGCAGCATCCGGGCCATGACCTTCCATGCCTTCGGGTTAGACGTGATCGCGGAGGTGACCGGCGCGAAGCCCACCGTGGCCCCCTGGGTCGCCGACGGTCGCGAAGTCGAGTACCTGCTCGGCATCGTCGAGTACCTGCGCGGTCACGACGATCGCTTCCACCGCGGCTGGAACGAGTTCCGTTCGTTGTTCGCGGAGGAACTGCCAGCGTTCGACGCCGAGTTCGGTCAACTCAACCAGAAGACGCTGGAGCGCGACCGGCCACGCTTCCGTACCGCCAACGGTGAACTCGTCCGCAGCCGCGGCGAGCAGCGCCTTGCGGACTGGCTCTTCTACAACGGCATCCGCTATGAGTACGAAAGGCCGTACGAGCATCCGACCGCGACGCGCAACCGGCGGCAGTATTGCCCCGACTTCTACCTACCGGACATTCCTGCCTACCTCGAGCACTGGGCGCTCAATGAGGCCGGCCGCCCGCCCCCCGCATTCGCGGGCTACGCCGAAGGTATGGCCTGGAAGAAAGGACTGCACCAACAGCATCGAACGACGCTGCTCGAGACGACGATGGCCGGTGTCTGGGACGGCACGGCATTCAGCCACCTCGAGGCTGAACTCATCCGTCATGGCCTGACGCTACAACCCCAGCCGGAGCGCATGCCACTTAACCGGAGTGCTCGCGAAAGCCGGCGCCTCGGCGCACTCTTCCGGGCCGTCCTCGTGCACGCGAAGAGCAACCGACTCACGATCGCCGGCCTGCGCGCGCGGGCGCAGACGGAGCATGGCAGCGTGGCCTTCCGGCACCGCATGTTCTTGAACCTGCTCGAGCCCATCTGGGCGGAGTGGGATAAGCGCCTACGCCAGGGCAACGCCATCGATTTCGAAGACATGCTGAACCTCGCCGCCGACTGCGTCGAGCGAGGCGACTGGCATAGTCCCTACGCACTCGTTCTGGCCGACGAGTACCAGGACGCGAGTCATGCGCGCGTGCGGCTGCTCCACGGCCTTTCGCAGCGGCCCGGTACGCGCCTGTTCGCAGTCGGCGATGACTGGCAGGGCATCAACCGCTTCGCCGGCGCCGACCTGTCGGCCATGACTGCGTTTGGCGAGACCTTTAAAGACGCCGTCATTATGCATCTGGAGACGACGTTTCGCTGCCCGCAGTCGCTTTGCGACATCAGCAGCCGTTTTGTTCAGCACAACCCCAGGCAGATTCGCAAACAGGTGCGCTCCGTAGCATCCGACGTTGATATCCCTATTACGGTGATCCGGGTGACCGATGCCGCGCAGATCGGCGCTGCGGTCCGCGCGCGGATCGAGGCGCTGTCAACCGCCCAGAATGAGAGCCGACCTGCGCCCACGGTGTACGTGCTCGGTCGCTACAACCGCGATGCGGCGTTCGCGCCGGAGCTGGCGAACGGTAAGGCGCACGCCGCAGTGGCTTTTAAGACGGTGCACTTGTCCAAGGGACTCGAGGCCGACCACGTCATCCTTCCCCATGTCGTCGACGCCCGCTACGGCTTCCCGAGCCGCATCGCCGATGACTCGGTGGTTCGCCTCGCAATGCCGAAGGGTGAGGATTTCCCCTTCGCGGAGGAACGCCGGCTCTTTTACGTGGCACTGACCCGAGCCAAGCGTACGGTGACGCTGATTACCGTCGCTGGCAGAGAGTCGCCTTTCGTAATCGAGTTGCTTCGCGAGAGGAAGGTCCACGTGGTCACCGCCGATAGGGCGCCCGCGGACGTGGCGGTCTGCCCAGCGTGCGGCGATGGACTCCTCGTCACTCGCCAGGGACGCCACGGAATGTTCACCGCCTGCAGCCGGTTCCCGGACTGCACCTATACCGGCGACGCTGGCCGCGCAGCGCCGAAGCAGCCAGCCGTGAGGAGCCCGTCTTAACTGGTCCAGACGCCAAGTTAGTTTACGCCGCCTGTTGTAGCTCCGCGACCAGCGGTCGGGCGTAGGCCGTCTCCGGCGCCGGAGGTCGATAGCCGGGAATGGCGTGATTGCCGACCACATTCCTGCTACACCGAGGGCGCAAGCCCCGGAAAAGACGAGGGGTTCGCCAGTCTCTGTACTGAGACCCGGCGAACCCCTGACTACCTGGCGATGGGCCGAGTCAGCAGCGAACCCGTCTCAGCCGGCAATTCCCTGCTAAACAGGGAAAATACAGGGAATTTTGCGGATTTCAGCCCTGTCGGCAGCCACCCAATGCCGCAATAGGGATCCCCTGTTATCCATAGTGGACGGTTCTATGGCCTGGCAGTCTGACCGGCCGCCGCGTTCTGCCTTGGCTGGATCCGCCGGACACTGGCGCCCGCCGCCCTCTGGGCCTCCTCCAGCTCATAGCTCTGCTGCAGGTTCATCCAGAACTCCGGGCCCGTCCCGAAATAGGTTCCAAGGCGCAGGGCCATATCCGCGGTAATACCCCGCTTCTCCAGCACTAGGTCATTGACCCGGGGCTGCGTCACGTGCAGCTCCTTGGCGAGGCGATAGGAGGTCAGTCCCAGCGGCTGCAGGAACTCTTCCCGGAGGACCTCCCCGGGATGCACGTTCGGCAAGCGCTTTGTCCTCATGGCCATTCCTCAGTGGTAGTCAACAATCTCGACCTCGTGAGCATCACCATTCTCCCAGCGGAAGCAGATCCGCCACTGGTCATTGATGCGGATGCTCCACCGGCCACGGCGAGCGCCTTTCAGGGCTTCCAACCGATTGCCGGGTGGCGCCGTCAGCACCTGCAACTCTATGGCCGCATCGAGCATGCGCAGTTTCCGGCGAGCCAGCCTCTGAATGTCATTGGGCAGTCGGCGCGAAAACCGTCTATTCCAGATGGCCTCAGCTTCCTTGTCGCCGAAACTCCTGATCACGACAAAATACTAATTAGTCGCGTTACTAACGTCAACCATGGGTATACGCGTCGTGACCTGCGTCACGATGGCCGCTGGCCCTGCAACTCCCGCCGGGTGATTGTTTATTCTCAATTCAGGCCCGCACTCTCCTCCAGATCTTGGCGCAGGCACACCTCGTAGGTAGGGTGTACCGGCCATGCGCGAGATCTTCGTCCTGCTTACCCACCTGATCATCACCCTGCTCCGCCTGGGCCGTCCGGGCGGTGTCCGTGCCGTGGTTGCCGAGTCGCTGCTCCTCAAACATCAACTATTGATTCTCAACCGCGGCCGGCAGCGCGCGCCCGACCTGCGACCCCTGGATCGGGTCATCGCCGGTGCCTGCGCCCTATTTATTCAGCCAGGGCGGATCCTGCGCACGGCGATTGTGCTGAAGCCCTCCACAATTATGGCCTGCCACCACGCGCTGGTGCGCCGAAAGTATCGCTGGCTCTTCACCCCGAAAAGCCGTGGCCGGCCTGGCCCGAGGGGGCCGTCAGCCGAGCTGGTTGCCGCCATCGTCGAAATGAAGCGCCGCAATCCGCGCTGGGGCTGCCCGCGCATCGCGCAACAGATCACGCTCGCCTTTGGTGTGGAGATCGACAAGGACGTGGTGCGCCGCGTTCTCGCCCGGCACTACCGGCCAGAATCCGGCGGTGGCGGACCCTCCTGGCTCACCTTCCTCGGCAATCTCAAGGGCAGTCTCTGGAGCGTTGATATGTTCCGCTGCAAGTCACTCACCCTGCGCAGCCACTGGGTTCTATTGGTGATGGATCAGTACACGCGGCGCATCGTCGGCTGCGGCGTGCATGCCGGCGTTCTCGACGGCGTGGCGGTATGCCGGATGTTTAACTCGGCCATTGCCGGACAAGCGTTGCCGCGTTATCTCAGCTCCGATCACGACCCGCTGTTCGAATTCCATCGCTGGCGGGCGAACCTGTGGGTGCTCGAGATCAATGAAATCAAGACCGTCCCGTATGTCCCGCTCTCCCACCCGTTCGTTGAACGGCTCATCGGTACGCTCCGCCGTGATTACCTCGACCAGGTGCCGTTCTGGGGTGCGGCAAATCTCCGGCGAAAACTCACCGACTTCCAGGCGTTCTACAACGTCCACCGGGCTCATTCCGCCCTCTGCGGGCGGACGCCGGCGCGGCAGGCCAGTGCACCGGTATCGGCCGCCATTTCCCTACAGCAATTTGCCTGGCAATCCCATTGCCGCAGGTTGTTTCAGACGCCGGTGGCGGCGTGAATTTGGAATTCGCCAGGGACAGGTTCGCCAGTCTCTGTACTGAGACACGACGAACCCCTGACTACTTGGCGGAGAGGGTGGGATTGACTCGGGGCCGGATACGGCCCCTCGCCCTCCGGGCGCCTGCGGCGTCCAAATTTGCTCTGCAAATTTGTCGAACCCTGTTGTCTGATTCGTGGGTTCGAATCGCGCAACGCTTATCAACAGATGAAAAGACCCCCGTGAAGGGGGTCTTTTCATCTGTTGGCGGAGAGGGTGGGATTCGAACCCACGATACGCCTTTTGAGCGTATAACGGTTTAGCAAACCGCCGCCTTCGGCCACTCGGCCACCTCTCCGAAGCTTGTTCGAACCCCATCGGGCGGGATCGAGCCGCACACGGGTTACGGGGCATTCCCGGTTGCGGAGACGCCCCACCTTCATACGATACCCGTATCGGGCGGCGGCGGACAGGGCGCCAACGCACATAATCCGTCCGATGGCGCGGCAGTCACTCCGGCGGATTCAGTCGATGACGGTCGCCACGCCGTGATCGCCCGCGCCGTTGCCGTTTTTCTGCTCGCGGCAGATGCGCTGGAAGATCTCCTCGCGGTGCACGCTCACCTCGCGGGGCGCTTTCACGCCGAGCCGCACCTGGTTGCCTTTGACCCCGAGCACCGTGACATCGACGTCGTTGCCGATGATGACCGTTTCGCCCACCCGCCTCGTAAGGATCAGCATGGACTCCCCCTTTTTTATGGTCTTCTTTTCCGACCGGCGCGGGCCGGATCATACCCCAGTTTTTTCGGGTGGCGCCATAGCGACGCCTGTCGCGAGCACCGGCGGCACCGGGAAAGCATGGCTGTTTCGCCCGTCAGCCGCGCCCCGGGCCGCGGTTACAGGCGCGCTTCGACCCAGCCTGCGACCGCCGCGAGCGCCTCGTTGAGCGCCGCCGGATCGTTGCCGCCGGCCTGCGCGAAATCCGGGCGCCCGCCGCCCCTGCCGCCGACCTTCTCCGCGACTGCGCTGACCAGTTCGCCGGCCTTGATCCGGCCACTGAGATCCCGGGTGACGCCGGCGGCAAGAGACACCTTCGGCCCCTGCGGGTCGACGGCGGCGAGCACGACGACGGCCGAGCCGAGCTTGTCTTTCATGCGGTCGACGACCTCGCGCAGCGTCTTCGGGTCGGTGCCGTCGTCGAGGCGGTGGGCGAGCAGCTTCACGCCCGCCACCGTGGTGGCGTGTCCCGCCAGGTCGGTGCTGCCAGCGCCGCCGGCGAGCTTTGCCTTGAGCTGCTGCACTTCCTTGTCGAGTGCGCGGTTTCGTTCCAGCAACTGGCGGACCTTCGGCTCGAGATCCTCGCGCCCGCCCTTGAGCAGGCCGCTTAGCTGCGCGAGCGTGGCCTCCTCCGCGGCGACCCGGTCGAGCGCGAGTTGCCCGGTGACCGCCTCGATACGGCGGATGCCGGCGGCAATGCCCGATTCGCCCGCGATCTTGAACACCCCGATGTCGCCGGTGCGCGCCACGTGGGTGCCGCCGCAGAGTTCCGTGGAGAACTCCCCGAAGCGCAGCACACGCACCTGGTCGCCGTACTTTTCGCCGAAGAGCGCCATCGCGCCACTGGCAACCGCTTCGTCGTATTTCATGAGGCGAGTCTCGCCGGGCAGGTTGGCGCGGATGCCGGCATTGACCCGGCGCTCGATCTCGGCGAGTTGTCCGGCCGAGACCGCCTCGTAGTGCGAGAAATCGAAGCGCAGCCGGTCCGGAGCCACGAGCGACCCTTTCTGCGTCACGTGACTGCCGAGCACGCTGCGCAGCGTGGCGTGCAGGAGGTGGGTCGCCGAGTGATTGAGGACGGTGGCATTGCGGGCCGCCGCATCCACCTCGGCTTCGACCTCCGCGCCGACGCTGATGCTGCCCGCCTCACACACGCCGATATGCAGATGCGCCTCGCCGCTCTTCTGCGTGTCCTCCACGCGAAAGCGGAACCCGCCGGCGTGGATCACGCCCTGGTCGCCGACCTGCCCGCCGCTCTCCGCGTAGAACGGCGTGCGGTCGAGCACGAGTGCGCCGGCCGCGCCGCTGTCGAGTGATTGCGCCGACCCGTCGCCCCTCAGGATGGCGGTCACGCGCCCGCGATCGACCAGCCGGTCATAACCGGTGAACGCGCTTTTCTGCGAGAGCTGCAACGTCGTCGCCTGGCTCATCTCGAACCGGCTCGCCGCGCGGGCGCGCTCACGCTGCTCGTTCATGGCCAGCTCGAAGCCCTCGCGGTCGATGGCGATGCCGCGCGCGCGGACCACGTCCGCGGTGAGGTCCACGGGAAAGCCGTAGGTGTCGTAGAGCCTGAACACGACGTCGCCAGGCAGTTGCCGGCCGGAGAGCCCGGCCAGCGCATCTTCGAGGATGCGCATGCCCTTCGCGAGCGTCTCGGCAAAACGCTGTTCCTCGGCCTCGAGCACGCGCCCGACATGCGTCGCGGCCCTGGTGAGTTCCGGGAACGCGCGACCCATTTCCTGCTCGAGCGGTGCGACTAGGCGGTGGAAAAACGGCTCCTCGACGCCGAGTTCGTAGCCGTGACGCAGTGCGCGCCGGATGATGCGCCGGAGCACGTAGCCGCGTCCCTCATTGCCAGGCAGCACGCCGTCGCAGACCAGGAAGCTCGCCGCGCGGATGTGGTCGGCGATGACGCGCAGCGACGCCGAGTCGCGATCCTTCGCGTGGGTGATCTCCGCCGCCGCGTCGATCAGGTTCCTGAACAGATCGATGTCGTAGTTGCTGTGCACGCCCTGCAGGACGGCGGCGATGCGCTCGAGTCCCATGCCGGTGTCCACCGAGGGCTTGGGCAACGGCGTGAGCTTGCCGTCGCCGGCACGATCGAACTGCATGAACACCAGGTTCCAGATCTCGACGTAGCGGTCACCCTCCTCATCGGGGGAGCCGGGCGGGCCGCCGGCGACGCCCGGGCCGTGATCGTAGAAGATCTCGGTGCACGGTCCGCAGGGGCCGGTATCGCCCATGGACCAGAAGTTGTCGCGTTCGTCGCGCCGGGTCACGCGCTTCGGGTCCACCCCGATGTGCCTGACCCACAGGTCGGCCGCTTCGTCGTCTTCGCGGAACACCGTGACCCACAGACGCTCGCGGGGAATGGCAAACTCCTTCGTGACCAGCTCCCAGGCGAACTCGATCGCTTCGCGCTTGAAGTAGTCACCGAAGCTGAAGTTGCCGAGCATTTCGAAGAACGTGTGATGTCGCGTCGTGTAGCCCACGTTCTCCAGGTCGTTGTGCTTGCCGCCGGCGCGCACGCAGCGCTGCGAGCTCGTCGCGCGCTGGTACTCGCGCGGGTCGCGGCCGAGGAAGACGTCTTTGAACTGCACCATGCCCGCATTGGTAAAGAGCAGCGTCGGGTCGTTGCCTGGCACGAGCGGCGAGCTCGGCACGATGCGGTGGCCGTTGGCGGCGAAGTAATCGAGGAAGCGCTGTCTGATCTGCTCGGTTTTCATCTGTCGCCGTCAAAAGTCGATCGGGTTGCCGTACGGTGGGCATTGTAGGAGCGGCACGAGCCGCGCGGGTAGCCACGGCAGGCCATGGCCGGAGCCGCCCCTGCCCGGCGCTAATCCGCCTCGCCGTCGAATGCCGCGCGGACCTGCCCGGCGGTGAAGCCGCGGTAATCGAGGAAACGGGACTGGCGGGCGCGCTCGCGGAAGTCCCGCGGTGCGCCGGCGCCGAAGCGCCGTTGCCGTACGTTCCGCGCGGCAGCGTTCCAGTCGCAGACGCCGGCGAGACCATCCTCGATGGCCTCGTCGCCGATACCGCGCTCGCGCAGTTCGGCGCGGATTCTAATGGGTCCGTGCCCTTTACGGATACGGGAGGCGACAAACGCCTCGATGAAGCGGCGTTCGTCCGCGAGCCCCTCGCGCGCGAGCTCTGCGAGCGCCGTGTCGATTTCGGCGGCGTCGAATGCCCGCTCGCCGAGCTTGGCGCGCAGCTCCGTGAGCGAATGCTCGCGGCGCGCGAGCAGGTCCATGGCTGCGGCGCGGGCGGAGCGCGGTGCCGGGTTTGGCTTATTGGCTTGTTTTGACCGGTTTCGAGCTTGCACGCGTCAGCGCGCCTGTTTCAGCAACTCTCGACGAACCAGCAACAACTGCGTTAACAAGCCAATAAGCCAAACCCGGCACCGCTATCACGCTTCCTTGGCAGCCGCCTCCGGCTCGGCGTCCTTCACCGCCGCAACCTCGGTCGACTTCGGCAACGCCAGCGCGCGGACCTTGCTCTCGATCTCGCGGGCGATCTCCGGGTGCTGCAGCAGGTACTCGCGGGCGTTCTCCTTGCCCTGGCCGACACGTTCGCGCCCGTAGTTGAACCAGGCGCCCGACTTGGCAACGATGCCGTGCTTCACGCCGAGTTCGATCAGCTCGCCTTCGCGCGAGATGCCGTGGTCGTAGAGGATCTCGAACTCCGCCGTCCGGAACGGCGGCGCCACCTTGTTCTTCACCACCTTGACGCGGGTCTCCGCGCCGATGACCTCCTCGCCCTTCTTGATCGAGCCGATGCGACGGATGTCGAGCCGCACCGAGGCGTAGAACTTCAGCGCGTTGCCGCCGGTGGTGGTTTCCGGGTTGCCGAACATCACACCGATCTTCATGCGGATCTGGTTGATGAAGACGACGATGGTGTTGGAGCGCTTGATGTTGCCGGTGAGCTTGCGCAGCGCCTGGCTCATGAGCCGCGCCTGCAGGCCCACGTGCGAGTCGCCCATCTCGCCCTCGATCTCGGCCTTCGGCGTGAGCGCTGCCACCGAGTCCACGACGATGACGTCCACCGCCCCGGAGCGCACCAGCAGGTCGGTGATCTCGAGCGCCTGCTCGCCGGTGTCGGGCTGCGACACCAGCAGATCGTTGACGTTCACTCCGAGTTTCTCGGCATAGATCGGGTCGAGCGCGTGCTCGGCATCCACGAATGCCGCCGTGCCGCCGTTGCGCTGGCACTCGGCGATCACCTCGAGAGTGAGCGTGGTCTTGCCCGAGGACTCCGGTCCGAAGATCTCGACCACCCGGCCGCGTGGCAGCCCGCCGACTCCGAGCGCGATGTCGAGACCGAGCGAGCCGGTCGGAACCACCTCGATGTCGCGCGCGGCTCCGCCATCGCCGAGCCGCATGACCGAGCCCTTGCCGAACTGCCGTTCAATCTGTCCGAGTGCGGCGGCAAGCGCCTTTTTGCGGTTTTCGTCCATAAATTCAGGTCACCGGGGTGTCATGTGTCTGGTCGGGAATGGGTCGGATTATTCCACAGATCGCCGTGCGCGGCAGAGGCGAAAAAAAGCGCTGTTCACACAGAATCAGGTGTCCGGCGGGCTCTTGCACGGCCCGGCCACCCGCGCCGCGCTCAGCCCCGCCCTTCGCCCGCAGGAAAATCCGCGACGACCCGATAGCGCGCCCCTGCGGCCAGGGTCTGCGACTCCACCAGCGAAAACCCCGTGACCGGCCACTCGACCGGGCGCGGCTGCTGCTCCGCCGGCGCCGACGCCACTTTGCGGGCGAGCGTGAGGTGCGGGTGAAACGGTCGCGGATCCGGCGGCTGCCCGACCGCTGCCAGCGCCGTGGCGAGTGCGGCGACGAACCGCGCCAGCGACACGGGCGGCGCGCTCGGTCCGAGCCACAGCACCCGCGGCGCGGGGAAATAGCCGAGGCGGTCGAGCAGCAAGGTCAGCGGCTCGAGGCGGCAACCGGCGGCAGCAGCGCGGACCGCATCGAAGCGCTCATCCGGCACCGTACCGAGGAAGGCGAGCGTCAGGTGGAAATCGCGGGGTGGCACGGGCCGCCCGCCGCAGTGGCGCACCAGCGCGCGTGTTGCGCGGATCAGCGCTGCGCGGGTGACTGCGTCAGGCCACAGCGCGAAGAACAGCCGGTGCACCCGCACCGCTGCCGCGCTCATGAGGCGTCCGGCCGGCTCAGCCGGCCGTGCGCCACCGGCACCGCCTTCATGGCGCCGTCAGCTGGTTCAGGACTCCCTCCAGCGCCGCAATCACGCTCTGGCAGCGGATCGAATCCCGGTCGCCTTCGAAACGGCGCGAGTCGCTGACGAGCTGCACGCCCGGCCCCGCCCAGGCAAAACAGACGCTGCCGACTGGCTTGTCGCTCGTGTCTCCGCCCGGCCCGGCGATGCCGGTGACCGCCACCGCGATTTCGGCGCCGCTGATGAGACGAGCGCCGGTGGCCATTTGCTCGGCGACATCCTCGCTGACCGCGCCCTGCCCGGCGAGAGTCTCCTCGCTGACGCCGAGCAACGCGCATTTCGCCTGGTTGCTGTAGACGACGAACCCGTAACCGAACCAGGCGGAGCTGCCGGGTCGGTCGGTCAGGCACTTGGCGATCCAGCCCCCGGTGCAGGACTCGGCCACCGCGATGCGCGCGCGGGTGGTCTCCAGTTCCCGGGCGATGCGTCGCACCAGATCCTCGATGCGAGCCACGTCGACGGTCATGAGTCGCAGGCCGGGATGACAGAGCAAAACTTCTTGCCGATCAGCTCCATAGCGAGTGAACCTCGAACGGCCGGGCTACGGGAAGTCAGGTGGTGATCCGCGTCAGTCGCGAGTCTCAACCAGACCGCGGTACAAGGTCAAATAGGCGGCGACCATATCGGCCACGCGAAACTCCCGCGCCGCGAATTCCCAGGCGGCCTGCGCGAACAAGCGCCGCCGTGTCTCATCCTGCAACAGCCCGGTGAGCGCGATCGCCAGTGCGCTCGCATCTCCCGTTTGCACCAGGTAACCGGTGCGTCCGTCAGCAACGATCTCGGGCACGCCGCCCGTGCGGAAGGCGACCACCGGCACGCCTGCGGCCTGCGCCTCGAGCACGGCGAGTCCGAGTCCTTCCTCGAGCGCCGGATGCACCACGAGATCGAGCCGGCCGAGGAACTCCGGCAGGTCTGCGCGAAAACCGGCGAAGCGGACCGTGCCCTCGATGCCGGCGTCGCGGGCACGGCGGCGCAGGCGCGCCTCCAATGCACCGCGGCCGAACAGCAGCAGCCGTGCCGCGGGACAGGCATGCGCCACCTCGCGCCAGGCGTGGAACAGCAGTTCGTGACCTTTGCGCGGAATCAACTGCGCCACGCAGCCGACGAGCGGGCTGCGCGGATCGATCTGAAATTCTCGCGCGAGCCGCTCGCGCGACCAGACGGGCTCGACCAGCGCCGCGTCCACCGCGCTGCGGATCACCATGATGCGGGCCGCCGGCACGCCCGCACGCTCGAGCTGGCGGCGCACATGCTCGGCGATGGCCACAACGCGCCGGTAGGGCCGGTACTTGAGCCCGGCGGCCAGGCGCCCTTCGGCGCGATCCACCCGTCGCGTCAGCACCGCAGGAATGCCAGCCCGGGCGGCGGCCCTGCCGCCGAGCCATTCCCCACCGCGACGGCTGTGAACGTGGACGATGTCCGGCGCCAGTGCTCCGAGGAGCCGCGCGCAGCGGCCGATGAACGGCAGATCGAGGTCACCACGCATCGGCAGGGCGTGAACCGCGATACCGGCGCGGGTTGCGGCTGCCTCGATCTCGCTGCCCGAGGGGCAGGCGAGCGCCGTTTTCACGCCGCGACCCTGCAGGCCACGGCAGAGCAGCAGCACCTGGCGCGCGCCGCCGTACACGTGCCTTCCGGTTTCCAGGTGCAGGACGTGCATGCGCGGATGTTAACGGGTTCGCGACGGGCCCGACGCACCACCCTCAACTCAGGCACTGTGCCCGGCCCGGCGGCGTTTATCATCGGCAGCCGGAATCCGTAAGCATGACCCAGCCCCACCGCCAGGACGCGCCACCCGCCGACTCCGGCCACACGCCGATGATGCAGCAGTATCTGCGCATCAAGGCCGAGTGCCCGGAGTTGCTGCTGTTCTATCGCATGGGGGATTTCTACGAGCTGTTCTACGAGGACGCGCGCCGCGCCGCGCGGCTGCTCGATATCACGCTCACCAGCCGCGGCCAGTCGGCCGGGCAGCCGATCCCGATGGCAGGCGTACCCGTGCACGCGGTGGAAAGCTATCTCGCGCGGCTGCTGCGCCAGGGCGAGTCGGTCGCGATCTGCGAGCAGATCGGCGATCCGGGCGCCGCCCGCGGCCCGGTCGATCGGCAAATCGTGCGCATCGTGACGCCCGGCACGCTCACCGACGAGGCCCTGCTCGAAGCGCGTCGCGAGAACCTGATCGCCGCCGTATGCCGCGGCCGGACCATCGGCCTCGCCTGGCTCGAGTTGTCCTCCGGGCGCTTCTGCGTCACCGAACTGGCTGACGAAGGGGAACTCGCGGGTGAAATCGGGCGGCTCAGTCCCGCCGAGTTACTGGTGGAGGAAGGCCAGTCGCTCGCCGCTGCGCGCGGCGTCCGGGCCCGCCCGCCCTGGCACTTCGACCTCGACGCGGCACGGCGCACGCTCTGTGCGCAGTTCGGGACGCGCGATCTCGCGGGCTTCGGCTGCGAGGCGCTCGAGAACGCGGTGCGGGCTGCCGGTTGCCTCCTGCAATACGTGCGCGACACGCAGCGCTCCGCGCTGCCGCACCTGCGCGGCATCACGACCGAGCAGCGTGACGACGCCCTGCAGATGGATGCGGCCACCCGGCGCAACCTCGAGATCGAGACGAGCCTCGGCGGTGACGACGAACTCACGCTCGCCGGCATCATGGACCACTGCGCCACCACCATGGGCAGCCGGCTGCTGCGCCGCTGGCTCAACCGGCCGCTGCGCTCGCACGCGGTGCTCAACCAGCGCTACCAGGCGCTCGATGCCCTGCGCGCCAGCGGCCCTGCAGCGCTCGCGGAGGGCCTGCGGGCGATCGGCGATCTCGAACGCATCCTCGCCCGGGTCGCGCTGAAGTCCGCCCGCCCGCGCGACCTCGCGCAGCTGCGCCTGGCGCTACAGCTCGCCCCGGGGCTGCGCCGGCAACTGGCGGCGTTCGACTCACCGCTGCTCGCCGCGCTCGCCGCCCAGATCGGCGATCATGCCGAGACCCGCGCATGGCTCGAGCGTGCGCTCATCGAAGACCCGCCGATGCTGATCCGCGACGGCGGCGTGATCGCGCACGGCTACGATCCGGATCTCGACGAGCTGCGCGACATCGCCGCCAACGCCGACCAGTACCTGCTCGATCTCGAAGCGCGCGAGCGCCAGCGCACTGGGCTGCCCTCACTCAAGGTGGGGTACAACCGCGTCCATGGGTACTACATCGAGATCACGCGCGCGCAGGCGGCGAACGCCCCGACGGACTACCAGCGGCGCCAGACGCTGAAAGGCGCCGAGCGCTACATCACGCCGGAACTGCAGGCGTTCGAAGGCAAGGTTCTCTCGGCCCGCGAGCGGGCGCTCAGTCGCGAGAAGGACCTCTACAACGCGCTGCTCGAGCGCCTGCTGGAAGCACTCCCCGGCCTGCGCGATCTGGCCAGCGCACTCGCAGAGGCGGACGTGCTCGCCACACTCGCCGCGCGCTCCGTCGAGCTCGGCTTCTGTCGCCCGCAGCTCATGGAGGAGCCGGTCGTCAGCATCCGCGCCGGACGTCACCCCGTAGTGGAGCGGGTGCTGGACGAGCCGTTCATACCGAACGACCTCGAGCTCGGCGCGGAACGGCGCCTGCTGGTGATCACCGGACCCAACATGGGTGGCAAGTCGACCTTTATGCGCCAGGCGGCATTGATCGCGATTCTCGCCCACATCGGCAGCTTCGTGCCGGCCGATGCCGCCCGCCTCGGCCCGCTCGACCGGATCTTCACGCGCATCGGCGCGGCCGACGATCTCGCCGGCGGCCGCTCCACCTTCATGGTGGAGATGACCGAGACCGCCAATATCCTCAACAACGCGACCGCGCAAAGCCTGGTGCTGATGGACGAGGTGGGCCGCGGGACCAGCACCTTCGACGGGCTCTCGCTCGCCTGGGCGGCAGCGCACTACATCGGCGAACGCATCGGCTCGTTCACCCTGTTCGCCACGCATTACTTCGAGCTGACCGAACTCGCCGCGGAGCTGCCCCGCTGCGCCAACGTGCACCTCGATGCCACCAGCCACGGCGAGCGGCTGGTGTTCATGCACGCGGTGAAGGACGGCCCGGCGAACCAGAGCTACGGACTGCAGGTGGCGGCGCTGGCCGGCGTACCGGGCACCGTACTCTCCCGCGCCCGCAGTTATCTCGCCGAACTGGAGCAGCAGGCGCGCGAGCACCGCGACCCGCGGCCGCAGGCGGAGCTGGATCTGCGGCCCGTGCCGGTCGCCGACCCGTTGCGCGATGCACTGGCGGACATGGACCCGGACCGGATGTCGCCGCGCGAAGCGCTCGATGCGATCTACCAGTTGAAGAAGCTGTAGGAGCGGCGAACGAAGCCGTGCAGGAGCGGCGCGCGCCGCGACAGAGCTTCTGCGGCGCCGACCAATCCGGCCGCAGCGAGAAACGCCGCGGTGATCGCGACTGACGTCGCTTATATGGACCCCTCCCGGTGTGTCAAGGCGGTTTCAGACGATGCGGTTGTGAGTGCAGGCTTATATCCGGCTCGTGTTTCGGGGAACTGATGCTTCCCCCAGCCTCGATG
>WYBE01000051.1 GCA_011526045.1 Nevskiales bacterium | reverse complement strand
CGGAGACGGGCGGAGTCGCAGCAGCCTGACAAGCGGTTCTGCGCCCCGAGCACCTTGCGACGCATCGCGCCTGGCGAGGCGGATGCAGCGGTGGTCACGGCCCCGGCGCGGGCATGTGTGGAGCCGGCTGCCAGGACGGCAGCAGCCGGCGCAACCCATAGCGACGAGCACATGGACGTGCGAGGAGCGGCACGCGCCGGGGCCGCAACCACCGCCACCGCATCGTCCACCGACGATCCGCTGCATTCCCGTAAATCGGCGATGAACCTATTTTCTTGGCAGGTAGAGATCGGTCAGCGTGCCGTCGAACGCTTCGGCGGCGAAAGCGACGGTTTCCGAGAGCGTCGGGTGCGGGTGGATGGTGAGCCCGATGTCCTCGGCGTCGCAGCCCATCTCGATGGCGAGCGCGACCTCCGAGATCAGGTCGCCCGCATTCGGCCCGACGATGCCGGCGCCGAGCACGCGTTTCGTGGCCGGATCGAACAGGATCTTGGTGAGACCCTCGTCGCGATTGAGCGCGAGCGCGCGCCCGCTCGCCGCCCAGGGGAACACGCCCTTGCCGACCGTGACGCCCTGCGCCTTCGCCTCGGTCTCGGTCAACCCGACCCAGGCGATCTCCGGATCCGTGTAAGCCACCGAGGGGATCACCCGGGCGTCGAACGCCCGCTTGTGCCCGGCCGCGACTTCGGCCGCGACCTTGCCCTCGTGGCTCGCCTTGTGGGCCAGCATCGGCTGGCCGACGATGTCCCCGATGGCGAAGATATGGGACACAGCGGTACGCATCTGCTTGTCCACCGGGATGAAGCCGCGCTCGCTGACGATTACGCCGGCCTTCTGCGCGTCGATCGACCGTCCGTTCGGCGAGCGCCCGACCGCCACCAGCACCTTGTCGAAGCACCGCTGCTCGCGCTTGCCGTCGTGCTCGAACGTCGCCGTGATGCCCTTCGCGCCGGCATCGAGCGCCACAACCTTCGTGCCGGTCATCACCGTCTCGTAGCGCTTGCGGATGCGCCGCTCCAGCGGCCGCAGCAGGTCTGCATCGACGCCGGGCATGAGCTGGTCGAGCAGTTCGACCACCGAGACGCGCACGCCGAGGGCGTCGTAGACGGTCGCCATCTCCAGCCCGATGATGCCGCCGCCGATCACGAGCAGGCTGCCCGGCAGGTCGAGTTCCAGCGCGCCGGTGGAATCGATCACGCGCGGGTCGGCCGGCAGCCCGGGAATTCGCGCCGACTCCGAGCCCGCCGCGATGATGCACTGGCGGAACGCGACGACCTGGCGGGTCGCGCCGTCTTCCACCTGCAGATGGTGCGCTGAGAGAAATCGCCCGGTCCCGCGCAGGACCTGCACCTTGCGCTGCTTCGCGAGCTGGGAAAGGCCACCGGTCAGCCGGGCGACCACCTTGTCTTTCCAGGCGCGCAGGCGTTGCGCATCGATCTTCGGCCGGCCGAACTCGAGACCGCACTCGGCCATGGCCTCGGCTTCCTCGATGACCTTTGCGGCGTGCAGCAGGGCCTTGGACGGGATGCAGCCGACGTTCAGGCATACGCCGCCGAGCGTCGGCCAGCGCTCGATGAGCGTCACCTTCATGCCGAGGTCTGCCGCACGGAAGGCGGCCGTGTACCCGCCCGGCCCCGCGCCGAGCACCACCAGCTCCGCCTCGACATCCACCGGACCGGAGTACTCCGCGGCACCGGGCACCGTCGCGGGCCGGGCCGCCGGTGGCGAGCGTTCCGGGCGCGGAATCGTCGCGGCCGGAGTTGCCGATGGCGATGCGGCCGCAGCACCCGCGCTCGCCTCCAGCCGCAGGATCGGTGTACCGGTGGAGACGCGGTCGCCCGCCTTGACGAGGACCTCGGCGACCCTGCCGGCCGCGATGGACGGCACATCCATCGAGGCCTTGTCGCTTTCGATCGTGATCAGTGACTGCTCGGGCGCAATCGTGTCGCCCGGCTTGATATGGACTTCGATGATCTCGACGTTCTTGAAGTCGCCGAGATCCGGCACCCTGATATCGGTCAGTTGCGCCATGCGCCCGTCACCCGGCCAGCCGGTCTGCCCGGGCCAGTACCTGCACCAGGAACGAGGTAAACCGCGCACCAGTGGCGCCGTCGATAACGCGGTGATCGTACGACAGCGACAGCGGCAGCATGAGCCTCGGCACGAAACCCTTGTCCTGCCACACCGGGCGCTGAGCGGCGCGTCCCACACCGAGGATGGCCACTTCCGGGGCGTTCACGATCGGCGTGAAGAACGTGCCGCCGATGCCGCCGAGGCTGGAAACCGTGAAAGTGCCACCGCGCATTTCCTCGGCGCTGACCTTGCCTTCCCGCGCCCGCGCACTCAGGTCCGCCAGCTCGCGGGCGATCTCGAGCAACCCCTTGCGGTCGGCATCGCGGATCACCGGCACGACGAGTCCCTGGGGCGTGTCCGCCGCGAACCCGATGTGGAAGTACTTCTTGTGCACCAGCGAAACGCCGTCCTCGCTGAGCGAGGAGTTGAAGTCCGGATACTCGCGCAGCGCGATCACGCAGGCGCGGATCACGAAGGCAAGCAGCGTGAGTTTCACGCCTTCTGCCTCCGCTTTCGCCTTCAGCGCGACCCGCCGTTCCTCGATCCCGGTGATGTCGGCCTCGTCATGCTGCGTGACGTGCGGGATGTTGAGCCAGCTCGCCTGCAGCCTCGGCCCGGAGATCTTTCGCACCCGCGACAGCGGCTTGAGCTCGATCTCGCCGTATTTCGCGAAGTCCACCGCGGGAATCTTCGGTAGTCCCGCGCCGGGCGCCTGGCCGGTGAGAATCGCCTTCACGAAGGCCTTCACGTCGTCCTGCAGGACGCGGCCCTTCGCGCCGCTGCCCTTCACCTGGATCAGGTTGACGCCGAGCTCACGGGCGAACTTGCGCACGGAAGGACTCGCGTGCGCCTTGCCGAAGGTGGCCTCATCGATGGGCGGCAGCGCAGCGGCTCGCGCCGGTGCTGCCGGCGGTGCCGCGGCGGCGGGACGCGCCGGCGGCGGCTTCGGCGCCGGCGCAGACGCCGCCGACGTCGTGCTCGCTGGTGCCGGCTGCGGCGGTGCGGCGGCACGAGCGCCCTCCGCCACCTCGACGATCGCGATCACGCTGCCCTTCGATACCCGGTCGCCCTTGCCGACCTTCATCTCCGCGATGCGTCCGGCCACCGGCGAGGGCACGTCCATCGAAGCCTTGTCGGTCTCCAGGGTGATCAGCGACGCCTCCACGCTCACCGTGTCACCCGGTTTGACCTGTACCTCGACGACCTCCACGTTCTCGAAGTCGCCGATGTCAGGAACCCGCACCTCTTCCCGCTGCGCCATGCTCGACTATTCCCGCCTGCTACAGGGTCACCGGGTGCGGCCGGTCCCGATCGATGCCGAGTGTCCCGATCGCCTTGTCCACCACCGTGGCCTCGATCTCGCCGTCGTCCGCGAGCGCCTTGAGCGCTGCCACGACGACGTGCTTACGCGTAACCTCGAAGTGCTCGCGCAGCGCCGCGCGCGAGTCGCTGCGCCCGAAGCCGTCGGTGCCGAGGGTGACGTAGCGCCCTGGCACCCACGATCGGATCTGGTCCGGGACGCTACGCACGTAATCCGTGGCCGCGACGAACGGTCCGCCCTGGCGGCCGAGCGTGCGCTGCACGTAGGAATGCCGCGGCTTGGAGAGTGGGTGCAGCATGTTCCAGCGTTCGCAGTCGAGCCCTTCACGACGCAGCTCGGAGAAGCTGGTAACGCTCCAGACGTCGGCCGGGATGCGGAAGTCGCGCTCGAGGATCTCCGCCGCGCCGAGGACTTCGCGCAGGATCGTGCCCGAACCGAGCAGTTGCACGCGCAGTTTGCCCGGGCTGCCGACGTGCAACTGGTACATGCCGCGCAGGATGCCGTCCTTCACGCCGGGGGGCATCGGCGGCTGCACGTAGTTCTCGTTCATGCAGGTGATGTAATAAAAGACCCGCTCGCCCTGCTGGAACATGCGGCGCATGCCGTCGTGGACGATCACCGTCAGCTCGTAGCCGTAGGCGGGATCGTAGGCGACGCAGTTCGGCACGTTCGGCGCGAGGATATGGCTGTGCCCGTCCTGGTGCTGCAGGCCTTCCCCGGCCAGCGTCGTGCGCCCCGCGGTGCCACCGAGGAGGAACCCGCGCGCCTGCATGTCGCCGGCCGCCCAGATGAAGTCACCGATGCGCTGGAAGCCGAACATGGAGTAGAAAATATAGAAGGGAATCATGTTGACGCCGTTGTTGGCGTAACTGGTCCCGGCCGCGAGCCAGGAACAGAACGCGCCGGCCTCGTTGATTCCTTCCTGCAGGATCTGGCCCTTCTTGTCCTCGCGGTAGTAACTGAGTTGGTCGGCGTCGTGCGGCCGGTACAACTGGCCCACCGAGGAGTACATCGCCACCTGCCGGAACAGTCCTTCGATGCCGAAGGTCCGCGCTTCGTCGGCGACGATCGGCACGACGTACTGGCCGACATTCGGATCGCGCATCAGGCGCGTCAGCACGCGCACGAAAGCCATGGTGGTGGAGACTTCGCGTTCGCCGGAGCCATCGAGTTCGGTCTTGAATGTCTCGAGCCCGGGAATCTCCAGCGGCTTTGCCTTCACGACCGCCCTGGCCGGCAGGAAGCCGCCGAGCGT
This sequence comes from Nevskiales bacterium, assembly GCA_011526045.1. Lineage (GTDB taxonomy): Bacteria > Pseudomonadota > Gammaproteobacteria > Steroidobacterales > QUBU01. Next base: position 14,880 of record WYBE01000051.1, on the reverse strand, counting down.
CTTGCGCCGCTCGTGCAGGTAACGCAGTTCGTCGCTGTCCTTCGGTGGCATCAGGAACGGCACGGAGTCGATCTCGCTGTCTGACACAGGCAGGTTGAAGCGATCGCGGAACGCCTTCAGATCCTCCATGTCGACCTTCTTCGCCTGGTGCGCAGTCATGCGGCTCTCGCCGGAGGCGCCCATGCCAAAGCCCTTCACGGTCTTGGCGAGGATCACGGTCGGGCTGCCGGTGTGCTTCACCGCGCGTTCGTAGGCGGCAAAGACCTTCACGAAGTCGTGCCCACCGCGGTTCAGGCGCCAGATGTCCTCGTCGGACATGTTGGCCACCATCTCCTTGAGCTCGGGGTATTTGCCGAAGAAGTGCTCACGCGTGTAGGCACCACCGAAGGCCTTGCAGGCCTGGTACTCGCCGTCCACCGACTCTTCCATCACGCGCCGCAGGAGTCCCTGCTGGTCGGCCGCGAGCAAGGGGTCCCAGCGCGAACCCCACAGCACCTTGATCACGTTCCAGCCCGCGCCGCAGAAAGCCGCTTCGAGCTCCTGGATGATCTTGCCGTTGCCCCGCACCGGGCCGTCGAGGCGCTGCAGGTTGCAATTGATCACGAAGATCAGGTTGTCGAGCCGCTCGCGCACTGGCATGGTGATGGCGCCCATGGACTCGGGCTCGTCCATCTCGCCGTCGCCGAGGAAACACCAGACCTTGCGGTCGGACTCGGGCATGATCCCGCGATGCTCCAGGTAACGCAGGAACCGCGCCTGGAAAACCGCCATCATGGGGCCGAGCCCCATCGATACCGTCGGGAACTGCCAGAAGTCCGGCATCAACCAGGGATGCGGGTACGACGACAGGCCGCCGCCGCCCACTTCGCGGCGGAAGCGGGCGAGCTGCTGCTCGGTCAGGCGGCCCTCGACGAATGCGCGCGCGTAAATACCAGGCGAGGAATGGCCCTGGATATAGATGAGATCGCCTGCATGTTTCTCGCCGGCAGCGCGCCAGAAATGGTTGAAACCGACCTCGTACAGCGTGGCCGAAGACGCATAAGTAGCGATGTGGCCGCCGTACTCGCTGCTCGCTTTGTTGGTGCGCACCACCATCGCGAGCGCGTTCCAGCGGATATAGGCCTCGAGGCGCCGCTCGAGCGCACGATCGCCCGGGTACTCGGGCTGTTGCGCAACCGGGATGGTGTTGAGATATGCGGTGTTGGGACTGTAGGGCAGGTACGCGCCGGAACGACGCGCGTGGTCGATCATCTGGTTGAGCAGGAAATGCGCCCGGCCGGCACCATTGGTCCGCAGCACGGAGTCCATCGACTCCAGCCACTCCTGCGTCTCCTCCGGATCGATGTCGTCGAAACGGCGGAAATCCGAGATCTTGTCGCTCAATTCCTGCCCGCCATCAGTGCGCCGCATCAAAAAAACGGACGCAACACCTGCTGCCCTATAATCACGCCGCACAGGATAGCGAACTTGCATACGCCCCGCCACCGCGCAGGACATATCGCAGCACAGCCCGGCGCGAGCGATTTTGAGGAAAGCGATCACGCATGTCAGATCTTCTGCCGGCCCATACGGCCCTGCGCATCTCGCAGTCCCACGGCTCCGTCGGCGCCAGAGCGGTCGCGGACCTCGACCACCTGATCGTGATCGTGCCGCAGACGCCGCGGGCATCTGCCTGGGAGTCCGTGCCCGACGGCACACGGTTGCGGCGCGAGTTTCAGCGGCTTGGCGCTGACGAACACCGCCTGCTGCGCAGCCGCCTGAACAATGCGGCTGGCACCGGCATCACGGTCGCGCGGCTGCCGAAGCCCTGGCGCGACGCGAGTCACGCCTTTCCCTGCCTGAAGTTCGCCGGCGAACTGGTCGCGGAGGCGCTTGCCTCGCAGCCGCGCACGCTCGGGCTGCTGATCGCCGGAGTGGACGCAGAACGCGCCGGACGACTGGCCCGCGCAGTGACGCTCGCCGCCGGCGCGAGCGCGTTCCAGCTCCCGGAGTTCCGTCGCAAGCGCAGCCCGCGGCCACGCCTGCAGCGCCTGCGCCTGCTCGGGATCGCGGCCCGCATCGACACAGCGCGGCTGCTCGCGGAGATCGAAGCGGCCAATCTTGCCCGCTGGCTCACTGCGCTGCCGCCGAACCGGCTGACGGCGGCGAGCTATCGCGAACTCGTGGGCCAGATGGCCGAGCACCACGAGTGGAACATGCGCTTCCTCGACACCGCTGCGCTGAAACGGCTCGGCGCGGGCGCCTTCCTCGCGGTGGCGCAGGGCAATGCCACCCCCGACGCCGGCATCGTCCATCTCTCGTGGCGTCCGCGCGGCCGCAGCCGGCCCGACGTCGCGCTCGTCGGCAAGGGCATCATCTTCGACACCGGCGGCACCAACCTCAAGCCGTTCCGCGCCATGCTCGACATGCACCAGGACATGTGCGGCAGCGCCGTCGCGCTCGCAGTCCTGCTTGCCGTCACACGCCTGAAGCTGCCGCTCGCGATCGACTGCTGGCTCGCCATCACCGAGAACCGCCTGAGCGAACGTTCCTACAAGTCGCGCGACGTGGTCAGCGCCGCCGACGGCACCAGCATCGAAGTGATTCACACCGACGCGGAGGGACGCATGGCACTGGCCGACACGCTGGCGCTGGCCGCGCGCGAACGTCCGCGTCTGCTGCTCGACTACGCAACGCTCACCGGGCAGTGCATCAATGCGCTCACCGACCGCTACAGCGGGGTCTTCAGCAACCGGCCGGCGCTCGCCGATCTGCTGGTGCAGACCGGACGCGCATGCGGGGAGCGTGTCTGGACGTTCCCGATGGATGAGGACTTCGACGAGGAGCTGAAATCCACCGTCGCCGACGTGGCGCAGTGCTCGGTCGAGAACGAGGGCGACCACATCCTGGCCGCGCGCTTCCTGCAGCGCTTCGTGCCGGAGACGCTGCCCTGGGCGCATATCGACCTCAGCGCCGCCACGCGCAAGAAGGGGCTCGGCCAGGTTCCGGCCGGCCCGACGGGGTTCGGCGTGCGCCTGACGCTGGCGCTGCTTGGCGATCGCGGCGCCGACCTCGATTCCTTGCTGGGCGCACCGCCCGCCCGCGGCTGACCACGACTCACCATGCCAGCCATCGTGACCATGGCCGAGCGTTTCCGCGGCTTCCTGCCGGTCGTGGTGGACGTGGAGACCGGCGGCTTCAACGCGCAGACCGACGCGTTGCTCGAGATCGCTGCGGTCCTGCTGCGCTTCGATCCGGCGGGCAACCTCGGCCGCGGCCCCACCGTCGCACACCACGTGCTGCCATTTCCGGGCGCGAACCTGGATCCGGCGGCGCTGCAGGTCACCGGCATCGACCCGGCTCATCCCCTGCGGCCGGCGATTCCCGAACGCGATGCTCTGCAGCGAGTGTTTCGCGAAGTCCGCAACGAAATGAAGGCGGCCGGCTGCACGCGCGCGGTACTCGTCGGCCACAACGCGCACTTCGATCTCGGCTTTCTGAACGAGGCGATCGCGCGCTGCGCGGTCAAGCGCAGCCCGTTCCACCCGTTTGCCATTTTCGACACGGCATCGCTTGCCGGGGTCGCATTCGGCCAGACCGTGCTGGCCCGCGCTGCGCTCGCCGCCGGGCTCGGCTGGGACGAAAGCCGCGCCCACACGGCCGTGTACGACGCCGAAATTACTGCTGATCTCTTTTGCACCGTCGTCAACCGCTTCAAGCCGGTTTATGCGGCTGTCGAGCCAAGCGGCGATGCGCCGCCGCTGCGCGCGGACGACTCCCGGAGCGCTTGATCGGCCCGGCTTTCCTCACCTATTCTGTGCCGTTATCGACGGCACACCGTCGTCGCAACGGGGGAGCGTTCCATGAATCCTTTGAGCAGCGTCAACGGCTCGATCATCGTCGGCCTCGTCGTCATGGTGCTGGTCGCGTTGTTTCTTCCAGGCGACTTCAGCCTCGCCGTTCTCGACCGCTGGCTGCACATCGTCTCGGGCGTCATGTGGATCGGGCTGCTCTACTACTTCAACGTCGTGCAGATCCCGGCGCTGGCAGCGGCCGGAGCCGACAAGGGCGGGCCCGGCGGAGCCGGCATCACGAAGTATGTCGCACCGCGTGCCCTGCTGTGGTTTCGCTGGGCGGCCGTCGTCACCGCGATTTCCGGGATTCTCTTCATCGAGTTCGAGTACCGCGCTGCGGGCGGCGGATTCATGCAGGTCATGACCCTGCGGGAGGGCTATGCCACCATCGGCATCGGTGCCTGGCTCGGACTGATCATGCTGTTCAACGTCTGGGTGCTCATCTGGCCCAATCAGAAAAAGGTGCTCGGCATCACGCCGGCGACCGACGAGCAGAAGGCCAGCGCGCGACGGCTCGCCACCCTGGCCTCGCGCACGAACTTCGCCTTGTCCCTGCCGATGCTCATGTGCATGGGCGGCCAGAGCCACGGCCTGCCCTTCTGAGACATCGCGCCGTGATGCGGGGCGGGAGGACCACGATCGGCAGCAGTGCTCCTCCCGATGAGTTGCGCCGATATGGCCTGCACGACGCCAGGCCGGTCAACCCGCCTGGCGTTCTGCGGTGAGCAGCGTGCCGGCCACCACTGCGCCTTCGCTGCCTGCCGACCTCGCCGAGCAGGTCCGTGCCGCGCTGGCGGAGGACGTGGGCAGTGGTGATCTCACCGCAGCACTCGTCCCGACCCGCCAGGTGGCGCATGCGGTCCTCCTGACCCGCGACGACGCCGTGTTGTGCGGGCACGCCTGGCTGGAAGAAGTATTCCGCCAACTCGATCCCGGTATTTCGGTGACCTGGCATGCGGCGGAAGGCGCTTCGATCGCCGCCGGCTGCACGCTGTGCGATCTGCGTGGTCCCGCACGACCGTTGCTCACCGGCGAGCGCACCGCGCTCAATTTCCTCCAGACCTTTTCTGCCGTTGCCACCGCCACGCGCCGTTACGTGGACGCAGTGGCCGGCACCGGTGCGCGGATACTCGACACGCGCAAGACCATCCCGGGGCTGCGGCTTGCGCAAAAATACGCCGTGCGGATCGGCGGCGGCGAGAATCACCGGATCGGACTCCACGATGCGATTCTCGTGAAAGAGAACCACATCGTCGCGGCGGGCAGCATCAGCGCCGCCGTGCGGGAAGCGCGCCGTCTCAGTCCACAGGTGCTCCTCGAGGTCGAGGTCGAGACGCTCGAGCAGGCGGGCGAGGCCTTTGCGGCGGGTGTCGATCGCCTGCTGCTCGACAACTTTCCGCCCGGGCGGCTGAGCGCCGCGGTGCGACTGCGCGATGCGCAGGCGCCGCAGACCCGGCTGGAAGCCTCAGGCGGCGTCAGCCTGGAGAACATCCGCAGCATTGCCGTGACCGGCGTCGATTACATTTCCGTGGGTGACCTGACCAAGAACATTCGTGCGGTGGACCTCTCCATGAGATTCCGCTTCACCGGCGGATGATGGCCATGGCGCCGGCGGCACCGCAGGGCAGCGACCGCACCGGGCAGGCGGCGGATGCCGCCTGCCAATCGCTGGTCGTCGCCGGGCAGGCACGAGGGCGCATCATTGCGCGCGTGGCGGCGGCCTTGCACGGTTTCGCGGATCTGTTCGAACCCGGGAGCGGCGGCTTCGCATTGCGCGATCGCGGGATGTCGCCCGCGGCCCGCAGCGAACTATTGCAGCAGGCGGCGCTCCGCCTGCGGGATGCGGGGCTCGTGCCGGGCTGGCGCGACGAGCGCTGCGCGCTGCTCGATGCGGCTGGCGTCGAGCTGGCGCGCTTCGAGCGTGGCGCCTTCCGCACGCTCGGCCTGCAGAACCGCGCCGTGCACGTGAACGCATGGACCACCGACGGGCGGCTTTGGATTGCGCGGCGCAGCGAGCGCAAGGCGACCGAGCCGGGCAAGCTCGACAACCTGGCAGCCGGCGCCATCGCCGCCGGCGAGAGCGCATGCCAGTGCGCGCAGCGCGAGCTCTGGGAAGAAGCCGGCGTGCCGGCAACGCTTGCCGCCGGCGTCGTATTCCCCGGTCGCGAGCTGCGCAGCCTGCGACCTCTGCCCCACGGGTTCCACGACGAGATCATCGTCTGCGCCGACCTGCCGTTGCCCGACGGCTTCACGCCCGCCTGTCAGGATGGTGAGGTCGCCGGGTTCCTGCGCATGAGCCCGGACGAAGCGCGTTCGGCGCTCGCCGCCGGCGCGTTTACCGTCGAAGCAGGGCTCGTGCTCGCCGACTGGCTGGCACGGCACGGTTAGCCGTGGCAGTTTTGCGTCAACCTGTCGGCGATCCGCGGCCGCTCCTGCTGCTGCGCGCAGTTGCGCAGTAGCGCCGCGACGTCCCGCTAGAGGATCGTTACCTTGCGCATGCTGTCGCCCTGCTCGATGGCATCGACCACGTCGAGCCCGCGCACGACCTTGCCGAACACCGTGTGACGGCCGTCCAGATGCGGCTGCGGTCCGTGGGTAATAAAGAACTGGCTGCCGTTGGTGTTCGGTCCGGCGTTGGCCATCGAGATCACGCCCCGCTCATGCCGAAGAGGGTTGCCCCTGACTTCGTCCTCGAAGCGGTAACCGGGGCCTCCCCGGCCGCTCCCGGTCGGGTCACCGCCCTGGATCATGAAATCCGCGATCACCCGATGGAAGGTCACTCCGTCATAGAAACCCTCCCGAACGAGGAAGACGAAGTTGTTCACCGTCAACGGGGCGTGCTGCGGATACAGCTCCAGCTCGATCTCGCCCTTCTCCGTATCGATCGACACGCGATAACTGGCACCGTCTTCGAGTTGCATGGCCGGTGGCGCGGAATACTGCTTGGCGGTCATTGGGGTCACACCTGAATTGCTATTACCTGGCGCGCGACGCCGACTCCGGGCCGCGCGTGGCCATTGTAGCGGCTGAACCGGCCCGGGCTGCATGCGCGGCGATCTGACCACGCCGGCCCGCCTTTGTTAGCATGCCTGCGCAGGCGCACCCGGCGGTCAAGGGCCCGAGGTCCGACCGCTGGGGTGAGCGATCCTCCGCCGGAAAGCCGCCGGTGGGACCAGCAACCCGAACGTTCAACCCGACCGGCAGGCGCGACACGATTGCATTCCGACCAGATCGACCAGGCGCTCGGCTTGCTTCAGGACGGGCGCACGCAGGACGCCGAAGCCCTGGTTCGTGCCATCCTCGCAGACGACGCCTTCGATGCCGGCGCGAACTGGCTCCTCGGCCGCATACTGACGCAGCGAGGCGAACTGCCGGCCGCCCTCGAGCACCTGCGCCGCGCAACCGGCAGCGAGTCGCCCCGGGCGGAATATTTCATGGCGCTCGCCACCGCCGAAATGCGTTGCGGCGATACGGCTGCAGCCGCGGGATCTTACGCGCGTGCCGCCGCGCTGCATCCCGGCTGGTTCGAGGCACTCGCCAACCTGGGCATTGCACTGGCGCAATTGCAACGCCACCACGACGCCGAAGCCGCCCTGCGGGATGCGCTGCGCATCCGGCCAGCGAGCGCGCCGGTACTGACGGCGCTGACGGCCACCCTGCTCGCCCTCGGCCGTTCGGCCGAGGCCGAGGCGAGCGGCCGGCGTGCCGTGACAGCCGACCCCGCCCTGCCCGAAGCCTGGACCAATCTCGGCGTGGTGCTGCTGGAGCGCGGCCAATTGACCGCGGCCGCCGACGCCTGCGACCGGGCGCTCGCTGCCGACCCGCATTGCGCGCTGGCGATGTACAACCTCGCCCAGGTGCGTAGCGAACAATGGCGTGCTGCGGAGGCCACTACGGCCTTTCAACGCGCGCTCGAACTCGACCCCGGCTACGAGCCCGCCTGGCACGCATTCCTCCTCAATCTGCTCTACGACCCGGAGCACACTGAAGCCACGATCCACGCGGCCCACCTGCGCTGGGCGGAGCGCTTCGCCCCTGTTGCGGCCACCGTGCCCGCGGCCACCCGCGCCCGCCGCGACAGGATCCGCGTCGGCTACCTGTCGCCGGATTTCCGCAATCATTCCTGCGCCTGGTTTCTCCGGCCGCTGTTCGCCGCGCACGATCGCGCCGCGATCGAGATCTTTGCCTACTCGGCCGTGGACCGCCCCGACCACTTCACGGAATGGTTTCGCGCACAGGCGGATCATTGGCGCGACATCCGCAACTCCAGTGATGAAGTCATTGCCGGGCGTATCCGCGACGACGGCCTCGACATCCTGGTGGATCTTGCCGGGCACACCCGGCACCAGCCGCTGGGCGTCTTCGCGCTGCGGCCCGCGCCGGTCCAGGTCGCGTGGCTGGGCTATCCCGGCACGACGGGGCTCGGACAGATCCGCTTTCGGCTCACCGATGTGCACGCCGACCCGCCGGGTGACGCCGACCGTCACCACAGTGAACGCCTGGTGAGGCTGCCCGGCGGGTTCCTGTGCTACGAACCGCCGGCGGATGCCCCGCCCGTGGCCGCGCTGCCGGCCTCCCGTCACGGCTGCATCACCTTCGGCTCATTCAACCACATCGCCAAGATCACTCCCGAGGTGATTGCGACCTGGGCCGCGGTCGTGTGCGCCGTGCCTCGCTCCCGGCTGGTGCTCAAGGGACGCCTGCTCCGCCACGAGGAGACGCGCAGCCGCATCGCGACCGCCTTCGCGACGGCGGGCCTGGATCCCGGACGCCTGCGGCTGCTTCCCTGGTTGCCCCACGCGCAGGAGTCGCTCGCGCTCTACCACGACGTCGATATCGCCCTCGACACCTACCCGTACAACGGCACCACCACGACTTTCGAAGCGTTGTGGATGGGCGTCCCGGTGGTGACGTTGCGCGATCAGCGTCATGCCGGGCGCGTTGGCGCCTCCATCCTCAGCCACCTCGGCCGCGAGCAGTGGATCGCCGCGGACGCCGACGCCTACGTCGGGATCGCGCGCCGGCTGGCTGCGGACCTGCCAGCGCTGGCGAGCGAGCGTGCCGGACTCCGCCAGGCTCTGGCTCGGTCCCCCCTCACCGACGCCTCCGGCTTCGCCCGCCGGATCGAACGGGCTTACCGCGAACTGCTGGATCGGCACACGCCAGCGCCATAATCTCGCCCGGTGGCACCCCGATCGACAGGAGAACTCCATGCCCGATCCATCTTCCGCCACGCGACCCGGTGCCAGCCCCGCCGGGGTGCCGCCAGATTTCACCGGGACACATCCCTTCGCGCTGCAAATCTGTTTCGGTGACGAACAGCGGCGCGCTTACGTGCCCGATGGCGCCGGCGCCGTGTACGGGCCGGGACTGCAGCTGCTGACCAATGCGACGGAAGGACTGCTGGCTCAGGCGTACGGCCTCAGCCGAGCCCAGATCCACGACGCCGCCTGCCGCCTGGGCGTCGATCTGCCATACCTGCTCAACGTGGCCTGCCAGACTCCGACCGAGCGGTTCGCCGGGCGGCTGCGCGAGCTGGCCGTGCGCGCCGGACGTGCGGGCCTCGACGGCGATGACTGGCGCAGTCTCGAACTCTTCAAGAGCGTGATCGAGCAGGTCCAGGGACTGGGGCCCCAGGTCATCGTGCGCGCCGCTATCAGCCACCTTGCCGCCGGCGCCGAACCTGGCGGCCCGCCCTACGGCCAGCTGCTCGGCTACGTGAATCGCGCGCTGGCGATCCACCGCGACCGCGCGCCCGGTTTCGACTCCACACCCCTCCGTGGCGTCGAGGGCATCGGCGCCGAAGGCGTGCAGCTGTGGTGGATCAAGGAAGGCTCCGCCACGATCGTGTTTCGGGTCCTGGTACACCTGTCCGGGCCGAGGCCTCCGGTCGCCTTCGCACTCAATGTCGCGAAAGACCTGACGGCGGCGGGCGAGGAACTGCGCCGCGTCGGTGCCGATCTCGCCGAACTGCATCAGATCGATCCGCGTCACGTCGTCCGGCCGTTCGGCACGCACAGCGTGACGGTGGCGAACTGGCGCGGCCCGGTCACCGTGCCGCTGCTCGCCGCCGAATGGTTCGACGGGCACGAACTGCACGTGTATGCCGACAGCCCGCTCCTGCACGTCTGGCAGGACCAGCGCATGGGCAAGGATCATCCCCTCGCGCCGGAGGCGTCCGACCGGGTCTGGGAAACCATCGTCCGCCTGGGTGCACGCTACACGCGCACGACCCCCGATGGGTTGCTGCCGCTCGCCAGTCACATCAACGCCGGCGACTTCATCGTGCGCCAGCGCGCCGCTGATGCCTGGGACATCGTGCTGATCTGGTGCCGGCGCATGCCGCCGGGCGCCGTACCCGCGGACTTCATCGTGCTCGCCGGCCTGATGGCAGCGACCAGGGCCTTCGGGCCCGACTGCGACCGCACGGTGTGGTGGGACCAGCCGGAACGCGGGCTCGCGGCGATGCGTGCCGGGCTGGAACAGGCGGGCCTCACCCCGTCACAGGTTGGCGGAATCCTGCACCGGGTACACGAGCGGCTGCTGGCAACCCCGCCGCAGGAGCTACAGCAGCATCCCTATCTCGCGCAATTCGACCGCGGGGACCGCGACGAGATGCGCCGCGTGTTCGCGCGGGCCTGCGCTGCACTCGGCAAGGCGGCCGGCGGATCCGCGCAGATCGGTTAGGCGCCGTTCAGCGAAACGGAGTCGCGCCCGCGATCCAGGCCGCGAGCGACCAGCGCGGGCCGCGTTTCACCGGCAGCACGCGATGCGGCACGTAGGAGGGAAACACCGCCACCGTCCCGCGTTCCTTCGGGGCGCGAACCGGTGCCGGAAAGAACTCGACCTCGCCGCCGTCGTAATCCGCGGGCGAAGTCAGCTGCACCACCAGTGTCAATTTGCGCAAGGCGCTGACTTCGGCGCCGAGATCCGCGTGCCAGTCGTAGAACTCCCCTTCCGAGTAGCGGGCGAGTTGCAGGCCTTCGTCGAATCCCTTCAACTCGAACTTCAGCCCCTGGTTGACCAGGGTGGCCACATCCCGCAACCGGTCGTAGATCCAGGTGGTCTGCGGGTTCTGCGGCACGTTGCAGATGGACGATTTGCGGATCGCGCTGTCGGCCGCCTCGGCAACGCCTCCCTTGGGGATCAGCAGACCGGGGCGCAGTGGCGTCGTGGCAAAGGCGCTGAGGATCGCGTCGCACTCCGCTGCGGAAAAAGCCGCAATGACCCAGGAGACGTCGTACATGGACTGTGTGTGACCGGCCATCTGTGACAGTTACCCGATTCCGCTCCTGTGCAACGCCGGCCCAGAATACCACTCCGGGGCATGGCGGCATGTGACCGCATGCCCGGTCATTCGACAGGCGGCGTGGCGCGCTTGCGCTCCAGGTGTTGTTCGGCGAAGAGCCGGGCAAAATCGAGCGCCGGCAGCTGGAAACGCGGAAACCCGCCCCGGCTGACCAGTGACGCGACCAGTTCGCGGACATAGGGGTACAGCGCTTCGGGCGCGCGGGTCTTGAGCATCACCATCATTTCGTCGGAGGTCAGGCCGGACATCTCGAAGATGCCGCCCTGCTTGACTTCGACGAGGAACAGGGTCTTGCCACCGCCCACCGCGCGGACGGCCACCTCGAGCACGACCTCGAAGGCATCCTTGCCGCGCAGTTCGTGGTGGGTCTCGATCGAGTACTGCAACTCCGGCTGCTCGTGGCCGAACAGCACGGCGGGAACATTGGGTGCTTCGAAGGACAGGTCCTTCAGGAACAGCAATTGCAGCTTGCAGCCGGCGGGCTTCGCAGTGCTGCTGCCGCCGGATTCCGGATCAGCCATGATCTGCGCCGCGGGTGTCAGACGCCCATCAGCTCGGCGAAGCCCACGGCCTTTGCCGTGACCTGCGCCTTGCCGAGCAGCCACCCCAAGACCTGCTCTTCGAGCACCCTGCCCTCGATCTCGGCCATCAGCTCCGGACTCTGCAGGTACATGTTGCGGACATCCTCCGGCCGATCGTAAGGCTCGCACAACTCACCAAGCTTCTCGTCGACCCGCGCGGGATCCACCTTCAGGTCCTGTTCCCGGATCAGGGCGCTCAGGATCAGCCCGGTGCGGGCACGCCGCCGCGCCGTCTCTTCGAAGGTGGACATGGCCGGTGCGTGCTTCGGATCCGTCACGCCCGTGGATTTCATCGCCTCCGCCCGCAGACCCTCGGCCTCGCGGTCGACCAGCGCCGCCGGGACCTCCACCGGGTTTGCGCCGAGCAGGCTGTCGATGATCTGCCGGCGCAATTCCGACTGTGCCTTGGCCTGCGCCTCGCGGTCGAGGTTCTCGCGTACCAGCTGGCGGAACTCGGCCGTGTCGCCACTCGCGATTTCGAAGCCGCGGATGAAATCCGCGTTGACCTCCGGCAGCTGCCGTCCGGCGACTTCGTGCACCCGCACCTCGAAGCGCACGTCGGCCACCCGCAGGCTGAGATCCGGATAGTCCGCGGGAAAGGTCACGGTGAAGGTCCGGCTCGACCCCTGCGTCATGCCGACGAGATTGGCCTCGAAGCCGGGCACCATGCGCCCCGCGCCGATCACCACCGGCACCCGCGTGCCGCTGCCGTTGCTGATCGGCTGGCCATAGCGCGTGCCGGTAAAGTCCACGACCACACGATCGCCATCGGCCGCCGGGCGGCTGACCGCCGACCATTCGGCGCGATGCACGCGCAACCGCTCGATCGTCTGATCGATATCCGTCTCGGTGATGGCTGCTTCCGGTTTCTCGACGCTGAGGCGATCCAGGCCGGCCACGCGGAACTCGGGAAACACCTCGAAGATCGCCGTGTAGCTGACGTCCTGCCCGGCATCGCCGGCGCCCATCTCTATGCGCGGCGCCCCGACCGGACGCAGCTTCTCCCGGCCGAGCGCTTCCGCGAAGGTCGACTGCACGAGCTCCTGGACCACTTCCTGGCGGATCTGCGGGCCGAAACGTTGCTGGACCACGTGCGTCGGCACCTTCCCCGGCCGGAAGCCCTTCAGCCGGGCGCTCGTGCCGGTCGATTTCAGGCGCGCCTCGAACTCCTGCTGGATGCGGCTGGCGGGTATCGCCACACGCAGGCGCCGCTCGAGGCCGGCGCCTGCTTCGAGTGAAATCTGTATGTCAGTCAAGGCCGATTCCTCATTCTTGTTCGCGACAGCCAGGACCAGGGCACCAGCACCAGCCATCGCACCGGACACACTGGCTCGCGCCTGCCCGGCACAGGCCTGGTTTCGCATGCGGCGAGCGCCCGCTGCCGGGCGGGCCGCGGCATTATAGCCGAGTGCCGCCGGCGCTAATCCGGCAGGTCGAAGCCGAGCGGCTTGAGACCGAAGTTCTGCAACCCGGCTCTTCCGACGAGCGAGAGCAGCACCTCGCGCGCATAGGGATACACCTGTTCCGCACCCTTCGTGCGCAGCAGCTGCAAGGCTTCGTCCTCCGCATAGCCGTCGATGCGGAAGGTACCGACTTCCTCCACCGTGACCTGTACCGCCGTGCCACTGTCTGTCGTCACGTGCACGTACAGTGTCAAACCCAGCTCATAGCGATCCGCCGCGACACGCCGCGCCTCGCGCTGGGTACGCACTTCCACATTGTCCCAGTCGATCCTGTGCGTGCCGTTGTCCGGCACGATCGGCGCGTCAAAGCCCATGCGCCGGAGAATTATCCGCCGGATACTGAACTGTCGCGGCGCCTGGGCATTCCCTGCATCAGCTCCGGCCTCTCCTGCCATCGTCGGTCACTCCTGTTCCTGAATCGCAGCGCCGTGCCCCGGGCGTCCCGCGCCCAGCCGGCGGACCAGTGTCGTTCTCACACGTCAAACCGGACTCGTGACGTGAGCGCTGCCGTTGCAATCGGGCAAATTCGGACTATCAGAATACTTTACGCGACCGCTCCGGCGGCAGATGATCCACATTCAACTGCAATGGAATCTGCAAATCACGCCTGCTGCACGATGAATCGCAGAGATGTTCAACAAAATCTTCTGTATCGGATTTAACAAAACCGGCACTTCGTCCATGCACCGGCTGTTCGGCGAACTGGGACTGCAGGCCTGGCACGGTTTCTACAGCCACTTGCCCGTCAGCGATCCGCTTTTCAGCCGCTTCCGATGTTTCAGTGATGGCGATCAGCATGACTTTGCCGCACTCGACAGCGCGTTTCCAGGCAGCAAGTTCATCGTGACCACACGACCACTGGAAGACTGGCTTATCAGCCGGATCCGGCACGTCGAGTATCGACGCAGCATCGGGTCCACCGGACCGATGCGGGAAGAGTACGAGGCCGACCCGGAGCGAGCAGTCGCACAATGGATTGAACGGCGGTTGCGCTATCACCGGCAGGTGCAACAGTACTTTCTCGATCGTGAGCATGACTTGCTTCTTGTCGATATCTGCGCTCGGCCGGCGGCTGCTGCCTCCCTGGCCCGGATAATGAGTTTTCTTGGGATCGAGACGCCGCCTGGTCTGCTCCTGCCGCACGAGAATTCGCATGCGGGCCGGCACACGCCGGACTCTATACCGGTCCGCGACAACGGCAAAATCCGCCAGGAAATCCTACGGGCACTACAGGCCACCGGACTGGGAGCCGAATGCCTTCGTTCCGTTTTTCCCTAATACCAAGATGGAGACACCGCTGCCGACAGACCGCCCCGACGCCAGCGCCACAGGGAGTACGCCAGCCGGTGGCCCGCCTGCTCCAGCGGGAGACATTAAGTCCCGATTAAGAAACACGCCGTAGATTCAAACCGTGGATTTGGGACGGTGGCATTGACGGCATCCCGAGGCGACGGGATCCGGACACGACCGCCGCCCGACGGTCCTCCAGAGCGATCCGAGACGGGTACGAAACAGGCCGGCCTCCCCCGCCGGCCTGTTTTTTTTGGTTCTTCGCCGATCTGCGGGCATGCAGCGGCTCGCTGGTGGACGATGCGGTGGTCGTGCCCCCGGCGCGTGCCGCTCCTCGCACGTCCCTGTGCTCGTCGCTATGGGTTGCGCCGGCTGCGGCCCTCCTGGCAGCCGGCTCCACACAT
>WYBE01000050.1 GCA_011526045.1 Nevskiales bacterium | reverse complement strand
TGGCGCGCACTCCGCAGCGAGCACGCCTGCGAGGGCACCCGCAGGGCCAGCCGGCGGCGAGACCCGGGGATGGGCGGAGTCCTATGCAGCCTTCGCCGCATGATGACCCCGCCAATCTGCGATGAACTTTTTTTAGTTCTTCTCCCGCCGGCGGGTGCTGGACTCGGCCCATCCCCAGGCCGAGCCCAGCAGCCTGGCATCCGGATCGACGCCCTTCGTTACGCAGCGGAAGCGGTGGTCCACGACATTCCCGCAGATCAGCGCGGAAGCCATTTTCTGGTTCATCGCGCCGGGGCCGGCTTGCAATCGAACGCCGCGAACATCGCGGCGATGGGTCAGCGCCAGCAGCCCGCCCGCAATGTCAGCCGGGCAATTTCTTCTTCAATAGATCGTTGAGCTGCGCCGGGTTGGCCTTGCCGCCGGTCGCCTTCATGACCTGGCCGACGAAGAAGCCGAAGAGCTTGTCCTTGCCCGCGCGGAACTCGGCCAGTTGCGCCGGGTTGGCGGCAATCACCTGGTCGATCGCCTGCTCGAGCGCGCCGGAGTCGGTGATCTGGCGCAGCCCCTTTCTCGCGATGATCTCGTCGGCCGCGCCCTCTCCGGCCCACATCGCCTCGAACACCTCCTTGGCGATCTTGCCAGAGATGGTCTGGTCGATGATGCGGGCAATAAGGCCGGCCAGCGCGCCGGCATCCACCCGGCTCGCCTCGATGGCAGTCGCATCCCGATTCAGCGCAGCCGCGAGCTCACCGACAACCCAGTTCGCCGCGAGCCGGGGTTCGCGCCCACCGAGCGCACCGACGACGCCCTCGAAATAGTCGGCGGTCTCGCGCGCGCCGGTAAGCGTCTCGGCGTCGGGCGTCGCGAGGCCGAATTCCGCCACGAAGCGCGCGGCGCGCGCCTCCGGCAGCTCCGGCAGTTCCGCGCGCGCCTGCTCGATGAACGGCTCGTCGATGACCAGCGGCAGCAGGTCGGGGTCGGGGAAGTAGCGGTAGTCGTTCGCCTCCTCCTTGCTGCGCATGGAGCGGGTCTCGTCCCGGTCCGGGTCGTACAGCCGCGTCTCCTGCACGACCCTGCCGCCCTCCTCGAGGATCCCGATCTGGCGCTCGATCTCGAACAGGATGGCGCGTTCGAGAAAGCGGAAGCTGTTCAGATTCTTGATCTCGGCACGCGTGCCGAGCTTCGCCGCGCCCGCGGCCCGGACGGACACGTTGGCATCGCAGCGAAACGACCCTTCCTGCATGTTCCCGTCGCAGATGCCGATGTAGCGCACCAGCTGGTGGATCTTCCTCATGTAGGCCGCCGCTTCCTTCGCCGAGCGCAGATCGGGCTCCGAGACGATTTCGAGCAGCGGGGTGCCGGCGCGGTTGAGGTCGATGCCGGACTGCCCGTGGAAGCTTTCGTGCAACGACTTGCCCGCATCCTCCTCGAGGTGCGCCCGGGTCAGCCGCACCGTCTTGTGCGAACCGTCGTCCAGGGCAATGGCGACGGCGCCGCCCTGCACGATCGGCAGCTCGTACTGGCTGATCTGGTAGCCCTTCGGCAGGTCCGGGTAGAAGTAATTTTTGCGGGCAAACACCGAGCGGCGGGCGACCGTCGCACCGACCGCGAGACCGAACTTCACCGCCATGCGCACCGCCGCGCCGTTCAACACCGGCAGCACGCCGGGGTAGCCCAGGTCCACGAGGCAGGCCTGCGTGTTCGGCGCCGCGCCATAGGCAGTCGCCGCGCCGGAGAATATCTTCGCGCGCGTGGCGAGCTGGGCGTGGATCTCCAGCCCGATGACGGGTTCCCAGGTCACCGGCGCGGCTTCCCGGTGGGCATTTCCGTGCCGACGACGCTGAAGCTGCGCCCAGTGCTGCCGGTCACGTCGATCATGCGAGGCAGCCCATCCGCCCCTGATCGTGCGATCCGGTGGCGATGCCAGTCGGCCGCGGTCTGGTACTGGTGCGCAAAGTTGAGCACCGCGGCCTCGCCGAAGGCCGGCCCGATGAGCTGCAGCCCAACCGGCAGGTCCTGCGCGTAGCCGCAGGGAATGGAGATGCCCGGCAGCCCCGCCAGGTTCACCGCGATGGTATAGATGTCATTCAGGTACATCTGCACGGGGTCGGCGGTCTTCTCTCCCAGCCGGAAGGCTGCCGTCGGCGCCGTGGGGCCGGCGATGATATCCGCAGCGGCGAACGCCTGGCGGAAATCCTCGGCGATCAGGCGGCGCGCCTTCTGTGCCTGCAGGTAATAGGCGTCATAGTAGCCGGCGGAGAGGACGTAGGTGCCGGTCATGATGCGCCGCTTGACCTCGGCGCCGAAGCCCTCCTGCCGCGTGCGCTTGTACAGTTCCTCGAGCGACCCGACGCCGGCTGCCCGATGGCCGAAGCGCACGCCGTCGAACCGCGCGAGGTTGGACGAGCATTCCGCCGGCGCGACGATGTAATAGGTGGGGATCGACAGGCCCAGGTGCGGCAGCGAAACTTCCACGATCTTCGCGCCGAGCTGCTCGAAGACCCCGAGCGCCTCGCGCACGCGCGCGCCGCACTCTGCGTCCAGCCCGGCATCGAAGAACTCGGGCGGAACGCCGATCCGCCGGCCCTTCAGGGACGCGCCGATCTCCTGCGAATAGGCGGGCACCGGCAGGTCGGCGCTGGTGGAGTCCCGCGGATCGAAGCCCGCCATGACCTCCAGCAGCAGCGCCGCGTCCTCGGCGCTGGCCGCGAAGATGCCCGCCTGGTCCAGGCTCGAGGCGAACGCGATCATGCCGTAGCGCGACACCCGCCCGTAGGTCGGCTTGAACCCGGTAATGCCGGTCATCGCCGCAGGCTGGCGGATCGAGCCGCCGGTGTCGGTGCCGGTGGCCGCGGGCACCAGTCCCGCCGCCACTGCCGCTGCGGAGCCGCCGGACGAACCGCCCGGCGAGCGTTCCGGGTCCCAGGGGTTGCGCACCGGGCCGAAGAAACTGGTCTCGTTCGACGAGCCCATGGCGAACTCGTCCATGTTGGTCTTGCCGACCATCACCAGGCCGGCCGCGGCCATGCGCTCGACCACCGTGGCATCGTAGGGGGCGACGAAGTGCTCCAGCATCTTCGAGCCGCAGGTCGTGCGTACGCCCCGCGTGCAGAAGATGTCCTTGTGAGCAAAGGGAATTCCGGTGAGCGGCCCGCCCTCGCCGCGGGCGAGGAGCGCGTCGGCCGCGTCGGCGGCCGTGAGCGCCTGCTCGGCAGTCACCGTGATGAAGGCGTTGAGGTCGCCGTTGTGCCGCTCGATCTCCTGCAGGCACTGCTGCACGAGTTCACGGCTGCTGGCCTCCCGCTTGCGCAGCAGGCGCGACAGACCGGCGACGGTCGGACGTTGCATCGGCAGCCCGCCCCCGTTACTCGATCACACGCGGCACGAGATACAGGCCCTGCTCGGCCTCGGGCGCGTTGCGCTGATAGTACTCCCGGTGATCGTGCTCGGTGATCTCGTCGGAGCGCAGGCGCTGCGACATTTCGAGCGGGTGCGCCATGGGCTCGACGCCACGGGTGTCGGCCTGCTTGAGCTGGTCGACCAGATCGAGGATGCGGGAGAGCTTGCCGACATACTCCGGCACCTCCGCCTCGCTGACTGCGAGCCGCGCCAGGTGCGCAATGTGATCGATGTCCGCCCGGGTGAGAGCCACTGGAAAGTATCTTCCCGATCAGCCGCTTAGATGAAGCGCGGATCATACACCGGCAGTTGTGAAAATACCCTTATCGTTGCTAGAGTACCGCCCGAACTCAGCGTACGGGTTGGCTGAGTCCCCTCGGGTTATCGAGTTGCGCACATGCTGAAGAAGCTGTTGGGCTACTTCTCGAACGACTTATCCATCGATCTCGGCACCGCGAACACGCTGATCTATGTGCGCAGCGAGGGCATCGTCCTCAATGAGCCATCGGTCGTTGCGATCCGCGACGAGCCCGGCCGCGGCGGCAAGAGCGTCGAGGCAGTCGGCACCGAGGCGAAGAACATGCTCGGGCGCACGCCCGGCAACATCACCGCCATCCGTCCGCTGAAGGACGGGGTGATCGCGGATTTCACCATTACGGAGAAGATGCTCCAGCACTTCATCCGCAAGGCCCATCCGGGGCGCTACTTCCGTCCAAGCCCGCGCGTGCTCATCTGCGTGCCCTACGGCTCGACCCAGGTCGAGCGGCGCGCGATCCGTGAATCCGCCGAGGGCGCCGGCGCGCGCAAGGTCTTCCTGATCGAGGAACCGATGGCCGCGGCCATCGGCGCCGGCATGCCGGTGCACGAGGCGCGCGGCTCCATGGTGCTCGATATCGGCGGCGGCACCTCCGAGGTGGCCGTGATCTCGCTGAACGGCATCGTCTACGCCTCGTCCGTGCGCATCGGCGGCGACCGCTTCGACGATGCGATCGTCAATTATGTGCGCCGCAACTACGGCATCCTGATCGGTGAGGCAACCGCCGAACGGATCAAGAAGGACATCGGCTCGGCCTACCCGGGCGACGAGGTGCGCGAGATCTCCGTCAAGGGCCGCAACCTCTCCGAAGGCGTGCCCCGCAGCTTCAGCCTCAACAGCAACGAGATCCTCGAAGCGCTGCAGGAACCCCTGCAGGGCATCGTCGGCGTGGTCAAAGGCGCGCTCGAGCAGACCCCGCCCGAACTCGGGGCCGATGTCGCCGAGCGCGGCATCGTGCTGACGGGCGGCGGAGCGCTCCTGCGCAATATCGACAAACTGCTGATGGAGGAGACGGGGCTTCCCGTGGTGGTCTCCGACGATCCTCTGACCTGCGTGGCGCGCGGCGGGGGTCGTGTGCTGGAACTGATGGACGAGCAGGGTCCGGGCGTGTTCAGCCTGGACTAGAATCAGGGGGGCAGTGCACTTAATTCCGGAATTTGCGCTGCGCTCGACCGGGCGCGCTGTTGAATTCAGTGCACTGTCCCCCTGATCCATGGCGTTCTCGACACCAGACAGCGAGCCCCGACTCTTCCGCGGTCCAGGCCCCGGCCTGCGCCTGGTCCTGCTGGTCACGCTGGCCATCGTCCTGATGGTCCTCGACCAGCGCAATCAGCACCTCGTCCAGATCCGCAGCCTGCTCGGGGCCGCGCTCTACCCGCTGCAGCAGGCGGTGGACGCACCCTTCTCCGCTGCCGAATGGGCGCGCGAGACGCTGGCCTCCCGCACGCATCTCATCGAAGAAAACCGGCGCCTCGGCACCGAACTGCTGGTCCAGAGCGGGCGGCTGCAGCGCATGGCGGCGCTCGAAGCCGAGAACACGCGGATGCGCGCCCTGCTCGAATCCACCGCCAAGGTGGGCGACCAGGTGCTGATCGCCGAAATCGTGGCCGTCGACATGGATCGGCTGCGCCATCGCGTCGTGCTCAATCGCGGCAGCAACGACGGCGCCTTCGTCGGCCAGGCGCTGATCGATGCGCAGGGCGTCGTGGGCCAGATCACCCGCGACCGCGGCACGAGTTCCGAGGCGCTGCTCATCACCGATCCCGATCACGCGGTCCCGGCCGAAGTGGTTCGCACCGGCCTGCGGACGATTGCCGTCGGCACCGGCGACATCGAGCGCCTTTCCCTGCCATTCATGGCACGCAGTGCCGACGTGCAGCCCGGCGACCTGTTGGTGAGTTCGGGACTCGGAGGCGCGTTCCCCGCGGGCTACCCGCTCGCAACCGTCACCGAGGTCCGCCGGGACACGGGCGAGCCGTTTCTCACCGTCAGCGCCCGGCCCGTC
Organism: Nevskiales bacterium; assembly: GCA_011526045.1. Lineage (GTDB taxonomy): Bacteria > Pseudomonadota > Gammaproteobacteria > Steroidobacterales > QUBU01. The sequence continues at coordinate 168,316 of WYBE01000050.1, read as the reverse complement.
GCCGCGCTCGACCGCGTGCGTGAAGTGCTGCTGGTGAGTCCACGGCCTCAGCCGGCCGCCGCGCCCGTGCCCCCTCCGGCATCGCCTGCGGAACCGGGCAGCGCCGATGCGGCGGCGCCCGCTCCCGACACTCCGCCGGCGGCGGGCGTGCCGGCCCCCGTCACCGGCCCGGCGCCTGCCGCAGCGGACCGCCCGACCGACCAGCCCGCTGCAACGGGGCCTGCCACGGGAGCCCCGGTAGAGTGAGTCGCGCACGCACAAGTCCGCTGACGCTGTGGCTGACGCTCATTGCTGCAATGTTGCTCGCCATCGTGCCGTTGCCCGAGGTCCTGGAACCGTTTCGCCCGCCCTGGGTCACCATGGTGGTGATCTACTGGTGCCTGATGTGGCCGCGGCTCTGCGGCATACTGACCGCATTTCTCGCCGGGATCGTCCTCGACGTCCTGTTCGGCAACCTCCTCGGCCAGCACGCGCTGGCTCTCAGCGTCGTCGCCTTCCTGACGCTACGCTTTCACCTGCAGATCCGCATCTTCCCCCTCTGGCAGCTCACCATGACCGTCTTCATGCTCCTGACGATCGACGCGTTTCTCGTGTTCTGGATCGACGGCATCGCGGGCACGGTCACCGGCGGGATCGACCGCTGGACCCAGGTGCTGGCCGGCGGGGTCGCTTGGGCGCCGCTGATGGCGCTGCTCGACGGGATCCGGCTGCGGGCCGAGAATCGCAACAAGCGTTTCGTCTGAGCCTGGGGCGGACATGGCAGCGGTACGCATCAAGGATCACTGGGCCGAGCAACGCCTGTTCCTGACCCGTCTCGTGGTGGCCGCGAGCTGCGTCGGCATACTGACCGCAGTGGTGCTGACGCGACTCGTGCAGTTGCAGATCGTCCAGTACGACTACTTCTCCGCGCAGTCGCAGGGCAACCGCATCCGCATCGAGCCGGTGCCTGCCACCCGCGGCCTGATCCTCGACCGCAATGGCCGCGTGCTGGCCGAGAACCAGGCGAGCTTCGGCCTGGAACTGACTCCCGAGCAGGTTCCCGACATCGACGACACTCTGCGCCGGCTGGCCGACCTCGGCCTGCTGAAGGCCGATGAGCTCCCGGAGATCAGGCGCAGGATCAATGCGCGGCGGCGCTTCGACACGATCGCGATCCGCGAACACCTCAATGACGAGGAAGTCGCCCTGTTTGCCGTCAAGCGACCGTATTTCGACGGCGTGGAGATTCGCGCGCGATTGTCGCGCTTTTACCCGTACGGGCCCGCACTGGCTCACGCGCTCGGCTATGTCGGCGGCATCAGCGCCGATGACCAGCGCGAGATCGACGCGGTCGCCTACGCGGGCACCTCCCACATCGGCAAGGTTTCCGTCGAGCGGGCGTTCGAGCGCGAGTTGCACGGCAACGTCGGCCGCGAGCAGGTGCTCGTCAACGCCCGTGGCCGCAGCCTGCAGACACTGGAGCGGCAGAGCGCGCTGCCCGGCCAGGACCTGGTGCTCGGGCTCGACCTGGACGCGCAACTGGCGGCCTGGGCCGGGCTCGCAGGCCGGCGCGGCGCGGTCGTCGCCATCGACCCCGCCAACGGCGAAGTGCTGACCTTCGTCAGCTCGCCCGCCTTCGACCCGAACGCGATCAGCGCAGGGCTGAGCCGCAAGGCCTACAGCGCCCTGCTGGAGGATATCGACAAGCCGCTCCTGAACCGCGCCCTGCGTGGCACCTACCCCCCGGGCTCGACCATCAAGCCGATCATTGCGCTGGCCGGCCTGGCCGAGGGAGTCACCACAGCGGAGGAGCGTGTCGCCTGCCGCGGATATTTCATGCTGCCCGGAAGCCAGCATCGCTATCGCGACTGGAAGCCCGAGGGGCACGGCATGGTGGATCTGTACTCGAGCATCGAGCAGTCCTGCGACGTCTATTACTACACGCTGGCGCGCAACCTCGGCATCGAGCGCATGGCCGCGTACCTCAGCAAGTTCGGCCTGGGCGGCCTTACCGGCATCGAGCTTCCCGGCGAGCGCGGCGGCCTCGTGCCCACGCCCGCGTGGAAACGCCGCGCGTTTTCGCGCGCCGCCAACCAGGTCTGGTTTCCGGGTGAAACGGTGATCGCCGGCATCGGCCAGGGTTACCTGCTGGTGACGCCGCTGCAGCTGGCGACCGCCACGGCAACCATCGCCGCGCGCGGGCAGCGCTTCGAACCGACCATGCTCCACGCCCTGCGCGACCCGATCACCGGCACCGTGACCCCGGTCACCGCCGGAACGCTCGCGCCCGTCACTGTGCCGGATGCGGCGTACTGGGACCATGTCATCGAGGGCATGCACCGCGTCATGCAAGGCGCACGGGGCACCGCGCGCGCAGTCGGCCTCAACGCGCCGTTCCAGATGGCCGGCAAGAGCGGCACGGCCCAGGTGTTCAGCATCGCGCAGAATGAGAAGTACAAGGCCGCCGAAGTGGCCGAGCGGCTGCGCGACCACGCGCTGTTCGTCGCCTTCGCGCCGCTGGAGCAGCCGCGGATCGCGGTCGCGGTGGTGATCGAGAACGGCGAAAGCGGCAGCAAGATCGCGGCGCCCATTGCCCGACAGGTCATGGAAGCCTACCTGCGGAAGGGCGGCGCATGAGCAGCTCGCGCGACGATGCCAGCTCGCGGCTCACGGTCTTTGGCCGGATCCTGCGCTGGGCGCACATGGACCCGCCGCTGCTCGCCGGCATCGTCGGCCTGCTGGTGCTGGCAAGCATCGTGCTCTACAGCGCCAGCGGCCAGAGTCTCGCTCTGATGCAGGCGCACGCGGGCAAGGTCGCCGTGGCGCTCGCGGCCATGCTGTTCGCCGCGCGGGTCGACCCGGTCTGGCTGCGGCGCGGGGCCCCCTGGCTGTATCTCGTTGGCATCGGCCTGCTGGCCCTCGTGCTGGTCAGCGGCGACATCGCCAAGGGCGGCCAGCGCTGGCTCGATTTCGGCATTCGCTTCCAGCCGTCGGAAATCATGAAACTCGCCGTGCCGTTAACCCTGGCACGGGTGCTGCACGACCGGCCGCTGCCGCCGTCGTTTGTGCTCATCGTCGGCAGCCTGCTCATCGTCCTGGTGCCGACCGCGCTGATCGCGGTGCAGCCGGATCTCGGCACCGCCGTCCTGATCGTACTGACCGGCGTTACCGCGATCTTTCTCGGCGGCCTCGGCTGGCGCTACATCGCAGGCGGTGTGGCGGCGGCCCTGGCTGGAGCCCCGGTCCTGTGGATGGCGATGCACGACTACCAGCGCAATCGCGTACTCACCCTGTTCGACCCCGACCGGGACCCGCTGGGCGCCGGCTACCACATCATCCAGTCGAAAATCGCCATCGGCTCGGGCGGGCTGTTCGGCAAGGGCTGGCTCAACGGCAGCCAGGGCCAGCTCGAGTTCCTGCCCGAGCGCTCCACCGATTTCATTTTCGCCGTGATCGGCGAGGAGTGGGGGCTCATGGGTGTCCTGGCGCTGTTCGTGCTCTACCTGTTCGTGATCGGCCGGGGCCTGTTCATCGCACTGACGGCGCCCGACACCTTCACGCGACTGCTGGCCGGCACGCTGTCGATCACCTTCTTCTGCTACGTGTTCGTCAACACGGCGATGGTCACCGGGCTGCTGCCGGTGGTCGGCGTGCCGCTGCCACTGGTCAGCACCGGTGGCACGTCCATGGTGACGCTGCTCGCCGGGTTTGGCATCCTGATGTCGATTCATACCCACCGTAAACTGGGCGACGCGGTACGCCGATGACCATGAACAGACTGCCCCCGTGGACTGCGCTCTTTCTGCTTGCGGCCTGCCCGTGGCCTGGCCACGCGGCGAAGACGCTCGACGTCCAGCGGCCGGAGGTGCAGGCCTACGTCGCAGAACTCGCCCGTGATCACGGCCTGGACGCCGATTACCTGCGCACCACCCTCGGCGGTGCAGAAATCCAGCAGAGCATCCTCGAAGCGATCGCGCGCCCCGCCGAACGGGTCAAGACCTGGCGCGAGTACCGCGCGATCTTCCTGACACCGGAACGCATCGCCGCGGGCGTCGCTTTCTGGCGCGAGCACGAGGCGAGGCTGGCCCGGGTGGCGGAGAAAACAGGAGTCCCGGCCGAGATGCTGGTCGGCATCATCGGCGTGGAGACCTATTTCGGCAGCCGGACCGGGCGCTACCGCCTGCTCGACGCCCTCACGACACTCGCGTTCGACTACCCGCCGCGCATGAACTTCTTCCGCTCGGAGCTTACCCAGCTGTTCCTGCTCGCGCGCGACGAGTCACTGGACCTCGGCAAAGCCGTCGGATCCTACGCCGGGGCGATGGGCGCCCCACAGTTCATGCCGAGCAGCTACCGGGCCTACGCCGTGGACGGTGACGGCGATGGCCGGCGCGACCTGTTCGACAGCTGGGATGACGTGCTGGCGAGCGTCGCCAACTACTTCGTCGCCCACAAGTGGCGCAGCGGCGAGGCGGTGGTCACGCGCGCGACGCTGGCCACAGCGAGCGCTCATCGCCCGGAGGACAACACACTGTCTGCCACATCGACCGTGACCGGGCTGAAGGCGCAGGGCGTGCGTTTCTCGACCGACATGCCCGCCTCGGCACCGGCCGGGCTGCTGGCCTTCGAGGGCGACGACGGGCTCGAGTACTGGGTCGGCTTTCACAACTTTTACGTGATCACCCGTTACAATCGCAGCACGATGTACGCCCTTGCCGTGTTCCAGCTTGGCCAGGCCATCGGCGAAGCCTTTCGCGCCAGCCGGCCCGACGCCGCGCCCGGACTCTGACGCGGAGCGCGGGAAGTTGCTGTCCACCGCGATTCGTCCTCAAGGTCTCCTGATCGCGGCGCTGGCAGCGCTGCTGGCCGCCTGTGCCACCACCGAGCCCCGGCCCACAGGGCCGGTACTGCCCGAGCCGACAATGGAGAAGGCGCGGATCCCCGGCGTCACCCCGCCTCGAGCGCCCGACGCCAGCGAGCCGAGGTCCGCGAGCGGTAACCCGCCCTTCTACGAGGTCATGGGCCAACGCTACTACGTGCTGCCGGAAAGCGCCGGTTACAGCGAGCAGGGGATCGCGTCGTGGTACGGCCGGGAGTTCCACGGGCGGCCCACTTCCAGTGGCGAGACCTACGACATGTACGCGCTGACCGCGGCCCACAAGACGCTCCCGCTGCCCACCACCGCGCGTGTCACCAACCTGGACAGCGGCAAGTCCATCATCGTTCGCATCAATGACCGCGGCCCCTTCATGAAGGGGCGCCTGATCGATCTTTCATACGCCGCAGCGCGCGATCTCGGCTTTGTCAGCGCCGGCACTGCCCAGGTCGAAGTACAGGCACTCGCGGGGCCGGCGGTGGCGGGCGAGGCAGCCACTGGCACCATTTACGTCCAGATCGGCGCCTTCAGCCAGCCCGACAACGCCGAAGCACTGCGACGACAACTGCAACAGCAGGGTTTCGCGAACGCCGTCGTCCGCTATGATGGACAAGCCGAACCGGCGCTCTACCGCGTGCGCATCGGGCCGGTAAAGAACGCGGCCGAGTACGATGCGGTGGCTGCACGAGTCGACCGCCTCAATCTCGGCAAGCCGCGGCTGGTCCTCGAGGCGCCCGCTGCCGGTGGCGCCATGCCGGGCGGCTGAGCGGCCCCTTTAAGACAATTCGGAGCGCGACCATGAGAACCTCGCCGGGAGCCATCGGGCTTCTTGCCCTACTGCTTTTCTGCACTGCCGCAACGGCGGCATTGCCGACCGTTCCGCCACCCCCGGAGATCGCGGCGAAGAGTTACGTGCTCATCGACTTCGCGACCGGCAAGGTGCTCGCCGCGCGCGATGAAAACACGCGCATGGAGCCGGCGAGCCTCACCAAGCTGATGACCGCCTATGCCGTCTACAAGGCGCTGCAGGCGGGGGCGGTCAAGATCACCGACGACGTCCGGGTGAGCGAGCACGCCTGGCGCACCGGGGGCGCGGGCTCGGGTGGCTCCACCACGATGCTGCCGATCAACAGCTCCGCTCCGATGGAGGTCATGCTCAAGGGCATGATCATCCAGTCCGGCAATGACGCGAGCATCGCGCTCGCGGAACATGTCAGCGGCTCGGAAGACGCCTTTTCGGACGTCATGAACCAGCATGCGCAGGAACTGGGCATGACCAACAGTCATTTCGTCAACAGCACCGGGCTGCCGCACCCGGATCACTACACCTCGGCCGCCGACATCGCGAAGCTCTCGCGCGCCATCATTGCGGAGTTCCCCGAGCACTACCGCTGGTACTCCGAGAAGGAATTCGTCTTCAACAACATTCGCCAGGGCAATCGCAACCTGCTCCTCTATCGCGACCCCACGGTGGACGGCATCAAGACCGGGCACACCCAGAGCGCCGGCTACTGCCTGGCGGCCTCCGCCAAGCGCGACGACATGCGGCTGATTTCGGTCGTCATGGCAATGGAGAGCGAGCAGGCCCGGGCCAAGGCATCGCAGGAGCTCCTGAACTACGGCTTTCGCTTCTACGAAACCCGCAGGGTTCAGCAGGCCGGTGAGCAGATCGCGCAATCACGCGTCTGGAAAGGCGTGGCGGAAACGGTCGGCCTGGGTGTCAACGCCGACCTCTGGCTCACCATTCCCCGCGGCACCGCCGACCAGCTCAGCAGCAAACCGGAGGCACCCCGTGACCTGATTGCGCCGGTCGCCCAGGGCCAGCCAGTCGGCAGCCTGCGGATCGAACTCGCCGGCGAGCCGCTCGCCGAGACGCCTCTCGTGGCGCTGGCCGCCGTGGAGGAAGGGTCGCTGTGGCGCCAGGCGGTGGACACCGCGCTGCTCTGGTTCGAGTAGGACAGCGCCGGGTTCCCGCGCCGACCATGGCGCAGTCGCTGCCCATCGCCTACCTGAACGGCCGCTTTCTGCCGGTTGCAGAAGCGCGCATCTCGCCGCTCGATCGCGGCTTCCTGTTTGCGGATGCCGTGTACGAGGTGATCGCGGTCTACGACGGCCGGCCGCTGCTGCTCGATGCGCATCTCGCGCGCCTCGCGCGCAGCCTGGCCGAGCTGCGTATCGCCAATCCCCACGCAGAGGCCGCCTGGCGCGACATCGTCGCGCAGCTGATCGCACGCAATCGCGAGGCGGGCGCAGGCGCGGACATGGGCATCTACGTACACGTCAGCCGCGGTGCCGACCGTGGCCGCGACCACCTGCTCCCGACCGGACTCGCGCCGACTGTGTTTGCCATGGCGAGCCCGCTGGCTCCCGCCGATCCCGACACGCCGGGGGTGAGCGCCATCACGGGGCCCGACCCCCGCTGGGCCCGCTGCGACATCAAGAGCACGGCGCTGCTCGCCAACGTGCTGCTGCGCGACGCCGCGCGCCAGGCAGGCGCCGGCGAGTACATCATGCTGCGCGACGGCTTCGTCACCGAAGGCGCCGGCAGCTCGGTCGTCATCGTCGAGGGCGGCACGCTGGTGAGTCGCGCCGACAGCACCGCCATCCTGCCGGGCACGACACTGCGACTCGTCAGGGAAGTGGCGGCGACGGCCGGCTTCGGCTACCGTGAGGAATCGATCCACGAGGCGCGCCTGCGCGCGGCGGACGAGATCTGGCTGACCGCCGCCATGCGCGGCGTTGCGCCGGTCACCCGCCTCGACGGGGTGCCGGTCGGCGCCGGCGTGCCGGGACCAGTGTGGCGCGTGGTAGCCCAGGCTTATGAAATTCGTAAACGAAACTGACCACGAATCACCGTTTACGTTTCCGTGCCGCTTCCCGATCAAGGTCATGGGCCGGCACGAGGCGGAGTTCGAGGCGCAGGTGGTTGCGCTCATCAGCGAGCACTCCGGAACGGAGATCCCGGCCGCAAGCGTGCGCACGCGCGCAAGCAGCAACGGGCGTTTTCTCGCCGTGACCATCACGATAGACGCCGAGAGCCGCGAGCAGCTCGATGCCATCTATCGGGCCCTGACGGCAGCCGAGCAGGTCCTGTTCGTGCTGTGACGATGCGGGTGCGCCGGCCGGGCCTGGTGGATTACCGCGTGGCTTTCGACGACATGGTGCGGTTCACCATGGAGCGCGACCCCGGCACCCCTGACGAACTCTGGCTGCTGCAACACCCGCCGGTGTTCACGCTCGGCATGAACGCGGACCCGGCCCACGTGCTCGACGCCGGCGACATTCCCGTCGTGCGTGTCGATCGTGGCGGTCAGGTGACCTATCACGGACCCGGCCAGGTCGTCGCCTACGTCTTGCTCGACCTCGGGCGCCGGCACCTCGGCGTCCGCGCGCTGGTGAGCCTGCTGGAAGACGTCGTCGTCGCGACCCTCGCCCGGTACGACATCCGCGCTGCGAGCCGGCCCGCAGCTCCGGGTGTCTACGTGGATGGCGCCAAGATCGCGAGCCTCGGGCTGCGCGTACGCCGGGGCGCGAGCTACCACGGACTCGCACTCAATGTGGACATGGACCTCGCGCCGTTCGCCCGCATCAATCCCTGCGGTTATCCGGGGATCGAGGTCACCCAGGTCGCCGCGCTCGGCGGTCCGGCGGATGCCGATCGGGTCAGTCGCGACCTGGAGGAAGAGCTGCTCGCGCGGCTGTAGGCACGACGCGAGGCGCGACCGGGAAAAAGGGGGTCGGAGTCATGACTCCGACCCCGTTTTTCCCGACCCCCTATTTCTTCAACTCACGGCGGCACGGTACCCGACGGCCCCGCCGGCTTGCCGAAGAATGCCCGGAAATGGGCCAGGTCGACGAAATTCACCTGGCCATTGCCGTCAAAATCGGCGTCCGCGTCGCTGCCGCCGAAGCGTGCCCGGAACAGCGCCAGATCAGCGAAGTTAACCATGCCGCCGCTGTTGTTGAGGTCGCCGTCACAGAGATTCCCGTACTGGTCGCCGTCGGTGTCGCGCTGATTGACATTGGCGACCTGGATGCAGTTGTCCGCTTCATCGGCAATACCGTCGCCGTCGGCATCGGCGACCACGCGCAGGACCAGCGAGGTGCCGTCGCCCTCCGTGTGGAAGGCGAGCCCGGCCGGTCCGCCGGTGACGGAGTTCGCAAGCGTATCGGCGCCGTTGATGCCCTCCGTGGCCGTGAGCCAGGTGTAGCTCTCGCCTGCCGCCGGCGGCTGCAGGAACCGGTACTCGACCAGCCCGCCCGTGAAGGTCGCCGCACCGGTGATGGCGAGCACATCGTGCTCGCCGGGCGACGAAATCTCGATCACCAGCGCCCCGCCGGTGAGCGCGAAGTCGCCGTCCACCGTCAGGGTTCCCGGCGAATCGCCGGGGCTGATGGTGGCGTTCGATTCCGCGTCCACCGGCCCCTGGAGCGTGCCGCTGCCGCCCAGGAAGCCCTGGATCTTGATCAACGCGGCCTGCATGGAGCCGCTGACGTAAGTGGCGGCGGCGCCTATCGCTTCATAGCTGCCGCTGCCGGACACGCTCGCTCCGCCCTCCACGTAGAAACTGCCGCTGTTCGTGATCGTGCCGTCGTTCTGCGTCGTGGTTCCGCTGCGGTTCACCCAGGTGCCGATGTTGTCGATCGCGCCCCCCACGGCGTTGGTCACGCTGGCCGCGCCGCTGTTCACCACGGAGGCGGCGTTGCGGATGGTGCCGGAACTATCGATCGAGCCGCCATTCGCAAGGTCGCCAGAGTTCTCGAGTTCCCCCTCATTGACGACACTGCCGAAGTTCGTGAGCCACCCCGAACTGGAGAACTGGCCGCCGGCGGCATTCGTGAGTTTGGCCGGAAGATCGTTGAAGAAACCGCCGGAGTTGTCGAACGAGCCCGAGTTTTCGCCATCACCGTAGTTGGTCACCGAGCCGTTGTTGATGATATCGCCCGCATTGCCGAACAAGTCGTCGAGTGCGGCGAAATGCACCGACTCGCTGTCGTTCACGGTCACCGACTCCCCCGGTCCAATGACGACGGGCGAGAGCGCGACATCGACGAAGCCCACGTAGACGTTGGTGAAGGAATAGACGGCGTCGTTGAAGTCGAGATCGCCGCCGCCGAACTGGTCCTCGAAGCTGACCGTCACCCCTGCATCGGGATCGCTGGTGTCGAACTCAAACACCGCGTGCGGCAGGCGGTCGGGGTTGAGGGGCAACATGCCGTCACCGGTGAAGAAGCCGAAGTTATAGCTCGCCGGACTGCCCGGATTCGGGATGAAAAACGCCTGGTTGCGAATGAAGAGCACCGTCTCCGGCAGGAAAGTGCCGAGCGGCACCGTCGTGTCGGGCGGGGTCGTATGGTTGTTGAAAATCGGGCCGATGAAGGTCGGCGCGTCGAGGAACAGCTCGTTGTCGTAAAGTGCAGCCGGATCGCCGAGGAATTTCGCTTCGACCACCGTCGGCGCGCCCTCCGTGACGCGCAGGCTCGCACCGATGATCCGTACGATGTCGGCGCTCGCCGGGCTGGCGGCGCAAATGGCAGTGACGACGCCCGTGAGCAACGCGCGCCACCCGCACGGCAAGCACAGTTTCATGATTGCGTCTCCAGCGTACCGGGCCCGGCTGGGAACGGGACTAATGCACCGCGGACGGTCACGATCGAACCCTCCTGGCACCCTTTCTGTTCTCTGGTTTTCGGGTGGAGGTCAGTCCGACTCTAAACCCCTCTCGCAAGGGCTGGCAACAACGTGTGCGGACAGAGCGGATGGCCGGTGCAGGAAGACTGGTCAACCCATTGTTTAATATCGGTGCCGGAGCATTTGAATATCTACGTTAGCCGCAGGCCCGTAACGCCGCGGGGCGCGATGATACGGGGCGGATGCTGACCAGCAAAAACCGGTAGCGAGCCGGATGATCAAACAGGCAAACTCTCCAGCGCCATTTCGCCGCGCGATGGGCTCTGGTCAGGCTGCACTGTTGAACTGCTCGAGTTCGGCTGCTGAAAGAACGCGCGGTGTGACCACCGTGGCGCCGGAGCTGTCGAAGAACGGGGACGCATGGCGTTCCCGAAATAGCCGGGCCGACACGACAATACCCAGGAGCCTGAACATGAAACCCGGTAGCCGGCCTCCCTCTGGTTTCGGATCACCGATGGCGGAACTCGTGTTGACCCTCGCCACCTTTGAGCCGAAGGCGCCAGCAACCTGCTCGCCCGCCAGACAGGAGTGAATCAGCCCAACGAAGGCCCATTTCGGGTCGCGCATCGTATTACCGATAGGCGTGTTGCAACAGGACGCGTACCACCGCAGCATTCCGGCTTCAGTCAGGCGCACCGCCGCAAGGCGCTCGAGTCCGGACGAGAACCGGACTCGAACCTGGGCCACTTGAACGATATCCGTCCCGCCCGACTGGTCGAGAATCTCGGAGGCACGGCCCAGGAAGCGTGCAAACGCCTGGCAGTCCTTGCAGTAGCAGCGCACGCGGTTATTGATCGACCCGTCTGCAACGGTGCCTTGGACTGCGCCGCAGCGACAACGTATTGGGTTCATGCACGGGGAGTATAGAAGGGGGTGTTGGTGCGGGCGAAAGCTTGAGCGCCAACGTTTGGCCTCAGGCCTCAGGCCGCGGCTCGGGAAAGTTCGAGCCTGCATTCGTCTGCAGCGTTATAACCCCTCGGACCGGGGTGGCTAGCCGGGCCGGTAGCGCTCCAGCGTCAGGCCGGCGAGGTCGATCTCGGGCTTGCGGCCGGAGAGCAGGTCGGCGATCACGCGCCCGGTGCCGGCGGCCATGGTCCAGCCGAGCGTGCCGTGGCCGGTGGCGAGAAAGAGGTTGTCATAGGGCGTGGCGCCGACGATGGGCGTGCCATCGGGCGTCATCGGGCGCAGCCCGCACCAGAACTCGGCTTGCTCGACGTCACCGCCGCGCGGGAAGAGGTCGGTCACCACGTGCTCGAGCGTGCTGCGGCGTGCATCGCGCAGCGCGAGCGAATAGCCGGCGAGCTCAGCCGTACCGCCGACGCGGATGCGGTTGCCGAGGCGGGTGACCGCGACCTTGTGGGTCTCGTCCATGATCGTCGACTCGGGCGCGAAACGGGCGTCTGCGATGGGCAGCGTAATCGAGTAGCCCTTCACCGGGTAGACCGGCAGGGGGATCTTCAGCGGCGCCAGCAGGCCTGCGGTGTAGCTGCCGAGCGCGGCGAGATAGGCGTCGGCGCGCAGCACGCCACCGCGCGTCTGCACTCCGCTGATGCGACCGCCCTCGGCGAGCAGAGCCTCGATCGGGGTTTCGAAGACGAAGGTTGCTCCCGACGACTCGGCGAGCGCCGCGATCGCGTTGGTGAACTTGAAGCAATCGCCCGTTTCGTCGCCCGGCAGCCGCAGGGCGCCGACGAACTTCTCCTTCACGAGCGACAGTGCAGGTTCGACGGCGCAGAAGCCGTCGCGGTCGAGCAGCTCCCAGTCGACACCGTGGCGCTTCAGGATCTCGATGTCCTGCGCGGTCGCATCGAGCTGCCTGGTGGTGCGAAAGAGCTGCAAGGTGCCGAGCGTGCGCTCGTCGTAGGCGATACCGGTGTCAGCCCGAAGCTGCACCATGCAATCGCGGCTGTACTCCGCGAGCCTGACCATGCGCGCCTTGTTGACCCGGTAGCGCGCCGCCGTGCAATTGCGCAGCATCGACGCACCCCAGCGCCACAATGCCGGGTCGAGCATCGGCCAGATGACGAGCGGGCGGTGGCGCATCAGCAGCCACTTGATCGCCTTCAGCGGCACCCCGGGCCCCGCCCAGGGCGCCGAGTATCCGGGCGAGATCTCGCCCGCATTCGCATAGCTCGCCTCGAGCGCCGGTGCGCGCTGGCGGTCGAGCACCGTCACCCGGTGGCCGGAGCGGGCCAGATAATAGGCAGCGGTGGTGCCGATCACGCCGCTGCCAAGGATCATCACGTGCATGGTTCGCCACCCTTTACCCGGCACTGCGAGGCCCACTCACGCACCGAGCGGCCTGCCAGACATATTAATGAAAGGCTTCTCAGGTCCGGGCGTCACCGTCAGGCCGGATTCAGCCTGGACGGCCTTGCCCCGGGCAGCAGGGCACCGGCTGGGGCGTGCTGCCCGGCCGGATGCTCACTGCGATCAGCCGCGCGTCGTCAGCCAGCGGCGTGGCGGTCCACGCGAACTCTTCATCGGCCCAGCAGATCCCCGCCTGCGGCCCGAGCCTGGTATCGCCACCAGCCTGCAGCGACCAGGCGCCGCTGGCGGCGAACACCAGTCCGTGGCGGCTCGACGCGGCCGCGGCGCTCGTGAACACTTGCACGTCCGCTGCCAGGGCGGCGCGCCGGGTCATGACATTGAAATCGCGCGAGTCGCCATCCAGCAGTTCGCAGTCGCAGGCGTGATCGCCGGAAAAATGCAGCGGCTGGTCGCACTGATCGAGCCGATGATCGAGGCCCTGGCCGGGCGAGCGCAGCCACACGCCGCCACCTTCCAGCAGCAGGATGACGCGGTCGACCCCGGGGAACACCGAGAACGGCCCGCCGGCGTGAATGCCGGCCACGCTGACGCGCCAATGAAAGTCACTCAGCCCGGCGCCCGGTGGCCAGCAGATGATTTCCTGCGTCAGGCCGCCGCCGTTCTTCCATGGGGCCGGGGTGATGACCTGCAAATCAAATACGCGGTACATGGCCCGCGATTCTGCACCAGACGCCGCTCGTCGGGGCCGGTCGCGTCACACGAGGTTGCATCAGGTTGCGCGCACGCGGGCCGTCACGGGAGACGAGCGCGCACAATGCGGCGTTGTGAATGCGCGGGCACGGCGGTCGAGCGGGCGTCATGCGATCAGCGCCGGCAACCGGCGCAGGAGGTCCGTCGCCCCGGACACCATTTGCTCCACGATCGCCGCAGCAGGAAGGATCTCGCTGATCTGCCCGACACCCTGGCCCGCGTAGTTGGCCATCAACTCGGTCTGTCCTTCGGTGTGGATGGTTGGCGGCGCACTGGTGGACACCGGCAACTCCACCAACCGATCGCCACGGCGGATGCGGGCGATCGGCCCGGACGGCGTTGCCGTACCACCGGTGAGCGCGTTGCTCAACAACCGGTACGCGGCACCGGGCGGCCACTCGACCTGGGGCGTCCGGCTGATCACGGTATCAGCACCGCCAGCCTGGAGCAGCCGCTGCTTGTAGTCGGGATGCGCCTCGGACTCTGCGCTGGCCACGAAGCGGGTGCCGATCCAGGCGCCGTCGGCCCCAAGAGAAAGCGCCGCGGCCAGACCCCGCGCGTCGACGATGCCACCGGCCGCGAGTACCGGGACAGGCGCGACCGCGGCGATGACCGCAGGCAGCAACGACAGCAGGCCAAGCTCGCCACGGACGTGCCCACCCGCCTCCACTCCCTGCGCCACGATCACGTCGACGCCCGCCGCCGCAGCGACACGGGCCTCCTCTACCGACCCCACCTGGTGAATCACCCGCATACCCGCCGCGCGGCAGGTCTCCATGAGAGGCGCGGCATCGCACCAGAACAGCGACAGCACCGGCACCCGCTCCTCGATGCAGACCTGGAGCTGTGCCCCCACGCCGCCGGGCTCCGGCGCGCAAGGCGGAACGAGATTGACGCCGAATGGCCGCTCGGTCAGGGCCCGGGTCCTGCGGATCTGATCGCGAATGAAATCGGGCCGCATGCGGATCATGCCGAGCATACCGAGACCACCCGCGTTGGAGACCGCCGCGGCCAGCTCCGCGCGACCGACGCCCCCGAGGCCGGCAAGCACCACCGGATGGCGGATACCAAGCATGCGGGTCAAGCGGGTCGTGATCATCGCGGGCTCCTGCGGACCAGGGTGCCGGGCAACCGGAATCGACGCGCTTCGCGCCAACCCAAACGCCTTCGAAAAAAACCGCGACCCGGCATACTCACCCCGACGCTGCCCCTACCCCAGCTGTGCCAGCCGCTGCGGCGTGCCGACGTCGCTCCAGGCGCCGTTGAAAAGCTCTCCGGTGACCTCACCCCGATCAGCGGCAGTACGCAGCAGCGGCGCGAGCGGGAAACGGCCCGGCTGGCAGCCGGCCAGCAGCCGCGGATCGATGATCGCGAGCCCGGAGTAAGTGAGCCGGCTGACGGTTGAGTTGGTCACGCGGCCGGCGACCAGCGCGAAATCGCCGTCCGGGTGTTGCGGCGGGTTCGGCACCAGGACGAGGTGCGCCATCGAGCCGGCGGCGAGCGGCCGTGGCGCAAACGGGTACTCGCAGTACACGTCGGCATTGACCAGCCAGAATGGCTCGGTGCCGAGCAAAGGCAGGGCACGCTCGATGCCGCCGCCGGTCTCGAGCGGCGGATAGCCCTCCTCGCTCCAGCCCACGCTGACGCCGAAGCGGCGCCCGTCACCGACGTGAGCCCGGATCTGTTCGCCGAGCCAGCCGAGATTGACGACGACCTCTGTGATGCCGGCGAGCGCCAGCGCGGCAAAATGATGCTCGATGAGCGGCCGCCCGCGCACAGCCAGCAGCGGCTTTGGCGTCGTGTCCGTCAGGGGGCGCATACGCTCGCCGCGGCCCGCGGCGAGGATCATGGCTTTCATGCGGGCATTCTGCCAGTCCGCCCGGGTCGCAGCGACCGGTCCCGAGCGCGGCCGAGGGTCCCTGCGTCGTGCGCCCGGAACCAGGGTCGCGACGCCTCCCGCTCCTACATATAATTCCCGCGCGTTGTGCGTTCATTGTGCGGGGATACACGTTGCGTCGTCCGATCGCCGGCCTGCTGCTGTGCTGCCTGTCGGTGGCAACGATGTCGCCGTCACGTGCCGACAACCACCTCCTGCAGGGTTGTCCCGTGGACGCCATTCCGGATTTCCCCGCTCTGCCGCCCGCAGACCCCTCGGACCCCCGGATCGAGGTGTTCACCGGCAAGACCGAGCTGGACCTGAAGTCCGGCGCCGCCTTCAGCAAGGAGATTCACATCCGGCGCGGCAACAGCGTCCTGACGGCACCCAGCGCCCGCTACGACGGCGCCGCGGGCCTGTTCCAGCTGCAGGACGGGCTCGAGTTCCGCGATCCGCAGGCATTCATCAGCGGGAGCACGGCAAGTTTCGACACACGCGACAACCGGTTGCAGATCGACGACACCCGTTTCGAGCTGTTCTCGGTGCCCTCCCGGGGCGCAGCCGGCAGCATCACGGTCGAAAACGAGAACGAGCTGCGCCTCAACGAGGTGAGCTACACCACCTGCGCGAAGGGCAACGAAGACTGGGTCCTGCGTGCCAGCAGCATCACCATCGACCATGAAGAAGGCATCGGCACCGCCCGCAATGCGCGCCTGGTCTTTCAGGGCGTGCCGATCCTCTACGCACCCTGGATCTCCTACCCGGTGACGAATGAACGCAAGTCCGGATTCCTGCTGCCCGGGATCGGGCGCTCCGAGACGCGCGGGTTCGAGTTCCAGATTCCCTATTATCTGAACCTCGCGCCGAACTACGACGCCACCCTGACACCCCGCTACATGGACAAACGCGGCCTCGAGCTGAACTCGGAGTTTCGCTACCTCTGGCCCGGGCACAGGGGGCAGCTCGATCTCGCCTACCTCCCGAACGACAAGGGCACCAACGACAACCGGTATCTCGCCGGCATGGACCACCAGTCGCTGTTCGGCGACAGCTGGCGCGCGACGCTGCGCGGACGCACGGTATCCGACAGCGCGTATTTCGAGGATCTCGCCAGCGGCATCTCGGCCTCGAGCCAGACGCACCTGGAGCGGGTCATGGACCTCGAGCACTACAGCAATATGCTGTCGCTGCTGCTGCGATTCCAGGATTTCGAGACCCTGGACGAGTCGCTGGTCGGCGCAGACAAGCCATACCGGCGCATGCCGCAACTGGCCTTCAGCGCCCGGCTGCCCGACAGCGAGCACAACCTCGACCTGCGTCTCGACGGGGAGCTGTCGTATTTCGAGCGCAACGCGGGCGTCACCGGCGGGCGCTTGCACCTGAGTCCTGTGGCAACGCTGCCGCTCGCCTGGCACGGCTTCTGGTTCGAGCCTGCCGTTGCGCTCACGCATACCGCGTACAGCCTGGACGACACCGCGCCGGACGAGGACAAGCGCCCAAGCCGCACCGCGCCCATCCTGAGCGCCGATCTCGGCACCGTGTTCGAGCGCGGCGCACGCGGTTCCGAAGGCTGGCTGCAGACCCTGGAACCGCGCGTGCAGTACGTGTACATACCGTACCGCAACCAGGACGACCTGCCGGTGTTCGACACCATCGAGCCGGACTTCAACCTGGTGCAGTTGTTTCGCACCAACCGGTTCCTCGGCTACGACCGCCTGGGTGACACCAGCGAATTGAACCTGGGGCTGACCAGCCGGCTGCTCGACGCCGACAACGGCGTGCAGTACGTCACCGCCACGGTGGGCCAGTCGAGGTACCTGAGCGACCAGGACGTAACGCTGCCGGGAGAGCTCCCCGTGGACAGCAACAGCTCGGACTGGCTGGCGGAACTCGGGCTGAATTTCTCGGATCACTGGAAACTCGATCTCGGCTACCAGTGGGACTCCGATGCCGGCCAGTCACAGCGCTTCCGCAGCCGGGTGCAGTACCGGCGCGACGGCCGTCATGTTGCCAACGTCGCCTACCGCTATCGCCGCGACATGCTGGAAGCCATCGACGTCACGGCAGCCTGGCCGATCGCGGATCGCTGGAGCGCGGTTGCGCGCTACGACTACTCCATTTACGACAGCGAGCCCATCGAGCGATTCGTGGGCGTGGAGTACGAGACCTGCTGCTGGGGCCTGCGTCTCGTCTATCGCCGTTATCTCGCCACGCGCGCTGGCGAATCCGACACGGCCATTGCGCTGCAGCTCGTCCTGAAGGGGCTCACCAACGTCGGCGATCCGGTGGATCGGCTTCTCGAACGTGGTATCCTCGGCTTCGATTCCGACTGATGCGGCCAATGCGTTTTCCCTTCACCCCGACCCTGCTGCTGGTAGCCCTGCTGGCCGGCGCGGATGCGCCCGCCCAGACGCGCGGCCTGTCCGACCGTGGCGAGTTTCTCGACGGCATCGCCGCGGTGGTGAACGACGGGGTCGTGCTCAAGAGCGAACTGCGTGACGAGATGGAGCGCATTGTCGAGCGACTGAAGGCGCAGGGAACCAACCTGCCGCCCGAGCGCACTCTCGCGCGGCAGGTCCTGGAGCGACTGGTCGTCACACGCATCCAGCTGCAGCGGGCTGAGCGCATCGGCATACAGGTCTCCGACGAGACTCTCAACAACGCGCTCGCCAGCGTCGCGGAACGAAACAACGTCACGATTGCCGAGCTGCCGCGCGTACTGGCAAAGGAAGGCCTCGACTACCAGGCGTATCGCAGCCAGATGCGCGACCAGATCGCCGTGGAGCAGCTGCGCCAGCGTGACGTGACCTCGCGCATCTCCGTGTCGCCGCGCGAAATCGACGAATTCCTTGCCCGCCAGTCCGGTCGTGCCTCGTTCAACCAGGAGTTCAACCTGTCGCAGATCCTGATTGCGGTTGCGCCGACTGCGGCACCCGACGCGGTCGCCGCGGCAGAGAAGCGCGTCGCGGAGCTGCGCGAGCGCCTGCGCAACGGCGAGGATTTCGCCGCGCTCGCGGTTTCCAACTCCGATGGGCAGCAGGCGCTCGAGGGCGGCTCGCTCGGCTGGCGCAAGGGCGACGAGCTGCCGACGCTCTTCGCCGAGATCGTGCCCGGGCTGGAGAAGGGCCAGGTGTCCGATCCGATCCGCAGCCCCAGCGGTTTCCATCTCGTGCGCCTGAACGACCGGCGCGGCGGCGAGCCGATCATCGAGCAGCAGGTCCACGCACGACACATCCTCATCACGCCGAGCGAAGTCCTCGACGACGATGCGGCTCACGACAAGATCCGGGGCATCCGCCAGCGCATTCTCGACGGCGACGAGTTTGCCGCCGTGGCAAAGGCCGCTTCGGACGATCCGGGTTCCAAGAACGAGGGCGGCGATCTCGGCTGGACCGGCCCGGGCGCGTTTGCACCGGAGTTCCAGAAGATCGTCGAGCAACTGCCGGAGGGTGAGATCAGCGAACCCGTGCGCACCCGTTTCGGCTGGCACATCATCGAGGTGCTCGGCCGCCGCGTGCAGGACACGACGGAGGAGGTCCAGCGCCAGCAGGCAGCGCTCGCCATCAGGAACAGCAAGCTCGGCGAGGAAACGGACCTGTGGGTGCGCCGTCTGCGCGACCAGGCGTTCGTCGAGTACCGGATCTAGGCGCTCCGTGATACCGCGCATCGCCCTGACGCCGGGCGAGCCAGCCGGCATCGGGCCGGATCTCGCCGTGATGCTCGCCAGCCGCGGCGCTGCCGCCGAACTCGTCGCAATCGCCGACCCCGCACTGCTCATGGAGCGTGCCGCCGCGCTGCGTCTGCCGCTTCGGATAGAACCCTTCCGGCCGGATGCGCCCCCTGCGCCCTCGCCACCCGGGCGCCTGCTGGTCGAACCGGTCGCGCTCGGCGCACCGGTCACCGCCGGCACCCCGAACCCGGCCAATGCCGGCTATGTCATCGAGACGCTGCGGCACGCCTGCGCCGGGTGCCAGTCGGGCAGGTTCGCGGCGCTGGTCACGGCACCGGTACACAAGGGCGTCATCAACGACGCCGGCATGCCGTTTTCCGGCCACACCGAATTTTTCGCGGCAATGACCGGCATCGCGCAGCCCGTCATGCTGCTCGTCGCCGGCGAGTTGCGGGTGGCGCTCCTGACGACCCACCTGGCGCTGCGCGACGTGCCGGCGCAGGTGACCGCGGCGCGTATCCGCGCTGTCGTGCTGACACTGCACGAGGGGCTGCAGCGACTGTTCGGTATCGGCGCGCCACGGATTGCCGTGCTGGGCCTCAACCCGCATGCCGGCGAGTCGGGTCACCTCGGCACCGAGGAGCGTGACACCATCGGGCCGGCGCTCGCCGGGCTGGCCGCCGCCGGCATCGGGGTCACCGGCCCCGTTCCCGCCGACAGCGCGTTCACTCCGCAACGCCTCGCCCACTGCGACGCCGTGCTGGCGATGTACCACGACCAGGGCCTCACCGTGCTCAAGCACGTCGGCTTCGGCCATGCCGTCAACGTCACCCTCGGCCTGCCGATCATCCGCACCTCCGTGGACCACGGCACCGCGTTCGAACTCGCCGGTACCGGCAAGGCGGATCCGGGCAGCCTGCTCGCCGCCGTCGAACTCGCCAGCCGCCTGGTGCAGCGGCGGGCCGCCTGATCCATGCGGCCGCGCAAGTCCCTCGGCCAGCACTTCCTTCACGACCCGCACGTCATCGCCAGGATCATCGCGGCGATCGATCCGCAACCCGATGATCACTTCGTGGAGATCGGCCCCGGTCGCGGTGCGCTGACGGCGCCCCTGCTCGAGCGCGTGCGCCGGCTGGATGTCGTCGAGATCGACCGCGAGCTGGCCGGTGAACTCGGCCACACCCTCGGCCCGCGCGGGCTCGCAGTGCACTGCGCCGATGCGCTGCGCTTCGATTTCCGGCAGCTCGGCACCCTGCCGGCCGGCCTGCGCCTGGCGGGCAACCTGCCTTACAACATCTCCACGCCTCTGCTGTTCCACCTGCTGGAGCAGCAGGCGCTGTTCCAGGACCTGCACGTCATGCTGCAGCGGGAGGTGATCGAGCGCATGACCGCAGCACCGGGCTCACGCACCTACGGCCGGCTCACCGTATCGCTCGCGGCCCGTTGTCACGTGCACAAGCTGTTCGTGGTCCGGCCGGGCGCGTTCACGCCGCCGCCGAAGGTAGACTCCGCGGTCGCGCGGCTGGTGCCCGATGCAGGGCTCAGCGCGCGAATCGGCGACCCGGCGACGTTCGACCAGGTCGTGGCCCGCGCCTTCTCGATGCGCCGCAAGCGGCTCGGCAACGCGCTGAAAGGACTGCTCTCACCGGCCGAAATTACCGCATGCGGCATCGACCCGGCGCTGCGGCCGGAGGCGATTGCGCCGGACGCTTATGTTGCGCTCGCGGCGCAGCTTGCGTCGAAGCGCCCGCCCGGCGCCTGAAAAGCTAAAATAGGCTCATGGACAAGCCTCCGCGCCGCAATGCGATCAAGGTCGAGGTCGAGACTGCCTACCTGCCCGATCAGTCCGACCCGGCCGTGCCACGTTACGTGTTCGCGTACACCATCACGATCCGCAACAATGGCGCCGTCCCGGCGACGTTGCTGACGCGCCGCTGGGTCATCACCGATGCCAACGGCAAGGTACGCGAGGTCGAGGGCGACGGCGTGGTCGGCGAGCAGCCGTGCATCGAGCCGGGTCAGGCGCATCGCTACTCGAGCGGCGCCGTCATCGAGACGCCGGTCGGCGTGATGGAGGGGAGCTACGGCATGGTGACCGACGACGGCATCAGCTTCCCCGCCCCCATCCCGACCTTCAGGCTGGCAGTACCCGGCATACTCCACTGAAATGGCGGTCTACGCCATCGGCGACAGCCAGGGCTGCTACCCGGAGCTCGCTGAACTGCTCGACACCCTGAACGTCGACCCGGCCCGCGATGAGCTGTGGTTCGTCGGCGACCTCGTCAACCGGGGGCCGCAGTCGCTCGAGGTGCTGCGCCTGGTCAGATCGCTCGGCCCGGCCGCCGTCGTCGTGCTCGGCAACCACGATCTGCACCTGCTCGCATTCGCCCTGGCCGGCGCGGGGCGCGCGCCGGACGCGGACCTGCGCCCGGTGCTCGATGCCCCGGATTGCGCCGAACTCCTGGACTGGCTGCGCGCCTGTCCGCTCGCCCATCACCGGGCCGACCTGAACACGCTGATGGTGCACGCCGGCGTTGCCGTCGAGTGGAGTCCGTTGCAGACGATGGCGCTCGCCGGCGAGGTGGAGCAACTCCTGCGAAGCGATGCCTGCGGGCAGTTTCTCGGCCAGATGTACGGCAACGAACCCGACCGCTGGTCGCCGCAACTCACCGGCGTCGGGCGGCACCGCTTCATCGTCAACTGCCTGACCCGCATCCGCTACTGTCACCGTGACGGGCGACTTGATTTCACCGAGCACGGCCCGCCGGGCACGCAGTCGCCGGGGCTCGTGCCATGGTTCGATCTGCCGGGCCGGGCGGCCCAGTCCACGCGCATCGTCTTCGGCCACTGGTCGGCGCTCGGTGTCCTGGAACGGGACAATCTGCTCGCGCTGGACTCCGGTTGCGTGTGGGGGCGCAGCCTCACCGCGGCCCGCCTCGACGGGCCAGCGCGCATGTTCAGCGTGCCCTGTCGCCGTTACCGCGACGACTGAGCCGGCGCCACCCGCTCAGACCGCCACCGGCGCGCGGATCGCCGCGTGCGAGCGGTAGCCGCGAACCTCGAAATCCTCGAAGCGGTAATCGGAGATCGACGGCGGGCGGCGGCTGATGTGCAGTTCAGGCAGCGGCAGCGGCTCGCGCAGAAGCTGCTCGTCGGCCTGTTCGAGGTGGTTCAGGTAGAGGTGGCAGTCGCCGCCGGTCCAGATGAACTCGCCGACGCCGAGTCCGGCCTGTTGCGCGACCATGTGGGTCAGCAGCGCATAGGAAGCGATATTGAAGGGCACGCCGAGGAACACGTCGGCACTGCGCTGGTAGAGCTGGCAGGAAAGCCGCCCGTCGGCCACATGGAACTGGAACAGCAGGTGACAGGGCGCAAGGCGCATCCGCGGGATGTCGGCGACGTTCCACGCGCTGACGATCATGCGGCGCGAGTCCGGGTCGCGCCGGAGGGTGTCGATGACCATCTGCACCTGGTCGATCCGCTGGCCGTCGGACGCGGGCCAGGAGCGCCACTGCGCCCCGTAGACCGGGCCGAGATTGCCCTCTGGATCCGCCCATTCGTCCCAGATGCTGACGCCGTGCTCGCGCAGGTAACCGACGTTGGTGTCGCCACGCAGGAACCACAGCAGCTCGTGGATGATGGAGCGCAGGTGCAGTTTCTTCGTGGTCACGGCCGGGAAGCCCGCCGCAAGATCGAAACGCATCTGGTGGCCGAACACGCTCAGCGTCCCGGTGCCCGTGCGATCGTCTTTGCGCGCGCCATGTGCGCGGATGTGGCGCACCAGATCGAGGTACTGCTTCATGCGCGCGCTCCGGCGCCGCGATAGGCCAGGGCGAGCATGAGGACGCCCCCGGCCAACATGGGCAGTGTCAGCAACTGGCCCATGGTGAACCAGCCGAACGCGAGATATCCGATGTGCTCATCGGGCAGGCGCACGAATTCCACGGCGAAACGGGCAATCCCGTAAATAACAAGGAATAGCCCTGCGACCGACATGGTCGGCCGCGGCCGGCTGGAGAACACCCACAGGATGGCAAAGAGCAACGCACCCTCGAGCGCGGCCTCATAGAGCTGTGAAGGATGGCGCGGCACGCCGTCCACCACCACCGCCCAGGGCAGGTCGGTCGGCCGCCCCCACAGCTCGCCGTTGATGAAGTTGCCGATCCGCCCTGCGCCGAGCCCGATCGGCACCAGCGGTGCCGCGAAGTCCATCAGCCGGAAGAAACTGGTGCCGGTCTGACGCGCCCACAGCGCCGCGGCAGCGACGACACCGAGCAAGCCGCCGTGAAACGACATCCCGCCTTCCCAGATCCGCAACAGTGAGAGCGGATCATCGAGCAGCTGGTCGCGGCCGTAGAACAGCATGTAGCCGATGCGCCCGCCGAGGATCACGCCGAGCGCCCCGTAGAAGATGAGGTCATCCGCCTGCAACGGCGTGACCGGGGAATCGGCACGCTGCGCCCGGCGCCGGCCGAGCCACCAGGCCGACGTGAACCCGATGAGGTACATGATGCCGTACCAGCGGATCGCGATCGGACCGATACGCAGCGCAATCGGGTCGATGTGGGCGAACTCGATCATCGGCGGCCCCCGGAGGCCTTCCATCGCCCGACCCGCTCCAGCACGAGGTGCTCGATCTCCTCCCAGGAGCCGGCGCTCGGAGGCGGCAGGTCACGATTGGTCGAGTTGACCACCACGATGGTCTCGTGGCCAGCCGAGCGCAACGAGCGGATGTTGTCCGGGCTGTCCTCCAGGTACAGGTTGGCCCCGACCGCCGCCTTGTCGCGCATGAAGCAGATGTCCCAGTAGGGGATGCCGTGGTGCTCGAGCCACTCGGTGGTCTGGCGGATCGCTTCCTTGTGAAACCAGTGGATATAAAGCCGGTGCGTGATGATGCGGATACGCACGTCGCCGACCGCGCTCAGCCGGCGCAGCGCTGCCGGCGCTCCCGCAATGGGCGCCAGGCGGGCGAACAACTCCCGTTCCTTCACGGCGAAGCGGTGCAGCGCATCGTAGCCGCCAGCACGATCGAGCCCCCATTCCGGGAACCCGTAGCTGATCTCCTCCGTCAGGGTGGACGCGTGTACGCCGAGCCATTCCGCGGCGATGGGCCTGAGACCGCGCGCAAAGTCGGCGACCACGCCGTCCAGATCGACGCCGAGAACGAATTGACTGTTGGCCGCCATCTGCCGCCCGCCGCATGCGCTGTGGCGGCTACTATACGCGAGGCCTGCGGCCGGCGGGCCGCGCCAAACGCTCAGCCGGTGTTGCTGCGCGCGGTTTCGCGTTCACCGAGATCGACGAACTGCAAGCGTGCGCCGCCGACGTCGAGCAGGTCGCCGTCGTGCAGGACATGGCGCGTGACTGCCTCGTCATTGACGCGGATGCCATTGAGGCTGCCGAGATCCTCGATCACGGCGGTTTCGTCCTCGAGTATGACGACCCTGGCATGACGGCGGCTGGTGAACCGGCCGATGACGTGAATGTCCGCGTCGCTCGAGCGACCGATGATCATGGTCTGCTTGTAGAGCGGATACTTGATGTTGTGGTCGCCTTCCAGCGATACGATCAGGCGGGCCTTGCGTCGCCGGTCGGCATCGGACGCCACCATGGCATGACGCGCCGCGATTTCGTCCCGCCGCTGCGCGCTCGTCTCGATTGCCTCCAGCCGCTCGACCTCCCGACCGAGCACGGCCAGTGAGTTTTGCTGGCGTCGCAGTTCCGAGTCCGACTCGGCGGCTGCCTGCCGCGCCGTTTCCAGCTCCGCGGCCAGCGCACCGGCGCGCGATTCCAGGGTCGCGATGACCGCCAGCTTCTCCTGCAATTCGTCGGCAATGCGATCGCGGGCGGCGATCGCCATGCCGGCCACGTTTTCGGTCGCAGCCGCATCGCCGGCGAGTTTCGTCGCGCGGGCTTCGAGTTCGGCAATGCGCGTGTCGCGCCGGGCCAGTTCCTCGCGGGCGGCAGCAAGCTCAGCCCGCACTGCCTTGCTGGCCTGGCGCTCGCCCCCGGCCTTCGTTGCGCCCGCGGTGCGCTGCGCGTCCTCGGCCGCGCGCTGCTCGCGTTCGGCCTGGACCTGCGCCCGCTCGCGCTCCAGCGCGGCCTGCAGGGCGCCAAGCGCTTCATCCTGCTCGCGCATGCGCGCCTGCAGCCCGGCGTTGCGGTCCTGTTCCGTGCGCAGCGTCGCGGCCTGTTCCCGCAGCCGGGTTTCATTGCGCGATGAGCTGGCCTGCTTCGCTTTCAGCTCATCCTGCAGGGTGGCGATCTCGGCGACCTGGCGCGCAACGCAGGCGGCGTTTTCACGCGCCTGCCGCGCCTCGCCGTCCAGGCGCTCGCTGGCGCGGGCGGCTTCGGTCAGCATGGCCTGGAGCCGGCCATTGGCCGCCTCGGACTCACGCCAGCGCCCGGTGACCTCGGCGCATTGCCGCTCGAGTTCCGCGATGCGGGCCGCGAATTCTGCCTTTTCCGTCGCATGCCGCAGGATGACCTGCTCACGCTCGGCCAGGGTGTGTTCCATGCCGAGCAGTGCGTCGCGGTAATCCGCCAGGCGCCGGTCCGCGCTGCCCCGCCCGGCCCCGGAGCCATTCAGGGCTGCGGTGCGCTGCTCCAGCCGGCGGCGGGTCACCGCAATTTCTTCCTGCAGGGCCTCGACCTGGCTGCGATACGTCGCGACACTGCGCTCGCCGGCTGCCAGTTCCTCGCGATGGCTGTCAGCCTGCGCTCTCAGCCGGTCGCGTTCAGCCCGCACCGTCGAGATTTCCTGTTCGAGCTGGCCCCACCGGTCGAGCAGGCGCCCGGCTTCGAAATCGCCGGCAGCGGGCGCCCCCAACATCGCATCCTGCGGGGGCAGATTGCCGGGCAGGACTGCGGCGGCCACATCAGCCACCTGCAACCCGGCTTCGCTGCCATCCGGGCTGCTGCGGACAGGTCGTTTTCGTTTCATGCGCACTGTATCCGTGGCCGCGCCGGGGCGCAGCCGTGATCAGTTTCTGCCCGAAGGGTCGTCGGCAATGAACTCATGGACGAGATTGACGATGGCGGTACGGGTCGTGACACCGAGCTTGGCCCGGATCGACTTGAGATAGGAGCGCACTGTTCCGGCAGTCAGGCCGACGCTGTGGGCGATTTCCTTGTCCTTGCGGCCGGACATCAGCGCCTCGAGCACGTCGACCTCGCGGTTCGACAGCCGATACTTGCTCTTGATGACGTCGAAATCCACGCGGTCGGCCAGCGGCTCAACGATCGGCTCGACGAGTGCGGCAAATTGTTCCGGCCCCTGCTCGTCACTGCCCGAGTGCAGCGGCATGACCCGCAGCGAAAAGAATTCGGTGCCGAGGGCGACCAGCGTGGAGCGCTGCTCCGGGCCATCGACCACCAGCCTTGAGCCGTTGCCGGCAGCGGCCGCAGGATCGATCCGGAATTGCTGCTGGAACAGGCTCTTGGCCTCCGCCAGCGCCTGCCCGAGCAGGCGGTGCTCGATGGGCGCCGCAGTCTCGGGGACGGAGGAGTAGACCAGGTCGCCGTCTTCGTCGATGACCAGCAGCAGCGGCCGACGGCGCTTGCGCAGGATGCTGGTGAGGAGCACATCGCGCTGGATGCCGTTGCCCGAGGAGGTTTCCGGGAGCCCGACTTTCTCCTGTGGCCGCTCCTCAGACTCCATACAGTTCGTCCCCCCCTGGTGTCGGACGGCCACGATCAAATGGCGGCGTCGCGAGCGGGCACCGTCAGTCCCAGCGGGTATTGCCTTCGCGGGTACCGGGCCCCGTTGCCGTGATGGCGACACGATGGCCGACCCGCCCTAAGGATGGCGCCGGATGCGGTGCTGTTGTTGTGCCGGACCTTTCGCCGGAGTATGCGCCGCGCCCTGTGGCGGTTCAAGCCTCGCATTTTACAAATGACAATTAAAGTTACGTCTGAAACCCGCGCGCGACTTTCGGCGGAATGCAACGCCCTCAAATGCGGGTAACAAAATGAGGTAACCCAAAAGAACGGTCCCATGATGGGAATTGTGCAGCAAGCGCAATTGCTGGCATTTTCGCGTCAAGGCTCAAAGGGTCCGGAACGGATCCTGAGACGGCGATGGCTCACAGGCCGGCGCTGCAGAGCTTCCGGGGGGATCGCGGCATCTGACTGTCGGATCCCAAAAGAACAACGGGACCAGACTAGAGTCACCAAGGGAGACCAGTCACATGACCAGGGACAAAATTCTTCGCCTTCTGGCGGTTGCCACCGCGACGGCCTGCGCCAGCACGGCATTCGCGAATCCGACCAATACGTCATCGAGTCCAACGGACGAGAAGGCGCAGGTAGGCACCCAGGAAGCCACCGCGAACAACGACACCAATCAAACCACCAATGGTTCGGCGATGGCGAACGAGTACTCGACCTCGACCGTCAACACCGACAACTCCGACAACTCCGACAACTCGGACAACTCCGACAACTCGGACAACTCCAACAACTCGGACAACTCCGACAACTCGAATAATTCCGACAGCTCGGACAACTCCGACAACTCGAACAATGCCGACAGCGACACGACGTCCTCCAGTGACGACTCCGCTTCGGCCACCCAGGACAGCGCTGCGGTTGCGGTGACCAACACCGGCAACGACAACCTGAACGACAGCTCGGACAACTCCGACAACTCGGACAATTCGAACAGCTCGGACAATTCGGATAATTCGAACAACTCCGACAACTCGGACAACTCGGACAACTCCGACAACTCCGACACCGACTCGTCCGCGGCGAGCGATGACTCGACCTCGGCCACCGACGACAGCACGGCCATCGCGGTGAACAACGTCGGTAATGGCAACCTGAACGACAGCTCGGACAACTCCGACAACTCCGACAACTCCGACAACTCGGACAACTCGGACAACAGCGACAACTCCGACAACGCGAACACCGGCGCGACCGACGACTCCGCTTCGGCCTCCGACGACAGCCTGGCGGTTGCCGTAAACAACAGCGGCAACGACAACCTGAACGACAGCTCGGACAACTCGAATAACTCCGACAACTCGGACAACTCCGACAACTCGGACAACTCCGACAACTCCGACAACTCGATCAACACCGACACCGACACCTCCGCGGCAACCGACGACTCCGCCTCGGCAACTGATGACAGCCTGGCGGTCGCGGTGACCAATACGGGCAACGGCAACCTGAACGACAGTTCGGACAACTCCGACAACTCGGACAACTCCGACAACTCCGACAACTCGGATAATTCGAACAACGCGCAGAACAACGCCGTCACCTCCAACAACGGCTCCTCTTCCGCTTCGGATGAGGCAGTCGCGATCACGGCCAACAACACCGGCAACGACAACCTGAACAACAACTCCGACAACTCCGACAACTCGAATAACTCGGACAGCTCGGACAACAGCAACAACAGCAATGCCGGCGCCGATGAGGGTTCCGCGGCTGCCAACAACGACAGCAACGCGTTTGCGATCACCAGCAGCGGCAACGGCAACCTGAACGACAGCTCCGACAACTCGGACAACTCGGACAACAGCGACAACTCCGACAACAGCCAGAACAATGTTGTCGGCGCCAACAACGGCTCGTCGTCCGCGTCGGATGAGGCAATTGCCGTCACGACCAACCGTTCGGGCAACGACAACCTGAACGACAGCTCGAACAACAGCGACAACTCGGACAACAGTTACGCTGATGCGAGCGAAACCAGCGCTTCTGCCAACAACAACAGCAGCGCGACGGTCAACGACAGCGACAACTCCGACAACAGCCAGAACAACGATTCGATCGCGAACAACGGCGGCTCAGCGGCCTCCGATGAAGCCATCGCCATCACGTCGAACCGTTCCGGCAACGGCAACCTGAACGACAGCTCGGACAACTCGGACAACTCGAACAATTCCGACAACAGCAACAACTCCGACAACTCCGACAACAGCTCCGCCAGCGCCGACAGCGGCAGTGTGGCGGCCAACAACAACGGCGTCGCCGATCTGGACGAGAGCGACAACTCCGACAACAGCTTGGCTGATGCCGAAGAAGGATCCGCCGCTGCCAACAACAACAGCAGCGCGACGGCCAACAACTCCGACAATTCCGACAACTCGAACAATTCCGACAACTCGGATAACTCCGACAACTCGGATAACTCCGACAATTCGGACAACTCGGACAACAGCTCGGCCGAAGCCTCCGGGCAAAGCGCCGCGGCGAATGGTGAGGGCAGCCAGGCAGACGTAAACAACGCCATCAACCTGAAGACGGTGGCGGTGAACGTGAGCGTGCTCGGCTCTGCCGTGACCAACAACGCCACCACAGTCACCGCCGGCGCCGGCGAGAAGGATGCAGCCGGGTTCAGCACCGCCAACGACGTGGGCGGCGCCTTCAACTCCGCAGCTGGCGTCAACGTCGCGGCACAGAACCTCGGTCAGAACAGCCTGGTTGACCAGAACGTCAACGTCCAGGCCAACCTGACCCAGGGCGGCGCCGAGTAACCGGTACACAGAACAAGATCAGGAAGCACTTACAGGAGCTATGAAGATGTCCATGCAACTGAAACTCAGCATCGCCGCCCTGGCCGCCCTGCTCGCGATGGGTCAGGCCGCGCTGGCGAATCCGACCAACACGGCCGACTCGGCGGAGTCGCAGACCGCCACCGCGACCAACACCGGCAACACCACCGATGGCGGTTCGGCGATGGCGAACGAAGGCAGCAGTGCCTCGACCGCCACCGACACCAGCGACAACTCCAACAACTCCGACAACTCGGATAACAGCAACAACTCCGACAATTCGAACAGCTCGGACAACAGCGACAACTCCGACAGTTCGGATAACTCGAACAACAGCGACAACTCCACGACGACGAGCTCGGGCGCCACCGATGACAGCGCTTCGGCCTCCGACGGATCGCTCGCTGTCTCTGTCGCCGACACACTGAACAACAACGGCAACGACAGCTCGGACAACTCCGACAACAGCAACAACGCCGACAGTTCGAACAACTCCGACAACTCGGACAACTCCAACAATTCCGACAACTCGGACAACTCGGATAACTCCAACAGCACCGCGTCGACCGCCAGCGATGACAGCGCCTCGGCTTCCGATGAGTCCCTGGCCGTCACGGTTGCCGACACGCTGAACAACAACGGCAACGACAGCTCGGACAACTCCGACAACAGCAACAACGCCGACAACAGCAACAACAGCGACAACTCGGACAACTCCGACAACACCGACACGCAGTCCAGTGACGACAGCGCAGCCGCAGGCGAGAACTCCACCGCGGTCGCAGTGGCCGATTCGCTGAACGGCAACGGCAACGACAGCTCGGACAACTCCGACAACAGCAACAACGCCGACAACAGCAACAACAGCGATAACTCGGACAACTCCGACAACAGCAACAACGCCCAGAGCGACACGTCGACCGCCAGCGATGACAGCGCCTCGGCCTCCGACAACTCGACCTCTGTCGCGGTGGCTGACTCGCTGAACAACAACGGCAACGACAGCTCGGACAACTCCGACAACAGCAACAACGCCGACAACAGCAACAACAGCGACAATTCCGACAACAGCCAGACCAACGACGTCGCCTCGGACAACGGCAGCTCGTCGGCCTCCGACAACGCCCTGGCCGTGACGACGAACGACTCGCTGAATGGAAACGGCAACGACAACTCGGACAACTCCGACAACAGCGACAACAGCGACAGTTCCGACAACAGCACCAACAGCAACGCGGACGCCTCGAACGATTCCGCTGCTGCGAGCAACGGCTCGACGTCGGTGGCGGTTGCCGATTCGCTGAACAACAATGGCAACGACAGCTCGGACAACTCCGACAACAGCAACAACAGCGACAACTCGGACAACAGCCAGAACAACGACGTCTCGTCGGACAACGGCGCCTCCTCGGCCTCCGACAACGCTGTTGCGGTGACTGTGAACGACTCGCTGAACGGCAACGGCAACGACAGCTCCGACAACTCGGATAACTCCGACAACAGCAGCTCGAGTGCAGCCGATGGTTCTGCCGCCGCCAACAACAGCAGCACGTCCTCCGTCGACACCAGCGACAACTCGAACAACAGTCAGAACAACAACGTATCCGCGGACAACGGCGCCTCCTCGGCCTCCGACAACGCGGTGGCGGTGACTGTCAACGACTCGCTGAACAACAACGGCAACGACAGCTCCAACAACTCGGACAACTCCGATAACTCCAACAACTCGGACAACTCGGACAACTCCGATAACAGCAATGCAAGCGCTTCCGATGGCTCGGTCGCGGCGAACAACGGTGGCACCGCCACGCGTGACAGCAGCGACAACAGCAACAACAGCGGGGCGGTTGCTGCTGCTGAGTCAGCCGCTGCCAACAACGGCAGCTCGTCGTCGGTGGACAACAGCGACAACAGCAACAACTCCGACAACAGCAACAACTCCGACAACAGCAACAACAGCAACAACTCCGACAACAGCGACAATTCGGACAACAGCTACGCCTCAGCTGACTCCGGCTCCGCTGCCGCGAACAACGGCGGGGTTGCGTCGGTCGACAACAGCGTGACGCTGGGCCCGATCGCCGCCAACGTTGCGTTGCTCGACGCCGAGGTGGCGAACAACTCCGTCACCATCGACGCCTCCGGAGCGCACTACGAGACCAACAACAACATCAGCGAATCCTTCAACGATGCCTCTGGTATCAACGTGGTGGGCCAGAACCTGGGCCACAACAGCCAGATCCAGCAGAACGTGAACGTGCAGGCCAACATCGAGCTCTGATGGGGCAGGCACACGGGACGACCTGATCGAGAGTGAGCACCGACGGGTGGGCGGGGGTTTCCCCGCCCACCCTTTCGGCCCAGATAGAAAGACAGCAGGACGCAACGGTTCACCGACATGGCTGACAGGCGACAAGGGATTTCGGGACTGGCAGCGCTCGCGGCGCTGATGGGGGTCACGGTGGCCCCGGTGACGGTCCTGGCTGATGAAGACCTCATCACGCTGCCGCAGTCCACGGCGGAGTCGCCGGCCCTGACTCTGGCTGCAGAACCCGTATCCGACGCAGTGCTCGACACCGAGAGCGCCAAGGCACGAATCGAGATCGACAAGATCGTCGTCAACGACCAGGACCTGCATGGCGTGGTGCAGGGCAACGTGGCACTCAATACCGTCTCCGGGAACAACACGATCGCCGGTGAGGCCTTCCAGGACACGGCCGGATTCGTGACGGTGATCCAGAATACGGGTAATAATGTCCTGATCCAGAATTCGACGATCGTGAACGTTGCCCTCGATCCCTGATTCGGGGACGCAGATACTGTCGAGGAATGCCGGCGCCGGGGCCGGGCAAACCTGAAGCGCAGCGAGGATCCCGGCAGCAGATCACCGCCAAGGAGAGCCAGATGCAGTCACATCCCGCAGCGAGGCGCCCGCTGGCGACCGCCGGGATGGCCGCCCTCGCCTCCTTCTGGCTGACCGCGAGCGCAATGGCCGGGTCCGTCTGGCTCCCGGGCATGGAAGGCGTGAGCAACGTTGCGGTCAGGAGCATCCAGGAACGCAAGTTCGACCGCGTGGTACGCCAGCAGTACGACTTCAGCTGCGGCTCGGCCGCACTCGCCACGCTCCTCACCTATCACTACGAAGACGCCACGGACGAACCCAAGGCGTTCCGCGCGATGTTCGACAAGGGCGACCAGGAGAAGATCGCGCAAGTCGGCTTCTCGTTGCTGGACATGAAGAATTACCTGGAGGCCAACGGCTACCAGGCCGACGGCTACCAGGCATCGCTCGAGACGCTCGTCGACGCCAAGGTGCCGGCGATCGCACTCATCAATTACCGTGGCTACCGGCACTTTGTCGTGGTCAAGGGCGTCACCGCGGAAGACGTCATCATCGGCGACCCCTCGCTCGGACTGCGCAGCATCCCACGCGCCGAATTCAAGGGCATGTGGGAGAACGGCATACTGTTCATCATCCGCAACAAGGCGGCGGTCGGGCAGCGCAACTTCAACGCAGACGCCGACTGGGGCCGTATTCTCAAGGCGCCGCTCGGCCTGGCGGTGGATCGCGAGAGCCTCGGCACCCTGACCGTGCTGAGCCAGGGCTTCGGGTTGCTGTAGGCCGCCGCATGCGCAAGACGACGCAAGCTGCCGATACCGACCTCGACGCACTGGTTGCGCGGTACGCACCGGTCGGCCGCAAGGTTCGCCGCGAACGGCGGCTGCGGCGCTCGGCGCTGGCGCTGGGACTGCCGTTGGTGGCCGGTCTTGCCCTCGTCGTATGGCAATGGCCCGGAACGATGCGTACAGAGGCTCCGGCCGCTGCGCAGGGCGGGCCTTCCGGCGATGCCGCCGCCCGCATCGAAAGCGCCTTGGCCGAGTTCCGTGAACTGAAGCAACTGGTGAGCGCCGAGACCGGCGCACTCAGCACCCAGCGGGCCGAACTCGCCCGGCAGCGCCAGGCCTTCGAGGAGCGCGGCGAGAAATTGCTTGCGCAGCTCGACGCCGTCAACACGCAGAGCGCCACGCTTGCTGCACAGCTGCGCCAGTTCGAGGAGCAGCGTAACCGCCTCGACCAGACCCTGGCACGGGTGGATGCAGAGCGGCGCGAACTCGACAACCGCCAGGCGCGCAGCGCGCGTGCGCAACCCGGCCTCGAACAGCAGCTTGCCGAAATCGAGCGCCAGCGGCGCAGCCTGGAGGACCAGCAGCAGCAGGTGCGCAAGCAGGGCGAACTGCTGGCCCAGGAGATCGCGCGCATCAACACACAACGGGTCGAGCTGGAACGCCAGCGCGAGACGATCGAGCAGCAGCGCGAGGAAGTGAAGGCGCTGCTCAACCAGATCCGCGAAGTCAGCCTGAACCGCCTGCGCGACAAGCAGCGCTCGCAGCCGGGCGTCGACGATGCGGAGGAAGCCGTCGCCAGGGCGGACGAGACCCCCGCGGCGCTCGCCACCCTCGCTGCCGTGGACGAAGGCACACTTGGCGAGATGCGGGGCGGCCTCGATGTCGGCCGGGATTTCTCCGTCTCCATCGGCGTAACCCGGACAGGCACCGTCAATGGCATCGAGCAGTTCACCTCCGCGCTCTACGTCGATGACCTGATGCAGATCAACGGCAGCGGGTTGCCCCAGATCGATGCCGTGATGATCCAGAACGGCGCGGGCAACCTCGTCACCCCGGATGCGCTCGGCAACATCGCGCCGAACGTCGCGACGATCATCCAGAACACCCTCGACGGCCAGGTCCTGCAGACCCAGACCATCATGGATGTCTCCCTGCAGAACGTCTCGCAGATCACCCAGGGCATATCCCAGAGCCAGGCAGTCGGTCAGAGCCTGTCGTTGCAACGCTGATTATCCTGGCCGCTTCCCGTCTGCTCCTCGTCACCGTGTACAATGCCGACGACTCGGCCGGCGGCCGTTTGCACGGAGTACCGTCATGAGAAGCTCTCGCCTCGTCTTGCTGCTGGCGTCGGCAGGCATGGCGCTTGCAGGCGCCGCCCACGCTGCGGAGCCCGACAATGTGCCCGCGAATACGAATGCCGATCGCGAACAGGCACACGCGGAGCTTCGCCAGAAGATGCAGGCAATCAACGAGCAACAACGCGAGCTGCTCGAGAAGATGGCCGAGATGGACGTCCAGCGGCGCGAGCTGGAACTCATGATGATGAAGGTCGAGGACCCGGACGCCTACCGCGGCGGACAGGACACCTCCGATGCACCACCGGTGGTCGGCGCCGAGCAGAAAGCGGAGAAGGAGCAATCCGAGGCGCTCCGGCCCGAGATTCCGCGAGTCAGCTTCGACGTGGGCGGCGTGCTCACGCCAAAAGGCCGCCTGGTCCTGGAACCGTCCTTCCAGTACCTGTATTCCGCCGTCGACAAGATCTCCATCGAAGGATTCGCGATCCTGCCCGCACTGCTCATCGGCGTGATCGACGTCTTTGAGGCCGACCGGGACACCTACATCGCCGCGTTGTCCACGCGCTATGGCATCACCAACCGCTGGGAGGTCGAGCTCCGGGCGCCTTACCTCTGGCGGCGTGACACCACCCGCAGCCGTGAGTTTCTCCAGGGCCAGGGCGGCACCAACGTCCAGGAGACCAGCCGCAACGCGGACGGCAATGACTTCGGCGACATCGAACTCGGCATCCGCTACCAGTTCCCGAAATGGGCGGACTGGCCATACCTGACCGCCAACCTGCGCATCAAGGCCGACAACGGCACCGACCCGTTCGAACTGGCAGCCCGCGCGAGCCTGTCGGGCACGCCGGAGACCTTCGACGAACTGCCGACCGGCTCCGGGTTCTGGAGCCTGAACCCGAGCGTTACGTTCATCTATCCCTCCGACCCGGTGGTGTTCTTCGGCAACTTCGGCTACCTCTACACCGTGGAAGACGACAAGGGCGTCGGACCGCTCCTGCCGCCGACACCGCCGGCGACCGAGCCCGCCCCGGCGTATGCCTTCGGCGACGTCGATCCCGGCGATGCACTGCGCTTCAATTTCGGCATGGGCTTCAGCCTGAACGACCGCTCCTCGTTCAGCTTGAGCTACTCGCTCGACATCTTCGACGAAACCGAGATCGAGTACGCCTCGGAGCAGAAGGTCGCCGGCTCGGACGTCACGGTCGGCAAGTTCCTGATGGGTTATTCGCTCCGGCTGGCGAACGGCTCGCCCCTCAACCTGTCGATCGGCATCGGCGCCACCGAAGACGCGCCGGATACCGACATCACCTTCCGCCTGCCGTTCAACTACCTGCATTGACCGGAAAGCGCGAGCGGTCCCTCGGGGCGACCTGCTGTAGCAACGCGAGCCGTAGTTGTCGCGGCTGGCGCCGCTCCTACAGGGCCTCCTTAAGGGTGCGACATAGGCCCCGCGGCCATTCGGCGTAGTAGTTGTCGCGGCTGGCGCCGCTCCTGCAGGGCCTCGTTCAGCGCCACGGTTGGTCAGCACCCTGCAGGAGCGACGTAAGTCGCGATCGCAGCGCGCATACAATCCAGTTGTGAACCGCCTCGCCCACGAAACCAGCCCGTACCTGCTCCAGCACGCCGCGAATCCCGTGGACTGGCATCCCTGGGGCGAGGAGGCACTCGCGCGGGCGCGCAGCGAGGACAAGCCGATCCTGCTCTCCATCGGTTACTCCGCCTGCCACTGGTGCCACGTCATGGCCCACGAGTCGTTCGAGGACGAGGCGACGGCGCAGGTGATGAACGAGCTGTACGTCAACATCAAGGTGGACCGGGAGGAGCGCCCCGACATCGACCGGGTCTACCAGTCTGCCCACCACCTGCTGATGCGCCGGGGTGGCGGCTGGCCGCTCACGATGTTCCTGACGCCCGACGAGCTGGTGCCGTTCTTCGCGGGAACCTATTTCCCACCACAACCGCGCTACGGCATGCCCGCATTCACCGAAGTGCTCGCCCGCGCCGCCGAGTACTATCACCGCCGCCCGCCCGAGATGGCCCAGCAGGGTCCCGCGCTGCGCGAAGCGCTCGCCGGCATCGAGGCCGCCATGCCGGTTGCCGCGCAGACGCTGAACGCTGCTCCCCTCGCCCGCTTCCGCGAGTTCCTCGGCGGACAATTCGACGCCGAGTTCGGCGGTTTCGGCGGCGCACCGAAGTTCCCGCCCGCCGCCACGCTCGAGCAACTGCTGCGCACGTGGTGGCACAGCGCGGGCACTCCCGAGCCCGATGTCCACGCGCTCTATATGTGCGCCCTGACGCTGACACGCATGGCCGAGGGCGGCATCTTCGACCAGCTCGGCGGCGGCTTCTGCCGCTACTCGGTGGACCGATACTGGTCCATTCCGCATTTCGAGAAGATGCTCTACGACAATGGGCCGCTGCTCGCGATCTATTGCCGGATGTTCCTGGTCAGCGGTGACGAGCTGTACCGGCGCGTTGCCAACGACACCGCGGACTGGCTGCTGCGCGACATGCGTGCGCCCGAAGGCGCCTTCTACTCCAGTCTCGATGCGGATTCGGAGGGTGAGGAAGGCCGCTTCTATGTCTGGACCCCGGCGCAGGCAAAGGCGCTGCTGACAGAGCCGGAGTTCACCGTCTTTGCCCCCCGCTTCGGCCTCGATCGCGACGCGAATTTCGAAGGTCACTGGCACCTGCGGGTCTGCGAGCCGCTCGGCACGCTGGCGGAACGAACCGGCCAGCCGCCCTCGACCGTGCAACGGCTGCTCGACTCGGCCCGCGCGAAACTGCTCGATGCGCGCAGCCGACGCGTGTGGCCGGGCCGTGATGACAAGATCCTGGCCAGCTGGAATGCCTTGCTGATCCGTGGGCTGGCGATTGCCGGGCGCGCATTGCGGCGGGGCGATCTTGTCCGTGCTGCCGGCGACGCCCTGGGCTTCCTGCAGGCCAACCTCGTGGTTGCCGGTCGGCTGCAGGCTACCTGGAAGAACGGTCGCGCCCGATTCAATGCCTATCTCGACGACCACGCGTTCCTGCTCGATGCGGCCCTCGAACTGCTGCAGGCGAACTGGCGGGCAGAAACGCTCGATTTTGCGGTCTGGCTCGCGGAGGAACTCCTTTCGCGCTTCCACGACACTGCGCAGGGCGGGTTTTTTTTCACCGCCCACGACCACGAGCAACTGCTCCACCGCAGCCGCGGCCTGGCCGACGAGGCGCTGCCCTCGGGCAACGCCGTGGCCACCTTCGCGCTGGCGCGTCTCGGCCACCTGCTCGGCGAACCTCGATACCTCCGCGCCGCAGAAGGGACGCTCCAGCTCGCCTGGGAGGGCCTCGACCATTACCCCCAGGCGCACGCCACCCTGCTCAGCGCACTGGATGAATATCTGCACCCGCCGCAGATCGTGGTGCTGCGCGGCCGGGAGTGCGATCTCGCAGAATGGGCACATGTCGCCAGCACCGTGTTCAGCCCCAGGCGGCTGGTATTCGCGATTCCGGCCGATGCCGCGGGGCTGCCCGGCGCGCTGCGCCTGCGCATGGCACGGCCGGAGGGGCCGGTCGCCTACGTCTGCAGTGGCACGGCCTGCGGTGCGCCGGTGACGGCCCTCGAAGCGCTGCCGGCGGCCCTCGCGCCCGGCAACCGGCCGGACGATTGAGAACTGACCCCATTCTCGGGCATATTTCGCCCTTCCGGCCGCTGCCCCTGCCTTGGTAACCGCTGGCGGCCCACGTACAACACATCCCGATTGGATACCTGCATGGATGATCTCGCCACAGACACACAACGAGCAGCCCGCGCAGACCAGCGGCTGGCCTTTTTCCAGCGGTTTCTGCGCCGGCCCCAGCAGGTAGGCTCGGTGATCCCCAGTTCGCGCTTCCTGGAGCGCCGACTGGTCAAGATCAGCGCGGTCGGCGAGGCCGCTACGGTGATCGAACTCGGGCCCGGCACGGGCGGTACGACCCGGGCGCTGCTGCGCGCGCAGTCACCCACCTCACGCCTGCTGGCGGTCGAGATCGACGGGCATTTCGCCGCGATGCTGCGTCGCGAAATCCGCGATCCCCGCCTGATCGTGCACGAGGGCAGCGCCGAGCAGATCCCGGAGATCCTCGCGCGTTACGGACTGCCGGCACCCGACGTCGTCGTCTCCGGAATTCCGTTCTCGACCATGCCCGTTCGGGTCGGTGAAAGCATCCTGCGCGCGGTCCGCGCCTCGCTGGCGCCCGGCGGCCGTTTTATCGCCTACCAGTTTCGCGACCGCGTGGCCGTGCTGGCCCGGAACATCTTCGGTCGGCCGGAAGTGGACGTCGAACTGTTCAACGTCCCGCCCATGCGGGTCTATCGCTGGCGAAAGACCTGAACCGCGACTGAGGGCCACTCGCAGGATGCCGCGGTCGGCGCTGGCTGCGGAAACGCGCCCTACAGTTTCAGCGGCAGGCGGCGCAGCCGCTTGCCCGTGGCGCGGAACACCGCATTGGCTACAGCCGGGGCGACGGGCGGCGTGCCGGGTTCGCCTACACCGCTGGGCGCGGCGCCGGTCTCGACGATGTGCACGTCGATTTCGGGCGCATCACGCAGCGTTACCATGCGGTAATCGTGGAAGTTGCTCTGCACGGCGCGCCCGTTCTCGATGCCGATCTCGCCGTGCAACGCTGCGCTCAGGCCGAAGATGATCGCGCCCTCCATCTGCTGGCGGACGATGTCTGGATTGATCGCGTAACCACAATCGACTGCGCAGGTTACCCGATGGACGCGGAGGGTCCCGTCACCGCCGACGGCAACCTCCGCAACCTGGCCAACCACGGTGCCAAACGCCTCGTGCAGCGCCAGCCCCTGGTGACGGCCTGCGGGTGCGACTCCCCACCCCGAGCGTTCCAGCAGGGCAGCGAGGACGGCAAGGTGCCGGTGCCGGCCCTGCAGCAGCTCATGCCGGTACGCGGCCGGATCGCGGCCGGCGGCATGCGCCAGTTCGTCGATGAACGTCTCCACCACGAACGCGTTGTATGAGTTGGCTACCGACCGCCAGATGCCCACCGGCACCCCGGGGTCGTAGTTGACGATGTCCACCGCAACGTGATCGATCGCGTACGGCATGCTGGTAGAGCCGTCGCGGGCCTGGAATGGACCGAGCGCCCAGTCCGACAGGTTGCCCGCGGCGACACCCAGCGGCCGGGCCGCCACGTCCGGAAACCACTCGGGCAGCAGCGTCGGCAGGGCGACCGGCATCATGTGGCGGCTGAGCGGCGCCGCCGCCAGCCGATGGATCCATGCACGCGGCCGGCCGTCTGCGCCGAGCAATGAGCGGACACGATGCACCGTGGCCTGGCGGAAATAGCTATGGCGGATATCGTCTTCCCGTGTCCAGATGAGTTTCACGGGCCGGCGCGCCTGGCGCGCGATCTCGACCGCTTCGACCACGTAGTCCACAAGCACGCGCCGGCCGAAACCCCCGCCACAGTAGGTGCTGTGGACCGTGACGCGCTCGCGCGCCAGGCCGGTCACCTGGCAGACGGCTTCGCGGACCATGTCCGGCGCCTGGCTGGGCGCCCAGACCTCGGCGCCGTCGTCACCGAGCGCCACGGTGCAATTCATCGGCTCCATGGCGGCATGGGCAAGGTACGGAAAGACATACTCCGCTTCGAGCCATGCACTCGAGCCCTTGAACTGCGCCTCGGCATTGCCGTCGTCGCGCACCCGGCGCCCGGCTCCGGCCGCAAGCAGGCGGCGTTGCTCGTCGTGCACCACCGCCGTGCTGAGCCCGGCCACCGGACCGCTGCTCCAGCTGACCTGCAGTGCATCAGCACCGCGGTGCGCGTGCCAGAACGACTCGCCGAGCACGGCGACGCCGGTGGAGATCTCCAGCACGGCCAGCACACCCGGCATCGCCAGCGCGCCCTGCGCGTCGAACCCGACCAGGCGGGCGCCAAACTCGTGGCTGCGGGCCACTACCGCGATCGCCAGATCCGGCAGTTGCACGTCGATGCCGTAGCGCGCAGCACCGCAGACTTTATCGGGCGTATCGACCCGTGGAACCGCAGCGCCGATATAGCGGAACTCGCTCCGCGGGCGCAAAGCCACCGTCGCAGGTACCGGTAACCGGGCGGCTTCTGCGGCCAGTTCCGCATAGGAAAGACTTGTGCCGCTCACGCTATCCACCACGTTGCCCTCGCCGTCGGCGCTCACCTGCAAGCGCGGCACAGCGAGGCGCAGGGCAGCGGCCTCGAGGAGCATTTCCCGGGCCGTGGCACCAGTCTCTCGCAGGACACGCCAGCGGGACCGGACCGAATTGCTCTTCGCGGTGATCTGCGTGGGGTCCTGGAACAGCGGGTGCACGGGCGCGTGCTGCGCCTCGATGCGCGCAGGCGGCACGGCGAGTTCCTCGGCCACCAGCGTGACGAAACCCGTCATGACGCCTTGCCCGAGTTCCGCCTTGTCGACCTGCAGGATGATCCGGCCGTCCGGCGTGATCTGCAGGTAGGCATTCGGCTCGAGCACGCGGGGGTCGCCTACGCGGCGGGCATTGCGCGGATCGGGGCGCAACCAGCCCAATGCGAGCCCGCCGCCGGCCACCGCCACGGCCCCGATCAGCACACGACGGCGGTTCATGGCCTCACCAGGGGATGGGCTTGCCGTCCACGTTGATCGGAATGCCCTGGTCCTCGATGGTCAGCGCGGCCACCAGCTGGTAGAGGCTTGCGGCACTTTCCGCCGGCGTCAGGGATTTCCCGGTGTAACCGGATTCGGCCAGCAGGTCGGTGCCCACCATGCCCGGAGCGAGTAACGCCACGATGACGCCGCGCGGCTGCAAATCGTTGCGCAGGGCGCGCATTCCCATGTTCAGGGCCGCCTTGCTCATCTGGTAGAAATAGAAGCGTGACATCCGC
Organism: Nevskiales bacterium; assembly: GCA_011526045.1. GTDB lineage: Bacteria > Pseudomonadota > Gammaproteobacteria > Steroidobacterales > QUBU01. Next base: position 126,890 of record WYBE01000050.1, on the reverse strand, counting down.
CCCATCAGCGCCAGTGAGCCGAGGCCGCTGGTCATGCCGATGATCTTCCGCTGGTCGCTTGCGGCAACGTGCTCGACGAAGAGTTCCGACAGCTTCAGAGGCCCGAATACATTGGTTCTCATGACCTGGACGAACAGTTCTTCGTCCAGGTTGCCGAACTGCTGCATCTTGTTGCCGACGTCGCTACGGTCACCGAGTATCGCCGCGTTGTTGAACAGCACGTCGATCGGTGTACCCCGGTATTTCCCGGCCAGCCGCCGCATGTCTGCGACATCGGTGACATCGAGTTCCTCGACGAGAACCTTCGGGTTGGACTTTGCCAGCGCGTTCAACTCTGCCGCCTTCGCCGGCGTGCGACAGGTCGCAATCACGTTCCAGCCCCGGCCCGCGTATTCGCGCGCAAGCGCAAGCCCGATGCCACGGTTGGAACCGGTCAGCAGGACGGTCGGGCTGCCCGGATCAGCCACGCTGCCACTCCCGGCGAAGGACGGCGCCGGCATGAGCGCCAGCCCGAGCAAAACCAGCGCCACCAGGCGCGACACGACGGCAACAGGCATGAGCCACCTCCGGGGCAAAGAGGAGCAGTCTAGGCCAGACCACGGGCACCCTACGGCAACGGCAACGGTGCTGCCCGCGTGCCGGTACGCAGTCCACCGTGGGGCGGTGAGGTCCTGCGGGTGTCACAGCACGGCACCGCCGCCGGATGCGCCCGGTCCGGCCCGGCGGTAACTCGCCGGATCGAGAGGATCGCCCTCGCCCCGGTAGCGCGCGATGTCGGGATAGGGAAACAGCGGACGGCGCAGCAACACCTCGCCGGTGGGCGGGAATCGGGGCTGCCTTGCGGTTACCGGGCGACTGTCGCTCGTGCGCGTGGCGACGAGCATGTCGGGTGCCACATCGAGCTCGACCCAGCGCTCGAGTGCGGCCAGATAATCGACGTCACCCGCACCGGGCCCGCCGCCACAATGGCCGACACCCGGCAGCATGAACAGGCGGGCAAACCGGCCGAGCGCTGCTTCTCCCCCGTTCTCTTGCACGGCCCGGCGCCAATACTCGATCGTATGGGAAGGCTGCAGGCTCTCATCAGCCCAGCCGTGATACACGATCAGCCGGCCATCGCTGGCCTCGAAGCGCGCCAGATCCGGCGTGAACCCGACGCGCCCGGCGGCGGCAGCCAGCCGCGGAGGGTCGCGTTCGAAATCGAACTCGATGGCATCGCGGGTGGCAGGCGGATCGGGTTCGAACGCGTGATAGCGCAGCCAGTCCTGGCCGGTGCTGCGAAAGCGCGGCGGCTGACCGTCGCTACCGAGCAACTGCCGCGGCCACGCCAGCTCACTGCCGACAGCGGCGCCGAGCGAGTGGCGCACGCCGACGCCCATTGGCGGCCCGCTGTAGATTTTCAGCGCAGCGCCCACCTGCTCAGGGCTGAGGCAATCGCTGTTGCCCCCCGCAACACACGCGAGCGACTCCGGCGAAAAGTCGCAGTGCTGCGGATCGCCGATGATGCCGTCGGTGAGACCGTCGCGGCTGTCGCAGGCCGCAAGCGCGGCTGCGTGCAACAGGCGGGCCTCCCGCTCGCCGAGGAGCGGCGTGCCGTCGGCCGCGGTATTGGCCCGGTCTGCCCAGATCATGTACGGCACGGACAACGTCTGGTGAAACGGCGCACCGGCGATGATGCCATCGAAGTCGTCCGGGTAACGCTGTGCGGCCACCAGCGCCTGGCGCCCACCGGTCGAGCAACCCCGGAAGTAAGCGCGTTGCTCGTGCTCTCCGTAGAACGCATGCAGCAGCGCCTTGGCGAGCAGGGTCGTGACATGCACCGCGCGATGCCCGAAATCGGTTTCGAGTTGCGGGTTGTCATAGGCCCAGCGGCTGTCAGGATCCTTGTCGTCGCTGTGCCCACCGTCGGTGGTGGCCGTGGCGTAGCCGCGCACCACCGCATCTTCCATCTGGTCGGCACGAATGCTGCCGCACAGTCCATAACAACCGGTGACCAACAGCTTGCCGTTCCATCCCTCGAGCGGCAGCCAGGTCTCGACCCTGACTTCCGGGGCGATGGTGCCGCTGACCCGGCACCGCGCCGGAAGGCCGTCGGCTGCCGGCAGCAGTTCGCCACGCAGCGTCACGGCGCTGCCCACTGCCTCGCCGAAATCAAGCGCGGCCAGGACCGCGCACGCATCCGCACCGGCCGCCGATTCCTGGGCAACGGCGGGCAGCGACAGCAGCAGCACGAGCAGCATCTGGCCCAGGGCAACGCATGGCCGCGGCGGGGTGGCAGCGTGCCGGCGCGCAGCCTGCGGGAACAGTCGCGATGACATGGTCAAGCCGCATCGGCAAAGATGGCACGTTGCCGCAGCCCCTGCGGGCGGTCAAGACGGCTCGACGACAACGGCAGCAATGATTTCGCCACGCTGTCGACCGCTCGACGTCAGCGCCCCTTGCCTGGCGGCCCGGTTCGGGCGTTACCGAAGGACCTGCGCCGGCTGCTGCGCCGCGAAAGCGCGCGGTTGGCCGGGGCCGGTTTCATTGCCTACACTGGCGGCATGACACACCGCCGACCCCCACACCGGGCCCTGGCAGCGCTCGCCTGCGCTGCCCTGTTGCTCGGCGCCTGCGCGACCAACGTCGCCGGCCGCAAGCAGTTCATGCTCGTTTCGGAGCAAAGCGCCATCGCCCAGTCGAAGCAGGCCTATGTCCAGACGATGGGCAAGCTCGACTCCGAAGGCAAGCTGGTTACCGACCCGAAGCTCGTGCAACGGGTCGACGAGATCACCGGCCGGCTGATCGCACAGGCGATTCTCTACCGCCCGGAAACGAAGGACTGGGAATGGAGTGTGCGCATCATCGACGAGCCAAAGACGGTGAATGCCTGGTGCATGGCGGGCGGCCGGATGGCGCTGTACACCGGTCTCATCCAGCAAATCGATCCCACCGACGACGAACTCGCCCAGGTGATGGGGCACGAGATCAGCCATGCGCTGCTCAACCACACCGCCGAGCGCATGTCGATGGCGATTGCGGCCCAGCTCGGTGCCGTGGCTACCGGCGTCGCGACGGACAGTGGTGCCGCGATGGCGGGTGCGGCGGCGCTGGGCGAGCTGGGACTGATGCTGCCGAACAGCCGCGGATCGGAAGCCGAAGCGGACCGCATCGGCATGGAGATCGCCGCGAAAGCGGGCTATGACCCGCGTGCTGCCGCCACCCTGTGGCAGAAAATGGAGAAAGCAGGCGGCAAGGGGCCGCCACAGTTCCTGAGTACGCACCCGAGCCCCGCCAACCGCCAGCAGACGCTCGCGGCGCTGGCGCCGACGATGATGCCCTACTACGAGCAGGGCGGTGAGCGCCCGGTGTACCGGCTGGCCGCCACGCCGACCGCCAAGCCGCCCAAAGGGAGCAAGGCCGCGGTGCGTTGAGCCGGCACCCGCCGGTTATTCGGCGCCGACGGAGCGCACCTTGTAGTTGCCCCGCTCCTTGTCGAACTGCAGCTCCAGCAGGCCCTGCTTCGCCGCATCCTCCAGCAACTCGGAGAAGCTCCGGTAGCCGTAGGCGGTTTCGTTGAAGCCGGGGTAGACGCGGCGTACGGTCTGCTTGACCAGCGAGCCCCACAGCGGGTCGTACTCGCCCGACAGCGATTCCACCGTCTCGGCCACCCGCTCCAGCGCAGTCTGCTGCTCGCTCGTCTTGGCCTTCTTGGCGCGCGTCCGCGGTCGCTGCGACACCTTGACGAGATCATCGTAGAAGATGAATTCGTCGCAACTTGAGGCCAGCAGGTTGGACGTCGAGTTGCGCACACCGCAGCCGATCACGCGCTTGTCGTTTTCCTTGAGCTTGGAAACCAGCGGCGAGAAATCGCTATCGCCGGTGAGCAGGGCGAAGGCGTCAATGTGCGATTTCGCGTAACAGAGATCCACCGCATCCACGACCATGCGAATGTCCGCGCTGTTCTTGCCGCTGATCTTGGTCTGCGGAATGTCGATCATCTCGAAGCCATTCCGGTGGAACTCGTCCATGAACTGCCGATAGCGCGTCCAGTCGCAGTACGCGCGCTTGGCGACGATGCGGCCTTTCTCCAGCAGGCGCTTCAGCACCAGCTCGATATCGAAGCGCTTGCCCTTGAGATCCTGCGCGCCGAGCGCGAGGTTCTCGAAATCCACGAACACGGCGAGCGTCAGTTCCGCCCGGCCACCGGAATCCTGTTGCTGGGCCATGCGGCCCTCCCCTTGATGCGACGACGAGCCGGCATCGTGAGAGATCGCGTCCGCGACGGCAAGCGTCACGCCTGAGGGTTTACCCTCAACTCACACCCCACCCGGATCGGCTGCCAGGACCCGAGCCCTGGCGAAACCAAGCGGCTTTCTTGTTCATAAACAACGTTTTATGAAGCTCCGACTGGTGTCGGACAGCGCGTAGCCGTGCCCGCAGGCTCCCGCCTTGGTCAGCGAATTGCGCCATGAACGTTTCCGGGCCGTCACGGTTTTCCATTCAGCCGCACCTGCGGCGAGCACGACCAGGACGCTCGCGCGACGCCGCGCCTTCCGGGCGGCCCGGAGTTCGTTTCACGCGGCGGACAGCGACGACTATCAGGCGGTCTCGGCACCGCCTCCAACCTAGATTATTGACCTTTGGCATGCCAAGATTCGGGCCGATTGCACTGCGGCCGCAAGCGTATCCAGGCCGCAATGGCAGTCGTGATCGCCACCACGCCAAGACCAACAACGAGGGGGGATTGCCCATGATGATTAAAGCAGCGGCCAGAATCGCGGCCGTCGCATTGTTCGCCGCAGGCCCGTTCGCCGGCGTCGCTCTCGCCGCGGACGATGCAGGACACTGCCAATATGTGCAGCAGAACATGTTCGCTGGCCCGTTCAAGGTTTGCGAGATGCCGATCGACGCGGCCAAGTGCGAGGAACTGGGCAAGACCGACGAGAACAGCGATGCGGTGCACGCGGCCGGCGCCTGCCCCGTCGAAGGCCTGGTCGGCACCTGCGACAAGGGTGCGACCAAGCTGCTTTACTTCGAAGGCGATCCCGCGGGTCTCGAGATCGGTTGTGGATTCCAGGGCGGCACCTGGGTGAACCCGTAGCGCCGCTACCGCTGCACGTCACATCGACGGAAAGAGCCTTCCCTGCGGGAAGGCTTTTTTTTGTTTTGACGATGACTCCAGCCCGGTACTTGGCTGGACTGCGCCGTAGTTCGATACAGCAGGTTTATCAATAACTTACGCGCGTCTATCATATGCCGGTGCTTTCTGAAACCTGACCCGGCTTCCCCTCTCGCCGCTCCTATGTGGCTCTTGGAATCGGGTCGTTCCAAGGAGTCATCATGGCAAAGATCAAGCTCACCAAGACCGCCGTGGAGGCGGCGCAACCCCAGGCCAAGGATGTCGAACTGCGGGATACCGTGGTGCCCGGCTTCCTGTGCAAGATTACCCCGGCGTGCTGCGCAAGATGTTCAATTTAGCCGAGGTGTGGGGCTACCGCCCGGACGGCACGAATCCGTGCCGTCATGTTCCGATGTTCCCGCCCGGCGAGGAAACCCGGCTCATCGTGGACGACGAGCTGGCGTTGATCTTCCGCCATCTGGAGAAGCTGGAGGCGGAAGGACTGGAGAACTACGTCATTCCGCTGGCGATCCGCCTGCAATTCGAGTTCGCGAGCCGCCGCTCCGAAATCTGCACGCTCGAATGGCGTGGCACGGAGGAACTAACCATGAGCCAGGACGATACCCCTGACCTTGCCACGCCGCAGGCGGGCAAGGTCGCGCCCGAGGCGGTGGCGCTGCGCGCCCAGCCACGTGCTGTGACCCGGCTGAAGCGGCGCACGCTGGCCATGCTCGTCGGCGGCCTGTCGGTCGCCGTACTCGGGGCCACCATCTGGTCGTTGCAACCGCAGCGGCGCGGCGCGGGCGGGCTTGCAGGCTGACCGTGTATTCAGCTCGGCGAATTACCAAAAAGGCTGCCCGAGCCGATCAACAGGTTGTTATCACTCATCGTAGTGGGAAGAGTCAGGCATGCCTCGAAGCCTGAATCCTGTCCGGGCCTCGGCGACTTCAGGACCAACGCACTGCCGATGCGCTGGGCAATCGCATGAACGATCGCCAGCCCAAGACCACTGCCATCCCTGAGCTTTCCCGCGCGCTCGAATCGGTCCGCCAGCCGGGCAAGGGTTTCGTTCGGCACGACAGGCCCATCGTTGGCGACCGTCAGTACGCCGTCGCTGGCCAGCGAAACATGGATGGGCGTGCCGTCCGCGCCATGGCGCAGGGCGTTTTCGACGAGGTTGCGATAGAGGATCGCGAACACGTCGGGATCGAGATCCGACATCAGGGGATCGGCCGGCAGCGACAGGGAGATTCGATCTGCGCCCGCCGTGCGAGACAACTCGTCGGCCAGGATGCGCGCTACGGGCCGCAGATCCGAGACCTGTTCCAGGCGCAGCCGTCCGCCTTCGGCCCGTGCCAGTTGCATCAAGCGTTCGGAGAGCCGCGTCAGGCGCTTGAGTGTCGCTTCGATATCGGATGCGCGGGCCTTTGCCGCCGGGTCGCCCGTCTCTGCCTGCAGGCGCTGGGCCTGCGCGATGGCGCCCGCCAGTGGCGTGCGCAGTTCATGGGCGGCATTGGCGGCGAAGCTGCGCTCGGCTTCGAAGGCGGCGCCGAGCCGCCCGAGCAAGCCGTTCAGGGTCTCGGCCACCGGCGCGACCTCTGCCGGCAGTTCATCCGCCGGGACCAGCGACAGATCGCGTACCCCACGTGCCGCCAGCCGTTCACGGAAGCGCCGCAAGGGGGCCAGGGTCGTACGCACGGTCAGCACGATGGCCAGCAGCGCAATGGGCAGAAAAATCAACAAGGGCAGAACCAAACCCATCTGGATTTCACGCGCCACGACCATACGATACGCCAGCGGTTCGGCGACAGTGAGCCGGATAGAGCCTTGCAGTGTCTCTTCGCTGTAGAAGCGGTGGGTTGTGGACTGACTGAATCCGATGCCACTCCAATGAGGGAAGACCACCGGGTTGGCGTCGTGCGAAAGCAGCAGGATGCGTCCTTGGGCATCGCGCACGGCATAGGTGAGCAGTTCGTTGTGCTCGCGGATTTCGGCCAGGCGCTGGGTCACCCCTTCTTCCTCACGCCCAAGAACGTCTGCGACTGCCAGCGGCAGGATTCGCTGCGCCGTTTCCTGGAGGGCCGAGTCAAAGATTTCCTCGATGGCATTGCGCACCAGGACCGCCGTCACTGAGGCGGCACCGATCCAGAGCCCCGTCAGCAGGATTCCCAGCGAAAGCCCCAGGCGCCGCTGCAGGCTTCCGGGCATCCTCATGCCTGCCCCAACCGATAGCCCAGTCCGCGTTCGGTCACGATGATCTCGGCGCCCAGCTTCTTGCGCAGGCGGCTGACATGCACCTCGATGGCGTTGCTCTCCACTTCGGCATCGAAGGCATAAAGCTTTTCCTCCAACTGCGCTTTCGAGAGCAACTGGCCGGGTCGGGACAGGAATGCCTCGAACAACGCCCATTCGCGCGCCGTCAGCGGCACCAGGCGGCCGTCACGGCGGATGCTGCGTGCGGCCAGATCGATCTGGAGTGATCCATGGATGACGATAGGATTGGGGTTGCCTCTGTATCGACGCGCAACCGATCCGATGCGCGCCGACAATTCGGCCAGATCAAAGGGCTTCACGAGATAGTCGTCGGCGCCGGCATTCAGCCCCTCGATCCGGTCTGACACCTGATCAAGGGCCGTCAGGATGATGACCGGTGTGGCCGTACCCCGTGCGCGCAGGCGCCGCAGGAAGGGAATGCCCTGGCCATCGGGCAACATCAGGTCCAGCAGAACGAGGTCGTAAGGCACACCCGCGATCGCATGGTCCGCCGCATCGAGGCGACGCACCCAATCCACGGAATGGCCATCGCTCGCAATCTGGTCGCGCACGGCTGCGCCCAACACGTCGTCGTCTTCAATCAGCAGGACACGCATTGAACCTTTCCTCTATGGGCCAACGCAACGGCATACCTGACGGCAACCTGAAGCAATTTTCGCTCAGGGCTCAGGCTGCGGTCACGTTGGCAGAGCATCCTCAAGCCATCAAGGATAAAGGAGCTCACCATGAAAACATTCCTGCCGATTGCCGTAGTGATCGCGCTGACTGCCTCTGGTGCCGCGCTGGCTGACGACGATTGCCACCGACCCATGGCCGAATGGCAGTCCCGCGAAACCGTTACGGCCCGTGTAACGGAACTGGGCATCACGACAGAGCGCCTGCGCATCGACGATGGCTGCTACGAAGTCCGTGGCCGGGACGGTGACGGCAACCAGATTCGTTTGAAGATCGACCCGGCATCGCTCGCGGTCCAGAAACTGGAGGTCCGCTTCCGCTCTGGCGCCGACTCGTCGCGCTACCTGCCTGCTGGGCGAGGTCAAGCGGCCAAGACGGGCAAGCCCTCTGATGACAAATCGCGGCGCCCGCCCGCCCCGGCGGCGCCGGAGGGCACGCGCTAAGGAGTGCACCATGTACCTGACGGGATCGATATTGGCCACCCTGGCCGTTCTGTACGCGGCCGTGCTTGGTGCACAGACTTATGCGCCCGATGGTGCGGACGTCGCAATAGGCATTGCGCTGGGCGCGGCATCCATTGCTGCCATGAGTCTGGCCTTGGTCTTGTCCGCACGCCCGCGTTGGGCCGAACCCCTGTTTGGGGGGCTCGATCGGATGTATGAGGTTCATAAATGGCTGGGAATTGCCGCACTGGCCCTGATGATCGGGCACAACACCTTCGAGCCCGAGCTAGAAAATGTCGTGCGCGAAACGCGACTGGGGGAATTTGCTTCGGACGTCGGTGAAGTCGCATTCAATGGCCTCATCGGGCTGATCCTGGTCAGTTGGATCAAGCGGATTCCCTTCACTCGACTGGAGTTGCCCTGGCCGATCTGGCGCTTCACTCACCGCTTCACAGGGCTTCTGTTTGCCGTCGCCGCATTCCACCAGCTTGCCATCGATCAGCCCGCCGGCCTGGATGGCACGCTCGGCCTGTACCTGAATGCCTTGAGCCTGGCAGGGTTGGCGGCTTGGCTGTTCATGCAGTTCGTCGCACCGTACCTGCGTCCGCGTGCATTTGTGCTGGAGAACATCGACCAGCACGGAACGGTCGCGGAAGTGATGCTGCGCCCAGAAGGGCGAGCCCTGCGCTGGCGGCCGGGTCAGTTCGCCTTCCTGTCGGCCTCCGATGTGGGGATGGCCGAGGCTCATCCCTTCACCATAGCGAGTGCACCGAGTGCGGACGGTCGCCTCCGCTTCGCCATCAAATCCCTGGGCAACTGGACCCGGCGTCTGCCCGAACGTCTGTCACCCGGTAAACGCCTGCGGCTCGAGGGGCCTTACGGTCGGTTCGTTTTCCGCAGGCGCGTGCGGCGCCAGGTATGGCTGGCCGGCGGCATCGGCATCACACCTTTCCTGGCCTGGGCCGAGGCATTGACCGATGCCGACCAGCAGGAGATCGCTCTGGTCTGGGTGGTGACGACGCGACCCGAAGCTTTCGCCGCAGAGCGCTTGGCGACCATTGCCGCACGCCATCCCGGCCTGACGGTGCATGTCATGGCCAGCGCCGAAGACGGGTGCTTGACAGCGCAACGGCTAATCCAGTTGGTGCCCTTCCCGCTGTGCGAATCGGAGCTGTTTTATTGCGGACCGGCTGGCCTGCGTGATGCGGTCGTGTCGGGACTCCAGGCGACGGGGCAGCGCCCACGTCGCGTTCATCACGAGGTGTTCGCGCTGCGCTAGAGGCGCCTGCACCTCCACGAACGACATCGTTCTACTTGCGAAGGAATCATCATGAAAAAGCTCGTCTCTTGCCTGGCCCTGTCCGCAGCCATGGCGCTGCCTAACCTGGCTGCGGCACGTCCGGTCACTTTGACCACCACGCTCAAGAACTATGGCGGCAATGGCGCCTACCTGGCGCTGTACCTGACCGATGCAAACGGCGCCTATGTGCGCACACTGTGGGTCGCGGGTAAGAAATCGAAGTATTACAAGCACCTGCCGGACTGGTATCGCGCGACTGGCGGCAACCGCTCGCAGATCGATGGCATCACCGGTGCCAGCGTGGGCGCAGGCCGCAGCCTGAAGGTGACGGTGGACTTGGCCGATGCCCTGTTCGATGCGGGCTACAAGCTGAACGTGGATGCCGCCGCGGAGGATATGCAGGACAGTCCACGTGACGTTTCGGTGCCATTGACGACCGCCGGGGCTGGCAAGCCCGTCGCCGGGCGGCGCTATGTCGCCGGCTTCAGCTACGGCCTCTGATCCTGATCGGAAGCTGCCGCGATGATGCGTATCCTGCACCGCTGGCTGGGCCTCGTGCTGGCCGTCCTGCTGGTTGTCACGGTGCTGAGCGGCGCGGCACTCTCGCTCTTTCCGGCGCTGGAGACCGCTCGAACCTTTCAGCCCGATGCCACGCTGACAGTGGCCGATCTGGCCGCGCGGGTGCAAGCGGCTCATCCCGGACTGGAACAGATCAGGCGCGCACCTTCGGGGCAGATCAGTGCGTGGTGGTTCGATGGCGACCAGCCCGATTCGGCCGTGATCGACCCGGCCACAGGCCGCGATGTGGCCAGCGCCGACCCGAATCCGCTGCGGCGCTGGCTCACCAATTTGCACCGCTCGCTGCTCCTGGGCGACAGCGGCCGCCTGATCGTCGCAGCGGGCGCGCTGGCGATGCTGCTGCTGGCCATTTCCGGCACGGTGCTGGTAGCCCGTCGCCTGGGAGGCTGGCGACACTGGTTGGCACGCCTGCGTGGCCCGCTCGCAGGACGCCTGCATACCGACATCGCGCGTGTGACGGTGCTGGGGCTCGCGCTGTCCGCCATGACCGCACTGTCGATGTCGGCCCAAACCTTCGAGATCGTCACGATCGATGTCGCCAGCCTGGAGACGCCTGCCACGGTCAGCGGTCAGGCCGGCCTTGCGCTGACCGAGATGCAAGCCCTGCGCGCCACGCCGGTGGCCGAGCTGCGCGAGCTGAGCTTTCCCGCGCCAGACGATCCGCAGGACATGTTCACCCTGAGAACCGACCGGGGCGTGGGGTATGTGGATCAGGGAACCGGCACCCTGCTGGGCTGGCAGGACCTGAGCCTCGGGCAACGCGCGTCGGAGACGATCTACATGCTGCATACCGGGCAGGGCGCTGCCGTGCTCGGGCTGTTCCTGGGAGTGATGGCGATGGGGGGGCCGATACTGGCCGTGACGGGGATACTGGTCTGGCTGCCGGGGTGGCGCAGTCGCCCCCGGCTTACAGACAACACACCTGCCGCGCAGGCCGACACCATCGTGCTGGTGGGCTCCGAAGGCGGCAGCACTTGGGGTTTTGCTGCGACGCTGGCTCGTGGCTTGCGTGATGCAGGGCAATCGGTGCATGTGGCCTCGATGGCAGCCTTCCAGCCCGCACGCTATCGTCGGGCGCGGCGCTTTCTGATCCTCGCCGCCACCTATGGCGAGGGCGATGCCCCAGCCTCGGCCAAGGGCTTTCTCGTTCGGCTCCAGAGCCTGAAGACCGCGCCCACCGCTCCTGTGGCGGTACTGGGTTTCGGCGACCGCAGCTTCCCGGCCTTCTGCGCATTCGCTCGCGCTGTGGACAACGTCGCTCGGGACAAGAGCTGGCCTGCCCTGATGGCCTTCGACACTATCGACCGCCAGTCGCCGCAGGACTTTGCCCGCTGGGGCCGAATACTGGGCCAGGCGCTTGGCATCGAACTGGAACTCGCCCACCAACCGGCTCTTCCGGCCATCCAGACGCTGACCCTGCTGGAGCGCCACGACTATGGCGCGGCGGTGCAGGCTCCGATGTCGATCCTGCGCTTCGCGCTGCCCAAAGCGTCGTTCTGGCAGCGCCTGACGGGCCAGCGCTTCACGCGATTTGAGCCAGGCGACCTGCTGGGCATCGTACCCGAAGGCTCGGCGATCCCCCGCCTGTATTCCCTGGCATCGGGATCACGGGACGGTTTCATCGAAATCGTCGTGCGCCAGCATGTCGGCGGCCTGACCTCGGGCCAACTGACTCAATTGGAGCCCGGCCAGACGGCCCAGGGATTCTTGCGGCGCCATCCGGGTTTCCATGCGGGCTGCGATCGGACACCCCTGATCCTGATCGGGGCAGGCACCGGGGTCGGGCCACTGGCGGGCTTCATACGCAACAACAAGTCACACCGCCCCGTTCATCTGTTCTTCGGACTGCGCCAGCCCGACAGCGATTTTCTCTATCGCAATGAGCTGTCGGGCTGGCACGCCGATGGCAAGCTGGCTCATCTGTCCATCGCAGTCTCACGCGGAGAGCGGCCGCAGTACGTGCAGGATGCCTTGCGACAGCAAGCGCCACGGATCACAGCGGCCATCAGCCAGGGCGCCAGGATCATGGTGTGCGGAGGGCGGGATATGGCGCGCGGTGTGGCCGATGCACTGACCGACATTCTGAAGCCTGCCGGGTTGACGCCTGCGATGCTCAAGGCCGGGGACCGCTATGTCGAAGACATCTACTGAACTGATCCGCCATGCGCTGAACGGCCCCACCATGGGCGCGCGCTGGTCCGCCCTGTTTTTCGCTGCGCCGGGATTCGACACCGGCCCGGTGCAGGCAGCCTTGCAGCAGGCAACCGACGAGGTGGACACGCAGATGTCCACCTGGAACCCGGACAGCGGCCTGATGCGCCTGAACCGGACGCCGGTAGGCACATCAGCCGTGGTGCCGGACGATCTGGCCCGCGTGCTGGCCCTGGGCCTGGCCATCGGACGCGCTTCCGGCGGAGCTTTCGACATCGGCATGGGCGATGCGGTGCAAGCCTGGGGCTTCGGCCCGCAAACCGCCAATGAAGAAGGCATACGCCGCGCCTTGGCCGCACCCCGACGCGCGGCCCACGAGGTGCTGGAACTGACGGGCAACCAAGTGCGCAAACGGGAAGCCATCGTGCTCGACCTGAATGGCATCGCCAAGGGTTACGGGGTGGACCGGCTGGCGCAAACCCTGGGCAGCTTCGGCATCGCCGCAGGACTGGTCGGCATCGACGGCGAGATGCGCGCACTCGGCCTGCGGCCCGATGGCGAAGCGTGGACAATCGCGGTCGAAGCGCCCGATCCAGACAGCCGCGCGCCGCATTCGATCCTGTGCCTCCAAGATGGCGCTGTCGCCACCTCCGGCGACTACCGGCACGGTGTGACGGTGCAGGGACGCCACTTGTCGCACACGATGGACCCGCAGCGGGGCGCGCCGCTGCTGTCTTCGCCAGCGTCGGTCACCGTGCTCGCCCCGACCTGCGCAGAAGCTGACGCCTGGGCCACGGCCCTCATGGTGACTGGCCCCGAAGCCGGCACGGCACTCGCGACGCGGCAGGGACTGAGCGTGTTGTTCCTGATGCGGGATGGCAGGGGTGGGCTACTGTCAAAAGGATGCGGATTGTTCCAGGCTGGGGACCGAAGTCGGCGAACTGCACAATCCATTTGATGCTGAAACCGACGAGCTACGAATGCGGATTCGTGGGCTATGATGACGTGGCAGGTTCGTCGTTCCTCAGCAATCCAGCACGACGCAGTGCGATGTGTCCTTCTCTCCCGACGCTCGTATGTAGCTCCTAGCCTAGGAAGCCGCAGTTCTGTAAAGCGGCCTTGAAAAGAACTAACCTGCTGTCCCATATGCGGTTTCAGCCCCGCGTGATCTGCACGAAGGACTTCACACCGGAACTTTTTTGGTTCTTCGGCGATCTGCGGAGACGGCTACCAAGGCGCCGGACCGACCCCGCACAGTGGCTGCTGTCGGGGACGCTGCGCCGGGACGCTTGCTACGGCCGTCCATGGCCTACGCGCGCTCGGGTTTCGCCCGCAGCTGCGCATCCTGCTGCGCGCGCCTCCACACGCCCGTTGCAGCGGGCCGCCACATCACTCGCACCTGCCGGATGAGGACCAAGACCGCTCCGCCAGCGGATTCCGCGAGGAACCAACGTAGCGCCTTCGCAAGCGTCCCCGCAGATCGGCGATGAACGTCCTATTCCCCGGACAGTCGTGCGCGCTGGCAACGCGCAAGGCATTGCGCGCAAGGCGCTGCTGCTTGTGCAAACCCTTTTCGATCAAGCTGTGTTGCTTGCCTGGAGAAAGGCTCAGGTGCAACGCCCAGTCGTACTAGGCCAGCAGGCCAGCCGCCGGTGACAACTCACCCGTGCTGCGCGCCCGCCAGGCGTTCGCAAGCGTATCCAAGGCGACAGGGCGACAGGCTTCGGGCTGTGCCAGATCGGCCTTGCTGTGTGTTGCGACGTTGCTCATTTCCAACCCTTCATTTAGCGAGTAATATATTACTATCTTATCACTTACAGGAAAAGTTGTAAGCCTTCCGCAGGGACACCAAATTTTTCAACCGCCCCAAGCGCAATCACTACCGTTGCTGAGGCTTCAGTCCGGCGATTAAGCACCTTTCAATCTGTCTGGAAGGCGATACAGCTTCTTGAGTTGCATCACGTTGACCAATCCGTTCTCCCTATGAAAGGGCCCGCAGTCCTGCCTCATCCGACAAGTTTCCGATCTTGCGTCATAGTCATGACGCGTGTTGCGTTAGTAAGCAGTCACTAACTACATGGAGTCCAAATCGTGAGTCAACGTCCCCAGTACCTGTCCGCCGAAGATCGGCGCGCAGCCACAGTGCAAGCCGTGGTTGATCTGGCAGCCGAGCAGAACCCGGCAGAGATCACGACCACAGCGATTGCCGACCGCATGGGCCTGACACAGGGTGCGCTGTTTCGTCACTTCCCCACCAAGGAAGCGATCGTGGAAGCCACGATGTCCTGGGTCGGTGAACGTCTTCTGGTCAGTGTGGACAAGGCGGCCGAGGGCGCCGCATCTCCCGCCACAGCGCTCGAAGCGATGTTCATGACGCATATCGACTTCGTGTCCAAGCACCCGGGCGTGCCGCGCATGTTGTTCGGAGAGTTGCAGCGCTCTGGCCATACGCTCGCCAAGCGGATGGTGCAAACCCTGATCCGCCAGTACGAGCAGCGCCTGCGCCGCCTGATGGAAGCAGGCAAGGCGCAGGGCGAGCTGAACGCGGAGCTGGACGTGGATGCCGCCGCCGTGCTGTTCATCGGCACGATCCAGGGACTGGTTATGCAGTCCCTGCTGGCCGGCAAGGCCAGCCGGATTCGTCGCGATGCGCCCGCCGTGTTCGCCATCTATCGCCGTGGCATCGAAAGCGGCACTTGAAGCACCCGTCCAGCCCGCAAGCGGCACGACGATCCACCGAACCCTCCAAAGAACCAGGAGCCATGAACATGACTGCACACAGCGGGCGCGGAATCTGGATGCGTGTGATCGCCCTGATCGCCGTCGCATTTGGCCTGCTGACCATCAGGGAAGGTGGCGCGGTCTTGTTTTTTGACGGCGCGGCGCGTGCCGCAGCCGGAAGCTATGTCCCGTTCGTGCTCTGGTTCAACTTTCTGGCCGGATTCGCCTACGTCATCGCTGGCGTCGGGTTGTGGATGCGCCGGCGCTGGACCGCATGGATGGCGATGGCCATCGCGCTTGCAACGGCGTTCGTATTCCTCGCCTTCGGAGTGCATGTGGCGCTGGACGGTGCCTGGGAGCGGCGCACGGCCATTGCGATGACGCTGCGCACGCTGGTGTGGGTTGGCATCGCGGCCATAGCTTGGCGCCTATCAACAGCGCATGCACCGACCACGCGCGAGCACTGAGCATCTCTTTTTAGCGGAAACCCATCCATGACAACTCCGAACCTCCCTACAAGAAAAGCCCGTTTGATCGTGATCATTCTTGCCCTGCTCGCCCTTGGCGGTGCACTGGCGTTCTGGTTCACGCGCGGCCATGACAACCAGGATGCATTGCGCCTCTACGGCAACGTCGACATCCGCGAGGTCCAACTGGCTTTCCGCCAGCCCGGGCGCGTCACGCAAATGGCTTTTGACGAGGGCGACGCCGTCACCGCTGGCGCACGCCTGGCCTCGCTCGACGCCCAGCCCTATAAAGACGCTCTTGCAGCGGCGCAGGCCCAGGTGCAGGTGGCGCAGGCGGAGCTGGCCAAGCTGCGCCGCGGCCTGCGGCCGCAGGAAATCACCCAGGCACGCGAGACACTCAGACAAGCGCAGGCGCAGGCGCTTGACGCTGAGCGTAACTTTCAACGCCAGAGCAGTCTTCTGGCGTCGGGTGCCAGCAGCCAGCGCACGGTCGATGCCGCCCGCACTGCAAGGGATCAGGCGGTCGCCGGCGTCGAATCCGCCAAAGCCGCCCTGTCGCAGGCATCCGAAGGCTTTCGCAAGGAAGACATTGCCGCAGCAGAGGCTCGCCTTGCAGCCGCGCAGGCAGCCGCAGCACAAGCCGCCACATCCCTGGAAGACACCGAGCTCATGGCACCCAGCGATGGAACCATCATCGCGCGGGTGCGCGAGCCCGGCAGCATGGTCGCCAGCCAGAGCACGGTCTACAGCCTGAGCCTGGACAGGCCCGTGTACGTGCGGGCCTACGTGGGCGAGCGGGATCTGGGGCGCATTGCACCGGGCACCGCGGTGCGCGTCAAAAGCGATTCCGGGGAAAAGGTCTATCGCGGCCAGATCGGCTTCATCTCGCCGCGTGCCGAATTCACGCCCAAGACGGTGGAGACGACGGACTTGCGCACGGATCTGGTGTATCGCCTGCGCATCGTCATCGACGAGGCCGACGCCGACTCCACCCTGCGTCAGGGCATGCCGGTGACGGTAGCAGTCGATGCCAAGTCGGCCTCCGGCGCGCGTGCAGGGGAGCGTTGAGGTGCAGGAAAACGACACCATAGCCGCGACGCCGACCAGGGCAAGCGCCGCTGCCGCCGTCGTCATCGAAGGCGTGGACAAGCATTTCGGCGACGTAAAGGCCCTGCGGGGCTTGAGCGCACACATCCACTACGGACGGTTAACCGGTCTGGTCGGCCCGGACGGCGCCGGCAAGACGACGCTGATGCGGATTCTGACCGGCCTGCTGGTGCCCAATGCCGGCCGTGTCACCCTGGCCGGGCATGACGTGGTCAAGGACAACGACGCCATCCATGTCGCCAGCGGCTACATGCCGCAGCGCTTTGGTCTGTACGAAGACCTGTCGGTGATGGAGAACATGCGTCTGTATGCGCAGTTGCGCGGCATGGACGCGGATCGCAATGCCAATCTGTTTGCCGAGTTGCTCGACTTCACGCGGCTGGGGCCTTTTACGAAGCGTTTGGCCGGCAAGCTCTCCGGCGGCATGAAGCAAAAGTTGGGGCTGGCCTGTGCGCTGATGGCGCGACCCAAGGTGCTGCTGCTGGACGAGCCCGGCGTGGGCGTGGACCCGGTCAGCCGTCAGGATTTATGGCGCATGGTGCAGGCACTAACCGATGAAGGCATGGCCGTGGTCTGGTCCACCGCCTACCTCGACGAAGCCGAGCGCTGCGAGAGTGTGCTGTTGATGAACCAGGGGCAGCTCTTGTTCGACGGCCCACCGCAGGAATTGACCACACAGCTCGAAGGTCGCAGCTTTCGCCTGGAAAACGTCGGCACCGAGCGCCGAGCGGTTCTGACCGAGGCGCTCGATCTGGAAAGCGTGAGCGACGGCGTGATCCAAGGTGCCGGGGTGCGCGTGGTACTGCGGGACGGTGCGCAGGCAAGCCAAATCCAGGCACTGGCTGATCGGGCGCGAGTGGCGCTGGCCCCGGTGCCCGCCCGCTTCGAGGACGCCTTCATCGATTTGCTTGGCGGCGGCCCCGGCGGTACCTCAACCCTGGCCGAACGCTTGCCGCCGGTCGAACTGGGTTCCGACATTGCCGTGTCCTGCCGCAATCTCACGAAGCGCTTCGGTGAATTCACCGCCACCGACCAGGTCAGTTTTGAAGTGCAAAAAGGTGAAATTTTCGGCCTGCTAGGCCCCAACGGCGCCGGCAAGTCCACCACCTTCAAGATGCTGTGCGGCCTGTTGAAACCCACTGCGGGCGAGGCGCACGTGGTGGGGCATGACCTGCGCCGCGCCACCGGCCCGGCCAAGAGCCGGCTCGGCTACATGGCCCAAAAATTCTCGCTCTACGGTCTGCTTTCGGTGCAGCAGAACCTGGAATTCTCGGCCGGCGTCTACGGGCTCGAAGGCGACACTCGGCGCGAGCGCATCGCGGAAATGATCGAAACCTTTGATCTGGGCGATTGGCTGTCCGCCACACCCGATTCTCTGCCGCTGGGACACAAGCAGCGCCTGGCGCTGGCCTGCTCGCTGATGCACCGCCCCCCCGTGCTGTTTCTCGACGAGCCGACCTCAGGCGTCGATCCCATCACCCGGCGCGAGTTCTGGACCCACATCAACGGCCTAGCGCGCAAGGGCGTGACCATCATGGTCACCACCCACTTCATGGACGAGGCCGAATACTGCGACCGCGTCGCCATGCTGTCACGCGCTCGCCTGATCGCGCTCGACACGCCCGATGCGCTCAAGCGCTCTTCGATCAGTCCGGAACGGCCTGACCCGACCATGGAAGATGCGTTCATCCACTTGGTGGAGTCTGCGGATCGCCAGATGGAGGTTGCCGCATGAATGCCGCCGACTCACATCGCTTCGATCTGCGGCGGCTTGTAGCCCTGGTCACCAAGGAGAGCTATCAGGCCCTGCGCGATCCCTCGACGCTCTTGATCGCCTTCGTGCTGCCGGTGGTGTTGCTGCTGCTGTTCGCCTATGCGGTGTCGCTGGATGCCAAGAACGTACGCGTCGGCGTGGTGCTCGAATCTCCCGGCGCTTCGGCGCAGTCGCTGGCCGCCGCGTTTTCCGGCACCCGCTTTCTGGACGTGCAGTTCGCCCATGACCGGCGCGAAGTGGCCGACAAGCTGGT
Organism: Nevskiales bacterium; assembly: GCA_011526045.1. GTDB lineage: Bacteria > Pseudomonadota > Gammaproteobacteria > Steroidobacterales > QUBU01. The sequence continues at coordinate 108,045 of WYBE01000050.1, read as the reverse complement.
GTCCGGCGATCTGCGCGGCTATGTGGTGATTCCGCAGGATTTCGAGCAACGCCTGGCCCAGCGCGGAGCAGAGCCGCTGGTGCAGATCGTCACCGACGGCTCCTACCCCAACACCGCCAACTACGTCGAGAACTACGCCCGCGGCGTGGTGCAGACCTGGCGCGCCGGGCTCGATGTCGCGGCACCCGCGCAGTCCGTCGTGCTGGAGCCGCGCTACTGGTTCAACCCCGAACTGGAGAGTCGCCGCGCACTGATTCCTGGCGCGATTGCCATCGTCATGACCATCATCGGCACCATGCTGACGGCGCTGGTGGTGGCGCGCGAATGGGAGCGCGGCACCATGGAAGCGGTGCTGTCCACGCCCGCCTCGGTGGCAGAAATCCTGATCGGCAAGCTGCTGCCCTACTTCGTGCTCGGCATGCTGTCCACGCTGGGCGCGGCGGCGCTGGCGGTGTTCGTCTTTGGCGTGCCGATGCGCGGCTCGCTGGCGGCACTGCTGCTGCTATCCGCTGTGTTCATGGTGCCGGCACTGGGCCAGGGCCTGCTGATCTCGTCGCTGGCGCGCAACCAGTTTCTGGCAGCGCAGATCGCCCTGTTCACGGGCTTTCTGCCGGCCTTCATGCTCTCGGGCTTTCTGTACGAAATCGACGCCATGCCGGCGCCGATCCGCGCCATCACCCGTGCCGTTCCGGCGCGCTACTTCGTCGATTCGCTCAAGACCGTGTTCTTGGCCGGCGACATCTGGGCCGTCTTCCTGCCAAACCTGGCGGCGATGGCGGCAATCGGCGCGCTGTTCTTCATGATCGCCAAGCGCGCCACGCGCAAGAACCTGGAGTGACGCGATGTTGACCTCCGCCTTCTCGTTCACCCGCCTGCGCGCCCAGTTCATCAAGGAAGTGCTGAGCGTGCTGCGCGACCCGCGCAGCCGCATGGTGGTGTTCGTGCCGCCCATCCTGCAGCTGCTGGTGTTCGCCTTTGCCGCGACCCTCGAAGTGCGCAACGTCGACATCGCCGTCTACAACCAGGACGCCGGACGCTGGTCGCACGAACTGGTGCAGCGCCTGGACAGCGCCCGATTCGTTACTCAGGTGCGGCACGTGGACAGTCAGCGACAGTTGCACGAGATGATCGACCGGGGCGAGGTGATCGCCGCGCTCGCCATTCCCGTGGACTTCTCGCGCACCATCGCCACGGGCGGTAGCGGTCAGGCACAGGTGCTGGTCGATGGCCGGCGCAGCAACTCGGGCCAGATCACCGTCGCCTACCTGTCCACCATCGCCGCCGACGTCGGCGCCGAGGTCGTTCCCGACGCACAGGCGCCGACACCCGTGGTCGTGCGCCACTGGTTCAATCCGAACCTGGTCTACCGCTGGTTCATCGTGCCCGGCCTGACGGGCATCCTGGCCTTGTTCAGCGCGCTCCTGATCACCTCGCTGTCGATCGCGCGCGAACGCGAGCTCGGCACGTTTGATCAGTTGCTGGTATCGCCCACCTCGACGCCGGAAATCATCATCTCCAAATCACTGCCGGCGCTGGCCATCGGCACGCTGCTGGGGCTGTTCATGATCGGCGACGGCGTGTTCCTGTTCGGCATCCCGTTCACCGGTTCGTTCGTCCTGCTGCTCGCCAGCCTCGTGCTGTTCATCCTGTCGGTGGTCGGCATCGGCCTGATGATTTCCGCCGTGAGCATGACCCAGCAGCAGGCCATTCTCGGTGCGTTCGCCATCGGCGTGCCGGCGGTTCTGATGTCGGGTTTTGCGACGCCGGTGGAAAACATGCCACTCGTCCTGCAATGGATGGCTCAGGCCATTCCGCTGACCCACTTCCTCATCATCGTCGAAGGCAGCTTCCTTAAGGCCATGCCACCCAGCGACATTCTCGCCAGCCTGTGGCCGCTGGCGGTCATCGCCCTCGCCACGTTGACGATGGCAACCGTATTCGTCCGAGGACGCCTGCAATGAAAACCAGAACCCGCCACCTCTCCTCGCGCACGCCAGCCACACCGCCGGCGTCCAGGCGCTTGCGCCCGCTCGCGCTGGCCCTGTCCTGCGTGCTGCTGACCGCCTGTGCGACCGTGGGCCCCGACTACCGCGAGCCGCCTCCGGTGGACATCGGCAGCGGATGGACCTTGCCGCTGGCGAGCGAATCGCAGTCCGCGGACCTGGCCCGCTGGTGGTCCGCGTTGGACGACCCCATCCTTGACCATCTGATGGGCACGGCGCCTGGCCCCGGAGCGGAGGATGGCCTGACCGGATTGGTCGGGTACTCGATCACCTACCGCATCGCGGTGGGGCCGAACGAGGGTCGCAAGGCGTTCACGCTGCAGACGCTGGCGCCGGCGCTCACAGCGCCTGCCGGAGGTGAGCGGCTGGCGAAGCACTCAGGATTTTCCCTGCACGCGGGTGTGGCTGCTGCGGCTCATCAGCGCGACAAGGTCGAGCGGCTGTGCCGCTACATCGCCCGGCCCGCGGTAGCCACCGGGCGGCTCGCGCTCACCGCCCAGGGGCAGGTGCGTTATACGTTAAAGACGCCGTACCGGGACGGCACCACGCACGCCATGTTCGAGCCGCTGGACTTTATCGCCCGGCTCGCCGCGCTGGTGCCCAAACCCCGGGTGCACCTGACCCGCTACCTATGAGTGCATGTCAAGCCCTCCTCAAGTCGTTGAACGGACGAGAGCTGTCAGCTCCCCGTCGATGCTTGGCCCGGCGCCTTGCGGTATCGGGTGACGCAGCGCCGGTTGTTGGCGGCGGCGCGCCTTTCTCCGGCAGAGGCCGGCCGCGGTTGCGGCAACCCGGCTTCGGCGTAGATCTGCTCCAGTGTAGTGGGGATGCACCCGACCTTGGCCGGTGGCAGGTCGGGGCTGAGGCGTCGCAGTTTTTCGCGGGTGCGCACGATCGGCGCATAGCGATACGGCTCCTGGTGAGGCAGCAGATGTCACACCACGATCACGAGCTTGCGGGCCAGGGCGACGACTGCCACGTTGTGGCATTTCTTGCGGCGGATGCGATGGTAGCTGGCGGTCAATGGCGAACCGCAGGTCACCAGGCCGTGCGCCGCTTCGACGGCGAGCCAGCGCGCCTGCGAACGCCCGTCTTTGGTGATCGGGCCATAGCAGCAGCGCCCGGCAGACTGCGACACCCTCGGCACCAGGCCAAAGTAGGCGGTGAGCTTCTGCGCAGAGTCGAAGCGGGTGATGTCACCGATGGCGGCGATGAGTCCATTGGCGACGGTGACGTTCACGCCCGGGATGGTCATCAGGAGCTTTACCTGCGTGCTGCGACAGGAGACCTCACGCAGCCGGGCGTCGACCGCGGCGATGCGCGTGTCGAGGGAGTCGAGGTGGGCGAGAGCACTGTCGAGCATCAGCCGTTCGATGTCGCTGTAGTGCTGTTCTTGCAGCCAGCGCCGACCGGTCGGACCGAACAGTTCACCTACCGGGGCCGTGAGCAGCTTACGGTGCAGGATGCCGCAGACCGCGTTGCGCGTGGCCGTGCGGTGGCGCGCCAGCAGTTGCCGATGGGTCATCAGCTGGCGCAATTGCCAGGTCTGATCATCGGGCATGACCACGGCGGGGATGAAGTCGGTTCGCAACAGCTGTGCCAGGATGTGCGCGTCGATCTTGTCGGTCTTGATACGCGCATCGGCGATGGCTTTGACCTGCATGGAGTTGGCCACCTCGATACGCGCCCCGTTACCATGCTCCTTGAGTAAGGACCAGATCGCCCAGGTGTGGAATGTGGTCTCCATCACCGCGGCATCCTCTCTGGTCAGAGCGGCGGCGAACTTCAGGATGGCAGGGCGATCGGCGTCGATCCTGAAGTCACACCGGTTCCTGCCGTCGGTATCCAGGCGACAGACCTGAATGAATTTCTTGTGGATATCCAGACCATAGAACATACAAGCCTCCTGCTGGACTCCGGAAAGGGGGATCATCGACAACTACCTATTCGCGCTCGCGGCGCACTCCGGTGGGTCGCGGGGCGGTCATTTACCACGACGGGCTCGAAGCCCATCTCGAATCCCGACCGTCCCCACAGCGATGAACCTCCGGAGTCTGATGTCCGTTCATCGCCGCTCCCGGGCCGGCAGTGGTCAGTGATGACACCAGCCCATTGCAGAAGCAACGTTCGAACGTCAGGCTCCGGTGGCATTCATACCGGTATCACGGGGTCTTCGCCCCGCACAGTGCGCTGCGCGCGGCAGTCACCCCGGCGGGGCGGGGGAAGAAGACGGGTGCCGGCGGGCGCAGCCCGGCCGAGCGGCACCGGGCGATGAGCTGGGCACAGCGGCTCAAGCGCGTGTTCCGTATCGACATCGAGCAGTGCGAACGCTGCGGGGGAAGGGTGCGGATCATCGCCAGCATCGAAGACCCGGCCCTGATCGGCAAGATTCCTGGCGCACATCGAGCAGCGGGGGCAGGGTAGCGGTACATCGGCCGAGCTCATCGCGGCGCACCGCCTCCGTGGCCCGCTCTGGCAGGGCGCGCTCAATCCTGGTTGACGACGCTCAGCGTGCCCGGTTCACCGGCGCGGCCCGGTCGCCTGTGCGCTCAGCCTCCCGCAGCGCGAGAATCGCGGCGGCACACCGACAATTCCCGCAGCGCAACCGGCCGCTGCACCACTCGCTCACCGCGACTGCGGGTCGCCGGCATCGTGGCGGGCGGCTACACTGCCACCAACATGGTCTCTTTATTGGTTTTTTTGCCGTCGGCGCCGACGCGCACGGGGCACGGCCAGACGCGATGACCCGCGCGCGGTTACGACTCCGGCGCCGTGATGCCGCGGGCCAGGGTATTGAACAGCCACGCGTTGTCCCAGCCCGGCTGCAACGGCTGATAGCCGTTGAACGGACCCATGCGCACCACCACGAGGTCGAGCGCACGCGATATGTAGACCCGCTGCCCGCCATGACCCATCAGCATGAAGACATCGCCAGCCACAAAAGGCTCCGACTGGTGAATCGACTCCGGCGAGGCGAGCGCATCGTCGCGCATACCCGCGCCGATCCAGGTGAACAGCCCGTAACCCGGGTTGCGTACCGAGGGTGCAGTCATCTGCTCGATCCAGCCCGCCGGGACGACCTGCGTACCGTCGATCATGCCGCGATCCTTGAGTGCCTGGCCGAGACGCGCCCAGTCCATCGCGGTAGCGAGCAGGCAGCAGGCGGTCATTGCGCGCCCGCCTGGCCGGTCGAGCCACACCATGGCGGAGTCCCGGCCGACCAGGTGCCATAGCCGTGCGGACAGGTATTGCGCGTAGCGTCGGCCGCTGGCTCGTTCCACGATCATGCCGGTGAGCTGGGCGTTGACGTCGTTGTACTCGAAGCGGCTTCCGGGCGGCCACTCGAGCGGCGTGCCGAGCATCACCGCATCACGGTCTGAACTGAACAGGAAACGGAACGCCGACGCGCCCGCGAATGGATTGAGGCTGAACTCGTAACGGGCCAGGCCCGAAGACATTTCGAGCAGGTTGCGGATGGTGATGTCGCCGCGCGGATCGGCCGCCCATTCGGGCAGATAGATGCCGATCCGGTCATCCAGCGACCCGACGTAGCCGTCGTCGATCGCCGCGCCCAGCATCAGCGCGACGACGGTCTTGTGCATGGACTGCGATTGCGTGAGCCGCTCAGCGCTCCAGTCCGGCCGATACCATTCCGCCTGCACGCGCCCGCGATGTACGACGATCAGCGCGAAGGAATCAAACCGCGCCGCATACTCCTCGGCGGCGCGCAATGCTGCTGCATCGATGCTGCGCCCGGCAGGTGCGGCCACCGGCAGCGCCGGCCCGGTTCCGCTCGCTACCGCCTCCAGCGGGGCGAGGTTCAGGTAGTCCGGCTGCAGGTGCGTCATGGTGTCCAGCCAGCGCCGCCAGTACAGCGGGTCGGACCAATACGCGATGCCAAGGTAGAGAAACCCGGCTGCGAGCAGCGCTGCCGCAAGCCGGCCTGGACGAATCCTCATTCAAGGTCTCCCCGGAAGACCGATTCAGCATACCTGCATCGGTCTCCCGGGGTAACGCGGGAGAGTTCCCGTAGCGGCAGCGGGGAGCTGCCCGCTACCTGAACCCGTCAGAGAGACGCCTTCCTCTCGAGCTGGTGGCGGACTTCGTCGTTCAGCCACTTCATGAAGTTCGCGTGCTGGACGATGCCCTTGTTGTTGAACTTGTAATCGAGGCCCTTCAGGTCATCGCGCAGTTTCGCCTGGATGCTGCGCGCCGATATCAGGTTCGTCACCACCAGCACGGTCTTGCCGTCCTTGACGGCGTTCTCGACCAGCCCGCGCAGCTTCTGCACGTTCGCCGCGCGGATCTCGGGCGGTGCATCGTCCTGCAGGGTCTGGCCGAACACGGCTGCGAAGCCGCCGTCCTCCTTGACCACCTTCGCCAGGCCGGCCAGCACGCGCATTTCCTTCTCGTTGTCTTCCTTACCCGACGGACCGTGGCCGGCGATGATCACGACCTCGTTCTTCGGGTCGGTGCTGATCGCCAGGGCGTGGTCGAGAAGGATCTCGGCCACCAGCGGGTTGTCACCCGGCGGCGGCGCGAACCGGATCTTTGCGCTCGTCTTCACCTGCGGAATGGAGGCGAACTCGGCCTTGTCCTGCAGGCCGAATACGTACAGCCACTGCCGGTACAGCTCATTCGTCGCCGAGGAGGTAATCGGTATGACCACGATCTCCTTGGCACCGGCCGCGGTCAGGTCGTCCAGCGCAACCTGGATGTGCTGCGACATCATCATCGCCATGCCGACACCGAGCGCTGTCGGGAAGATATTGCCGATCGACTGCACCTGGTCGCGGAACACCTTGTCACCCTGCTCGCCGAAGCCGTGCGTGAGGATCAGCACGCCCTGGTCACCCTTGACGTTCGGGGGGCTGATGTACCACGCGTACTCTGGTCCCATCTGGTCCATGGACAGCGCGATCTGGGCGTCGGAGTAATCCTTGTAGAGCGCGATCTTCTCGCGCAGCTCCTTCGTCAGTGCGGGATCCATCTGGTGCTTCATGCCGTAGAGGCTGCGCCCGAGCTCATCGCGCCCGGTGTCGTGCATCGAATGGTCCATCTTGGAGTGATCGTGCTCCTCCTGCGCAAGCACGGTCCCCGATACTGCAAATATGGCAGTCATCGCAACGGCAACCGGACGGACGAACGACTTGGATCGACGGGAATGCTTCACTCTATTATCTCCTCGGTTTGTTTCCTGTGGGCATGTGCCGTAACGGTCGGATCAGCCGGGCTTGTGCTCGGCGGTGAATGCAGCGGGATCGATGCCGTGCGGGGCGCTGGCCTGCACCGCGCCGAACAGCCGCGCCTCATCGGCCAGGCTCTGTTCGCTGACGCCCGCAATATCGCTCCAGTCCGCGTCGCGGAAGAGGCGATCGGTGTGCTGGAAGAACGGGTTCTTGCGTGCCTGCAACAGCGAGTTGAACGTGGCGGTGAACTCACGCGCCGCCTGCTCGAAGGCGCGGATGCCGCCGACGCCTGCAGCGCGCAGGCGCTCTGCCGCCGCGCTGAAATCGCGCATGAGCGCGCGGCTGCGCTCCTGCCGCTCCCCGAGCACCGCCAGGCGCTCGTGCGCCTCGCTCTCCGCGGCCGGTATCCGTTCGCGCAGCAGGTCGTGTATGCGCTGGTCCTGCTCGTGCAGGCGATCCATGGACCACCGCAGGTAATCCGCGCAGCAAAGATAAAAACGCGCCGCGTCGGCACCAGCCCAGCCGGTCGTGTCCAGACCGGCCTGGAAGGCCTTGCGCACCTGGATCTGGCGACGGCGCTCGCGCGCAATCTCCTCACGTGAGGTCTGCATCCCCGTCCCAAAAATGGCTGCACGAAACAGCGAGGATAGGGGCCGGGCGAATCCGCCGGCAAGCGGGCAAAACGCCGCAGCGCGCTGCGGCGGGGGTGCCGCCCTGCAACAGCCCACGGGCGCAACCCGGGCGACTACGGTGCGCGGTGGCCGGCGAAATACTCGTCCCAGCGCGCATCGACCAGCTCGAACGCCCCCGGCGCACCCTGCGCCAGCAGCTCCCGGTTGAGCGGCGCCCAGCTCCCGGGCCCACCCTCGGCCGGCAACTGGCGCGTGGCATCGATGATGATCTTGCTCGACAGGCCCCAGCGCGGACGGCTCGGGTCGGGCATCATCATCTGCGTCTGCGGGATGAGCAGACTCGCGGTCGGCTGCCAGCGCGCAGCCAGCGCATGCAGGATTTCGCCCGGATCGAGGATATTGAGATCCCGGTCCACCACGATCACCACTTTGTTCAACCCGGCGTTCGCGGCCACGCATTGCCCTGCCGCCATGCCCTCGCCCGGAAATTTCTTGTCGATGGCGATCACGACGACACCGTTCGCGCCGCGCGGCGAGATGAGCCCCGTCAGCGACGGGATCAGTCTGCGATACAGGAAGAAATTCGAGGCGACCTGCGGGGCACGCGGCATGTCGCAGGTCAGCCCCGTGAAGGAGTTCAGCACCCAGGGGCCACGCCGGTGGGTGATGGCGCGGATATTCATGAAGAAGTTGTTACGCTTGACCGGCCCCAGGTAGCCGTACATTTCGCCGTAGGGGCCTTCGTCCTCGAACTCGGTGAGCGGCACCTCGCCCTCGATCACGAACTCGGAGCAGGCCGGCACCCGTATGTCGCTCGTCTCGCATTTGACGACCGGCAGCGGCGCGCCGCGCAGGCCACCGGCGAACTCGAGCTCGTCCTCGAGGAATCCGGCCATCTTGGTGCTGCTCGCGCAGAAGGTCATCGGGTCCGGCCCGACGGCCACCGCGACCTGCGCCACCCGGTCGCCGCGCTCCTTCATCGCCGTCAGGATGCGCCAGCCGTGCTGGCCCGGTTCCGGGTTGATCGCCATGCGCCGGGCGCCTTTCACCTGGCAGCGATAGGTGCCGACGTTACGGCCGATTACCGGATCCTGGATGAACACCGCGCCCATGTTGATATAGCGGCCGCCGTCGGCCGGATTGTTCTGCAGCCAGGCAAACTGCTCGAGATCGATCGCGTCGCCGGTCAGCACGACTTCCTTGCACGGCGCCTGCCGCGGATCGTCTACTTCGACCGGGGCGATGCGCTGCCACCTGCCGCTCGTGTCGAGCCGCGTGCGCAAGGCTTCCAGGACGGCCCGGTACATCTGCTGATAGTCATCAGTGACGTTCTCGACGCCGAACAGCAGCGCCTCGTCCGGCCAGCGGCCATAGAGGTTGGCGAGCACCGGACCCTCCCGCCAGCGCCCGCCGATGCGGATGCGCTCGATGAGGAATGCCGGGGCGAACTCGATGCCATGGCGGTCGATGAGCCGATAGGCGAAAGCGGTTGCCTCGTAGCGATCCTGGTCCATCTCCGCGATGCGCAGCAATCGCCCGCGCCGCTCCAGTTCGGCCGCGAAATCCCGCACGGACTCGAATCCAGCCGTGTTTCGCGAGGCAGCATGCGATGACACCGCAGCCATGAGATCCCTCCGCCGTCCTGGTCTTTTATTGTTGGATCGAGCGCAGGTACTCCACGAGCCGGTCGACGAGACGCTTCGCCTCGGCGTCGGCTGCAGTGCTGGCGCCTTGCTCGGTCCAGAATTCGTGGCCCCACACCGGCATGTAGCGACTGCCGTGTGCCGGCATGGCATGGCGGCCGTCGATCACCCGGCGCACGCGCTCCTCGGGGAACGTCGCGCCGCTACGCCGGTAAATGCGCGTGAGGTCCGGCACCAGCACCTGCAGCGAGGGCGCCACCGGGCCATCGCCGAAACCCGCCTTGCCGTGACAACTGGCGCAAAACCGCGTGTAGAGCTCACGCCCGGAGTAATCCGCATACGGCCCGGCCTGCGCCGCAGGAGCGCCGACCACCGCCAGGAGAACCGCAAGAAATGCCGCCGCGCGCATGAGCCCCGACTCCCTGTGACTGCAGGGCGAGCATACGGTAAACCAATGCTCCGGCCCAACCGCGACGACTGCTAGGATCTGCGGATGCGCGCCTTGCGCCGGTCCGTCTTCATCCTGCTGAGCCTGCTGGCGCTGGCCTGGGCCGCGCTGGTCGTCTACGCCTACTGGCCGGGCGAACCGGAATTGCCGGCACGCTCGCTGGCCACGCCGGAAGACCGCTTCGTCGATGTCGACGGCATGCAGCTGCGCTACCGGGTTTTCGGACCTGAGGGTCCCGACCGGCCGACGGTATTGCTGGTGCACGGCTTCGCGAACTCGCTGCAAACCTTCAGGCTGCTCGCTCCGCTGCTCGCCGACCACTTCCATGTCATCACCCTCGACGCGCCGGGCTTTGGCCTGTCCTCCAAGCCCGAAGGGCGCGACTACAGCAACGCCTCCCAGGCGCACGCCATCATGGCGTTTGCCGATGCGCTCGGCCTCACGCGCTATGTCATCGGCGGGCACTCGATGGGCGGCACGCTGGCCGTCTATGTCGCCGCCGAAGATCCGCGCGTGAGCGGCGTCGTGCTCATGAACCCGGGAATCATCACGACCGGCGTGCCCCCGATCACGCAATACATTGTGTTTCCGCTGCCGAGGGTCATGGCGAAGATGTTCGGCACACGCGGGTTCCGCGAGCGCTTCCTGCGCCAGTCCTTCCTCGACCAGGACATCATCACCCCACAGGTGATGGCCGACATGATGCTCGGCCCCCGCAGCGAGGGCTATCTCGCCGGCACCACGGCGATGATGGGCCAGTACAACACCGGCGACGAACCCGCCACCGCGGGCCGGGTGAAGGCGCCGACCTTGATCGTCTGGGGCGCGCAGGACAAGAGCAAGCAGCCCGACGAGCTCGAGCAGCTGCAGCGGCTCATTCCCGGCGCGCGGGTGGCACGCATCGAGGGTTCCGGGCACTACGTGCAGGAAGAACAGCCGCGCGCCGTAGCCGAGGCGATGATCGCCATGGCGCCACAGTGGCGTTAGGGCCCCGGCGGCGCTACGCGTGCCCCTGTTCCGGGCGACCGTCCGGCACCCGCACCAGCGACAGCCAGATCAGCAACAGCAGCGTCAGCCCGGCGCCACCGATCATCGGCAGCGCAGGCGCGGCCCGATAGACGGCCCCGCACAGCAACGGTCCGAAGATCATGCCCACGGTCGGCGCAGCGGACAGCAACCCGGCGACCGCGCCCTGCTCGTCGGCGCGCACGCTGAGACTGCCGGCGGCGTTCAGCCCCGGCGCTGCAAATCCGAAGCTGATACCGAAAGCCGCATAACCGGCATATAGCGACCCGACACCAGGCCCGAAGGCGATGAGCAGCAGTGCCGCGGTCATGACGCCAAAACCGAGGCGCAGCATGGCGCCCGGGCGCGCACGCCAGCGTTGCAGCACCACCGCCTGGACCAGCAGCGTGCAGAACGCCATCACCAGCAGCGCGATCATCATGGTGCGCTGCTGCGCATGGAGGTCCGCGATCGCAAATCGGTCGGCGATGAAATAGGCCGTAATCGTCTGCACGCCGGTAAACACGCCGAACACCACGACCCAGCCGGCGAGGTATGGCAGCACCCGCGGATCGAGGACTCCAAGCCGGGCTGCTGGGCCCACCTGTGCATGGCGCGCCGGTTCGGGAAGGCTCGTGAACGCCCACAGCCCGGCCAGCACCGCAAGCCCGGCGGCCGCGTACATCGGGAACACCGCGCTCACGACCGCGAGCGCGCCGCCGAAGGCCGGACCGATGATGGTGCCGAGGCCGCCCGACATCGCGAGCAGCGCCATACCCTGCGAACGTGACGTCTCGTCGGTGGTGTCGGCGATGTACGCCGTGGCCGCGGGATTGATGCCGCCGACCACCAGCCCATAGGCGAAGCGCAACGCCAGCAGCAGCGCGAACAGGGGGCCGGCGGTGATCCAGCCCGAAAGCCCCGCCTGCACCCCCAGCGCCAGTGCCGCATACCCGAGCGCGTAGCCGCCGAGTCCGATCAGGTACACCGGCCGGCGACCGAGCCTGTCGCTCGCGCGCCCCCAGCGTGGCGCCGAGCCGGCGAGCGCAATGTTCGACGCGGCGATGACCAGGCCGAGCTGCCACTCCGCCAGCCCCAGTTCCCGGGCGAGCGGCGTGAAGATGACGAACAGCAGCGACTGACCCATCCCGTACGTGACGAGTCCGGACAAAAGGATCAGCCGGTCACGCGACACCCGCGCACCCTCGGAGCGAAAGGGCGCCATTCTACGGTTCTTGCCCCATCGACGGGGCCGGGGTTGGCGACTGTTCGTGGTGCCTGACCGGTGCGTGGAGCCGCGCCGGGTGCCGTTCCTAGATTGCAGCCGCTGCAACCGCCCGCCGCGCGGTATACGGCACGATCTCCATGTGTTGCTCGGCTTCGTGCATGGCACGCAGTCGCCGCCAGTAATCGGCGCTCAGCAGCTCGGCGTGGTGAGCCAGGAACTCCTGGCGCAACTCGCCCCGGATGCCGAGGAACTCGAGCCACTGCGCCGGGAACACGTCGTTCGGCGCAACGTAGAACCAGGGCTCGGCGCGCCATTCGTCCTCGTCGTCACGGGGCGCCGGCAGATCACGGAAGCTGCACTCGGTCACGAGGCACAGTTCGTCGTAGTCGTAGAAGATCACCCGCCCGTGCCGTGACACGCCGAAGTTCTTCAGCAACAGGTCGCCGGGAAACACGTTGGAAAGCGCGAGCTCGCGAATCGCCTGGCCGTAGTCACGGATGGCGCGACGCGCCGACGCGGCATCCGCCTGCTGCAGGTAGACATTCAGCGGCTTCATCCGCCGCTCCATGTAGCAGTGCTCCATGATCAGGTCGTCGCCTTCCACGCGGCAGCCAAGCGCCGCCTCGGACAGGAGTTCCTCCAGGAGGTCCGGCGCGAAACGCGCCTTTGGAAAACGCAGCCTGCGGTACTCCTGCGCGTCCACCAGCCGCCCGACGCGATCGTGCCGGAACACGAAGCGGTACTTGTCCATTACCTCCTCGCGCGTGGCTGTCTTCGGGAACGCGAATCGGTCGCGGATCACCTTGAAGACGATATCGAGCGAGGCCAGCGCAAATACGATCATCACCATGCCGCGCTCGCCTTCCGCATGCATGAACAGGTCGCTCGAATGCTGCAGATGACGGAACAGGGCGCGGTATCGCTCGGTTTTGCCCTGCTTCGCGCGTCCGAGCACGGTGTAGAGCTCATCGGTCGATTTGCCGGGCATGATGGTGCGCAGGAAGCGCACCGCTGCGCCGACGGACCCGAGATCCGCGTGGAAGTACGACCGGGAGAAGCCGAACAGGGGCCGCACCTCGTACTCGGACATCATCACCGCGTCCACGCTCAGGCCGGCGTCCTCGTGCTTCAGCGCGATGATCAGCGGCAGCGTCCAGTCGGCGCCGGTCATGCGTCCGACGAGAAACGCGCGGGTCGCGCGGTAGAAAACCGGTTCAAGCACCTCGATGCGCTGCACGTCGCCACCGAGGCCGCGGGCGGCCGCGAAGCCGGTGATCTCCCCGCGCACCGTCTCGGCCGCGCCCCGCAGGTCGCCGAACAAGCGGCTCCACGGAAGCTCGCCCAGCATGCGCTCGATCGCCGCCACGAGACCGGCCGCAGCATCGTAACTGCGCGACGGCACCGTGCCGGTATCGAGCGTCGGCTCCAGGTCGAGCGCGATAAACTCCACGGCCGGGTTGACGCCGACCGTACCGAAGATCTTCCGGGTGAGTGAGTTGAAGAAGGTCTTGTAGAACTCGCGGTCCGGGCATTCGGCGATCAGCCCGCCATAACCGGTGCGAATCGCGCTCCAGGTGGCCTCCTCGGCGATGTGACGGCCCATGCGGCCGACGAGCGCCGCCACGCACTTCTCGACGCGACGATCGTAGAGCTCGATGCGCTCCACGGCATCGCGGGCGCCGAGCTTCCATTCCCGCTCCTCGAAGCGGCGCCGCGCCCGCTGCGTAATCGCGCGAAACTCCCGGTTGTAATCCTCGAAGGCTGCGAAGATCGCCCCCGCAGCATCGCGGGACAGTGCCGGAATCTGCGCGCTGCCGTCCATTCTGGCGTCGCGTCAGGCCCTGGCGTCGCCGGCGGTCATTTTCCCGTACCGCTCCGGAACTGTGCGGTCTCGGTGCTGCCCGCCATCGCGGTGGTCGAGGTCGCACCACCCGAGATCGCCGTCTGCACCGCGTCGAAATAGCCGGTACCGACGAACGCCTGGTGCTTGGTCGCGCGGAACCCATGCGCCTCGTTGGCGAACTCGCGCTGCTGCATCTCCGAGTACGCGAACATCCCGTCCTGGCGGTAGGCGCGCGCGAGCTCGAACATGGACAGATTCAGTGCGTGCCACCCGGCGAGCGTGATGAACTGGAAGCGATACCCCATGGCCGCGAGCTTCTCGCGGAAATCCCGCAAACGCTCCGGCGACAGGTTGGCCTTCCAGTTGAACGACGGCGAGCAGTTGTAGGCCAGCAATTTGCCGGGAAACCGCTCGTGGATGCCCCGCGCGAATTTTTCTGCCTGTGCCAGATCCGGCTTCGAAGTCTCGCACCAGATCAGATCTGCATAGGGGGCGTAGGAAAGGCCCCGGTCGATTGCCTGGTCTATTCCAGCGCGGGTCTCGAAGAAGCCATCACCCGTGCGCCCTCCCGTCATGAACTTCGCGTCCCGCGAATCGTAATCGGACTGCAGCAGGTTGGCCGCATCGGCGTCCGTGCGCGCGATCAGGACGGTAGGCACTCCCATGACGTCGGCCGCAAAACGCGCGGCCACGAGCTTGTTGATCGCGTCCTGTGTCGGCACCAGCACCTTGCCGCCGAGGTGGCCGCACTTCTTTGCCGAGGAAAGCTGGTCTTCGAAGTGCACCGCAGCGGCGCCGGCACGGATCAGCGACTTGGTCAGCTCGAAGGCGTTCAGGTTGCCACCGAAACCGGCCTCTGCGTCGGCAATGATCGGAGCGAACCAGTCGATGCGCTCGTCGCCGTTCATGTGGTGAATCTGGTCGGTGCGCATGAAGGCGTTGTTGATGCGCTCGACCATCTTCGGGACGGAATCCACCGGATACAGGCTCTGGTCGGGGTACATCTCGCCGGCGCTGTTGCCGTCTCCGGCCACCTGCCACCCTGAGCAGTAGATCGCCTTGA
Organism: Nevskiales bacterium; assembly: GCA_011526045.1. Taxonomy (GTDB): domain Bacteria; phylum Pseudomonadota; class Gammaproteobacteria; order Steroidobacterales; genus QUBU01. The sequence continues at coordinate 92,991 of WYBE01000050.1, read as the reverse complement.
GCCCCGCCTGTATCTCTTCGACCGCCTGGTTGCCGGTTACGGCGCCGAGCCCGGTGACGACGCTTTCGGTGTGCAGGAGCCGCCAGAATTTCTCGGCGCCCATGCGCGCGAGCGTATGCTCGATGCGCACCGAGCCACGCAGCCTCACCACCTCCTCTGCCTCGTAGGCCCGGCTGATGCCCGCCCAGCGCGGGCTGTCGGCCCATTCGCGGCGGAGTTGTTCGGCGTCGGATTGCATCTGCTTGTTCATGGTTCTTCCTCAGGGCAGGTAGTCGTAGGCAGGCAGGGTCAGGAACTCGTCGAACTCACTCTTGCGGATCATGTCGCCGAACAGCCGGGCGGCCGTCGCGAAGTGACCCGACTCGAAGCGCTGCGCACCGACCTGTCCGGCGATTGCAGCGAGTTCCTCGCGAAGCGCACGATCGAAGCGTCCCGCCGTGATCTGCGCGCCGTCACTGCTGCGTGCGCCGTGGCGAATCCATTGCCAGAGCTGGGCACGCGAGATCTCCGCAGTCGCTGCGTCTTCCATGAGATGGTAAAGCGGCACGCAGCCGAGCCCGCCGAGCCAGGATTCGAGGTATTGCACCCCAACGCGGATGTTGTGACGCAAGCCTTCGTCGGTAATCGGTCCGTCGGGCACCTGCAGGAGGTCACCAGCCGCAACCCGCACCTCCTCGCGCAGCCGCCCGATCTGGTTCGGGTCAGGCATCACTGCATCGAATGCCGCGAGCGCGACGTCAGCCAGACCAGGGTGTGCGATCCAGGTGCCGTCATGTCCGGCATTGGCTTCACGGGCCTTGTCGGCCTGCACCTTGGCCATCGCCGCCGCATTGGCCTGCTCGTCACCCCGAATCGGGATCTGCGCGGCCATCCCGCCCATGGCATGCGCACCGCGGTGGTGGCAGGTGCGGATCAGCAGGTCCACGTAGGCGCGCAGGAACGGGCGCTCCATCGTCACGCTGCCGCGATCGGGCAGCACGAACTCCGGCCGGTTCCGGAATTTCTTGATGAAGCTGAAGATGTAGTCCCAGCGCCCGCAATTGAGCCCGGCCGAGTGCTCGCGCAGCTCGTAGAGAATCTCATCCATCTCGAATGCGGCGAGAATGGTCTCAATCAGGACCGTTGCCTTGATCGTGCCGCGGCTCATGCCGAACCACTCCTGGGCGGCGACGAAGACCTCGTTCCAGAGGCGCGCCTCGAGGTGGCTCTCGAGCTTCGGCAGGTAGAAGTACGGGCCGCTGCCGCGACGGCGAAGCGCCGCGTGATTGTTGGCGAGGTAGACCGCGAAATCGAACAGGGCGCCGGAAACCGGTTCGCCGTTCACCCGCGCGTGCTTCTCGGGAAGGTGCCAGCCGCGCGGGCGGACGATGAGTGTCGCGGTGTGCTCGTTGAGCCGGTACTCCCGCCCGGTCGAGGGGTCGCTGAACCGGATGCTGCGCTCGACGGCATCGCGCAGATTCACCTGGCCGCGCACGATGTTCTCCCAGGCCGGAGCGCAGGAGTCCTCGAAATCCGCCATGAATGCCCGCGCCTTCGAATTCAGCGCGTTGATCATCATCTTGCGATCGACCGGACCGGTGATCTCCACCCGGCGGTCGAGGAGGTCGGCCGGGAGCGGCCCGACGCGCCACTCCGCGGCCCGCAGGTCCGCGGTCTGCCGCAGAAAGCCCGGCAGTTCGCCGGCGTCCAGCGCGGCCTGCCGCTCCCGCCGCAGGGCCAGCAGCTCCACACGCCTGGCATTGAAACGCTGGTGCAGGTGGCCGAGCAACCCGAGCGCATGCTCGCCGAGGACATCCGCGGCCCCGGGCCAGGGCGCCGGGTCGATCTCGACGGGCGGTGCCGGTTTTGCGGCGGTCAACTGCCCGGGTTGGCGAGCGCTTTTCATGGGACCGATCCTAGGCCATACTTCATGCGAAATTTCACAGTAGAAATTTCACAGTGTAAATTTCACAAGCCGCTTATGTCCGGTCTGCTCCGCAAGGGTCATTTTCTCGGCGCGAAGATCCGTGGCTTGCGCAAGCGCAACGGACTGACGTTGCAGGACGTGTCGTCGCGCTGCATTCAGTTAAACGCCGGGCTGGCGCCTTCGGTCTCCTACCTCAGCATGATCGAAACCGGCCAGCGCATCCCCTCGGCGGACCTGCTGGCACTGCTGGCCACAGTGTTCCAGAAGGACCCCCGATGGTTCCTTGACGGGAATCCCGAAGTCGATATCGCGCTGCGCGCCACCGGTGGAGGCGCAACGCGCGTGCCGCTCGAGCCCGGGTTCCTGTTTTCGCGCGAACTGCTCGAAGCCGCCATCCCGGAACTGCTGTCGCAAACCGGGACGACGGGACGGCAGTTCGCGCACCTGCTGATCCGCTCCTACCAGGAAAAGGCGCAGAACGACTTCCCGGACCTCGAGCGCTCGGCCGAGGAGGTCGGCGAAAGGCGCTTTCCGCTGTCGGTGGACGACCTGCTGCGGCTGTGCCGGCGTCACGGTCTCGAGATCCACTGGTTTGACAAAAAACCGGTCCTCGCGCGGGACAACGAACGCAAAGTGCGCAGCATGGTGCGCTCCTTCTTCGAGTCGCCGGCCAGGGTGTACGTCAACCGGGGTCTGCAGAAAGACACGGCGCGGCTGAAGTTCGACCTCGCCTCCCACATCGCCCACAAGATCCTGCACGGCGGCGACGGACTGAAATCGGCGCACGCGACCGGCGGCGAGATGGGTGGCAGCCCCGACGAGGGCCACCACAGCAGCGGCGGCATGGACACGCAGGACGTGCTCTACGCCTGGCGCGATTTCGAGTGCAGCTTTTTCGCGGGCGCCCTGCTCTGCCCCAGGCAGCCGTTCCGGCGGTTCCTCATGCGAGAAAGTTACCGGGTCGAGGCCGGAGCGAAGCTCGAACTGACCCCGTCGGTGATCATGCGGCGCATGACCGCCGTGTCACCCTATCGGCACTGGCATTTCTTCGACGCCTACCCGCCCGGCTTCCTGCGCGCCGTCTATCGCGGCAACGGCATACCGCTCCCCTGGGGTAACATGACGATGGTGACCGACCCCTGCCCGCAGTGGGCGGTGTTCCGTATGCTCGATCTGCACCGGAGCACGGGCCCGGCCTCGCAGATCTCCGTCCTGCAGGATGGCACGCGCTCGCTGCTGTATTGCTGCCACTCGCTGCGTACGCGCGACATGGCCGGGAATCCCCATGTGCTCTCCGTCGGCGTGGACCTGGCGCCCGCGCTCGTCTCGCAGGGCATCGACGCCGATGCGGTAATCGCGACCATCGCAGACGCCTGCCAGCGTCGCGCGGGACAGGCCAGCGTACCGGCAGCGGCCGCAAAGACGCTGAAGGCCATCGGCAAGGTGCTCAACATCGCCTGGATCAGTGAAGCGCTCGCCTCAGCCGCGAGCGTGATCTGTCCGCGCAGCACCGCCTGTCCGCGGACATCGCGATGCGAGGCACGCAAGACCGCAGCCCGTGCCACCGACATCAGCGAAGTACGCCAGGAAATACTCGAGCGCGAGTCGCGCAGCAGCAGCTGAGCGCCGCCGCGAAAAACGAGCCTGGTCCGGACCAGCCGGCCCGAACCAGGCTACGCCGACGCCCTATACCGGGTGTCTCGGGCCTGCGCGCTGCACCGGGCCACGCCAACCCTGGCGCGGCGAACGCGACATAACCCTGGCGCAACTGTCCGCGATCCGGGCCGTGCTGTCTTCACCCAAATGGGTGAATCTGGCCGGGAATGAACGGCCATTCCTGCTCGCGGCCGGCAGGCGGTCACTGCGCCCGGTCGTGGCATACCGCCTCCCGTGCGGCAATGCCATCACGCCACAGATCCTCGATGCGGAACCCGGCAGGCGCGGTCTTCGACCACCAGCAGCCCGCAGCGTTAACTGCCGGCCGCTCAGCTCCCTGCTGCTGCCCGGGGGCCCAGCGCTGCCTCGATCTCGGTCTCGATCCACTCCACGAACTGCGGACTCTCCGCAAGGCCCTGCTCGACGAAGGTGTACTTCAGGCCGCTCAGGTCCTGCTTGATGTGCGTCTGCACGCCCCAGCTCGCTGCCGCGATCGCGACGACTATCACATCGTTGCCCTTGCGGCCCGCCTGCTCGACCCATTTGCGCAACGTCCTGACATTGCTCTCACGGACCGGCCTGATGGCGTCATCCTGCAGGTTGATGATCCTGACGTCCGCGAATTCCCGCTTTGCGGCGATGCGGTCGACATGCGCCTGGAGCGCCTTCAGATCAGGCCCGTTGTCGGCGCCCTCCTCCGGGCCGTGACCGACGATGATGAGGGTCTCGCGCGCCGGATTCCTGCTGGCGGTTTTCGCATTCTCGTAGAGTATCCCGGTAATGAGCGGGCTGTCGTCGAAATGCCCGGTCCAGAGGAACTTCACGCCCGGCGGTGCCTTGATCTTCGGCACCGCGAGGTAGCTCGCCTCCGGGTACATGCCGAAGATGTACTTCCATTGCCGGCTGAGCGAGTTGTACTCCGTGGTCGTGCCCTCATCCACCAGCACGATGGTCCTCGCGCCGTGCGCGACGAGGTCATCGACCGCGGTCTGCAGATGGGCAGAACTCATCATGGACATGCCGAACCCGACCGCAGTCGGGCGCTTCGCGCCGATCGGCTCGAGCGACTTACTCATCGCCCGGTCGCTGTTCTCGCCCACGCCGTGGGCCAGGATCAGCACGCCGGTATTGCCCCTGAGCTTGCGGTCGCTGACGTACCAGGTGTAGTCAGGGCCCATGGCATTCATGTTCATCTCGAGTTCGCGGTCGGTCATGCCGCGGTAAAGCGCAACCTTCTCCCTGAGCGCCGCCATGTCCTGCGCGGACATCGCGTGGCGCATGTCGTAGGACTCGAGGCGCCTGCCGTCGGCGTCCATCGGCACGGCGCCGCCGTGCTGGTGCTGACTGTGATCCTGCGCCGCCAGCGCGGCCGGCAGCATCGCGGCAAGCCAGGCGATGGCCGCCAGCCCTGCCCGCGGGCGGCGCCGGACACTGCAGCATGCATCGTTCATCGGCATGTCTTCCTCCGGTCAGGGCGGCTGCAGAAGCCGCGCAACGGCAGACTTCAGTTCACTTTTGACGGCAACGGTGGTGTCGCGGCGGATCGCCTGCGCCGCGCCGGACTGCACCATGCCAGCGACCATCGCCGTGAGCAACGCCGGGTCGCGGTCCTGCCGGCCAAGCAGCGCGCGGATCGCGCCTTCGAGCACCTTGCTGGGCAGCTGGTGCAGCTGCAGGATCTGCGCTCGCAGGTCCGGCGCAGACTCGCGGATCTCGCTGATCAGCCCCATGGTGGCGTGCGCAGGGCTGGTCGCAATGTCGATCGCGGCGTCGATCCACGCATCGATCCGCGCCCTCGGGTCGGGATACGCGGCCTCCAGCGACTCGAGCTGCTGCAGGTACGGGCCCATGTCGCGCTCGACACAGGCGATCAGGATGCGCTCCTTGCTGGAGTAATAGCGGTAGAGCGAGTTGCGAGCGAGGCCCACGGCAGCGGCAATGTCGCCCATGTCCGTGCCATGGAAGCCCTGCCGGCGAAACAGGGCACTCGCCGCATCGAGCAAGCGCTCGGCCTGCTGGCGCACGTGTTCTTGGATGGTCGGCGCCTCGATCCTAGGCATGCGGGTTCCGTCCCTGCGTGATGCGACCATCCTGTATATGCACGACGCGATCCGCGCAGTCGAGCATCCCCGTGTCGTGCGTGACCATCAGTGCAGCCACCTGGTGCTCGCGACACTCCCGCGCGAGCAATTCGACGATCTGCCGGCCACGCTGGTGGTCGAGCATGGAGGTGGGCTCGTCCACCAGCAGCAGCGCGGGTTTACCCATCAGGGCACGCGCGATCCCGACCCGCTGGCGCTCGCCGCCGGAGAGCTGCGCGGGACGCCGGTCCAGGCGCTGCTCCATGCCGACCTCGCGCAGCAGGCCGATCGCCTGGTCGCGATCGGCGCGGCCAGGCCGGCGACCCTTGATGTGCACCATCAACAGCAACTGATCCAGGGAGGTCAGCGAGGGAATCAGGTTCGACTGCTGAAAGACGAAACCGATGGCGTCCCGGCGCACCTCCGTCAGGCGACCCGGCGGCAGCGAGGTGATCTCAGACCCATCGATGAAGACCTGCCCGCTTGCGGGCGTGCGCAGGCCGCCACAGACGGCAAGCAGGCTCGACTTGCCCGCGCCGGAGGGACCAACCACGGCCATCAGCTCTCCGGCCCCGACCTCGATCGAGACACGGTCGAGCGCCACGACCTGCTGCTCGCCGTCACCCAGCGTGAGCGAGACATCGACGGTACGCAGGCTCATCGGTCCCGCCCGAGCGCGATGATCGGATCCACGGCCGTGATGCGGCGGACGGACAGGGCGCCACCGATCAGCCCCGCAATCACCAGCGAAACGATTGCGCCTGCGACGGTCTGCGGCACGTACATGAATGGCCGGCCGGTCTTCATGAAGAGCTGGCCGACCCACAGCCCCGCCCCGAGGCCAACCAGCGTGCCCGACCCGAGCAGCAGCAGGGCCTGCCCCAGCGAGTCCTTCAGCAGGTAGCCATTCGATGCACCGAGCGCCTTGACAAGCCCGATCTCCTGCGTGCGCTGTATCGTCCAGATCGCGAAAAACGCCCCGATGACGACCGTGGCGATCATGATCAGCGAGTACTGGATCAGGCCGACGGAGCGCACCTCGTCCACGTAACCGGTGGAGGCCTCGTAGGCGTCTTCCACCTTGGGCAGCGTGACAGTGCCAAGCTCCTCGTCGATCGCCCGGATTCGGGTCTTGTCGAGGCTCGCACCCAGCTGCAGCGCGATCACGCTCGCGTAGTCGTACACGACCTCCGGAAATTTCTCGCCCGGCGGCATGCCGCCGGGCGGGCCGTAAGTCGCCTCCTGCCACCTGGACATCGGCGCGTAGACGATCGGGATATGCCCGATATTCGCCTCACCGGTGATGCCGATGACCCGCAGCTGCGTCAGCACCCGGTCGAGGGTGATCCGGTCGCCGACCTTCACCCCCTTGTCGGCCAGGATCCGCGAGATCACCACGCCATCCTCGCTGCCCCCCAAGGGCTCCCCGCTGGTCACCGCCGGCGCCGTGAACCGCCCGGGACGCACACCCCACAACGCCAGTTCCAGCGGCTGGTCGTTCTCGCCGCGCGCATTGAAGACGGTGTGCCCGAGCGGTTCGGCGGCATTGACGCCCGACTGCTTCTCCCAGCCCTCCCACATGCTGCGGTCGACCAAGCTCGCGCGGTAGTTCGGTTCGTCGTCGTACTCGAAGGCAATGTGGGTCACGGGCAGATTCATCAACCCCGAGACGTTGTTCTTGATGAGACCCGCCGACAGCCCTGACAGGAGCGTCGTCAGGAAGGCGATGAGCGCGACGACCAGGCCCATCAGGAAGAATCGCCCCCTGGCGAAGGCCAGGTCCCGCATCGCAATGAACATGTCCGGCCCCGTCTGTGGCGACGGTGGTTTTATCGACACCCCGTCTTGTCGACAGAGTGCCCACTTACCGGGGAGACGTCAATCTGCTGCGCGTATCACCCGGGGCGGCGTGCGATGGCGCCGGCATGATGCTTTGCAGAAACATCGCCCGGGCGCCCGACGAAGCCGGTTTCCTCGACCACGAGGCCCACCCGTTCACATTCGCGCGCGAGCAGGTCCGGATCGAGCGGGTTGAGGTAGGACAGCATTCCCGCAGGCAGCCGTCCGTCCGGAAGCAACGCCCCGAGGTCCTCGATGAACCCGGGCCATTCCACGCCGGCCCCCTTGCGCTGCTCGTAGGCCGCGGCAGCGCCCCGCCAGAAGCCGCTGTAGGGAGTATCGGCAACGAGGAACAACCGCCCTTGCGGCTGCAACCAGCGGGCCATGTCCGCCAGGGCACGACGGATATCCGGGCCGAGCATGAAGTGCAGAACGCGCGAACAGAGAATCGCCGCAAAGGCCGCATCCGGAAATGCCACATCCGGCAGGGTGCCGACGCTCACGGTCAGTCGCGCACGCTGCTCCGGCGGGGTTTCATCGAGGACGATCTCCACGTGCCCGGCTTCCATGTCGCAGGCGTGCACGAACGCGCCCCGTTCCAGCGCAGCACGGGTCGCGATGCCGTAGGCGCAGCCCATGTCGAGCACCGGCGCAGTGCACAGAGCCGCGTACTCGACAAAGCGTTGCGAGAACGGGTCCAGCGATTCGGACATGAAGCCGCGGCTGTTCAGCGTGGGCACCAGGCCGGGGATGAAGGACTTCGGTCGTTCGCGGCGGGATGTGGTCATAAGGTGATTGGTCGGCTGCTTTGCCGGAGGACTGGCCGGAATGGCTTTTTCGCCGATTGCAGAAGGAAAGGCAAGACGACGAAACCCGCTGCCGATTAGGCTATCCTGCTGCGGGCCTCAGCAAAGGCGCAGCTCCGTGAAGTGGCTTCGGCTCACCGGCTACGTGCTCGTTACCACGCTCGCCGCGGTCGCAATCGCACTGGCGATCGCGCTGTGGACATACCGCGACATCCCCGCAGCGCAACTGGAAGCGCGCTATGCCTCGTCCGCTTCGAGGTTCATTCACCTCGACGGTGTGCGCATCCACTACAGGGACGAGGGCAGCGGCCCGGCGCTGCTGCTGCTGCACGCCAATTTCAGCAATCTGCTCGCCTGGGATCCCTGGGTCGAAGCACTGCAGGACAAATACCGGGTGGTGCGCCTGGACCTTCCGGCCTTCGGCCTGACGGGACCGGACCCCGGCGGTGACTACAGCAACGAACGCACGCTGGCGCTCCTCGAAAAGTTCGTGGACGCCGTGGGCCTGCGTCGTTTCGCGATCGCCGGCACTTCACTCGGCGGCAGCATCGGCCTGCGCTACGCCGCAAAGCACCCGGACCGCGTCGAGAGTCTCATCCTGCTCAATCCCGGCATCCTCGAGGGCCGCGTCATGGCCGGCAAGGGCACGCGCCTGCCGGACAGCGCCAATGTGCTCAAGTACATCACCCCGCGGGCGCTGGCGGCCTACATGCTGCGCTCACGCGCGGGCGATCCGGCGAAGATCTCCGAGGAGCATATCAGCCGCTGGTACGACCTGTGGATGCGCGAGGGCAACCGCGGCGCGATTCTGGACCGATTGCGGTCTTACGACAGCGCCGACTCGGCGCAGGTGGTCGCACAAGTTCGCGTGCCCGTGCTGATCCTCTGGGGCGAGGCGAACCCGCAGACCCCGCTCGAGCAGGCGACGGAACTCAAGGCCATGCTGGCGCAGGCACCGGAAGTGCGCGTGATCACCTACCCGGGCGTCGGCCATCCGGCGCTGGAGGAAGCCGGCGCGCTGATCGCACGCGACGTCCGCGCGTATCTCGACGGCAGGCAGACTCCCTAGCGCGACTTGCCGACCGCGCTGTCGATGATCGACTCGATTTCCTTCATGAGGCGGCGCCAGGTCGCCTCGTCGGCGAGATCCTCGCCCATGAACCGCGGCGCCTTGACGGCACGCATCGCGAGATAGCTCGCCGCGGCCATCATCACGACCATGAGGCGGCGGTGCCGGCGAAACTGCCGGCTGCCGGCAAATACGGCCGCATGTTCGCGCCCGATCTCGCGGCGGATGGCGGTGAGTGCGCCGGAGATCGCCGTCGGCGTCATCAACTCGTCGGCCAGCATCTCGATGCGCACCGGATCGGCCCGATGAACCTCGGCATTGCGGACCACGATCTTCTTCAGTTGCGCAGCCCCGTCTCCCTGTTCCGACTCCACCGACAGCGGAACGAGCCTGGCGGGCGGCGGCCACACCCGGTTGCGTTTGCCCCATTCCGCCACCAGCCCGGGCAGCCCGCCGAAATACCGATACAGCAGCGCCTTGCCGACACCGGCTTCCTTGATGACCTCGTTGACGCCGACATTGCGCAGGCCGTTGCGCTGCACGACGCGCCCGAACGCCTCGATCAGCAACGTCTCCGTCGCCGCGCGCTTGAGACGTCCCTTGCCGGGCGCGCCATCCGGGGCTGCCGACGTGCCTGTTTTCATCCGATCGTTCCTGCCTGTTGACCCGCCACACCAGACAGGTTATAAATTTGTGACCGACTGGTCAATTTTTTAGAATCACGGCACCAGTAATCAACAGGGGGAGCCAAAACCGTGCTTGAAGCGGTCGACCTCAGCAAATCCTATGGTGAGCATGCAGCCCTGAGCGGGCTCAATCTGCGAGTCAACGGCGGAGAAATTTACTGCCTGCTCGGCGCCAACGGCGCGGGCAAGACCACCACCATCAATCTGTTCCTGAATTTCGTAACGCCGACCGCTGGCATCGCCCGCGTGAACGGCGTCGACGTCGTACACAATCCGCTGGAAACGAAGCGCTATCTCGCCTACATACCCGAGCAGGTGCTGCTCTACGGTAACCTCACGGGAATCGAGAACCTGGAGTACTTCGCCCGGCTCGGCGGCCACGACGAGTACACTGCCAGCGATTATCACGGTTTCCTCGATCGCGTCGGACTGCAGCGCGACGCCGCCACGCGGCGCGTGCGCACCTACTCCAAGGGCATGCGACAGAAGATCGGCGTGGCCATTGCGCTTGCCAAGCAGGCGAAGGCACTGCTCCTCGATGAACCCACCTCCGGCCTCGATCCGAAGGCGAGCAACGAATTCTCGGCGCTGCTGGAACAGATGAAGGCCGAAGGTGCCGCCATCCTGATGGCCACCCACGACCTGTTTCGCGCCAAGGAGACCGGGACGCGCATCGGCATCATGAAAGGCGGCCGGCTGGTGCAGGAACTGTCGACCGACGAGGTGTCGCACGCCGACGTCGAGCGCATTTATCTCGAGCACATGCACTGAGAACGGCACGAGGTCGCCATGGTCATCACCATCGCCCGCAAGGAATTTGCCGAGATCATGCGCGACGGCCGCTTCAGATGGACCGCTGCGCTGATGGTATTGCTGCTCCTCACCTCCATTCTCGCCGGCTGGCAGCGCTTCGCTGCCTACACCGCCGTGCAGTCGACCGCGCAGGGCGAGAGCAACAGCCAGTGGCTGAAGCAGGGCGACAAGAACCCGCACAGCGCGGCTCACTACGGCAACTACGCGTTCAAGCCGCTCGGTCCCCTGGCGTTTTTCGACAGCGGCATCACCAGTTACGCGGGCACCACGGTTTTCATGGAGGCGCACAAGCAGAATTTCGCCATCGGCAGGCCCGCCTCCGACACCAGCGCGGTAGCACGCTTCGGCGAACTCAATGGCGCCATGATCCTGCAGGTGCTCCTGCCCCTGCTGATCATTTTCCTGGGGTTTACCGCCTTTGCCGGCGAACGTGAGGACGGCACCTTGCGCCAGGTCCTGAGCATGGGCGTCAGCCGCACCAGCCTGCTGTGGGGCAAGGCAACGGGGCTGGCCGCGGCGGTGCTGCTGGTCGTGGTGCCCTGCCTGGTCGCCGGGGGAATCTTTCTCGCCGCAACCGGATTGCAGACCGTCGGCGGCGGAGTGACACTGCGGGTTGCATTGCTGGCGGTCGCTTACCTGCTCTACGCCGGCATATTCCTGTTCCTGACCCTGGCGGTATCCGCGTGGGCACGCACCGCGCGCACAGCGCTCATGATCATGGTGGGTTTCTGGGCGTTCACCGCGTTCATCATGCCGAAGGCCGCAACAGAGATCTCCAGGGTCGAGTACCCGGTGCCTGCGTTCGGCACGTTCATGGCGGAGATGAAAGCGCACCAGACGCGCGGCATCGACGGCGTGTCGCCCTACGCCAAACTCGGTCGTTACCAGGCCGAACTGTTCCGCAAGTACCAGGTCTCGCGGGTGGAAGATCTGCCGGTCTACTGGACTGCATTGCGAATGCAGAAACTGGAGGAGATCGACCAGCCGGTTTTCGACCTGCACTACGGCCAGGTCCGCGATCTCTACCTGGCGCAGCAACGGCTGCAGGACCGGCTTGGCATCCTCGCGCCGACCCTGCCGCTGCGATCGGTGTCGATGGGCCTGGCCGGCACCAGCCTCATCGAGCACAACAAGTTCACGACGGATGCCGAGGACTTCCGCCACAACATGGTCTTCAAGATGAACGACTACCTGTCGAAGGCCGCGGTCGACCTCAACGGCGTCAATGACGCAACCAACTACATGGTCGCCAATGAAGAGGTCTTCGCGATCGTACCGCCCTACCGCTACGAGCCGCCCGCCCTCGCGGCCACGATGGCCGTCCAGACCGGCAATTTCGGCATCCTCGGCGCGTGGCTGATCGCGGCCGTTGCACTGGCCTGGCAGGCGACACGGCGAATGAGCATGGAGCGAAGCTGATGCAACGGCTGATCATTTCTCACGAAACCCGCATGATCGCTCGGGGTGGTGCATGGTGGACCATCCTCGCCCTGCTCGTCGTCACGCTGGGCTTTGCGGCCTGGACCGGCGCGCGCAGCGTGGAGCGGCAGCTGAAGGGTGCTGCGGATGCCGCGGCTTACGAGGACGGCGCGCGTGCACGGATGCGTGCGGATACCGAGGCCTATGCGGCGAAGGTCGCGGCGACGGGTGGCACTTACGAGTTTGCCATGGTCCGCCACGGCCCGGGCCAGGGGCCGCCGCAGGGCACCAACGCGGGCGCCGTCGGCGCGGAAACTGCGGTCTTCGCGGCGCTGCCACCGACGGGACTCGCGGCCTTCGCGATCGGCCAGAGCGACGTGCAGCTCAACTACCTGCCAGTCAGCATGGGCACGACGCTCGACACCATGAAGAAGCTCGAGGTCGAGAATCCGCTGAACCTGCAGACGGGGCCGCTCGACATCGCGTTCGTGGTGATCTTCCTGCTGCCCATCTTCATCCTCGCCATGACCTATGACCTGCTTTCCAGCGAGAAGGAGCGCGGCACGCTCGCCATGATCATGGCCCATCCGATCTCGCTGCGGGAGTTGCTCGCCTCGAAGGTCGCGGCGCGAGCGATGATACTGCTCGGCGTCGTGACGGTTTTCGGGCTGCTTGCACTACTCGGCGCCGGCACCGGACTCGACCACCCGGAAACCTGGCTGCGGTTCGCCGGATGGCTCGCCGTAACAGTGCTCTACAGCATCTTCTGGTTCGCGCTGGCCGTGCTGGTGAATGTCTACGGACGCAGTTCGGCGACGAACGGTACCGTGCTTGCCGGCGCCTGGCTCGTGCTCGTCGTCGTCATTCCGACCCTGGTGAGTCTTCTCGCGACGACCATCTACCCGGCACCCTCCCGCATGGATCTGATCGTCGCCGCGCGCGAGGCACAGACGGCGAACGAGAAATCGATGCAGCAGACCCTCGACCGGTTCTACTCCGAACACATGGACTATGTGCCGGTCGGCGATCAGCGGGCGATGGATTTTCTTACGCTCTCCCAGGCCAATGCGGCCAGCATCGAAAAAGCCCTGCTGCCGCTCTATGAGCGCTTTCGCGAGCAGACCGCGCGACAGGAGGAACTGGTACAGCGGTTCCAGTTCGCGTCACCGGCCATCATGACGCAGCTTGCGCTGAACGAGATCTCCGGCACCAGCACCGGCCGCTACCAGGATTTCCTCGAGCAGGTCTCGCGTTTTCGGGTGGAGTGGAATGCGTATTTTGCGGAGCGCTTCCTGAAGCGCGAACCGCTGCGGCCCGGCGATTACGACACGTTCCCGCAGTTCCGGTATCAGCCCGAGAGCGCACGGGCAGCCTGGCTGCGGGTGCTGCCCTCCGTGCTCGGCCTGTTGCTGGCCGGGCTCGCCCTGTTCTCGCTGCCAATGCTCGCGTTGCGCCGCTTCCAGGTCGCCGCGCGCTGACACGCCGCGGGCCTGTTACGGAGTATCCCTTATAGACCCATCGGGGCGCCCTGCTGACATGATCCCCGTTGTCAGGACACCAGTAACGGACGGTTTCAGATGCAGGGCAAGCCCGATTCACCCGAGCCGGCCGTGCAGCCGGGTGAGGTCACCGAGCCGGCAGCCTGTACGACCGATGTCGGCCGGCCTCACTGCGGTGGCTGCGTAGTCGCGCTGTCCTGCCTGCCCGGCGCACTCAACGAAGAGCAGACCAGGCGCTTCGAGGAGGCGATGCCACGGTGCCGGCGCATCGGCGTCGGCGAACATCTGTACCGGGTCGGCGATCCGTTCCGCAATCTCTTCGCGGTCCGCACCGGCTGCCTGAAGACTTACGCGGTGGACGCCGGCGGCCGCGAGCACGTGATGGCATTCCACTTCCCCGGGGAACTCATCGGCAGCGATGCCATCTACCCGGAGCGCTGCGTTTCAAGCTGTGTGGCACTGGTACCGAGCGTACTCTGTTGCCTGCCCTTCAGCGTACTGACGAGCCTCAGCCGGGACATTCCGGAGCTGCAGACCCAGTTGCTGCGCGCCATGAGTCGCGACGTGCTGGGAACCAGCAGCATCGCCGGTGACTTCACGGCCGAGGAGCGCCTCGCGGGATTCCTGGTCATGGTCTCGGCTCGCCTGCACCGCGCGCGCAAGCCGGCCGCCGCGCTCGATCTCGCGATGTCCAGGCAGGACATCGCCAATTACCTGCGCCTCGCCCCGGAAACCGTCAGTCGCATCCTGGCGCGGTTCCAGAAAAGCGGACTGGTCAAGACCGACCGCAAGCACATCACGCTGCTCGATCAGAACGGGCTGCTCGAGATCTCCGCGTGCATGAATCCCTATACGCGCAGCAGTCACGCCGCAACCGGCTCGACCTGGCCACCGCCCTGAGCGCAGGGCGGTTCGCGGCCGGTCCGTGATCGGCGTCCGGCGCACCCGCTGCCGGTGGTGCTAACCTGCCCGCATGACGCACGACCACATGATCCGCGCCAGCCGGTTGCGCCCGCGTCCGTGGCAGGTGACTGTCGCCCTGCTCTGGCCGGTGTTCGCTTGGCCACAGCAGCCACCAGCGGCTGCCCCGCAGACCGTTACCACGCCGCAGTCGCAGATTCAGGTGCGCGTCTACGAGGGCTTCAGCACGCTCGGCCCGGTGTTCGGCTCGCGCAGTACTCCGCTCGCAGTCGATGTCGGGGTCTCGCTGGGTGACTGCCCCGACGGCAACACCGAGGTCCGTGCGCTCGACATCGGCGGCTGGAACTACCAGGTCGCCAGCGGTTGCGCAACCAACAGCACGCGCGGCGCGATCCGGGTGGATACCGGGTCCGCACGCACGGCTCCGCCAGCGCCGCGCGCGGCGGCGCAACCAGGCACCATCCGCTGCGATCCGGCCACCTGGCGCTGCGCCCCCGCGCCCTGATCGCGCGCCAACCCCTGCTCGTCGCAGCATTGCGATCCCGAGAGCGCGGCGGCCCGCGCTCCTGCTATTCTGCGCGCTTCCCGAATCGCCCCTGAATGGAGCCTGTCCATGCGTCGTACTCTTCTGATCTCATCTGCCGCCCTGCTGCTGGCCGCCGCCACGGCCCATGCCGCCACACCGGAGGACGCCATCAAGTATCGCAAGGCGGTCATGAGCACCATGGCAGGCCACATCAACGCCATCACACTGATCTTCACCGGCCGGGTCGAGCATGAGAAATTCCTGCTAAGCCATGCCGAGGCACTCGCCGTCGGCGGTGAACAGATGGGCGTACTGTTTCCCGCCGGTTCGGATGTCGGACGGACCGAGGCCCTGCCGGCAATCTGGCAGGAACCGGAGAAGTTCGCCAAGGCTGTCGAGCAGTCGAGACTCGCCACTGCCGGGCTGCGCGACGCCATCAGAACCGGCGACAAGGCGGCCATCGGCAAAGCCATGAAGCCCGTCGCTGACAGCTGCAAGGGCTGCCACGACCGATACCGCAAAGAAGAGCAGAGCATGTGAGCCGCGCCGCGGTGTTCCGCCAGCTCTGCTCCCTGGCCACCGCTGGCGGGCTAATGCTCGTGGCACTGTCCGCCAGCGCGCAATCCGCGGTCGAGCGCGGCCGCTATCTGACCGCCGCGTCCGGCTGCACAGGTTGCCACACGGAGGACCGCGAAGACGCCGTGCCATTCGCCGGTGGCCGCGCGATCAAGAGCGCCTTCGGCACGTTTTACTCGCCGAACATCACGCCTGACCGTGAGACCGGCATCGGCAACTGGAGCGATGCGCAGTTCATCGCGGCATTGCACGATGGGATTCGTCCGGACGGCGCGTCCTACTTTCCGGCGTTTCCCTTTCCGTCC
The DNA here is from genome assembly GCA_011526045.1 of Nevskiales bacterium. Lineage (GTDB taxonomy): Bacteria > Pseudomonadota > Gammaproteobacteria > Steroidobacterales > QUBU01. The sequence goes on along the minus strand of WYBE01000050.1, from coordinate 76,889 downwards.
TACACCGGAATGACCACGGACGACGCGCTCGACATCAAGGCGTACCTGTTCTCGCTGCCGGCAGTCCGCCAGGCAAATCGGGCCCACGAGCTGCCGTGGTACCTGCGCTCACGGCTGGCCGCAAGAGCCTGGAAGCTGCTGTACTTCCGGGCAGGGCGCTTCGCGCCAGACCCGTCGCGTGACGACAGCTGGAACCGCGGGGCCTATCTCGTGCGCCATCTCGGCCACTGCGGGCAATGCCATACGCCGCGCAGCCGCTTCGGCGCGCTGATCGCCGACCGCGAACTCGCCGGCAGCCCGAGCGGTGTGAAGGAGGACTCGGTACCGAACATCACCCCGCACGAGGCGGACGGCATCGGCACGTGGTCGGCCCCGGATCTCGAGCTGTTTCTCGAAATCGGCATGCTCCCGGACGGTGATTTCGCCGGCGCCGGCATGGGGCAGGTCATCGACGAGAATACTTCTCAACTCACCGGCGAGGACCGCAGCGCGATCACGAACTACCTGCGCGCGCTACCGGCCTTGCCGGACAAGCGGTCGTGATCCCGCTCTCGACCGGGTAACTCATTACGAAGCTGGCGGGCCCGGCCGTACCCGCCGCGCTCCGCCGTCACGTTCGTCAGCGGCGTGCGGCCGGCGAACCGGGTCAGATGCCGAGCTTGGCGAGCGTATCGGTGAGCTGGCCGAGCACGCCGGCCAGCCGCGGGTGCCCGGCCTCGAGACGCAGCGCCGCCTCGCGCAGTTGCGCAGTGGCGCCCTCCGGCATCTCCTCTGGCGCATGCTCGGTCACCAGCCGGATTTCCCGTAACGCCTGCTCGAGCATCCGGCGCGACTCCGGATCTACGGTCGTGGCGCCGGTGAGTTCCTGGTGTAACTCCTCGAGAAGCTGCTGCAACCGGGTCCTGTCCATGGCGGTCCGTCTGTGGAACTGACAAGCCATTATGGCGAGCCTGTGCGGCCGGAATCCACCGGCACCCGGCCGCCGCCAGCTGCACGGAAGCGGGCGGCGGCAACACCCTCGCCACGGTTTGGCATAATCGGCTCGTGCCGGTCGGCCGTGCACCGCGTCACAGTTTCGGCACCGGCCGGTTGTTAGAGTGCAGGTGGCAGAAAAATAAAGAATATATAGAGAACACCCATGGGTCCGTCACCGACCCAACGGCTTATTCCCATCCGGACCGAGTTCCTCCAGCCCGGCATGTACGTGGCTGAACTGGATCGGTCCTGGCTGCATTCGCCGTTCCGGGACGCCGGCTTCCTCATCACGGGCCAGGACCAGATCGAGCAACTGCGCCAGGTCTGCGCCTATGTCTACGTGGACCCGGCCCTCGGCGACGTGGCGATCGGCGAGCGCCTGACGAAGCCCCCGGGCGTGCCGCCGGCTCGTCCGGCCACGCCGCTCAACGCGGCGCGGCGCCTGTTACAGGACGCGCTGCATGAGATCGCGGGAATCGTCCGCGACGCACGCCGGCAGGGCAAGGTGGACGTTGCAGCCGTCGGCGCCTGCGCAACCCTGCTTGCCGACCAGGTGTGCAGCGATGCCGACACGCTGCATCTCGCACTGCGGCTGGAGGAATACGGCGGTTACCTCTACCGCCGCGCTGTCGGCACGGCCGTGGTCGCGGTCACGCTCGGCCGGCAGATCGGCCTCGATCGTCCCGCGCTGCGCGGCATGGCGGCTGGCGGCCTGCTGCTCGACATCGGCAAGATCGCCGTGCCGGTACCGATCCTCGCCAAACCGCTTGCCCTCCACGAGGCCGAACAGGCGTACGTGCGCCGGCACGTCGAGCGCGGCATGGAACTCGTCGCCGGCAGCGAGCTGCCGCCGCGTGCCCTGGAGATGATCGCCGGGCATCATGAACGCACGGATGGCAGCGGCTATCCGCATCAGCTGCGTGGCACGCAGATCCCGCTGTTCGCGCGGCTGGCGGCGATCGCGGATGCCTATGACGCCATGACGCTGAACCGGCGTTACGCGGCCGCCATTTCCCCGCATGCAGCGCTGCGTCAGCTCGATGCCTTGCGCGCCGAGCGCTACGATTCCGCGCTGGTCAACGAGCTCGTGCGCGCACTGGGTCTGTACCCGGTCGGCACGCTGCTGGAGCTGTCCGACGGTCGGCTCGGCGTGGTGTGCGGGCAGCAACCGCGACACCCGCTGCAACCGCACCTGGTCATCACTCACGACGGTGCGCGCCGGCCGCTCGCCGACCCGCGTGTCGTCACCGCCAACGGCGCCACCGAGATCGTGCGCAGCCTGCCGCCAAGCGTCGCAACGATCGATCTCGGCCGCCTCGGATCCACCCTGCGCAGCTTCCACAACGCAGCCTGAGCGGCCGGCCTGCTAGACTGTCGCGCATGGCGCAGATCGAACTGTTCAGCTTCGCGGCCTGTCCCTATGCGCAGCGCACACGCATGGTGCTGATCGAAAAGGGCGTCGATTTCGAACTACGCGAAATCGACGTCTTCAACCGTCCGGCGTGGTTTCACGAAGTCTCGCCCTACGGCAAGGTACCCGTGCTGCGCCATGAAGGGCGGGTCGTGTACGAGTCGGCCATCATCAACCAGTACCTGGACGAAGTGTTTCCGCAGCCGCCGTTGCTGCCGGCTGATCCCTGGGGCCGCGCCCAGGCGCGCATCTGGATGGACTACTGCGAGACGCGCTTCCTGCCCGCGGCCCACCGGCTGATGGCCGAGCGTGGCCAGGGCGAGAAGCTCGCCGGGAATCGCGACAAGCTCGCGGACGTGATGCGCTTCATGGAACAGGAGGGATTGCGCAAGCTCGGCCCGGGCCCCTGCTGGATCGGCAGCGAACCGTCCCTGGTGGATTTCCAGTACCTGCCGTTCTTCGAGCGTTTCGCGGTGTACGAAGAACTCGCCGGCGCAACCTGGCCCGCCGAGTGCACGCGGCTGCGCGAGTGGTACGAGACGATGGGCCGGCGCAGAAGCTTCATCGAGACCCGCCACACCCTGGATTTCCACCTCGAGCAGCAACGTCGGCTCACCGATGCGCGCCGCGCCTCCGCTGCACCCGGAACGCCCGGACAGACCTGAAGCAACATAACGCGTAACGCCAGGCATCGCGCGGGACACGCGTGATCGTGACCCCTTATGTCACGCGCCGACGGGCCGAAGCGTGACTGCGCTCTGCGCGACACGCCGCCGAACTCCTCTAGCATTCCGGGCTCGGGCGCCATGCCCGCCGTGCCGTGCGCCCGCCCCTCTCCCGATGCTGTCGTTGAACTACGCCACCGCCCTGCTGTTCTTCGCCGCTGCACTGGTGGCGGGCACACTCCTCGGCTGGGTTCTTTTCCAGCTGCGCACGGGGACGCGCTTCGTGCCGCGCGAACGTCACAGCGAGCAACTCACGGCGCTGCGCCAGCGGTATCGCCGCCGGCTGCGTGCAGTGCGCGATGTGATGCTGCGCCACCGCGCCACCGAGGACGATCTGCGCCGGAGACTTCAGACCGAACTCGCGCGGGGCGTCGCAGAGGCGAAGCTGCTCGACGAAGCCACCGCCGAGGCCGGGGATCTGCGCCTGCGGGTTGCAGGGCTCTCGCGCACGCTGGCGGAGCAGGACGAAGTGCTATGCGACCTGCGACGCCAGGAGCATTCGCTCCGATCCGAGCTCCACGCAGCGCTCAAGGGGCTGAGCGCCTTCGAGAGTGAACGCGCCGTGCTGCGTATCGAGCGCGATGAGCTCGTTGCCCGCACGCAGCGGTTGCAGGCACTGCCCGCCGCCGCAACAGAAAGCGCAGATGGGCCAGCCCCGGAGCTGGCCACGGAATCGGCGGACAGGCCGGCCGGCGGATCGCTGCGCGCGGAGCTGGCCGACCGCGACGCGCGCATCCACGAACTCGAGTGTGCGCTGCGCGAGAGCGACGCCCGGGCCACCAGCCTGGAACAGGACCTGCACCGGTGGAAGTACCGGATCGCCCCGCTCGCCCTGCACCTGCAGCAGAAGCGCGAGCGCGCTGCGGCCGGCATCCACCTGCCCCCGGTTCCCCCGCCGCAGCACGACCGCGCCGGCGATGATCTGCGGCAGATCCGGGGCATCGGGCGCGGCCTGGAGAAGAAGCTGCGCGCGGCGGGCATCACCCGGTTTGCGCAGATCGCGCAGATGTCGCCGGCGGAGCTCGCCAATCTCGCGGTGCGGGTGGGGGTGGCCGCCACCCGTCCGCTGCGGGACCGCTGGGCCGAACAGGCGCGCGAACAGGAGGAGCGCTCACCGCTCGCCGGCGCCGGCTGAGCCCCCGACCGCAGCGCCACCGCGGTAAACCCTTATGTACCCGTCGCGGTACCCTCGGGCATTTTTCCCGCAGATGCACCAATCCGCCGGCGCAGTGCAGGCGCCATGGCGGGTCACCGGGGAGAACGCAACATGCTGACTTTGAATGCCCGCACCAGGGTCTCGGAGCTTCAGGCCGGCCCGCCGGGGCTGATGCGCACGCTGATGTCGACCGGCCTCTTCCGCGAAGGCGACGACCCGGACGTGATGGTCGGGGAGCTGTGCTGGACCTTCGGATTCAACCCCGCAATCCTGGTCATGATGCTCGAGGCGGCGAACGTGCCCGACGAAGTGCCGCCTTGCGACATCGCACCGTTCGAGGCGATGCCGCTGCTCCAGCTGGTAGAGCACATCGAGCAGGTGCATCACCAGTACCTGCGCGAGGCCCTGCCCCGGCTGACCCGCATGACCACCGCGCTGGCGGCTGCCACGCCCGGCGATGAACGCCGCGTCGAGCTGGACCGGGAGATGCAGGTCATTGCCGCAGAACTCGATGGGCACCTCAACCATGAAGAAGAGGCGCTGTTCCCGATGGTGCGGGATCTCGCAACGCGCGGCAGCATTACCCCGACCCGCTGCGGCAGCGCGGTCGGCGGCCCGATTGCATGCATGGAAAACGAGCACGAGATCGCGGTGAAGACGCTGCGCAGAATGCGCTCGCTGACCGACGACTTCACCGCGGCCGCAGACGCCAGCGCACCGTGGCGCGAGCTGCTGGGAGAACTCGCCCGCTTCGATCAGGACCTGCGCGAACACATGTACAAGGAAGACAAGGTGCTGTTCCCACGCGCGCTCGACGCGGAGAGCGGGACGAAGGCCGCCGCAACCGGCTGAGGCCACCGCCCGGGACGTGTAGACTGCGCGCCCATGACCAATGCCGGCGCGCCCAATGAGCTCCCCGAGTTGCGCCTCAAGCGCGGCGAAGAGCGGCGTATCGAGGCCGGACACCTCTGGGTCTTCTCCAACGAGGTGGACACGGGCCAGACCCCGCTGGCCGCGTTCACGCCCGGCGCCCTGGCGCGGGTGGTGTCTGCGCGCGACCGGTTCCTGGGCCATGCCGGCGTCAACCCGCACGCACTGATCTGCGCGCGCATTCTCTCGCGCGATGCCGCGCGGCCACCGGGCCGGGAACTGCTCCACTCGCGCCTGCGCAATGCGCTCGGCCTGCGTGAGCGGCTCTATCCACAACCCTTCTACCGCCTGGTGTTCGGCGAAGGCGACGAGCTTCCCGGGCTGGTGCTCGACCGGTACGGTGATGTCATCGTCGGCCAGACTGCCACCGCAGCGATGGAGGCCATGAAGGCGGACATCGTCGCAGCAGTTGCCGAGGTGATTGCGCCTGCGCAGTTCATCTGGAAGAACGACGGTGGCGCGCGTGATCTCGAAGGACTTCCCGCCTACGTCGAGGGCGCGGATGCAACCGCGGTGCCGGATCAGGTCCTCGTCGAGGAAAACGGCGTACGCTTCCGCGTCCCGCTGGCCGAGGGCCAGAAGACCGGCTGGTTCTTCGACCAGGCAGCGAACCGGCGCGCGTTCCTGAAGTACGTGCCCGGCCGGCGCGTGCTGGATGTTTTCAGTTATGCCGGCGCCTGGGGTCTCGCGGCGGCCCGTGCCGGCGCCGCGGACGTGCTCTGCGTGGACTCATCTGCCACCGCGCTCGCAGCCACGGCGGCCGCGGCAGCGGACAACGGCCTGGCGGTCCGCGCGCGCAGGGACGATGCCTTCGAAGCGCTCGCGGCACTGCATTCCGCGGGCGAACGCTTCGATGTCGTCGTCCTCGATCCGCCGGCGTTCATCAAGCGCAAGAAACAGATCCCCAAGGGGGAGGCCGCCTACCGCAAGCTCAACCAGCTCGGGCTACGGCTGCTTGCGCGCGACGGGATCCTCGTCTCCAGCTCGTGCTCATGGCATCTGCCCGCCGACGATCTCATGCTCGCCATCCAGAAGGCGGCGCGTCACGAGAACCGGTTCGTGCAGGTGCTGGAAGCCGGCGGCCAGGCACCCGATCACCCCATCCACCCCGCGATCCCCGAAACGCGCTACCTCAAGGCGTTCTTCTGCCGGGTGCTGTAGCGCCGATGCAGGCCGCGACCCGCATTACTCCTCGGGCCTTGGCCTGAAGGCTTCCATCAGCGCTTTCTGCACAGTGGGCGGTACGCTGGCGTAGTGATCGAAGCTCACCGTGTAGCTGCCCTTGCCGCCGGTGATGGACTTGAGGCGGGTCTGGTAGTCGCGCAGCTCCGCTTCGGGAATCTCGGCGTTGATGGTGACCTGGTTGCCGCTCGCGGTTTCGTTGCCGTTGATCCGGGCGCGATGCCCGGAAAGGTGGCCGGAGATATCGCCGACGAAATCCGCCGGCGCCGTAATGCGTACTTTCGCGACAGGTTCGAGCACGATCGGTGTCGCCCTGGCGATCGCGTCCAGCAAGGCCTTGCGACCGGCGGACACGAAGGCCACCTCCTTGGAGTCCACCGCGTGATGTTTGCCGTCGTAGACGGTCACACGGATGTCCTCCAGCGGGTAGCCGGCAATCGCGCCCTCGGCAAGCACCTGGCGTACTCCCTTCTCCACTGCCGGGATGAACTGCCCCGGGATCGCGCCACCGACGACTTCGTCCACGAACTCGAAGCCTGCGCCGCGCGCGAGCGGCTCGACGCGCAGGTACACCTCGCCAAACTGGCCGGCGCCGCCGGTCTGTTTCTTGTGGCGGCTGTGGCCCTCCGCCTTGCGCGTGATCGTCTCCCGGTAAGCGATCTTCGGTGGCTGGGTGCTCACCTCCAGCCCGAACTCCTCCCGCATTCGCTCCAGCACCAGGCGCACATGCAGCTCGCCTACCCCGCGCAGCACCGTCTCGTTCGAATGCGTGTTGAACTCGACACGCAGGCTCGGGTCTTCCGCCATCATCTTGTGCAGGGCATCCGACAGCTTCTTCTCGTCGCCACGTCGCGCCGGCGCGATGGCCACACCGTGCATCGGCATCGGCAGCCCGGGCGGCTGCAGGTGGAACTGGTCCTCGTCATGGCTCGAATGCAGTACTGCGTCGAAGTGCAGGTCGTCCACCTTCGATACGGCCACGATGTCGCCCGGCACCGCCTGCGCAATCTCGCTCGTCTGGGACCCCTGCAGTCGGTACAGGTGCGCCACCTTGAACCCCTTGCGCCGCTCGCCGATGAACACCTGGTCGCCGGACCTGACCGTGCCCTGGTGCACCCGGAACACGCCGAGCCGTCCGACATAGGGGTCGACGTTGATCTTGAACACGTGGCCGACGAAATGTGCGGCCGGATCGGGCCGCACGGGCACGACACGCGCGGCCGCTCCCTCGCCCTGCAGAAACTCCGGCGGATTGCCCTCCGTCGGGTCTGGCATGAGCGTCGCGAGTATGCGGAGCAACTGGCGCAGGCCCGCGCCCGTCTGCGCGGAGACGAAGCACACCGGCACGAGATGACCGGCACGCAGCGCGCTCTCGAAGGAATCGTGCAACTGCTCCACGCCGAGCTCCTCGCCCTGCTCCAGGTATGACTGCATCAGTTTCTCGTCGAGTTCGACGACCTGGTCGACGATGTTGGTATGGGCGGTCGCCACGCTGGAGAAGTCAGGCTTCTTGTCCGACAGCTCGAAGAAACAGTCGGCCACGCTCGTCCCGCGTTCCGCCGGCAGGTTCAGCGGCAGGCACTCCGGGCCGAATGCTTCGCGAATGTCACCGAGTATCGCCTCGAGGTGTTCGCCATCCGCATCGATGCGGTTGATGATGATCAGCCGGCAGAGCTTCTTCTGCGCGGCGAAACTCATCAGGCTGCGGGTCACGGTGTCCACACCGACCTGGGCATTGATCACGATCGCCGCGGTATCCACGCCGGGCAGCACACTCATCGCGCGGCCGATGAAATCGGGGTTACCCGGGGTGTCGATGATGTTCATCAGCACCCCCTCATGCTCGGCGTGGCAAACGGCGGTGTCGAGGGAGTGCTGCAGGCGCTTCTCCTGCGCCGTGAAGTCCGACACCGTGGTGCCCTTGGCCAGGCTGCCGGCCTCGCGGATCATGCCGGTGCGCTGGAGCATCGCCTCCAGCAGCGTCGTCTTGCCCGACCCGGTGGAGCCCACCAGCGCGACATTGCGGATGTGCTTCGTATCGAAAATCTTGCCGGCGGCTGCCATGTCGACCCCTCGAATTCTTGTTGCTCGAACGGCCAGGGCAGAAGCCGGACCGTCAGGATCTGCCCTTAATATATAGCAGCTTTGCCCGGTCGGGCTGCAGAATTGCCGCTCCATGGAACCGTTCCTCGGTCTGCTCGTCCGGGTCGCACTCGCCGCGCTGCTCGCCGCGGCGGGCATCGGCAAGCTGCGCGACCGGCGCCGCTTCGACGGCATCGTCCTCGACTACCGCCTGCTGCCGCCGCGCCTCGCGCTGCGACTTGCGGCACCCCTGCCCTGGGTCGAACTGGCGCTCGGCGTGGGGCTCCTCGCCGGAGTCCGGCAGGCAAGCCTGGCGGCAGCGCTGCTGTTTGGCATCTACGGCGTCGCGATGGCGGTCAACCTGGCGCGCGGGCGGCGCCTGATCGATTGCGGCTGCGGCGACGAACCGCAGCGGCTCAACGGCTGGCTCGTGCTCCGCAACGTGCTGCTCGCCGCGGCGGCGCTGCTCGCGGGGTAGGCAATCGACCTGCGCGATCAGCGCAGCGTTTTTCGTCACGCCCCCTGTGCAGGCAGTGCGCCGCCGGGCGATCGCGGCTGGAGTTCGTTTCCCATGCCGTCGGCGGAGGAACTGGCGCAGAGAGCGCTTACTGCTTCACCAGGTCGAACACGAGGCTGGTCACGTACAGCCGGTGGTAGCGGCGGGTATCCCGGTGCGTTGCCGTGGTGCGGGTTCCGTGGCGCATGTATTCACCGACGTCCCGCACGATGCGCCCGGCGTGCTCACGCCACCCGGAACTGCGGTTGCGGGGATCATGCTCCGGCGTACGACGGATGTAGCCGAGCTCGTAGTCGATCGGCCGTTCGACGAACTGCCCGTCCCGCCAGAAGTGATGAAACTGCGCCACGCCGAACGGGGATGCCGCGACCAACTCCTCGATCAACGGCCTGGTCGTGAGCACGGTGTGGTCACGGCGCCGCGGGTCGTAGCCCAGGTCGAGGCAGTGGCGATAGCGCGGATGAAGATAATCGGGCACGGCGAAGCGGGCGAGGCTGCCGGGGCGTAACACGCGGAAGCATTCCGCGAAGATCGCAATAATGCTCCCGCGGTCCATGTGCTCGAGAAAATGCTCCGAGACGATGCGCTCGACACAGGCATCGGGCAGCGGCAGCGGGTGAGTCAGGTCGTGGCGCACCGCGCACGGCGCCTGCGGGCGCAGGTCCACGCATACGTAGTTCGGATAACGGCGGTCGGGGTGGCAGCCGTTCCCGCAGCCGAGATTGAGTCGCAGGGGATCGCGAGCCGCGATCTCCTCCCATGTCAGTGCCATCCGCCGTCCGCGCCCGGTCCGTGATTGCCGGTCCGGGCGCAGTATAACGAACGGCGTCCGGGTCAGACCTGGCGCATTTCATTCCGGGCCGAACGCAGATGATCAACTGCTCCGGCGCCTTGCGTCAGGCCTGGCGCGCCTCGGCCGCGGCGTTCGTGGCCGGCAGCATCGGCACCGCCTGGAGCACCCAGCCCTTGTGCTGCCGTCGCGCCGGACTCGGGATCGCGTAGGCGACCCGCTCGTAGTCGGAGCGGAACTTCTGCACGTCGATGCGCCAGCCGCGTTCCTCCCAGGTCCGGCAGTAGTCGCGGTAGCGTGCCACCGCCTTGTCCGCCGGCACGAAGAACTCGTTGGAGTTCTTGCGTGGCGTGATCTTCGGCCGCACCGGGTCGAGCACGTACAGATCCTGCCCGGCGATGAACGCGCTGCGGTCGGCAAAAGTCGAGTCGTAGCGGGAGTCGAGCAGGTTGTTGCGGGCGGCGATCAGGTACCAGCGATCGAGCGTCTCGTGGATCGGCGTGTGCAGCAGGTAGTTATGCAGCATCATCTTCTCGGAGGCGTGGATCTGCACCCAGGTGCAGTGCGGCCCGTGGTGACCGACGCCACCGTCGATCCACGCGCCACCGGTGCGGCCCGAGGCCTCGTTCATGTCGCGCTGCGCCAGTGTCGGCGCAAACATCTTGTTGTGGAAACCGCTGCCCCACGCGGTGTCCTCCACCTTGAAGTCCTCGACGTGGTAGTCCTCGCGCACGCCGAGGAAGCCGTGGGTCGGATGGGTGAACTCATTGTGCGCCGGGTCGATCGTGTTTTCGATCGAACGCTTGTAGTCGATGTTCCAGTCGGCCGACAGGATGATCGTGCGCCACTGCGGGTCACCGTACTCGGCGATCTCGATGATCGGAGGGCGCTCTGCTTCCGGCAGATCGCCGAGGAACACCCAGATCAGCCCGTACTTCTCCTCGACCGGATAAGAGTCGATGCGGGTGCGTTCGGGGATCTTGGCATTGGGCCCGAGCGAGGGCAGGCGCACGCAATTGCCGTCCCCGTCGAAGGTCCAGCCGTGGTACGGGCACTCGACGCAGTCCCCGCGCACGCGTCCGTCGCCCATGGAGCCGCCGCGGTGCGTGCAGGTATCGCTGATGCAGCGCACCTTGCCCTTGCTGTCGCGCCAGAGCGCAAAGTGGTGGCCGAGCATCATGACCTTCAGTGGCCTATCAGTGCCGAACTTCACCTCGCCGGACTGGGCCGCGATATACCAGAAATTGATGTACATGATGGTCTCCCCGATTGCGCTCGTTGCTTCGTCGCCTGGGTGCCATTCTTGGTCAGGCCCGCAGCGGCCGTCTTGACGCACATCAGGAAACGCCGCTGCGGGATTGCCTTCGCCCGCGCGCCCTGCTCTATTGGCGCGATGCAGCCTGCCCCGCGGGATTCAGCCGGAGCGCGCACGCCTGCCGTCGGGCGGCCGCCACCCTGCGTCCTGCACGAGGACGAGCATCTGCTGGTGGTCGCCAAACCGTCCGGCTGGAACACGCACGCGCCCGCGCCCCATGCGGGTGAGGGTATCTACGAATGGCTGCGCGACCGCGAGCCGCGCTGGTCCGGGCTGGCCATCATGCATCGCCTGGACAGGGATACATCCGGCGTGCTGGTGTTCGCGAAAACAACCACGGCGAACCGCTCCCTGACACAGCAGTTCAGCCGGGGGGAGGCCCTCAAGCGCTACCTGCTGCTGACCGATCGTCCGACGCCGGCTGGCAAACTGCGGGTCGAGACCGGCATCCGCCGGGCGGGCGCCGCCTATGCAGCCACGCCGGCGCAACCGGGTGAGCGCAGCGCCGTGACGGCGTTTTACCCCGGGACCGCGCCGGCAGGCAGCCAGTGGACGGCACTGCGGGCCGAGCCGCTGACCGGGCGCACCCACCAGATCCGCGTGCACGCCGCACACGCGGGCTTTCCGGTGCTCGGCGACACGCTCTACGGCGGCACCGCGGCGCCGCGGCTGTGCCTGCACGCGGAATGCATCAGCCTGCGCCATCCGCAGACCGGCGACATGGTGAGCTTCTCAGCTCCGGCGCAATTCGACACCGACCTGGGTACGGCGCTGCGCGCGGCGTTCATCGACCCGGAGGACACCGACGCCTGGCGCGTCGTCCACGGCGCCGCCGACGCCTGGCCCGGCTGCTACGTGGACCGGCTCGGCGGGTTTCTGCTGGCGCAATCCGAGGCCCGGCCCGACGCCGATCAGCAACGCCGTCTCATGACGCCCGGCACGCGTGGCCTCTATCACCGTGGCTTGAGCCGCGAGGTTCGCCGCCTCAGCGTGGCGCAGGCATCGCCGGTGCATCTGGCGGGGGAACACGCCGACACACTCGTGGTTCGCGAAAACGGCGTGCGCTTCGAGATGCACCTCGATGACGGCTATTCGACCGGCCTGTTCCTCGACCAGCGCGACAACCGCCGCCGCCTGCTCGTGAACCACGTCGCGGCGGGCTTCACCCCGTTTCCGCACGGTGCATCAGGTCGGCGGCTGCTCAACGCCTTCGCCTATACCTGCGGCTTCTCGGTCTGCGCGGCACTCGCCGGTGCTGTCGTGACCTCGCTCGACCTGTCGAAGAAGTATCTCGACTGGGGACGGCGCAACTTCGAGTTGAACGGCCTCGATACGGCGCACCACGACTTCATCTACGGCGACGTCTTCGACTGGCTGCGTCGCCTGCAGAAAAAAGACCGGCGCTTCGACGCGATCGTGCTCGACCCGCCCACCTTCTCGCAATCGAAGGAGCGCGGCGTGTTCCGCGCCGAGCGTGATTTCGGGCGGCTCGCCGCGGAGGCGCTGCCGCTGCTCGAGCCGGGCGGCGTGCTGCTGGCCGCGACGAATGCCGCGCGAGTGCGCCCCGAGACGTTCATTGCAACGCTGCGCGAATCAGCCCGCGCCGTGGGTCGCCACGCCGAGCTCGAGCACTACTCGCCACAACCGCCTGACTTCCCGATGACCCGCGCAGAGCCGGGTCATCTCAAGTCTGTCTGGCTGCGGATACGCTGATCCGGGAGCGGCTCACGGTCCCCGCTTACTTCGGCCCCAGCACGAACATATCGTCCGGAATCGGCGTACCGATCTCCGCTGAAGTCCAGCGGATGTCCACGCTTTTCACTCCGTCGTAGTAGTGACGCACGCGCCCTGGCTGCAGGAACTTGCCCACGCGATAGAAATCGGAGTAGATGCGCCGGTGCCAGCCGCGCGTGGTCTGCCACGCTGCCGAGCGGATGCTGAAATCCTTCTGGTCGATGCCGAAGACGGTCGTCTGCCCCGCAGGGTCGGTCACGCGGATGAAGTAGCTGGGATGACCTTCCACCTGGTCGTCCATCAGCGCCTCCAGCGTGAAGCCCTTCTCGAGCGCGAAACGGATCGCGCTGAATCCGAAACCTGCGCCCTCGTCGCTCGCCGCGCGCTCCCCGGCCACCGGGCCTTTCTGGTCGTAGGAGCGCTCGCCGTCGTACGCCGTCTGGAACAGCAACCGGTCACCCGCGTAGGCATCGAGCCTGAACTTGCCGCTGCCGGCATGCGCCTTCGCAAGCTCCACCGGATAGACGCGGTACATTTCGTAACGGGTAGCCTCCATGCAGGCACCGACCTTGCCGTCGCGGCACAACGTCGCGTGGCCGCGCATGACATTGGTGCCGGCCTTCAGCCACGCTTCGCCGCCGGCGGCGCGATGCGCCTCGGCGACGATCAGCGCGGGCGAGAGCCGCTCGGTGGCAACAGCACTGGCGCAGAGCAGAACGCCGGCCAGGGCGGCGGACAGGAATCGACGCAACATGGCACGGCTCCTTTGCACCCGCGGGCAAGGGCGGGATGCGGGGTGACCGTCTGATGCTAGCACGATGCGCGCCGCGAACCGCCGGCGGCACGGTGATCAGGCGTTACTCCGCCGGCGTCCTGAGGGTGCGCCCCTCGCCACGGGCATCCACCGTGTCGAGCTTCACCGGTCGGCGCCAGACGCGGTGCAGGTAATCGAGCACCTTTTCCGAGCGCTTGAAGTCGAGTCCGCGTCCGTCGGTCCCGTGCTCGTGCACGAGGTGCAGCGTCCCGTCTGCTTCGACGTGCCTGACCGCGATCGCCGGCGCCCCGAAGCTGTACTTCGGCGCCAGGATCGCGTCGCGCAGCGCGTTGATTTCCCGGTCGACCACTTCCACCGCACCGTCGTTTGACGCCTTGTAGCGGAACAGTTTCAGTTCCTCGGCAAGCTCCGCGGTCAGATAATTGCGGATGAAGCCGAAATCGTCGTCCTGGGCGCGGATCTGCATCGCCTTTTCCATTCCCAGGTTGTCGATGATGCTTTCCCACATGCAGAAGCCCAGGTGGTACGGGTTGATAGACAGCGAAGCCTGCCGGTCAGCCGCATGCGGTCGCACCACGTCGGAATGGGTCTTGATGGCGTCGAGATACTCGTTCTGCGGGATGAAGTCCGCCTCGCGCAACAGCCGCGCGTGCCAGTACGACGCCCAGCCCTCGTTCATGATCTGGCAGGCAAACACCGGGTAGAAGTAGAACGACTCCTCGCGCACGGCGAGGAAGATGTCGCGCTCCCAGCCCTCCAGATCCGGCGCGTACTGGGCGATGAACCACAGCAGGTCGCGCTCCGGCTGCAGCGGGAGGCTCGCCCGCTTTTTCGGCTCGTGCTGCGGTGCCGGCCGCTCGTCGCCGGGCAACCGGTGAAAACGCTGGCGGAAGGTATCGTCGTCGATGAGCTGTTCCTCGACGAACTCCGGATACCGCTCGCGGCGCAGACCCTTGAACGCGTCGATATGCGCCTCGAGCGCCAGGGCTGCATCCAGGATCTGCTCGACGCGCTCCTGGCCGTGTTCTTCCATGGCCGCGGCGATCTGGCGCGCATGGCCCGCCGCCTGGTCCACGATGCGGTAGCCGACTTCCTGCTGGCTGCGGCGGAAGAGTTCGTTGTGCTTCGAGAAATCGGCGTGGCCGAGCACGTGCGCGACGACCAGCGTGTTCTCCTGCACGCTGTTGCCCTTCGCCAGGTAGGCGCGGCCCGGGTTACCCGGGAAGACCACCTCGAACAGCCGCGAATGCCCCATGCGGTGCTGAATGAGCTGGTAGATGTAGCGCACGCCGAACGACCAGTGCGGCATGCGCACCGGCAGGCCGTACACCGCCACCTCCATCATGAAGCTGTCGGGCACTTCCTCGAACTGCACCGGGTAGAAATCCAGGCCCTGCGCGCGTGCCAGGTCCTCGATCTTGCGCCCGTATGTTTCTATCGTGCCTGCCATCCGTGAACTCCGGCGGCGCCCGCCTCAGCCGGCCTCCGCGGCAACGTGCTCGCGGAAGAAGGCGCGGATTGCGTCCCATACCGACTCGTTGGTGGTCAGCGCGTAGGACCCGACCGCGCGACCCTCGTCGGCAACCGTCCTGAAGATCCCGCCGGTCTCGCTGTCGAGCGCGCGTTCTTCCGTCGCAGGCGTTTCCACGTAGCCGACAAAGCTCGCGAGCGTCGCAATCTCGCGCAGGCTTGCCTCGGCGGCCTCGTGATCGTCCTTGAAGTTCTCGCCGTCCGATCCGTAGAAGAGATAGATGTTGTAGCGCGCAGGGTCGTAGCGGCCGGCAATCGTGTCGCGGACCAGGCTGAATGCGGACGAGGCAACCGTGCCGCCCGAACCGCGCACCTGGAAGAACTCGCTCTCGTCGAACTCCCACGCCTTGACGGTGTGGGCGATGAACACCAGTTCGAGTCGCGCGTATTGCCGGCGCAGGCCCTCGACCACCCAGAAGAAGAATGTCTTGGCCAGCTGGCGATCGCGATCACGCATGCTGGAGGACACGTCCATGGCGAAGAACACCACCGCCTGCGTGGCTGGTTGGCGGCGCATAACGAGCTGGCGGAAACGCAGGTCCTCGTCCGTGAACGCGGGCCCGTCCGGGTCCACGGCACGTCGTTTCAGGCTTTCCTTGAGCGAGCGCCGCCGGTCGAGGCGGGATCGCACACCGCGCCGGCTCCAACCCTCGCGCCTGTAGTCGTCGTCCTGCGTAGCGCCGGTTTTCGACTGCAGGTTGGGCAGCTGCAGTTCCTCCCACAGCCACTCGACGATGTCGTCGATCTTCAGCTCGAGGAGCAGCTGGACCCCGCCCTCGTTGTTGCCGCCCTCGCCCTGGTCGTCACCCTGCTGCTGGCCGGGAGCGGCAAGCTGGTCACCCGGCTTGACGTCGCCCTGGCCGGCGCCGAGCATCTCGTCGGCGTCACGCAGGCGGAAACGGCAATGCTCGAGGAAGCGTACGGGCACCTTGACCGTGCGGCTGCGGTCACCACCGAGCACGTCGGCATTGGCGAGCACCTCGGGCAGCTTGTCGCGCACTGCGCGGCGCACTTTCTCGTTGTGACGCAGCCAGTCGCGCGCGCCGCGCGAAAAGAGGTCGTACCAGTCCTGGTCGGCTTCCCTGCAACCTGCGAACGTGGAGGGGTGTTCCATGGCGTCGTGCCACCTCTGCGCACAGCGTGAATCGCCACGCTGCGCCAGTGGTCACTCCTGCGACAGCAATGTCGTCACATAATTCAGCGCTTCACGCGCGCTATGTTCATCGTATCCGTATTCCATCACGAGGCGTTCCTGCACCGCGGAGATCTTCTGCCGCACCTCGTCATCCGGACGGGCCGCTGACGTGACCAGCCGCAGGACATCGCGACGCTCCTCGAAGAGGTACTGCTCGATCGCCTCGTGCAACCGCGTGTGGCTGTCCAGCGTGAACTTCTCGCCCGCCTTGTACGCGACCATCGCCTTGCGCACGACCTCCTGGCGGAACGACTGCTTGCCGGACTCGGAAATCTTTATCTTCTCCTCGACCTTGCGCAGGAAGCGCTCGTCCGCCGGGCGCGTCTCGCCCGTGATCGGGTCCTTGACCTCACGCTGGTCGAGCGAGGCCTCGACTTCATCGAGATACTTCTCGAGCAACTGCTGCGCCTCGTCCTCGAAGGAGGCGAACAACGCCCGGTGCACGTCTTCCTTGACCCAGCGGTTGTAGAAGTCCTTGCGCGCGATCACCAGGAAATCCACCCAGAGCTTCTTCTGGCTGGCGTCCATGCGCGCATCGCTTTGTATCGAGTCCTTCAGCGCCAGCAGCATCTCCATGCTCGTCAGGCTCTTGCGGTCGCTGCGCGTGATGGCATTGGAGATCGCATTGATCACGAAGCGCGGGCTCACGCCGGACATGCCCTCCTCCGGGTGCTCGGTACGCAACCGCTCGACCTCGCTCTGCGAGAATCCCTCGACATCCTCGCCCGCATACAACCGCAGTTTCTTGGCGAGATCGAGCCCCTCCTTCTCGGGCTTCACCAGCCGGGTCAGGATGGAGAACACCGCGGCGAGCTGCAGCACGTGCGGGTCCAGGTGCACGGTGCGGAAGGCCGGCGCGTTCGATACGAGCTTCCGGTATATCCGCGCCTCGTCCTGGTAGGACAGCGTATAGGGGACCTTGACGATGACCATGCGATCGAGGAGCGCCTCGTTCTCCTTCTCCTGCAGGAACTTGTTGAACTCCGCGAGATTGGTGTGGGCGACGATCGTCTCATCGAGATGAATCAGCGGGAAGCGTGACACCTTGACGTTCTTCTCCTGCGTGAGCGTCAGGAGCAGGTAGAGAAACTCGCGCTTGACCTTGAGGATCTCGATCATCTCGAGCATGCCGCGACTGGCCGCGTACACAGCGCCCGACCATGACCAGGCACGCGGATCGCCCTCGTCGCCGACCTCGGCGACCTTGGAGAGGTCCACCGAGCCGACCAGGTCGGCGATGTCCGCCGTGGTCGGATCATGCGGCGCGTAGGTGCCGATGCCGACCCGCGAAGCCTCGGACAGGAACACCCGCTCCACCGGGAACTTCATGAAGTCGCCGCGGAACTCCTCCTCGAGGCGAACCCGGCTGTAGGGCGACAGCTCACCGCAGATCTCCACGCCGTAGGTTTCGCGGAACCGCCCGCGCATGCTGGCCGGCACCAGGTTCAGGGGCGACTCGTGCAAAGGCGAGTCCTGCAGCGCGTAGAGCGCGCCAGCGTCCGTATGGCTGTACTCCTCCAGCCCCCGCTTCATCAGGATCACGGCCGAGGACTTGCCGCCGGAAGGCGGCCCGAGGAGCAGCAGCAGGCGACGGCCCACGTCGGAGCCGGCGCTCGCGGCCTTGAAGTACTCGACGACGCGGTCGAGCGCATCGTCGATACCGTAGAGCTCGTTGGTGAACAGATCCTTCGGATTGCCGGCGGGAACCTCGCCGCCACGTCGCTCGGTGCGATACCAGGCGAGCATGTCGTAGAGGTACTGATGGCTGGAGCGGACGAACTGCTGCGGCGTGGCCGGATAGACATCACGCAGGAAGTCGGCGAAAGTCCCGCGCCAGCGGGAAGCCTTGTGCTGGCCAGCGAAGGTCGCGAGTTCCGCGATCAGGTTGCCGCTGTGCCCTTCGACTGCGTCGCGCCTGGAGTCCGTTGCGCTCGTCATGCTCGATCTCCCTGGAGTTTACGAACGGCCGTCGATACGCCCTGCCCTGATTGTTTTTGTTACCGCCCTGCGGCTCAGCTGTCTCTTTTGACGCCCGATCCCACCCATTAAGTTCAAAACACCCGCATGCGCAGACTGTTCCCGCATTGAACAGAAGTCTGTGAGGACAATCACAGTCCCGTTAACTTTTGAACATAACCGCAGCCGCCTACAAGATCGCACAAACGGCGGTAAACGGCTCGTTGCACTGCGTCAGCGGTCGCGAGAGTCCCCGCGGTTTTCTGCCTACTCGGTCCGCAGCGCATCGACCGGGTCGAGCGCCGCCGCGCGCTGTGCCGGCAGCACCCCGGCCGCCAGGCCGATGACGATCGCGATCGCCTCGGCAGCAAACGCATACGGGACCGAGAAACCGATCGGCAGGGCGGGAACGAGGATGCCGAGCAGGACCACGGTAGCCGCGCCGGCCAGCAATCCGCCGACGCCGCCAAGACCGGCAAGCACCATGGACTCGCCGAGGAAAATCGACCGTACCTGCCCGCGGCCGGCACCGACGGCACGCAGCAGGCCGATCTCGGCGGTGCGCTCGCGCACCGCGATCGTCATGATGGTGAAGATCCCCACCCCGCCCACGAGCAGCGAGATGCCGCCGAGCGCGGCCACGGCAAAGGTCACCACGTCGAGGACCGAGCCCAGCACGTCGAGCATCTGCTGCTGCGTGGTGATGGTCACGTCGAGCCCGCCGTGGCGGGCGACGATCATGCGCTCGATGCCGTGCACGACTTCCCTGGCGGAGACGGCCTTGTCGTAGAGCACGTCGATCTCGAACAGGCCCTGCCGGTTGTAGAGCTCGAGTGCCCGCGCCGCCGGAATGTACACGGCGTCATCGAGATCGAAGCCGAGCACCTGTCCCTTCGATTCCATCACGCCGATGACGCGGTAACGCTCGCCGCCGACGCGGATCACCTCGCCGAGCGGGTTTCGCTCGCCGAACAGCTCGTCGCGGACCTTCGATCCGAGCACGGCCAGGGGACGCGGCGAACGCGGGTCGTCTGATGGCAGGAACTCGCCCAGCGCGACACGGAACGAGAAGGCGGCGGGCATCTCCGCGCCGACGCCGCTGATGTTGGTGTGGCGTTCCCGACCGCCGGCTTCCACGGACGCGGTGCCCTGCACCACGGGCACCGTGTTGGTCACGAAGGGTACGCGCTTGAGCGCCTCCGCATCATCAATGGTGAGCGGACGCACCGTTCCGAAGATCCCGGTCGCCGCGCCGAAGGTCGTGCTGCGCCCGGGGTTGATGGCTATGATGTTGGTGCCGAACTGGGTGAACTGCGAGAGCACGTAGTGCTGCAGCCCCGCACCGATCGAAGTGAGCAGCACCACCGCGGTCACGCCGATGCCGATGCCGAGCGCGGTAAGCGCACTGCGCAGCCGGTGAGACAGGGCAGAGTGCGTGATGAACCGCAGCAGGTCGCCGAAACCCATGCTCAGCGGCCCGCCAGGGCGGCGATCGGATCGAGGCGTGCCGCGCGCCGTGCCGGCAGGATGCCGAACAGCAGGCCACAGCCGACCGCAACCGCAAACGCGCCGGCCACCGCCCAGAGCGGCGGGCGGAAATCGAGGGCCGGGTACAGCACCTGCATCAGGCCGACCGCGGCGTAGCCGAGCCCGGTGCCGGCGATCGCACCAAACATCGACAGGATCACCGCCTCGGTAATGAACAGGCGCGTGACCTCGCTGCGATTCGCGCCGAGCGCCTTGAGCAGGCCGATCTCGCGCGTGCGCTGGCTCACCGCCACCAGCATCACGTTCATGATGAGCACGCCGGCCACCACCAGACTCACCGAAGCGATTCCGGCCAGCGCGGCCGTGAGCGCCCCGAAGATCTCGTCGAAGGTGGCGAGCACCGAGTCCTGCGTGATCACGGTTACGTCCTCGATGCCGCGGTGCCGCTCCCGCATGATCGCGATGATGTCGCGCTTTGCACGCAGCACGGCCTCGCGATCGCTCGACTGCACCAGCACACGGAACAACCCCGGCACATTCAGCAACTGCTGTGCCGAGGAAACCGGCATGATCACCAGCTCGTCCACGTTGACCATCACCGAGATGCCCTGCTCGACGAGCACGCCGGCAACCCGGCAGCGCCGGTCGCCAACCCGCAACCACTGGCCAACCGCCGCCTGGCCCGCGAACAGCTCCCTGGCGATGACGTGGCCGATCACGCACTCGGGCGAGGCGCGGTCCCAGTCCTGCTGGCGCAGGAACTTGCCGATTGCGACCTGCCAGTGCCGCACCTCCAGCAGCTCGGCGGTGGCGCCCATGATCGTGATGTCGCGCTCGAGCCCGGCATGGGATACCGTCGCCGCCCCGACCACGAGCGGTGCGACTTTCTCCACCGCGGGGCTGCGCAGCAGCGCCCGGGCGTCGTCGAGCGTGATGTCGCGCGGCGACTCCCCGGCCATCAGGCCGGGCCCCATGCCCGAGGTCTCGATCTTGCCCGGTAGCACCACGAGCAGATGTGTGCCAAGCGACTGGAATTCGCCGGCGACGAAGCGACGCGCTGCCTCGCCGAGCGAAGTCAGCATCAGCACCGCGCTGACGCCGATCGCCGTGGCGAGCAGCATCATCGCCGTGCGCAGGGGATAACGCAGCAGAGCGCTCGCAGCCACCCGCGTGCAATCGACGAAGGTCATTCAGCCACCGCTGCGCACATCGTCGACCACGCGCCCGTCGCGCAGGCGCAACCGCCGGCCGGCCCGACCACCGATCTGCGGGTCATGAGTCACCACGATCAGGGTGAGGCCTCGGGCGTTGAGTGTCTCCACGATCTTCACGATTTCAGCTCCCGCGGACGTATCGAGGTTGCCGGTGGGCTCGTCAGCGAGCAGCAGCTTCGGCTCCATCACGATGGCGCGGGCGATCGCCACACGCTGGCGCTCGCCGCCGGAGAGCTGGTCGGGGCGGTGATCCCGCCGGACCGCGAGACCGACGCCCTCCAGGGCCCTGCGGCCGCGTGCGTCGCGCTCGGCGGGCGGCACGCCCGCAAGCAGCATCGGCAACTGCACGTTCTCCAGCGCCGTCATGCGCGGCACGAGATGGAACGACTGGAAGACGAAGCCGATCTGCCGCTGGCGGGTCACCGCCAGCTCGTCGTCGGACATCGTGGACGTGTTGACGTCGTCGAGCCAGTAGGCGCCGGCGGTCGGCGTGTCGAGGAGCCCGAGGACATTGAGCAGCGTGGACTTGCCCGAGCCCGAGGACCCCATGATCGAGAGATACTCGCCGGCGGCAATCTGCAGGTTCACGTCGTCGAGCGCGCGTACCAGCGACTCGCCCACATGGAAGATACGCGTGAGACCCTCGAGCCGGATCATGGTCGATCGGACCGCGCGCCTACTCGCGCACGGCCCGGACGCCGTCGCCGACGCCTTCGCGGTCCACCGACAGCACCACCAGCTCGCCTTCCTGCAGGCCTTCCAGCACCTCGGTGAACTCCCAGCTCGCGACACCAGTCTTGACTTCCCGCCGGTGCAGCACGCCGGCCGCCTCATCGAGGACCAGCACCCGGCTGCCGTCGATGACCGCCGGGGTCGGGACACGCAGCGTGTTCTCACGTGTATCGAGGATCACCTCCACGTCCGCGCTGTAGCCGGGCATCAGGTTGCTCGCCTGCGGGTTCTCGATCTCGGCCTCGATCTCGACCGTGCGCGCCTGCTTCTCGGTATCGAGCACGTAGGGAGCAACGCGCCGCACGAAACCCGGAAACTTCCGTCCCGGAAAGGCATCGAGGCTGATCAGCGCGCGCTGGCCGGCCTTCACCGCCGGGGCATCGACCTCGTCGATCGGGGCGCTGATGTACAGGCAGCTCGTGTCCACCACGTCCACGGTGGGTGGCGTCGGGATTCCGACCGGCGAGGGCGTCACGAACTCGCCGAGCTCGCCGTTGATCTCCGCGACCACGCCGTCGAAGGGCGCCCGCAGTATGGTGCGGTCGAGGCTGGCGCGCGCGACCTCCACCCGCGCCTCCGCGACCCGCGCGCTCTCGCGCGCGGCCTTGCATGCCGCCACCTGGGCCCCGGCTTCACCCACTGCCTTCTCGGCAAGCTCGACGGCGATCAGCTTCTGCTCGCGCAGCAGCGCGGCGCGACCGGCCTCACGCTCGGCCACCTCCGCCCTGACGCAGGTCTCGGTCACCCGCGCCTGGGTGGCCACCCGGTCGCGTTGCTGCAGTTCGAGCTGCGCGCGCAGGTCATCGTTCCAGAGCTCGAGTAACACGTCGCCCTTCTTCACGGCGTCGCCTTTGCGCACGGGCAGCCGCGCGATCTGCCCGCCCAGCGGCGGCGCGAGACGGGCGCGGTTGCAGGCGTCCACGGTGCCGGCCCGCGTGTTGGCGACCGTAGCGGCCACCGTGCCGCGCTCGACCTTCGCCACCACCACCCGCAGCGGCCGGGGACGCGCGATCCATGCCGCTGCCGCCGCCGCAATGGCAACGAGCAGCACGACGATGACCAGATTTCTCGGTACGCTGCGCTTGGCCACGGGATACTCCGCACGAACAGGCGCGCAAGTATAAGGCCGCCCGTAACCCCACGACGCCGCATGGTGGGGTCATGGACCCGCAGCAGTTCCGCCCTAACCTGTCAGGAGGCGATGCCCCTGGCGGCAGTGCCGGCCAGCCACCGCGCAGCGAAATCCTGCGCCGGCAACGGCGCGTCGAAGTGATAGCCCTGCCCGATGTCGCAGCCGACGGCCGCGATGGCGGCGAGCGTGCCGGCATCCTCGATGCCTTCGGCAACCACGGTGAGATCCACGGCGTGCGCCAACTGCGCAATGGACGCCACGATATCGCGGTCGCGCGGATTCTCCGTGACGCGCGCAACGAAACTGCGGTCCACCTTGAGCTCGTCGGCAGGCAGGTCGCGCAGATAGGCCAGGCTCGAATAGCCGGTGCCGAAATCGTCGATCGACGTGCGCACGCCGATCTGGCGCAACCGTTCGAGCGTGCGCGCACTGGCAGCGGGATTCTGCATCAGCGAGCTCTCGGTCAGCTCGAGCGTGAGCTGGGCAGCCGGCAGGTTCCAGATGCCGAGCGCGTCCTCCACCATCTCGACGAGTTCGGGGTCTTCGAGGTTGCCACTCGCCAGGTTGACCGCGACACCGACGTCCGCCTGGCTCCGGGCCCAGCCGGCCGCCTCACGCAGCGCGGAGTTGAGCACGAAACGCAGCAGCGTGCGAATGCCCCGCGAGTGCTCGATGGCGCCCATGAAATGTCCCGGTGCGATGATGCCGACGCCGGGCTTGCGCCACCGCACCAGCGCCTCTGCGCCGGCGAGCCGGCTCGTCGCCAGGCTGACCTGCGGCTGGAAGTGAAGCTCGAATTCGCCGGAACGCAGCGCCTCCTCCACGTCGAACCAGGTATGGCGCGTCTCCGGCTTGTCGGTGTCGATGAGTGCATTCGTGAACAGCACATGGGGTGCATCCCGCTGGCGCGCGATGTCCAGGGCGGTCTCACACTGGCGCAGCAACTCCTCCCCGTTGGCGGCCGGCTCCGGCATCAGCGAGATGCCGATGCGGGCCTTTACGCAGGCGCGCCCGGACCCGATCGACACCGGCTCGGCGGCCGCGCGCGTCACGCTCTCGGCCGCCAGCATCGCATGGCCTTCGTGCAGCGGGTTGTGCAGCAGCAGCGCGAAGGTGCGGCCGTTCACTTCGAACACGCAGTCCTGCGCACGGGCGATGCCGCGCAGCCGGCCGGCGAACTCCTGCAGCACCTTGTCGCCACCGAGGTAGCCGAACCGGCCGTTCACCGCATCCAGGCCCGACAGTTGTATGACCATCAGGCCGACGGTTGCGACCCCCGGCGTGGTGCGCATGCGGTCGATCTCCCGCAGCAGCAGCGAGTAGCGGAACTGGGTGGCGGTGTTGTCGGGGGGCGCCTGGGACATATGCGCCGAATCAACCGATGAAGTAGTTCTTCGGATCAAGGCCGAAGGCGCCGGTCTCGTGACCGCGGACGATCCAGAGCGCATTGGCCTCGTGCTCATCGCTCGGGAGCCGCCGCAGGTCGACGGTGCGATACTCCCGCAACGGCTTTTGTTCCGCGTCGAGGACTACCATGACCTTTGGCCGCAGCCGCCGGATGCGGTTCTGCTCGACGACGATGCCGACCTCGCCGGTATTCATTTCGACGATGCTGCCGGTCGGAAACATGCCGAGCGCCTGCACGAACTGCTCGACCATCTCCTTCTGGAACTTGACCCCGGCCATCGAATTCAGCTCCCGGATTGCATCGTAAGGCGATTTCGCCTTCGCCCAGGGCCGGTGGCTGGTCATCGCGTCGTAGCAATCGACCAGGCCGCCAATACGCGCAAACACGGGTATGTCGGCGCCCTTCAGGCTCGCGGGATACCCGGAGCCGTCATGGCGCTCGTGATGGCCCTCGACCATGGCAAGCACGTCGGCGTTGATGCCCGGGGTCAGCTTGAGCATGTCGAGGCCGTAGGTGACATGCCTGGTGACGGTGAAGAACTCCGCCTCGGAGAGCGCGCCGGCGCGGGCCATCATCTCCTCGGGCAGCTTCGCCTTGCCGATGTCGAGCAGGATGCCCCCCATCGCAAGCGTATCGAGGCCCTGCCGATCAAAACCCAGGTGACGACCGAGGATCACCGCCCAGACCGAGGAGGCAATGGAGTGGTGGTAGGTGTATTCGTCGCGCTTGCGCAGGTAGACCAGCCAGGCCATTGCATCCTGGTTGCGCAGGATGCTGTCGATCATCGGCCGGACGGCCGTCTGCACTTTCTCCACGTCCACGCCCGCTCCCTTGCGAACATGGACCAGCACCTCCTGCATGGTGACGACGGCCGAGTCGTAGCTGCGGATGGCCTGGGGTGCCTCCTTGCGGGTAGGCACCGTGTTGCGGTACTCGCGGTGACGGTTGAACTTCTGCGCCACCTTGCCGCTCGGGTCGAGCTGCGTGACGGCTTGCATCAGGCGCCCGGCGAACGAGATTCCGCCGGTACGCCCGCTGCCCGGCTGCAGCGGCGGCTCCTGCCCGCCGTTCTCGAGCGCCTTGAGCACCTTCTCCCTGGGAAGGGAACTGCGCCCGACGTCGATGTACACGTGCTTGCAGAACTGCCGCAGCAGCTTCAGCTCGCTGTCCTCGCGTACCTCGAAACCCTGGAACAGGAACGGAGTCTCCAGCCAAGGCCGATCGAGCTGGGCAACGTACATGCCCCGCTCGAGGTTGGCGGTATTGATCTTGCTGCGTTTGAACTGCACCGCGATGGCCCATCCGCGCCGGTCAGGCGTGCGTTCCGGGCATAATAGCCACGGGCCGCCGCGCTTCTGTGGCCGCGGTCACAGTCCGGGCGCGGTGCGCCGGCCCGGCACT
The DNA here is from genome assembly GCA_011526045.1 of Nevskiales bacterium. Taxonomy (GTDB): domain Bacteria; phylum Pseudomonadota; class Gammaproteobacteria; order Steroidobacterales; genus QUBU01. The sequence goes on along the minus strand of WYBE01000050.1, from coordinate 51,241 downwards.
GGCAGATCGCCCGCCTGTGAACGCCGTCAACGTTTCGCGCCGGCGTGCGTTGCGTCCGTAAGCAAAGTCTGTAACGAACCCGCCAAGCAGGAAATCACTCGATCATGCGTAATCACATGGCCACCTTCCTCGCCACTCTCCTCCTGTCAGCCTGCTCCGGCACGACCGGGCCGATCATCGACACCCAGGGCGTTGACATGGCGAAGTACCAGCAGGATCTCGCCGAGTGCGAGACCTACGCCACGCAGGTCTCCACGGAGCGGGCCGTCGGCAGGGGTGCCGCCGGCGGCGCCGCGGTGGGTGCCGCGATCGGTGCCATCGCCGGCGGCAACGCGGGCAGGGGCGCCGGTATCGGCGCAGTCAGCGGCGGCGCCCAGTCAGCGCGCATATCCGACCGCGAGAAAGCCGACGTCGTGCGCAACTGCCTGCGCGGACGGGGTTACCGCGTACTGAACTGACCGCGCTCGCGGCTGACGCCGCATCGCCGGCGTAGTGTAAGGAGGCCATGATCTGGCCGTCGCTCCGCAATCCGCTCAACCGCAGCTCACCCCGGTGCCGCCGAGGCCGCAGTAGCCGCCGGGGTTCTTCGCGAGGTACTGCTGGTGGTAATCCTCGGCGTAGTAGAACTCGCCGGCCGGCAGGATCTCCGTGGTGATGGCGCCGAGCCCGGCCCGCTGCAACGCTTCGGCGTAGCGGCGCTGCGAAGCGCGCGCGGCGTCCAGCTGCTCGTCGTCGAAACAGTAGATTCCCGAGCGGTATTGCGTGCCGACATCGTTGCCCTGGCGCATGCCCTGCGTCGGGTCGTGCGCTTCCCAGAACACGCGCAGCAATGCTGCGTAGCTGATTGTCGCCGGGTCGCAGACCACCAGGACGACTTCGTTGTGCCCCGTGAGCCCGCTGCAGACTTCCTCGTAGGTTGGGTTCGGCGTGTAGCCGGCCGCGTATCCGACCGCGGTGGTGTAGACGCCGGGCAATTCCCAGAACCGGCGCTCGGCGCCCCAGAAACAGCCGAGGCCGAACATCGCCTGGCGCATCTGCGGCGGGAACGGCGCCTTGAGCGGATTGCCGTTGACGTAATGCCGCTCCGGCACGCCCATGCGGGCCGCGCGCCCGGGCAGCACTTCATCGCGCGACGGCATCGTGATCTTTTTATTCTCGCGCCACAGCATGTCGGTCACCGCAAACCCGCGGCCAGGGCGATGCTACATTAGCACCTGTCATGACGAGGTGGCGGATGGTCGAGGGCGTCAGCAAGCGCACCACGATGGGTGCGTGCGTCGCACTGTTGCTGGTGAGCACGGCGGCCGCGCTGGATGAGACGCCGGCACCTGCCGCGGAGGATGCCGCCGCCGCGGTGATCGCCCCCGCCACACCGCAGCCAGAAGCCGTCCGGCAGACCTATCTGCGCCTGATGGCGGAAAAGCGCTACACCGAGGCGGCGCAGATCGCGGCACAGCTCGTCGAACTCGACCGGCAGTCGCATGGCGAGCGCAGCCCACAATACGCCGCCTCGCTGAGTGCGCTCGCGCGGGCACAGCTCGCCCTCGGCAACGTCGCCGCAGCGGCGGACAACTTCCGCGCCGCAATTGCGCTGCTCGAGCGGGCCGAGGGGCCGGCCTCCCCGGCCCTGATCGAGCCGCTGGTCGGCCTGGGTGATGCGTATATGAGCAACGGTTTCTATCCGCCGGCCAATGACGCCTACGAGCGGGCGCTGCTCCTGAACCACGCGGCGGCCGGTTTCTACAACCTGGAGCAGGTGCAGATCCTCGATGGGTTGTCGGAGAGCGACCTCGCCCTTGGCGAACTCGCCGATGCGAACGCCCGGCAACGCGCGCAGGTTGCGATCCAGGCGCGGCGCACGGGAGACACGCAGCAGGACCTGGTGCAGGCACTCTACAAGCTGGCGCGCTGGTACAACCGCACCGGCCAGTTCGAGGCGTCCCGGCAGACCTGGCAACAGGCGCGCGCGGTCATCCGCAAGTCCGGCAATCCGGCTGACCCTGCGCAGGTGGAAACCATGATCGGCGAGGCGCTGAGCTATGCCAGCGAGGGTGACGCCCCGACCAGCGTCAGTACGTTGAAGCGGGCACTGGAGCAACTGGACGCCCTGCCGGAGCCCGATCATGCCCGCCGCGCGGAGGTGCTGGTGACGCTCGGCGATCTCTACGTCACCTTCGGGCGCCCGAGAAGCGCCCACCAGGCCTACGAGCAGGCGTGGGCGGAGCTGTCGGCGGAGGAGACACTCAGCGCCAGGCGCGATGAGTATTTCGACCGGCCGTCGCGCATCACGGGGCCGCGGCTCCCGCGCATCGTCGATGCCGATGGCCGTGAGCAAAGCGTGATCCGCAGCGACAGCGCGGGTTACGCTCCCGGTTACGTCGTCGCGCGCATGGTGGTGGACGCCGACGGCAGCGCACGCGACATGGCAATCGTCGAGTCCGAACCCGCCGGCCTGCTCGACCAGCAGGTGCTCAAGGCGCTGGCGCGCACGGCCTTTCGCCCGCGCCTGGCCGATGGCACGGCAACGGCCAGCGAGGACGTGCAGTTCCGCCATGAGTTCCGCTACCCGCGCACGGCGAGCGTCGCCCCCACGGAAACGGGCCCTGACCCGGCGCCGGCCGGGGACAAGGGGGCGCCGATCGGATACCCCACAGAGGGCGATGATCACCGCGGCGATTGACGGCGAGTATCGGGCGATGTGTGCGCCCGCTGCCGGCACTGCGCTGCGCGCCGCGCAGCGGCCGATCCCGCAGCCGCGCGATGCCGAAGTGCTGATCCGCGTGCAGGTCTGCGCGGTGTGCCGCACCGACCTGCACCTGCGTGACGGCGAACTGCCCCAGGCCCGCTACCCGGTGGTGCCCGGGCACCAGGCCCTCGGTGAGGTCATCGCCGCTGGCCCGCGCGCCACGCTCGCGCCCGGCGCCTGGGTGGGTGTCGCGTGGCTCGCGTGGACCTGCGGCGAGTGCGAGTTCTGCCGCAGCGGACGCGAGAACCTCTGCGATCGCGCCGAGTTTCACGGCTGTCACCGCGATGGCGGTTTCGCGACCCACATGGTCGCCGACTCGCGCTGGTGCCTGCCGCTCGATCGCAGCCTCGGCACAGCGGAAGCTGCACCGCTCCTGTGCGCAGGCCTGATCGGCTATCGCAGCCTGCGGATGGCGGGTGACGGCCACCGCCTCGGTCTCTACGGCTTCGGTTCGGCGGCACAACTGGTCACGCCGCTGGCCCTGTCGCAGGGCCGCGAGATCTTCGCCTTCACGAGTCCCGGCGACGTCACGGCCCAGGCGTTCGCGCGAGCGGCCGGCGCCCGCTGGGCGGGAGGTTCCGACGAGCCCGCACCGGAACCGCTGGACGCCGCGCTGATCTTTGCACCAGTCGGCTCGCTGGTGCCCAAAGCGCTGCGCGACGTGAAGAAAGGTGGCAGGGTCGTGTGCGGCGGCATCCACATGAGCGACATCCCCGCCTTCCCCTACGCCGACCTGTGGGGCGAGCGGCAGATACTCTCGGTGGCCAATCTCACCCGCGAGGACGGCGCCGGGTTCCTGCAACTCGCCGGGCAGCTGGCGAGCCGCCCGCGCGTGCGCGTCTACCCGCTGTCACAGGCCAACGAAGCGCTCGAGGACCTGCGCCGCGGCGCTTTCAACGGGACGGCAGTGCTGGATTGCTCGTAAGCGCATTTCCCTGCCCCTGGAATTGCGCCTTGCCGCGCCGGATGACCTCGTAGACCTCGCCCGCCCGACCGCCAATGTCGCTGATCAGCGCGGCGGTAACGCCGGCCGTGGCGCGCCGCCACTCCTCGCGCTGCTGCGGCGTCAGCGCATGGACGACGAACCCGAGGCGGTCCGCGGTGGCGAGATCCCCCTCCGTCTGCGCGCGCACGACCGCGCGTGACTGCGCGATCGGCGGGAAGGACTCCTCGAGCAGGCGCCGGTCGGCCGCGGGCAGCTCGTTCCACCAGCGCCTGCGGCTCACGATCAGCGACATGCCGAGCAGGTGGTCGGTGAGCGTCAGGTGGGGCGCCTCACCGGCGATGCCGGTACGCGAGTACAGCGTGACCGAGTTTTCCCCGGCCTCGATCAGGCCGGTCTGCAGCGACGAGATGATATCGCCGAAGCCGAGGGGTATGACGTCGGCACCGATCGCCTCGGCGAACAGCCGCGCGCTCAGGCTCGACGCGATGCGAAAGCGCCGGCCTACCGCGTCCGCCGGCACGAGAATCGGGCGATCGCGGGCGTAGACATTGTGGAAGCCGATCTCGTACCAGGTCACGAGGTGCAGGTCTTTCGCGGCCAGCAGCTCGCGGAACAGCGTGGTCAGATACCGGTCGTAGACGAAGTCGGCCTCGGCTTCACTTTCGAACAGGAACGGCGCGTAGAGCAGGGCGAGCTCGGGTACGACGCCGGAGACGACTTGCGCGGACAGATTGGCGTACTGGATGCGGCCGCGCCTGAGCCCGGACAGCAGTTGCTCCTCGGAACCGATCTGGCCGTAGATCAGTGCGCGCATCCGGATGCGACCGTCCGAAGACTGCTCCACGCGATGCTTGAAATCGAGCCACAGGGCCTCGCCGGGCGTGTTCGGCGTCGTGGTGCCGCCGATGGTGATCAGCGTGCCGTCCTGCTCCCGGCAGGCGGCGAGCAGCAGCAGGCAGGCCAGCATCGCGACGGCGCAGCAACGGCTGCCGGCGCCCGCACCCGGCCGGAATGGACCACCGATGCTGCCAATGCCCACGCGACCCGCGCCTTCCGGAAACTCGTAGGCGACACACTGTAGGAAGGTTATCCTTGAGGAACAAGATCGGCACTCACCACACCATGCACACATTGAAGAACTGGCGTTGCGCCTGGCTGCTTGCGTTCGCGCTGTGCGCGACCGCCGGCCTGGCGCCGGCCGCGCACGGCGGCCTGCCCGATTACTCGGGCTGGGACCAGCTCCTGCTGCAGAACGTGCGCGACGGTTACGTGGACTACGATGGCATACGCGCCGATCCGCAGTTCGACGCCTTCATCGCCGCACTCGCGCGCGCACCGGGGGAGTTCGGGAGCCCGGCGGAAGAGCTCGCTTATTACATCAATGCCTACAACGCCTTTGCGATCCGCGGCATCCTCGACGGCTACTCGCCTGACACCCGGTTCGGACGGTTCCGGTTTTTCAAGACACGGACGTTCCGCCTCGCCGGCGAAAACATCACGCTCGACGAGCTCGAGCACCAGCGTATCCGCCCGATGGGCGATGCGCGGAGCCACTTTGCCATCAGCTGCGCATCCATCTCCTGCCCGCGGCTCCTGAACCGCGCCTACCTGCCCGAAACGCTCGATGCGCAGCTCGATGACGCTGCACGCCGCTTCGTGAACGACATCACGCGCAATGATTTCGACATTGCCCAGCGAACCGCCTTCGTGTCGCCGATCTTCGACTGGTTCCACGAGGATTTCGAGCACGCCGCGGGGACGCTGCCCGAGTTTCTCGCGCGTTATACCGAGGAGCCTGCGGCGCGGGCCGCATTGCTCGAGGGCCGCCTGGCCATCCGCCACCTGCCGTATGACTGGGACCTCAACGGGCACTATTCCGGGGAGTAGCGGCGTCCATGCGAAGCAGGCAACGCAACGCAATCCGCCCGTCCGAAATCACGCCGGAGAGCGTATTCCGCACGCGCCGCCAGCTCCTCGCCGCAGCCGGCTTCGCGGGCGCAGGCGCGTTACTCACCGCCGCCCGCATCCGGGCCGACGACGTGCCGGCCTCGTACCGCCGGCTGCAAGGGCTCACCAGGAGCCGCCTCAGTGTCGATGAGACGCCCAATTCGTTCGAGGACATCACCAGCTACAACAACTTCTACGAGTTCGGCCTCGACAAGGAAGACCCGCAGCGCAACTCCGGAGGTTTCCATCCGAAACCATGGACCGTCACCGTGGACGGCGAGGCCGAGGTCACGGGCGAGTTCGGCTTCGAGGACATCATCCGGCCGCACCCGCTGGAGGAGCGCGTTTATCGCTTTCGCTGCGTCGAAGCCTGGTCGATGATCGTGCCCTGGACCGGCTTCCCGCTGGGCGACCTGTTGAAGCGCTTCAAGCCGACCTCGAAAGCCAGGTACGTCGCCTTCGAAACCGTATACCGGCCCGCCGAGATGCCCGGGCAGCGCTGGCCGACACTCGACTGGCCCTATGGCGAGGGACTGACCATCGCCGAAGCCATGCATCCGCTCACGCTGATGGTGACCGGCGTCTACGGCGTGGAACTGCCGAACCAGAACGGAGCGCCGCTGCGCCTGATCGTGCCGTGGAAGTACGGCTTCAAAAGCATCAAGTCCATCGCCAGAATCAGTTTCACCGAGCAGCAACCGCACACCACGTGGTCGGACGCGGCGCCGCACGAGTACGGTTTCTATGCCAACGTCAACCCGCGGGTGGACCACCCGCGCTGGAGCCAGGCAGCGGAGCGACGCATCGGCACGTCGTTATTCACACCGAAACAGCCGACGCTCCTTTTCAACGGTTACGCGGATCAGGTGGCATCGCTCTACCGGGGGCTCGACCTGACACGCGAGTTCTGACCGCCGCGTGTCATCGACCCTGACGCAGCGCCGGATCCGGCTGGTCGGAAAACCGCTGGCATTCGCCCTGGCGCTCCTGCCGCTCGGTGCACTTCTGGCCGGTGCGGCCGGCGTGCGGCAGTTCAGTCTCGGCGCGAACCCGGTCGAAAACATCCAGGACACGACGGGCATCTGGGCGCTGCGCTTCCTGCTGCTCACGCTCGCGATGACGCCGCTCAGGCTCGCAACCGGGCAACCCTGGCCGTTGCAGTTCCGCCGCATGCTGGGGCTGTTCGCCTTCAGCTACGCCGCCCTGCACTTTGCCAATTACCTGCTGCTCGATCGCACCCTGAACTTTGCCGAGATCATCCCGGACATCACCAAGCGCCCCTATATCACCATCGGCTTTACCGCCCTCGTGCTGCTCGTCCCGCTGGCAGTCACGTCCACCGCCGGCTGGCGACGGCGGCTCGGCGCGCGCTGGCTCAGGCTGCACCGGCTGGTGTACCTGATCGCGGCACTCGCCTGCTGGCATTTCTGGTGGCAGGTGAAGAAGGACATCACCGAGCCGCTGGTGTACGCGGCACTACTCGCCGCCTTACTCGGCGTACGCGCCTGGCGGGAGCGCGCTCGTCAGAGGCTGTAGCCGCGCTCCTCGTGCAGCGCGATGTCGAGGCCCTCGGTTTCCTCTTCAGCGGTGACCCGCAACGGCGTCAGCGCACCGACGACCTTCAGGATCATCCAGGTGACGACGCCCGACCAGAGCGCCGTCGCCACCGCACCCGCGACCTGCACCGCCAGCTGGGTCACCATGAGGCGGTCGTCGGGGTGGCCGACACCGCCAAGCACCGCAGCGCCGAACACGCCGGTCAGCACCGTGCCGAGGAAACCGCCGACACCGTGCACGGGAAACACGTCGAGGGAATCGTCGATCTGCAGGCGTCGCTTCAGGTACTGCGTGGCCCAGAAACACACGGTGCCCGCCGTGAGCCCGATCACCAGGGCGCCCGCCGGCCCGACGAAGCCGGAAGCCGGCGTGATCGTGCCAAGCCCCGCGACCATCCCGGTGACGATGCCGAGCACGCTCGGCTTGCCGAACTTCACCCACTCCTGGCACATCCAGGCAAAACAGCCGGCGGCGGCGGCGATATGGGTGGTGAGCATCGCCATGCCGGCCGCACCGCCGGCCGCTATCGCGCTGCCCCCGTTGAATCCGAACCAGCCCACCCAGAGCATGCCCGCACCGGCCACCGTGAGCGGCAGGTTGTGCGGCGGCATGGGCTGGACCGGAAAACCGCGCCGGTTGCCGAGCACCAGGGCCGCCACCAGCGCAGCGACACCGGCATTGATGTGGACGACGGCGCCACCGGCGAAGTCCAGGAATTTGAGGGTGCCGAGCCAGCCGCCCCCCCATACCCAGTGCGCCACCGGGATGTAAACGAACAGCAGCCACAGCGCCGAGAACGACAGCATCGCGGCAAAGCGCATGCGCTCGGCAAAGGCGCCGACCACCAGAGCCGGCGTGATGATCGCGAAGGTCAGCTGGAACATCACGAACACGGACTCGGGCACGTTCGGGTAAGACGCGAACACCGCCGAGGCATCGACCCCCGCCAGAAAGACCTTGCCGAGCCCGCCGATTGCTGCCTGGGCAGAACCGCCCTGCGCAAAGGTGAGACTGTAACCGCCGATGGTCCAGAGGATCGTGACGACCGAGGCAATGGCGAAGCACTGCATGAGCACGGACAACACGTTGCGGCTGCGCACCAGCCCCGCGTAGAACAACGCCAGTCCGGGCAAGGTCATGAACAGCACGAGCGCAGTCGCAGTGAGCAGCCAGGCGGTGTCGCCGCTATCGACAGCCGCTTGCGCCAGCGCAGGCAGCAGCATCAATGATGCTGCGATGGCACCAGTCCACCTGCCAGGGCTTCGCATACGGTCCTCCCCCATCCCGGGCGCCCCCGCCGCCCGATCACGCCTGCCGGCTACAGGGCGCCGTCGCCGGTTTCGCCGGTGCGGATCCGCAGGGCCTGCTCGAGGTCGGTCACGAAGATCTTGCCGTCACCGACCTTGCCGGTCCGCGCCGCCGCAGTGATCGCTTCGACGGCGCGCTCCACCAGGTCCTCGGCTACCGCGACCTCGATCTTCGCCTTCGGCAGGAAATCCACCACGTACTCGGCGCCGCGATACAGCTCGGTGTGCCCCCGCTGGCGGCCGAAACCCTTCACCTCGGTCACTGTCATGCCGTTGACGCCGACCTCGCTGAGGGCGTTGCGGACGTCGTCCAGCCGGAAGGGCTTGATGATCGCCGTGATCATTTTCATTCTGTTTTTTCTCCCGCGGTCTGCTGCCGACGAATCCCCCGGTCAGGATTCTAAAACGAAGCCCGTCGACTTCGCAGTAATTTCGCGCCGGGCGCCTAGTGCTGGTATACCCAGCGCAACATGGCGGCCTGCGCCTCATCGCCCCAGCCGTTCGCATTCTGGATCATCGTAACCGCGAATTTGCGCCCGGACCGGGCCCGCACGTAACCCGCCAGCGCCCGCACACCGTTCAGGGTGCCCGTCTTCAGGTGCATGCCCTCGGTGAAATCCTCGTTACGGAAACGACGGCGCAGCGTACCGTCGAGGCCGGGCAGCGCCAGTGACGACTCGAACTCGACGCTGAACGGGCTCGATTCGGCGGCCAGCAGCACACGGGTGAGGCTGCGGGCCGAAATGCGCGTCTCCCGCGCGAGGCCCGCGCCATTGCCGATATCGAGCTCCGGGAACGACAACCCCAGGCGTGCCAGCTCGGCCGCGGCCGCCCGCTGGCCCTTCTCGACCGTGGCCGGCGCACCGAAACGTTCGGCACCGAGGGTAAGCAACAGGTGCCGCGCCATGACGTTGTTGCTGAACTTGTTGATGCCGGTAATGACGTCGGCCAGCGGTACCGACTCCAGCCGTGCCAGGGTCTTCAGGGCCGGGTCTGCCGGCGCCACCCGCATGTGCCCACGGATGGTGCCGCCGCTCTCCTCCCAGAGCGCGCGAAACAGCCCGTACGCGTAAGACGGCCCGGTCAGCAGGGAGCGCGCCACGCGGTACTCGCCGCACTGGCGGCTGAATCGTCCCGTGAAGGTCGCCTCCTCGCGCCCGCCATTCTCGGCCACCGTGAAATTGATGCGGTTGCTGCGGCCGGTACAGCGCCCGTCCACCAGCTGCACCTGGTTGCGGATGCGGAGATTCGCCGGCAGCGGATCGGCCAGGATCTCCACGCGATTCGCGGCGGGATCCGGCCGGAACATGAAGTTCACCGACTGGAAATTCACCAGCAGCGCGTCGGGAACCAGGTTGTAGGGGCTGTAGGGCCGGCCGTCGAAATCGCCCGGGCGGGCACCCCCGACATCGAAGAACGTGTTGTCGATCACGAGATCACCGCGGATCTCGCGCACGCCGCGCAGGCGCAGCTCGCGCACCAGCAGCCAGAACCGCTCGAGCACCAGGTAGGGGTCGCCATAGCCCTTGAGGTAGAGGTCGCCATCGAGCACGCCGCCGCGGGGCGCCGCCCGCGACAGCGCGGTGGTTTTCCAGACGTAGGTCGGGCCGAGCGCCTCGAGGCCGAGGAAGGTCGTCAGCAACTTGATGGTGGACGCCGGATTGCGCGGCGTATCCGCCTGGTATGCCAGCAGTGGCTTGTCGGCGCCGATCTCCTGCACCTGTACGCTGAACGACGCGGGCGGAATCTTCGCCTTCACAAGCGCCCTGACCACCGTCTCCGGCAGGCCCTGCACCGTATCCGCCGCCTCGGCGCCGAGGCAGAGGAACACGGCCATCACGGCCGCCCAATGCGGTCTGAAACGCATTACTGAATGTTATCCGGGGGCTGGTGAGAATGAACGACGCCGATTGTGCCGAAACTGCGGCGCAAGGGTCCAGCGCGATCGCGCCCGGGCGTCGTCCGTCGGCTAGCGCCGCGGGTCGGCCCGGGCCGCAGAAACGTCGCTGCCCGCGCGTGTCATGATCCGCTCCAGCATTCCCCGGCGTGGCGGACCGATCACCTCCCAGCCGGCCTCGCGGGCGACCGCGAGCAGCTCGCTGTCGGGGCGTACCGCGACCGCGGTGCCGGCCGCACGCAGCAGCGGCAGGTCGTAGATCGAATCGCCATAGGCGGCGGCCTGCGCCGCAGCCACGCCGTAGCGGCGCGACAGCGCCTCGAGGATGGCCGCCTTCTCGTCGCGGAACGGGTGACTCGAGGGCGGGCGCGCCCGAAAGCGCCCGCCTTCCACGATGCAGCCGCTGCCGATCACCGCGTCGACCCCGAGGGCCGCGCCGATGCCTTCGGCCACGAACTGCGGCGTGCCGGAAACCAGCACGACGTGGTCACCGGCCTGCTGATGGCGGCGCAGGCGTTCGATGCAGGGCGTGTACCACGCCTGCGCGAGAGAGCGCTCCACCCAGCCGGGAACCATCGCCCGAACGTCCTCTTCCCGCAGCCAGGCGAGATAGGCCTTGTTCTTCTTGAACACGTGACGGCCATATCGTGGCGCATAGCGCAACAGGAACCAGATAAACCCGAGCACCTGGCGCGGCCCGATGCGCCCACGGCGAAGTAGTTCGAGGAAGAAGCGTTTCTCGGTACTCGGCCCCGCAACCAGTGTGCCGTCGATGTCGAACAGGGCGAGTGCCACGCCTCAGTGCCGTCCGGTTTGCTGTGGCATGAGTTTGCCGAGCAGGGTGTGCCGCTCCTGGTAGGCGAACTCGACGATCACCGGCAGGCCGCGCACCAGGCAGATCGCCACCGACAGGTACACGAGCGCGGCACCGATGCCGGTCATCAGCGCACCCCATTGCGCCCAGATCTGGGGGATCAGCGCCGGCATCGGCTGAATGAACAGCAACCAGCAGAACGCGTGCGCCTTCAGCACCGCGTAGAAGATCCGCATGAACTTGCCGGCGACCAGCCACCGGCCGAGTGCCGACTGCATCATTGCAAACGGACTCTGGTGGCTGCTCGCGGTCTGGCTGGCGCGGATCGCATCGACGATAGTGCCGCGGATCACGAACACCAGCGGCACCCAGACCGGCAACAGATCGAGATCGGCCAGCACGATCCACATCGTGAGTTCCACGATGCGGTCACCGGCGATGTCGAGCATGGCGCCGAACAGGCTCGTCTCGCCACGCCGGCGCGCGACGTAGCCATCCAGCCCGTCCGTCACGAAGACGACGATCAGGAGCGGCACATTCAGGAACTGCCACCACGACGGGGGCTGGTAGGCAACGACAACCACCACGATCAGCAGCAGCAGACGGCTCAGCGTGATCAGATTCGCCATGGCCGGATTATATGTCGCTGCTGCGACTACGCCGTGCTGGTCTTGCGCTGGCGGCCGCGCCGGGCCGGGCGTTCGACGCCGAGCGAGCGCATGCGGTCGGCGAGCGTCGTCGGGCGCACGCCCAACAGCTCCGCGGCGCCACCCTTGCCCGAGATCCGCCAGCCAGCCGCCTCCAGCGCATTGACCAGGTTGCGGCGTTGCTGGTCGCGCATCTGCGCCTCGGTAACGAAACCCGTGGTCCGCGTCTCGCCGGCCGGCTCCGGCACGGCAGCACCCGTGGCCGGGCTGGCCTCGCTCAGGGACAGATCAAGGCGCAGCACATCGCCGCGCGACAGGATCACTGCGCGCTCGATCACGTTCTTCAGCTCCCTCACGTTGCCGGGCCAGTCATAGCGGCGCAGCGCCTCGACCTGGCCCTGCGTCAACTTGGGACAGGGACGGCCGAACTGCCGGCAGACCTGCTCGAGGAAGTGCGTCGCCAGCTGCACGACGTCATCCCCGCGCTTGCGCAGCGGCGGTACGTGAACGGGAAAGACGCTGAGCCGGTAGTACAGATCCTCGCGGAACTCCCCGGCCTCAACCGCACGCTCGAGGTCCTTGTTGGTCGCGGCGATCACCCGCACGTCCACCGTCCGCGTGCGGTCGTCGCCGACCCGCTCGAACTCCTTCTCCTGCAGGACACGCAGCAGCTTGCCCTGCAGCGCGAGCGGGATCTCGCCCACCTCGTCGAGGAAGATGGTGCCGCCGTCGGCGAGTTCGAAGCGCCCGATACGATCGCGGTGGGCCCCGGTGAAGGCACCGCGCACGTGGCCGAAGAACTCGCTCTCGAAGAGTTCGTCGGGAATCGCGGCGCAATTGACCTTGACCAGCGGGCCTTCGGCGCGCCGGCTGCGGGCGTGAATCGCATGGGCCACCAGCTCCTTGCCGGAACCCGTCTCGCCGACGATCAAGACGCTCGCCGGGGTTGCCGCCACGGCCTCGATGCGGGCCAGCATCGCCGTGAGTGCCGGGCTCTCCCCGACGATGCGCCCGAAGTTCATCGATACGTTGACTTCCTCGCGCAGGTAATCGCGCTCGCGCTCGAGTTCTTCCTTCAGCCGGGCGATTTCGCCATAGGCCTCGCGCAACCGCGCCTCCGCCCGGTTGCGCTCGGTGACGTCCTTCGCCGCAACCAGCAACCGCAGGACGCGGCCTTCCTCGTCGCGTTCGGCGCGGGCCGACAGCAGCACGTCGAGCACCTCGCCATTGCGGGTGAGCATCTGCCGGGGGACGTTCTGCACATCGCCCTGCCTGATCTGGTCCTGCAGCCGGCCTGCCATCAGCGGCTGGCGCGATTCGTCCGTGATGAAGTCGAGGATCGAGCGGCCGATGATCTCGTTGCGCTGGTAGCCGAGCTTGGCGAGCCAGTGATTGCTGACCGCGGTAATCCGCCCCTCCGCGTCCACCGTGTGCAGCATCGCGGGGGTGGACTCATAGAGGTCGAGGTAGCGCCGCTCGAAGCGTTCGCGATCGGAGGGTGCCTCGAACAGGGACACGGAGTACGGCAGGCGCGCGCCGTCCGGCCCGCAGACAGCAACCGTCGTGGCCAGCAGTTCCAGCACGCGTCGATCCTTGGCATAGAACTCCACCGGCACGCGTTGCAGCTTGCCGGTACGCCGGTAGCACGGCAGATGCTCTGCGCGGATCCGCGCCGAACTGTCCGCAGTGGCGATGTCCTCCGGTCGCAAGCCTTGCATTTCCTCGCGGGAATACCCGGTGGAACGTTCCCAGCCGGCGCTGACGTCGAGGAAACGCCCCTCGCCGTCCATCACCGTGATGAGCACCGGCAGACTGCGCAGCAATCCCGCCCGGTCCAGTGGGGGTGTCGAGTTCATATCGCCAGAATACGGATTATCGTGTTTATTGCCAACGATTTCTCGTTATTGACGATTTCTCGTGAGCGCACTAACAACCCTAACTCTTTGTTTTTCCGGTCAATGACTATCTGGCACGGAACGTGCAGTAGGAGTATTGCGGGCCTCAGGGCTGCGCATCAACAGGAAAGGCAGAGATATGGAACCCGAGAACAGGATATTGAAAGACTCGCGCGAGCGGTTGCCCGCGCTGGCGTTGGCCGCATTGGCCACTTGGCTGGTGTTTGCAGCGATCAATGCCGGGTTCACAGCTCACACGGTCGATATGTCCCGGCAGGTTCTGCCGGCCTCGGCGCTGAGCCTGTAACCGACAGGAGCCGCTGACAGACAGACACTGAAATCCCCCTCCGCACGCGCCCGTTCTGATCCTCCCGGGGCGCGTCGCGGAGAACGCGCGGAGCGCCGCGACAGAGCCCGGTTGGTACTCGGTCGTTGCGCTCCGGCAGGTCTCCACCCCCCCCGGAGGCCTGCCTCACGGGTTCGCATGGGCGCCATCCCCCCCTAAAGGCTCCATGCGGACCCGTTTTTTTTGATTCTTGTCGGACCGGCGGGCGCCGGACTCTGCCCATCCCCGGGCCTCGCCGCCGGCTGGCCCTGCGGATGCCCTCGCAGGCATGCTCGCTGTGGAGTGCGCGCCACTCGACGTCCTTGGTCTCGGGGGCGCGGCCCCCAGGCCATCGCATCCGCACTGCAGTCGTCGCCTGAGACCACGCGCGTCGTTACGCCGCAGAAGCGGTGGGCGCGACCACCGCATCGCCCACTGACGACCCAGCGCATTCACGCAGATCCGCGCAGAGTCTTTTTTTGGGAATTTTTCCCGCGCCCGGTCTAGGGATCGCCCGGCGGCGGCTTCGGCGTCCTGCCGAAATTGCGCGCCTTGTTCAGATAGCCATTCAGCTGCTCGGGGCCGAGCTTGTCCTTCAGGCGCTGCAGCCAGTTGCGGGCCCAGGCAAACTCCAGGGCGAGGATGGCCAGCCCGAGCGGAACGACCAGCAACGCAGGGCCCGGGGTGACGAACATGATCAGCCCCACCAGCAGCACCGTTCCGCCGATCACGGCGACCGCCACCTGGCGGGCCAGCCGATAGCCGCGCCTGCCCAGCTCAGAGAACACGGAGGGAACCTGCCGGCCGGATGAGGAATTCGGTCACCACGGTGTCCGCCGTCATACCGGCCAGCCTCGCGCGGATCAGCGGAACCGCGCCTGGATTGCGTCGAGCGCCTTCTGGCCAGGGTTCAGGTTGGCGTAACCCATCGTATTGAGCGGCTCGGTGGCCAGATTCTGGACCTCGTGCATGTCCGGCTTGCCCTCATCGATGAACAGCAGCCCGGTGACGATCTGGCCTTCGGACTGCCGGCGCGAAAGGTATTCGAAGGCGGCTACGCGGTCGGATGGGTCGTAGTCCGCACCGACCTTGTGCAGCAACAACCGGCTGCCGTCGTGCATGGTGACCTCGCGCACCGAGCCGGCCACCTGGCGTGAGCGGATCTCGGTCGCCGGCGGCACATAGTCCGCATAGATCGCCGCATGGAAGTGCTTGCGGGTGAAGTCGTAGCTCTTGGTGGAGCCCTCGTGGTCATTGAACGTCACGCAGGGCGAGATCACGTCCACCATCGCAAACCCGCGATGGCTCAGGCCTGCCTTCAGTAACGGCACCAGCTGATCCTTGTCGCCCGAGAAGCTGCGCGCCACAAACGTGCAGCCTATGGACAACGCCAGCTGGCAGGGGTCGATCGGCGGCTGCTGGTTCACCTCGCCCTTCTTCGCCTTGCTGCCCACGTCCGCCGAGGCCGAGAACTGCCCCTTGGTGAGGCCGTACACGCCGTTGTTCTCGAGGACGTAGAGCATGTTCAGGTTGCGGCGTACCGCATGGCAGAACTGCCCGAGGCCGATGGAAAGGGTGTCGCCGTCGCCGGACACGCCGATGTAGTGCAGTTGCCCGTTGGCCGCATTGGCACCGGTGGCAACGCTCGCCATGCGCCCGTGGACGGAATTGAATCCGTGGGATGCCGAGGCGAAATACGCCGGCGTCTTCGACGAGCAGCCGATGCCGGAGAGCTTGGCCATGCGATGGGGCGGAATCGACAGCTCGAAGGCCGCCTGAACGAGCGCGGCAGTGATGGAGTCGTGCCCGCAGCCGGCGCACAGCGTGGACATCCCGCCTTCGTAGTCGCGCAGCGTGAGTCCGAGCGCATTGCGCGGCAGGCCCGGATGCGAAACCTTCGGTTTGGCAATGAAACTCATGCGGCCTCACCCCGGGCCATGCCCTGGTCGATCTTCCCGATGACATCCGCTGCCGTAATGGGCAGCCCGTCGTAGTGCAATACCGGTATCAGCTTCGTGGGATCGGCGTTCAGTTCGAGCAGGAGCAGCCCGCGCAGCTGCGCGTCGCGATTCTGCTCGACGACGTAGACGCGATCGTGCGCATCGAGGAAGTCCTGGACCTGCCGGCCGAAGGGAAACGCCTTCACCCGCAGGTAATTGGTGCGGACCCCGGCGCCAGCCAGCCGGTCACGCGCCTCGCGCACGGCCCCGTCACAGCTGCCGACCGATATGATCCCGGTGCGGCAACCGTCCGTGTAATCGACCTCCGGCGCAGGCACCAGCTCTTTCGCGGTATCCCATTTGCACCGCAGCCGGTCCACCACCGCCTGGTACTCCTTCGCATCCTCGGTGTATGCGCCGTACATGTTGTGCCCGGAGCCGCGCGTGAAGTACGCGCCCTTCGGGTGCACGCCTGGCAGTGTTCGCCAGGCAATCCCGTCCTTGTCCGCGTCGAGGTAGCGATGGAACTTCTCGATCTTCTCGAGTTGCTCCGCCTGCATCACCTTGCCGCGATCGGGCTGGTAGGCGGGATCCCACTTCAGGTCACGGCACATCCAGTCGTTCATGCCGATGTCGAGGTCGGTCAGCACGATCACCGGAGTCTGCAGGCGTTCGGCGAGATCGAAGGCTGCGGCGGAAAGATAGAACGCTTCTTCCGGGTTGGCGGGAAACAGCAGCACATGGCGGGTGTCGCCGTGCGAAGCGTAGGCGCAGGCCATGATGTCGGCCTGCTGCGTGCGCGTGGGCATCCCGGTGGACGGCCCGCAGCGCTGCACGTCGATCAGCACGGCCGGGATCTCCGTGAAGTATCCGTAGCCGAGGAATTCGTTCATCAGCGAGATGCCCGGTCCGCTGGTCGGCGTGAACGACCGCGCGCCGTTCCAGCCAGCGCCGAGCACCATGCCGATCGCCGCGAGTTCGTCCTCGGCCTGGATGATGGCCACGTTGAGGCGCCCGGTTTCCGGGTCGCGGCGGTATCGCTCCGCGAAACGCTTGAAGGCATCCATCACGGACGTCGATGGCGTGATCGGGTACCAGGCGGCCACGGTTGCGCCGGCAAACAGCGCCCCGAGCGCCGCAGTGGTGTTGCCGTCGATCATCACGTGGCCGGCCGTCCGGTCGAGCGCCCGCGCCCGGAAGGGCAGCGGGCAGGAGAAATGCTCCTTCGCGTAGGCGAACCCGAGGTCGAAGGCGGCCTGGTTCGAGTCGAGCAGGTGCGGTTTGCCCGCAAAGCTGTCCTGGAGAAGCTGGCGCACGACCCCGGTATCGATTTCGAGCAGCGCTGCCAGCACGCCGACGTAGGCGATGTTCTTCATCAGGACGCGCTCGCGCGTCTTCGTGAACCGCTCGTTGCACATCCTCGCCAGCGGGACCCCGAGGACCGTGATGTCCTCGCGGTGCAATTGCTGTGAACGCGGCCAGGTCGAGTCGTATATCAGGTACCCGCCCGGGGCGACGTCCTTGAGATCCTTGCGATAGGTCTCGGCGTTCATGGCGACCAGCACGTCCACGCGCCCGGAGCGGCAGATGTAGCCGTCGTGGCTGACGCGGATCTCGTACCAGGTCGGCAGCCCCTGGATGTTGGAGGGGAAGTAGTTCTTCCCGGCCACGGGGATCCCCATGCGGAAGAACGCCTTCATCAGCAGCGTATTGGCACTGGCAGAGCCGGTGCCGTTGACGTTGGCCACCTTTACGGTGAAGTCATTGTCACTGGGATTCTTGCTCATCGTGGTGTGTGTCGCTGGCCGGGGACGCACGCGCCCCCGCGGGCCTCCCGGCCGGTGGTTTTCGGATCAGGTTCCGGTGCGCGTCTGCGGGACGGATTCGGCCGCCTCATCAGCGGCGTATGGCACCTTCAGCGTGAACTTCTGCATGTCCCAGGCGCCGGTGGGGCAACGTTCGGCGCACAGGCTGCAGTGCACGCACAGGTCCTCGTCCTTCACCATGACGCGGCCTGTCTGCGGCAACCCGGTTGAGACGTAGAGATCCTGGCTGAGATTGTTCGCCGGCGCGGAAAGCCGCTGTCTCAGTTCGTCTTCGGGGCCGTTGGTGGTGATGGTCAGGCAGCGCGTCGGGCAGATGTCCACGCAGGCATCGCACTCGATGCACAGCTTCGCCGTGAACACCGTCTGGATGTCGCAATTGAGGCAGCGCTCGACTTCCCGGGTGAACTGCTCCGCCGTGAATCCCAGCTCCACCTCGAGGTTCAGCTTCTTGAAGCGTTCCTTGAGGCTGACGTGCGGCATCACGCGCCGCTCGACAGGGTCATAGGCGTTGCTGTAGGACCACTCGTGCATGCCCATCTTGGAGGTCGCGAGATTCATGCCATAGGGCATGCGCCGGGCAATGTCCTCGCCATGACAGTACTTGTGGATCGAGATCGCGGCCTGGTGGCCGTGCTCGACCGCCCAGATGATGTTCTTGGGCCCGAATGCAGAATCACCGCCGAAGAAGACCCCGGGCCGGGTGCCCTGGTAGGTGACCTGGTCGACCACCGGCACGTCCCATTTGTCGAACTCGATGCCGAGGTCGCGCTCCACCCAGGGAAAGGCATTCTCCTGGCCGATGGCGAGCACCACGTCGTCGCAGGGGAAAAACTCCTCGCCTGCGATCTTCTCCGCGGTGATGCGCCCGCGCGCATCGATCTCGTACTCCATCTTCTCGAAAATCATACCGGTCAGCCGGCCCTTCTCCACGACGAACGACTTGGGCGAGTGGTTGACCACGATCTCGACGGTTTCCTCCTCGGCGTCCTGCAGTTCCCACGCGGAGGCCTTGAAAAACTCGCGCGGCTTGCGGGCCATCACCTTCACGTTCTTCGCGCCGAGGCGCAACGACGTGCGGCAGCAGTCCATCGCGGTATTGCCCACGCCGATGATGAGCACCCGCTCGCCGATCCGCTCGACGTGGCCGAACGCCACCGATTCCAGCCAGGCGATGCCGATGTGTATGTTCGCCGCCGCCTCGTCGCGACCCGGCAGCTTCAGGTTCTTGCCCTTCGGCGCGCCGCTGCCGACGAACACGGCGTCGTAGCCCTCCGCCAGCAGGGCCTTCATGCTCTTCACCGGCGTGCCGAGCCGCAGGTCCGCACCCATGCCGACGATCATGCCGATTTCCTCGTCGAGCACTTCGGCGGGCAGCCGGAACGATGGGATGTTGCTGCGCATCAGCCCGCCGGGCACCGCGAGCGCCTCGTAGATCACCACCTCGTAGCCCATCGGCAGCAGGTCGTTCGCCACGGTGAGCGATGCGGGTCCGGCGCCAATCAGCGCGACCCGCTTGCCGTTCTTCCGGCGCGGCGCCTTGGGCAGCAGTGCCGCGACGTCCTCGCGCAAATCGGACGCGACCCGCTTCAGCCGGCAGATAGCCACCGGCTCCTTCTCCACGCGCGCACGCCGGCACACGGGTTCGCAGGGGCGATCGCAGACGCGACCGAGAATCCCCGGGAACACGTTGGCCTGGCGATTGAGCATGTAGGCGTCGGTGTAACGCCCCTGGGCAATCAGCCGGATGTAACCGGGCACGTCGGTATGCGCGGGGCATCCCCACTGGCAATCGACGACTTTGTGAAAGTACTGCGGATTACTGATATCGGTGGGTTGCATGGCGAGCGCGGGCGCTACCCGGAAGCTCCGGGCCTGAGGTTGGAGCGGTGCTGAATAGCAGGTACTTCTTTGAGGCTGGCGGGATTATACATACGGCGAAAACAAAGCATATCGCGGCTTGCGCTGACTTGCCGCGCGGTGGAAGAATCCGTCCGCCGTCGTCGTCACCGCGTGTGATCGGTTCCGACTCGCCCGGCTCCAGGGAACAATTTTGATGTCAAACAAAACCGCCACTGTGTTGGTGCCTCGCTACGCTGCCCTCGCGTTGCAGCTCGCGACCGGCTGCGTGAACGACTGCCCGGACAGGGCCAGCGCCCGCGCCCGCATGACCGAAAACCTGGCGCGGGTGCGCCGCAGCCTTGCCGGCAGCAAGGGCTTCATCCGGCAGTACAACGGTGTGGACATAAAGCTCGTGGTGCTACCCGAGTACTTCCTCACCGGCTTTCCGATGGCCGAATCCATCCCGGAGTGGCGCGACAAGGCCGCGCTCGCCATCGACGGGCCGGAGTACGCGGAGTTGTGCAGCATCGCCAGGGACATGGACCTGTACCTTGCCGGTAACGCCTACGAGGTGGATCCGCACTTCCCCGAGTTGTATTTCCAGTGCTGCTTCATCATCAGCCCGGCCGGCGAGGTGATCCTGCGCTACCGGCGGCTGGTGTCGCTGAGCGCGCCCACGCCCTACGACGTGTGGGACCGCTACCTGGAAGTCCACGGCATCGAGAAGGTGTTCCCGGTGGCCGACACGCCCATCGGGCGGCTGGCCGCCATCGCCTCGGAGGAGATCCTCTACCCCGAGATCGCCCGTTGTCACGTCATGCGCGGCGCCGAACTGTTCGTGCACCCGACCAGCGAGGTCGGCAGCCCGCAGCTGACGCCGAAGGAAATCGCCCGGCGCGCCCGCGCCGCCGAGAACATCGCCTACGTGGTCTCCGCGAACTCCGCACGGCTCGATCACATCGCGATCCCGGCGAACTCCGCCACCGGCATGTCGAAGATCATCGATTACAAGGGCGACGTCCTGGCGGAGGCCGCGGCAGGCGGAGAGTCCATGGTCGCGACTGCCACCATCGACATCGAGGCGCTGCGCGCCACGCGCCGGCGCACCGGACTCACCAACATGCTGGTGCGCCAGCCCTTCCAGCTCTATGCCGAGCGCTACGCGAGCACGGTCTTCCATCCGAAGAACCTGCTGCTTCGCGACGGCAAGGCCCGCATCCCCGAGAAGGGGGAATTGACGAAATTCCAGCTCGCCGACATCGAACGGCTCGGCCGCGACGGGCTGATCTGATAGCGCCGCCGCAGCCTGCTCGCCCTTGACAGGCTGTTAAAAAAAAGCGTCGCGAGGAGCGCGGTGGCGAGGCGCCCGGAGCGCAGGAACCGCAGTGTACACGTCAGTACATGAGGATTCCGAGCACCGCGCAACGAAGCCAACGCGCTCCGCAGCAGCTTTTCAACCGCCTGTCACGCGTTCTCCGCGAGCGCGAGCTGCACCTCGCGCTCGTGACGTTTCTCCTGCCGGCGCATCCACCACGCACCGGCCACCACCCCGGCCGCCACCAGCAGCACCAGGATCGTCGCAAGCGCGTTGACATCCGGGCTCACGCCGAGCCGCACCTTGGAGAAGATGACCATCGGCAGGGTGCTGGAGCCGGGTCCGGCCACGAACTGCGCGATCACGAGGTCGTCCCATGACAGCGTGAAGGCCAGCAGCCAGCCCGAGGCGATCGCGGGCAGGATCAGCGGCAGGGTGATGCGAAAGAACACCCGCGCCGGACGGGCGCCGAGATCCATGGCCGCCTCCTCCAGCGAGTCGTCGAAACCGGCGAGCTGCGACTGCACGATCACGGTGACATAGGCCATGGCAAAAGTAACGTGTGCGATGGTGATCGTGAGCATGCCGCGACCCTGCGGCCAGCCGAGCAGCTGCTCCATGGACACGAACAGCAGCAGCATGGACAGCCCCGTGATCACCTCGGGCATCACCAGCGGGGCAGTCGTCATGCCGGCGAGCAAGGTGCGCCCCCTGAAGGGCCCGAAGCGCGCGAGCACGAGCCCGGCGAGTGTGCCGAGCACCACGGCACCGGTCGCCGTCATTGCGGCCACCTTGATGGACAGCCACGCGGCGTTGAGGATCTGCTCGTTGCCGAAGAGCTCGCGGTACCACTTCAGGGTCGGCGAGTTGGGCGCGTCCCACACGGTCACGAGACGCGAGTTGTTGAACGAAAACACGATCATCGAGATGATCGGCACGTAGAGGAACGCAAAGCCGATCGCGAGGGAAAGCGGCTGGAATACCGGGCGACGCGTCATTTGCGTGCCGCCAGTTCGCGGTTCTGGAAGCGCTGGAAGATCATGATCGGCACGACCAGCAGCAACAGCATGAAGATGGCGACCGAGCTCGCCACGGGCCAGTCGCGGTTGGCGAAGAACTCGTCCCAGAGCACCCGGCCGATCATGAGCTGATCGGTGGGCCCGAGCAGCGAGGGAATGACGAACTCGCCCACCGCAGGGATGAACACCAGCAGCGACCCTGCGATCACGCCCGGCATCGACAGCGGCAGCGTGATGCGCAGGAACCGCGTCACCGGCCCGGCGCCGAGGTCGGCCGCCGCCTCGAGCAGGGTCGGATCGTGCTTCTCCAGGTTGGCATACAGCGGCAGGATCATGAACGGCAGGTAGGAATAGACGATGCCGACATAGACGGCAAAACTCGTGTTCATCATGGTGATCGGCTCGTCGATGATGCCGGCGGCCATCAGCACGTTGTTGATCACGCCATTGTTCTTCAGCAGCCCGATCCAGGCATAGACGCGCAGCAGGAACGACGTCCAGAACGGCAGGATCACCAGGAGCACGTAAACGCTGCGCCAGGTCGGTGCCGAGCGGGCCATCGCGTACGCCATCGGGTAACCGATGAGGAGACAGCACAGGGCGGACACGGCCGCCACCTTGATCGAATAGATGTAGGAACTGGAATACAGATCGTCCGTCAGCAGGAACGCGTAGTTCGCGAGATTCAGCTTCACTTCGACCGCCTGCGCGCCCGCCCATTCGATCAGCGGCGCATAGGGCGGCATCGCGATCCTGACCTCGGAGAACGAGATCTTGAACACGATCAGGAACGGGACGACGAAGAACAGGACGAGCCACAGGTACGGCACGGCGGCGACCAGCCGCCTGCCGCTCCAGTGCCGCAGCACATAGTCCGACCAGCTCGGCGGGGCGAGCCGCAGGATCAGGGTCCACAGCGGCGTGAGACGCCCGCTCGATGGCCGCGCGGCGCGTGGCCGGCGCGGGCGCGCAGCGAGGCCGGTGCTCATTGGGTCAGCACGATCGGGCTGGAGGCGTGCCAGGAGAGGAACACCGTCTCGTCCCAGCTGATGCGGTCCTCAGCCTGCCGCACGATGTTGGGCCGGCTCACCCGCATCATGCGCCCGCTGCCGATCTGTACGAGGTACACCGACATGTCGCCCATGTAGGCGATTTCCTTCACCACGCCGCGTACGCAGTTGTCCTCGCCCGCAGGCCGGGCGCGCTCGATGTTGATCTTCTCGGGCCGGATCGCCGCCCATACCGTGGCGCCGGGCGCCGCGCTGATGCCGTGATCCACGTACACCGTGCCGCCGAGCTCGCGCGAATCGATGCGGACGTGATCCGGCTCGTCCTCGATCAGCTTCCCTTCGAACATGTTCACCGAGCCGATGAAGTCGGCCACGAAGCGCGACGACGGATACTCGTAGATCTCGGTGGGCGTGCCGACCTGCACGATTTCGCCGCGGTGCATGACCCCGATCCGCGAGGCAAGCGTCATCGCCTCCTCCTGGTCATGGGTGACCACCACAAAGGTGACCCCGAGCCGCTCCTGGATCCCGATCAGCTCGAACTGCGTCTGCTCGCGCAGCTTCTTGTCGAGCGCGCCGAGCGGTTCGTCGAGCAGCATGAGCTTCGGCTGCTTCACCAGCGACCTGGCCAGCGCGACACGCTGGCGCTGGCCGCCCGACAACTGGTGGGGCTTGCGCTTCGCATAGGCGCCCATCTGCACCATATCGAGCATCTCGCCGACGCGCCGCTCGATCTCGGCGCGCGCGAGCCCCTCCTGCTCCAGCCCGAACGCCACGTTCCTGGCCACCGTCATGTGCGGGAACAACGCGTAGGACTGGAACATCATGTTCACCGGCCGCTCGTAGGGCGGAATGTCGGCCATGTCCTCGCCGTCGATCTCGATGGTGCCGCTGGTCGGTTCCTCGAAGCCCGCGAGCATGCGCAACAGCGTGGTCTTGCCGCAGCCGGAACCGCCGAGCAGGCAGAAGATCTCTCCCTGCCGGATGTCGAGGGACACATTGTTGACGGCGACGAAATCGCCGAACTTCTTCGTGACGCGCCCGATGCGCACGTACCTGGCCGCGTGCTCGCCCTGGGCTGGTCCGACCGCCGACAGCGCCTCGGGCACGGCCGCTGGTACCTCTCCTACTTGCCGGTCTTGAACCGTGTCCAGCTACGCGTCAGCTGCCGCGTGAACTCCGGCGTCTCCGCCAGGTCCGGCCACAGCTTCGCCTTGACCTCGGGTGTCGGGTAGATGCTCGGGTCGTTGCGCACGGCCTCATCCACCAGCGGATAGGATGCGGCATTGCTGCTGGCGAAATTCACGAAGCTCGAGTTTTTGGCTGCCACTTCGGGTCGCATCAGGTAATTGATGAACAGGTGCGCATTCAGCGGATGTTGCGCATCCTTCGGGATTGCGAGCATGTCGAAGAACATGATCGCGCCCTCCTTCGGGATGTTGTAGCGGATATCGAGGCCCTTGCCCGCCTCTTCCGCCCGGTCGCGCGCCTGCAGCACGTCGCCGACCCAGCCGAGCGCAAGGCAGATCTCGCCATTCGCGAGGTCCTCGATGTACTTCGAGGAATTCACGTAGCGCACGTGCGGGCGGATCTTCATCAGCACGTCTTCGGCTGCCTGCAGATCCTCCGGCTTTTCGCTGTTCGGGTCGCGGCCCAGGAATATGAGCACGGTGCCGACGACCTCCGAAGGCGCGTCGATGATGCTCACCCCGCAATCGGCAAACTTCGCGACGACCTCCGGGTCGTAGAACATGCGCCAGCTGTCGACCGGCGCACCGGGCATACGCTGCTCGATCATCGCGGCGTTGTAGCCCGGCCCGGACGTGCCCCAGAGATAGTTCACCGCGTGATCGTTGCCCGGGTCGTGTCTGGCGATCTGCCGGGTGATCTCGGGGTCCATGTTCTTCAGGTTCGGCAGCAGCGACTTGTCGAGCGGCCGGAACACGCCAGCCTGGATCTGACGCTCGAGGAACGATGCCGAGGGCACGACGATGTCGTAGCCGGTGGTGCCGGCGAGGAGCTTCGTCTCGAGCACCTCGTTGGAGTCGAACACGTCGTAGGTGACGTCGATCCCGTACTCCTTCTCGAAGTCCTCGATCACGGAGTCGTCGATGTAATCCGACCAGTTGTAGACATTGAGCGTCTTCTCGGCGTCCATGGCGGCCGCTGCCGGCGGGGCCGCCGGCTTCTCTCCGGCGGGCGACGCCGCGCCCTGCTCCGGCGGCGCGCTGGGGCCGCCGCAGGCGCCGGCCAGCGCGGCCATGCACACTGCGATACCGACCCGCGCGAAGACTCTGTGATACCGGATGCTGCTGCTCATGCCAGGTCTCCCCGGTTACTCGTCACTCCAAGGGAAGGTCGTGCCGATCGAGAAGATGACACGCGTGTCGTTGCGGCCGGGACCACGGTCCACCTCGAAGTAGTCGTCGGTATTCGTGGTCACCACCTTCAACTCGGTATCGACCCGTCCGAACGCACGGGCTACGCCAAAGGATATGTCCGCGTACTCTGCATCGTCGCCGTCGAAATCGGGATCGAAGATGTCGCTCGCCGGATTCCCCAGCGCGTTCTCGAGTTCGTCGAAATAATCGCCGAAGCTGTAGCCGTAGTGGAGATTGAAGACGAAGTCCGCCGGCAGGTCGACCGCGGCGTTGATTTCCGCGTAGTAGGCCGTTTCGCTCTCATCCAGGTAACTCGGGCTCCACCACAGCCGCGCCTGCACCGGGCCGTAGCCGCCGCCGGCGTAGAACTCGCCATATTCGGCCAACGCCTCGGTTTCGTTCTGGACATCCTCGTTGGACCCGGGATAGAAGTAGTACACGGCGCCAACGTCCCAGTCGATGCCGCGCTCCGTCTCGCCCGCGAGGCCGGCGCTGAGGTCGATCTCGATGCTGCCATCCACGTCGTCGCCGAAATCGACGTTGCTGCCCCAGAGGGATCCGTAGAACAGACCGGATTCGAAGTCGACGCTGCCCTGCAATGCCTCATCGCCCGAGGTCTGCGAAGCGCCGCGGAAATCGTAGTCCGTCGTGCCGGTGATCGTGGCGCTCCACTGCGCCTGCGCGACCTGCGCGCACAACACCCCCCCAAGCAGCCAGCCCAGCCTGATCCCCATGACTACCCCCCTTGACGTCGGCACCCGCGCGTCCGCGCCGGTGCCGTCCGGAGTGTACAGGCGCGCAATCGGCCAAGGCAATCGCGCGAAAAACCGTGCCTCCGGCGCCTCAGTCGAGGAACAGCGCCCAGAAACGGGTGCGGTCCGGATCGTGAGCGTGGTAGACCTTATTGATAGCCGCCGGGTCATCGAGCGCCTGCACCACGAGCCGCGCGAGGTCCGCGCGGCGGATCCAGCTCATTGCGTGCGTGTCCGCCGTCAGGAAGGCACGGCCCTGCGGTTCCTTGTCGAGCAGCCCGCCGGGCCGGATGATCGTGTAGTCGAGCCCGCTCTCGCGGAGGTAGTCCTCCGCCTTCGTCTTCTCGCCGATGATGTTCTTCAGGAAACGACGCGCCATCCATGGCGCCGCGTCGAGTGACCCACCCGCGCCGATCACCGTCACCAGCACGAAGCGGCGGATCCCGGCGGCTTTGGCGGCGTCCACCGCGTTGCGGTTGCCCTCGAAATCGGGACGCGGGCCGTCCGTCGCGCGGGCCCCGAGCGTCGAGACGACCGCGCGAAAGCTGTCCGACGCCATGGCCGCGGCAAGCTCCGCCGGCTGCATGGCATCGCCCCGCAGGATGCGCGCGCCGAGCGCC
The DNA here is from genome assembly GCA_011526045.1 of Nevskiales bacterium. Classification (GTDB taxonomy): domain Bacteria; phylum Pseudomonadota; class Gammaproteobacteria; order Steroidobacterales; genus QUBU01. Next base: position 24,458 of record WYBE01000050.1, on the reverse strand, counting down.
TCGGCGGCGCTGGCGTCCGAGGTTGGCCGCGCGAGCACGGCCACCTCGTCGCCGCGCGCACGCAGGAGCCGGACCACCTCCAGCCCGGTGGCGCGCGTACCACCGATCACGAATACGGCGCCGGCACCCGGCTGCGCCGCCACCGGGGCGAGCCCGGCGTCGGTGCGCTCCGGTTCGATGCCGGCAACGAGGATCCAGACCAGCAGCGCGGCGACCAGGGCCAGGAAGATGCTCAACTTCGGATACCTCACGATCTCGCCTCCCTCCCGCACGGCTACCGCGCCGTATTGCACTCCAGCCGCCGCCCCGGCGTCTCGCCGGTGAGCCCACCGTCCTCCCACACGAGCACGCCGTTGACCATCGTGGCGCAGATCTGCGAGCGCAACGTCATGCCCTCGAACGGCGACCAGGCCACCTTGTACAGGCAGTCGTCGCCGCGCACCTCTTCACTGCGGTTGAGGTCCACCAGCACGAGATCGGCCCAGTAGCCCTCGCGGATGTAGCCGCGGTCGCGGATGCCGAACAGCTCCGCCACCGCGTGGCTCGTCTTGCGCACGATCGTCTCCAGCGACAGCGCGCCGTCGTGAAAATGCTCGAGCATGAGCGGCAACGCGTGCTGGGCGAGCGGCAGACCGCTCGGCGCGCGCCGGTACGGCTGCTCCTTCTCGCGCAACGGGTGCGGCGCGTGGTCCGTGGCGACCACGTCGATGCGGTCGTCTTGCAGGGCCTGCAGGAGCGCGCGGCGGTCCGCCGGCGTCTTCACCGCCGGATTGCACTTCATCAGGTTGCCGAGCTCCGCATACTTCGTGTCGTCGAGGCAGAGATGGTGCACGCAGACCTCGGCGGTGATGCGCTTGCCGGCGAGCGGCCCCGGCGCGAACAGATCCATCTCCCTGGCGGTGGTCAGGTGCAGGACGTGCAGGCGCGCGTCATGCCGGCGCGCGAGCTCGACCGCCAGCGACGATGAACGGTAACAGGCCTCTCCGGAACGTATCAGCGCGTGTGCGGACGGCGGGATGTCGTCACCGTACTGCTCGGCGAACTGCCGTTCGTTCTCGCGGATCAGCGCCGGGTCCTCGCAGTGCGTCGCGATGAGTAACGGACAATGGGCGAAGATCTGCTCCAGCACCGCCGGGTCGTCGACCAGCATGTTGCCGGTGGATGCGCCCATGAACACCTTCACGCCGCAGGTCTGCTCCGGGCGGACAGCCTTGATCTCTTCGATGTTGTCGTTGGCGCCGCCAAGGTAGAAGGCGAAGTTCGCACGCGCACGGCCCGCTGCCAGCAGGTACTTGTCGGCCAGTGCCGCCCGGCTGATGGTCTGGGGAATCGAGTTCGGCATGTCCATGAAGCTGGTGATGCCGCCCGCGGCCGCGGCCGCCGACTCCGTGGCGATATCGCCCTTGTGCGTGAGCCCGGGCTCGCGGAAGTGCACCTGATCGTCGATCATGCCGGGCAGCAGGTGGCGGCCGCGCGCATCGATCACCCGGTCCGCCTGCTGCCCGGTAAGCGCGAATCCTACCTTCTCGATGCGCCCGTCGCGGACGAACACGTCACCCTGCGTGATCTGCCCCTCGTTGACGATGCTGGCGTTGACGATGAGAAGGGATTTGCTGCTCATGCCTCGGAAAACCTGTCTGTCGCTGCGATGAGTTCATGGGTGATGCCGGGCTCGAAGGCCGAGTGACCTGCGTCGGGCACCAGGCGCAGCTGTGCCTCCGGCCAGGCGCGATGCAGATCCCAGGCCGAGACCATCGGGCAGACGACGTCATAGCGCCCCTGCACGATCACCCCGGGGATATGCCGGATCCGGCCCGCGTCGCGCAGGATCTGCTCCGGCGCATCGAAGAACCCGCCATTGACGAAATAGTGGGCCTCGATGCGGGCCAGTGCCAGCGCGAAGTCGTCCGCGCCGAAGCGCGCCACCGTCTGCTCCGACTCGAACAGGTGGCTGGTCGCGCCCTCCCATACCGACCACGCGCGCGCGGCTTCCCGGGCGGTGGCCGCATCGTCGCCCGTGAGGCGGCGATGGTAGGCGCCGAGCAGATCGTCGCGCTCAGCGGCCGGTATCGGCCGCAGGTAGTGCTCCCAGCGGTCCGGAAAGATCTCGCTGGCGCCGTGCTGGTAGAACCAGCGCAGTTCGGCGGGGCGCAGCATGAAGATGCCGCGCAACACGAGCTCCGTGACGCGCTCGGGGTGTCGCTCGGCGTAGACCAGCGCCAGCGTACTGCCCCAGGACCCGCCGAAGACCAGCCAGCGGGCGATGCCGAGTTCCTCGCGCAGCCGCTCGATATCGGCGACGAGGTGCTGCGTCGTGTTCTCGCGCAGTTCGGCATGGGGACGACTGCGGGCGCAACCGCGCTGGTCGAACAGCACGATGCGATAACGCGCCGGATCGAAGAATCGCCGCGGCGTCGCATCCCCGCCTGCGCCGGGCCCGCCATGCAGGAACACCGCGGGCTTGCCGCGTGGATTGCCGCACTCCTCGAAATAAATCTCGTGCAGGGGCGACACGCGCAGGTAACCGCTGCGGTAAGGCTCGATCTCGGGATACAGGCCGCGCAGCCGCTCCCGATTTGGCACATTTCCGGGCATGGGACGGCAGTATAGCCGTGTTGCTGCGCCGGTCCGTGTCACCTGCCCCTGCTAGAATCCGCCGCGCCCCATTTTTCGCCCCCGGCACGAGTGAACCCATGAATCCGAGCGCCTTCGCAAGACTCTGTCTGCCTGTCGTGCTGGCGTGGTCCGCAGCCATCGGCGCGGCCGGCATCGACATCCCGTTTCACAAGGAGGTGCTCGACAACGGGCTCACCGTCATCGTGCACGAGGATCGCAAGGCACCGATCGTCGCGGTCAACATCTGGTACCACGTCGGCTCCAAGAACGAGGTGCATGGCCGCACCGGTTTCGCCCATCTGTTCGAGCACCTGATGTTCCAGGGCACCGAGAACTACGACGGCGAGTACCTGACGGCGCTCGAAAGCCTCGGCTCGACCGACTTCAACGCCACCACCTGGTACGACCGCACCAATTACTTCCAGACCGTGCCGCGGAACGCGCTCGACGGCGCGCTCTGGCTCGAGTCCGATCGCATGGGGCACTTCGCCGGCGCGATCAGCCAGGAGAAACTCGACGAACAACGCGGAGTCGTGCAGAACGAGAAGCGGCAGGGCGACAACCAGCCCTACGGCCGGGTCTGGGAGTACATCCAGCCGGCGCTGTTCCCCGCCGATCACCCCTACTCCTGGGAAACCATCGGTTCCATGGCGGACCTCGATGCCGCGAAGCTCGAAGACGTGCGCGACTGGTTCGCCACCTGGTACGGACCCGACAACGCGGTACTCGTGATCGCCGGCGACATCGACACCGAAGAGGCGATGGCAAAAGCGCGCCTGTACTTCGGCGACATTCCCGCCGGCCCGCCGCTCACCCGTCCGGGTGTGTGGATCCCGCGCCGGCAGGACGACCGGCGCATGACCATCCAGGACCGCGTGCCGCAGGCGCGCATCTACCGGGCCTGGGTGGGGCCGGAGTGGGGCAGCGCCGACGCCCGCCATCTGGCGCTCGCCGCCGCGGTGCTCGCCGGCGACAAGAACTCGCGCCTCTACCAGCGGCTCGTCTACCGTGATCGTCTCGCCACCGACGTCTCGCTCGGTACGCTCGCGTTCGAGATCGCAGGCGTGAGCTACCTGGTGGTCTCGGCGCAGCAGGACGCGAATCTCGCCGACATCGAGACCGCCATCGCCGAGGAACTGCAGGCCTTCATGCGCAAGGGACCGACGCGCAGCGAACTCGAGCGGGTGACCACCAGCTTTCGGGCCGGATTCGTGCGCAGCATCGAACGGGTCGGGGGCTTCAGCGGCAAGGCGGGCACGCTCGCCGAGAGCATGGTGCTCGGCGGACGCCCGGACGCCTGGAAGGACGACCTCGCCGCACTCGAAGCCGCGCGACCGGAAGACCTGCGCCGGGTCGCTGCGGAATGGTTCGGCCCCGGCTCCTTTACACTGACCGTGCTGCCCTACCCCGCCTACTCCGCGGCGAGCACCGGCGCGGACCGCAGCAGCCTGCCGCAGGCCGGACCGCCGCCGCCGGTGCAGTTCCCCGCGGTCGAGCGCGCCGCGCTCGGCAACGGGCTGCAGCTCGTGCTCGCGCCGCGGCCCGGCCTCGGGCTGGTGGAAATGCAGCTGATCCTCGAGGGCGGGCATTCGACCGACCCGTCTGATCGCACCGGGCTGGCAAGCCTCGCCACGAGCATGCTCGACGAGGGCACCACGACCCGCAGCGCGCTCCAGATCAGCGAAGAGCTGGCGCTGCTCGGCGCGAACCTGAGCGCCGGTGCCAATCTCGACACCGCCTACGTGGCGCTCTCGGCGCTGCGCGACCGGCTGGAACCCTCGATCGCGGTGTTCGCCGATGTCGTGCTCAATCCGACCTTCCCGGAGAAGGACCTGGAACGCCTGCGGGGCATCCACATCGCCGCCCTGAAACAGGAGCAGACCCGGCCGAACGCGATGGCGCTGCGGGTCCTGCCGAAACTGCTGTACGGCGCCAATCACCCCTACGCCAACCCGTTGACCGGATCGGGCACCGAGGCGTCGATCAAGGCCCTGCGGCGCGAGGATCTTGCCGCCTATCACGCCACGTGGTTCCGGCCCAATCACGCGACCCTGGTCGCCTCCGGCGATATCACGATGCCGGAGCTGCGCGCGCTGCTGGAACGCCATCTCGGCGACTGGAAGCCAGGCGATGTTCCGCGCCGGGAGATCGGCCCGCCGCAACGCGCGCAAGGCAACGTGCTCTACCTGCTCGACCGCCCGGGCGCCGACCAGTCGGTGATCTTCGTCGGGCAGACCCTGCCGCCCTACGCCAATCCCGACGAGCTGGCGATCCAGATGATGAACAACGTCCTCGGCGGCCAGGTGTCGGCGCGCATCAACATGAACCTGCGCGAGGACAAGCACTGGGCCTACGGCGCCTACACTTCGCTGGTCGAAGCACGCGGGCCGCGGCCGTTCTTCGCCTACGCGCCGGTCCAGACGGACAAGACGGCCGAGGCATTGACGGAGCTGCGCAGGGAAATGCGCGCGATCACCGGCGAGCGACCGGTCACGGCCGCCGAACTCGAGCGGGTCAAGACCACGGAGACGCTCGGCCTTGCCGGCCGGTGGGAGACTGCCGGCGCGGTTGCCGGCGCGCTCGCGGAAAGCGTGCGCTTCGGCCTGCCGGACGATTACTGGGCCCGCTATGCCGATGCCGTCCGGGCCGTGACGCTCGCCGACGTCAATCGCGCAGCGCAGGCCTACATCGAGCCCGGCCAGCAGGTCGTCGTGGTGGTCGGCGACCGCGCCAGGATCGAACCGCAACTGGCGTCGCTCGGCTTCGACGAGATCCGCGCGATCGCCGCCGACTGAGCATGGCATCGCAGCGCAGTCGCCCGGCACCGGCCGCAGCCGCGACGCAGCCGGACGCTGTCGCGCCTTGATTAGGCGGCTCCCCTGTGCAAAATACCGGCGCTCCAGTCCGATCCCGTGGGGCTGACGTCACGTTCCCGTGATGCAAGAGCGGCAGTCGCGCGCAGCAGCAAAGAAGGGCGGAGCATGATCAGAGCCGAGTCGCTGTCGAAGCAATACGGCCCGTTGCGGGCCGTGGACAACCTCAGTTTCACCGTCCAGGCCGGCGAAGTGCTGGGTTTTCTCGGGCCGAATGGCGCGGGCAAGACCACCACCATGCGCATGCTCGCCGGATTCGTGCCGCCGACTTCCGGGCGCGCCGAAATCTGCGGCTTCTCCGTCGAAGACCGCCCGACCGAGGCCAAGCGCTGCCTCGGCTACCTGCCGGAAGGCGCGCCGTCCTACGGCGAGATGACGCCGCGGCACTTCCTGGGATTCATTGCCGACATCCGCGGCCTGCAGGGCGAGAACCGCAGGAAGCGTCTCGGCGACGTCACGGCCCGCCTGCATCTCGAGCGCGTTCTCGACCAGCGCATCGAGACGCTGTCGAAGGGGTTCCGGCGCCGGGTGGGCCTCGCCCAGGCAATCCTGCACGACCCGCCGGTGCTGATTCTCGACGAGCCGACGGACGGGCTCGACCCGAACCAGAAGCACGAGGTGCGCGAACTGATCAGCGCCATGGCGAAAGACAAGATCATCGTCATCTCCACCCACATCCTCGAGGAGGTGGAAGCCGTCTGCAATCGCGCCATCATCATCTCCTCGGGCCGGATCGTGGCCGACGATACGCCCGCGGCCCTGATCCGCCGCTCCCGTTACCACAACGCGGTCACGCTGCGTTTCGAAAAGGCCTCCGACCTGAAGACGGCGGCTGCGGAGCTGCGCGCGCTCGGCAATGTGGACCACGTCGAGATGAACGAACAGGCGCGCTCGGTCACCGCCTTCCCGAAAGGTGCGGCCCACATCCTCACCTCCGTCGGAGATCTTGCCGGCGCGCGCCAATGGGCACTCGAGCAGATGCACCTGGAGTCCGGCCGCATGGACGAGGTCTTCCGCAGCATCACCGAAAAAGAGGCCGCATGATGAACGGCATCCGCATCATCGCCGCGCGCGAACTGCGCGCGTATTTCGCGACGCCGCTTGCGTATGTATTCATCGTCATCTTCCTGGCCCTGATGGGCATCTTCACCTTCTACCTCGGCGGCTTCTACGAGCGCGGCCAGGCCGATCTCACCCCGTTCTTCAACTTCCACCCCTGGCTGTACCTGTTCCTGGTGCCAGCCATTTCCATGCGGCTGTGGGCGGAAGAGCGCAAGTCCGGGAGCATCGAGCTGCTGATGACGCTGCCGGTCACCACCACCGCGGCGGTGGTCGGCAAGTTCCTCGCCGCCTGGGCGTTCACGGCCATTGCGCTCGCCCTCACCTTCCCGATCTGGCTGACGGTCAACTACCTCGGCGAACCGGACAACGGCGTGATCCTGGCCGCCTATCTCGGCAGCCTGCTTATGGCGGGCGGCTTCCTCGCCATCGGCTCGTGCATCTCGGCGGCCAACCGCAACCAGGTCGTGGCGTTCATCATCACCGTGGTGATCTGCTTCGTCTTCCTCCTGGCCGGCTTCCCGCTCGTGCTCGACTTCTTCGCCGGCTGGGCACCGCAATGGCTGGTGGACATGGTCTCCGGCCTGAGCTTCCTCACCCACTTCAACGCGATCAGCAAGGGCGTCATCGACCTGCGTGACGCTTTCTATTTCGTGATCGTGATCGCCGCCTGGCTGTATGCCACCGCCGTAGTGCTCGAACTCAGGAAGGCGGACTAGGAGGAATCTGATGAGCAGCGCAAGCCGTTCCGCGTTCGGACGCCTGGGCCTGGTGGCGCTGGCCGTGATATTCGTGGTGGCGGTGTCGCTCGCCAACATCATTTTTCGCGGTGCGCGAGTCGACCTGACGGAGAACAACCTCTATACCCTTGCGCCGGGCACCGTGAAGACGCTGGGCAACATCAGCGAACCGATCAACCTCTACTTCTTCTTTTCCGACAGGGCGACCACCGACATCCCGTACCTTCGCGCCTATGCGGGCCGCGTGCGCGACATGCTGCGGGAGTTCGCGCAGGACTCCAACGGCATGCTGAAGCTGCACGAGGTCGATCCCATCCCGTTCTCCGACGAGGAAGACCGCGCCACCCAGTTCGGCCTGCAGGGCATCCGGCTCGACAATACCGCCGACCCCGTGTTCATGGGGCTCGCCGGCACCAACAGTGTCGGCGACGAACAGATCATCGCCTTCCTGGACCCCTCCAAGGAAGCCTTCCTGGAGTACGAACTGGCGAAGCTCGTCTACTCGCTCGCCAACCCGAAGCGCCCGGTGGTCGGCCTGATGTCCGGGTTGCCGATGAACGCCGGGTTCGATCCGATGACGCAGCAGATGCGCCAGCCCTGGACGATCACCACGCAGCTGCGCCAGCTCTTCGAACTGCGCATGATCGAGCCGACCGAGACGCAGATCGCCGACGACGTCCAGGTACTCATGGTCGTCCACCCGAAGGAGCTTTCCGACGCCACGCTCTATGCGATCGACCAGTTCATCCTGCGTGGCGGGCGCGCGATGCTGTTCGTCGACCCCTGGGCCGAAGCCGACCCGGGCAATCCGCAGGACCCGGCGAGCGCCATGATGGGCGGGCGCAGCTCCCGACTCGACACCCTGCTCGGCCCCTGGGGCATCAAGGTCAGCTCCGACACCTTCGTCGGCGACGACCGGTTCGCGCTGCAGGTGATGGGCCCCGACGGACGAGCCGTGCGCGACATCGGCCTGATCGGCGTGGACGCCGGCGGCCTCGATCCCGACGACGTCGTGACCAGCGGCCTGAGCCTCGTCAACCTCGGCTTCGCCGGCGCCATCAGCAGCGAGGCGAACGCCGCAGCGACGGTTACCCCCCTGATCCGCTCGAGCGATCTCGCCGCGCCGGTGCCCACCGCATCGCTCGGGCTGATGTCCGACCCCGAGATGTTGCGCAAGGGATTCAATCCGACCGGCGAGCGCTACATCCTCGCGGCCCGCATCAGCGGCAAGGTGCCGAGCGCCTTCCCGCAGGGCGCGCCGGCGAGCGCGGCCGCCGGCGGCAAGGCGCCGCTGAAAGCTGCTGAAGCCCCGATCAACGTCGTGCTGGTGGCCGACACCGACCTGCTCGGCGACCGACTGTGGGTGCAGACGCAGAATTTCTTCGGCCAGCGCATGGCCAACGCCTTCGCCAACAACGGGGACTTCGTGGTCAATGCGCTCGACAACCTGCTCGGCAGCAGCGACCTCATCGGCATCCGCGGCCGCGCCACGTTCAGCCGCCCGTTTACGCGCGTGCAGGAACTGCGCCGGACGGCCGACGAGCGCTTCCGCGTCACCGAGGAACGCCTGCAACAGGAACTGCGGGACACCGAGCAGAAACTTACCGAGCTGCAGGCGCGCCGCGAGGATCGCGACGCCCAGATACTGACGCCGGAGCAGGCCCAGGAGCTGGAACGCTTCCGCGAGCAGCGCGTCACCATCCGCCGCGAGCTGCGCCAGGTCCAGCGCAATCTCGATCGCGAGATCGAGCGGCTCGGCAACCGGCTCAAGGCGATCAACATCGGCCTGGTGCCGCTGCTCATCACGCTGGCAAGCCTCGGCGTGCTGCTGCTGCGCCGCCGGCACCGTGCGGGAGGCTGAAGACCATGAACACCCGCACGCTGATCGCGCTCCTCGCCTCGCTCGCCGTCCTGGTTGCGCTGGCAGTCGCGGTGTCCCAGTCCCAGCGCAAGAGCACCGGCAGCGGCGACCTGCTGCTGCCCGATCTGCATTCGCAACTGAATACGATCGGGACGATCATCGTCAGGACCGGCGGCGACAAGACGATTGCCACGATCGCGAAGCAGGATGACCGCTGGGGGGTCGCCGAACGCAGCGGTTACCCGGCCGACATCGGCCGCATCCGCCGGAACCTCATCGGCCTCGCCGAAGCCCGTATCCTCGAGGAAAAGACCTCGAACCCGGAGCTCTATGACCGCCTGGGCGTGGCAGACATCGAGAAGGAAGCCGCCACCGGCGTACGTCTCGACCTGGGCAGCGCCAGCGGCACGACCAGCGTCATCATCGGCAACACCGGGGTCGGCGGCGGCGAGCGCGCCTATGCGCGCCGCGCAGGTGAGACCACGAGCTGGCTCGTATCCGGGTCGTTCGACGTCCCGCGCGAGACCGCGCAATGGCTCGATCAGGGCATCCTCGACATCGTCGCGAAGCGTGTCCACTCGGTCGTCATCAGCCACCCGCGGGGCAAGACCCTGCGCGTCGAGAAGGCGTCGCCCGAGACGCAGGACTTCACCGTCACGGGCGTCCCCGGGGACCGGGAACTCTCCTTCCCGAGCGCCGGAAATTCCATCGGCGCCGCGCTCACCGACCTCACGCTCGAGGATGTCGAACCGGCCGCGGGCTTCAGCCCCGGCGAGGTGCAACCGGTGGTGGCCCGCTACGAGACCTTCGACGGGCTGGTGGTGGAGGCGCGTACCTGGCAGCTTCCCGCCGGCCCGCGGGTGCGCTTCAGCGTCAGCGTCGACGACGCGCTCGCTGCCCGGTTCGCGCCGGCACCCGCCGGCGCCGCCCCTGCTGCCGCGAACGACGGCACGCCGCAGGCCGCCGAGCCGGCGGCAGCGCCCCGCAAAAGCCCCGATGCGGTCAAAGCGGAAGCCGCAGAACTCCAGGCGCGCCTGGCGGCCTGGGTCTACACGCTGCCCGCGCACAAGGGCGAGCAACTCACCAGGACACTCGACGACCTGCTCGCGCCCCGGCCCCCGACCAAGTAGGAGCGGCTCGGGTCGCGGCATTGCCGGAGCGGCGCAAGCCGCGACGACGGTAGAATCCGCGCATGGGAACCGCCGCTGACTACCTCGAGCGCATCCTCAAGGCGCGCGTCTATGACATTGCCGTCGAGAGCCCGCTCGAGGCCGCGCCACGCCTGAGCGAACGCCTCGGCTCCCGTGTGCTCCTCAAGCGCGAGGACCTGCAGCCGGTGTTCTCCTTCAAGCTGCGGGGCGCGCACAACAGGCTCTCGCAGATGTCCCCGGCGGCGCGCTCGCGCGGCGTGATTTGCAGCTCCGCCGGCAATCATGCCCAGGGGCTCGCCCTCTCCGCCCGGCATTACGGCGCGCGCGCGCTGGTGGTGATGCCCGCGACCACGCCCGCGATCAAGACGCAGGCCGTGCAGACCCTCGGCGCGGAGGTCGTGCTGCACGGCGCGAACTACGACGAGGCCTACGAGCACGCGCTCGCGCTCGCCGCGGCCGGGGGCCTCACCTTCGTTCATCCCTTCGACGACCCGGAGGTGATCGCGGGCCAGGGGACGATCGCGATGGAGCTGTACCGCCAGCACCGCGAACCGATCGACGCGGTCTTCGTTCCGATCGGCGGCGGCGGGCTGGCGAGCGGCATCGCGCTCTATACCAAGGCGCTGTATCCGCAGGTGCGCGTGATCGGCGTGGAGCCGGAGGAATCGCCCAGCATGCACCGCTCCCTCGCTGCCGGTGCGCCGGTGACGCTCGAGCACGTGGGCATTTTTGCCGACGGGGTGGCCGTGCGGCGCGTCGGCGATGAGACCTTCCGCATCTGCCGGGAACTCCTCGACGACGTCATCCTGGTCAGCACCGACGAGATCTGCGCAGCAATCCAGGATATTTTCGAAGACACGCGCAGCATCATGGAGCCGGCCGGCGCGCTGGCGGTGGCCGGCCTGAAGCGGCACGTCGCCGGCAGCCGGATGCGTGATCGCACCCTGGTTGCCGTCAACAGCGGCGCCAATGTCAACTTCGACCGGCTGCGCCACATCGCCGAACGCGCGGCGGTCGGCGAGGAACGCGAGGCGCTGCTCGCGGTCGAGATCCCGGAGCAACCGGGCAGCTTCCTGCGCTTCTGCGAGACGCTCGGGCGGCGCAGCGTCACCGAGTTCAACTACCGTTACGGCGACCCCGGACGGGCGCGCATATTCGTCGGTGTCGAGCTGCGCGCGGGGGCGGCCGAGCGCCGGCAGATCGTCGCGGGACTCACCGGCGCCGGCTACCCGGTGATCGACATGAGTGACGATGAGATGGCGAAGCTGCACGTCCGGCACATGGTCGGCGGCCTCGCCGCCGCGCTCGGCAACGAGCGGCTGTGCCGTTTCGAGTTTCCGGAGCGCCCGGGGGCGTTACTCGATTTCCTGAAGGCAATCGGCACGCGCTGGAACATCAGCCTGTTCCACTACCGCAACCATGGCTCCGATTACGGCCGGGTGCTGGCGGGCGTCCAGGTCCCCGACGCCGGGCTCGGCGAATTCCACGCCCACCTCGCCGAACTCGGCTTCCCGTGGTGGGACGAGACCGGCAATCCCGCCTACCGGATGTTCCTGAGCAGCCGGGCCTGACCGCCCGCCGGTAACCGGCGCGACTCAGTTCGCCGGAGCGGACGTCGCGGCCGTGGCCTCGTCGGTTGCCGGAGGAGCCCCCTCGCCGACACCGGCGGCGGAGCCCGGCTTGCGAAACCGCAGCGTGAAGCGATCGCTCTCGCCGACGGCGAGATACTTGTCGCGATCCTTGTCGCCGTGGCGCAAGGTCGGTGGCAGGGCCCAGACGCCGCCCTCATGGTCTTTCGTGTCCTTCGGGTTCGCGTTCACCTCGGAGGCCGCCTCCAGGACGAAGCCCGCCGCGCGCGCCAGGGCGATGGCGTGGTCCTCGCGCACGTAGCCGGTCTTGGCCTTCGGGTCCTGCGGCTGGTCGGCCGGCGCGCGGTGCTCGACGACGCCGAGGATCCCGCCCGGCTTGAGCACGCGGTATATCGCCGCGAACACTCCCGGCGCCTGGTCGCTCGCCATCCAGTTGTGGATGTTGCGGAAGGTCAGCACCATGTCCACCGACTCCGCCGCCGTCATCTCGGTTTTTTCCGGCGGTGCCAGCACGACCACCTCGACCTTGCCGTAGAGGTCCGGTTGCGCCGCGAGCTTCTCCTTGAACGCGCGCACGCTGTTGCGGATGAACTCGGGCTTCGCCTCGGGATCCCAGTGCGCGGCGATGTAGCGGCCGTGATCGCGCAGGTACGGGGCGAGGATCTCGGTGTACCAGCCGGTCCCGGGCCAGATCTCGATCACGGTCATGTCCGGCCGCAGGCCGAAGAACTCCAGTGTCTCCACCGGGTGACGGGCCGCGTCGCGCGCCCGGTTCTCGGCACTGCGATGCTCACCGGCAACGATCGCCGCAAGCGTCGGCGCCGCGGGCTGAGTGGCTGCCGCAGCAGCCGGGGGCGGCGGGGCCTCGGGGGCCGGAGCGGAGCGGTTGCCGCAGGCGGCGAGCAGCGCGCTGGTGAAACCGATGAGTGCAACGCAAGCGACGTGTCTGGCCATGCTGGAGTCCTCTCGCATCCGGGGTGCGAATGAGCCGGAACCCCGTGGCTCCGGCGGGGCCACTGTAGCAAAACAGCCGCCGCGGCGCGGCCCCGGATCAGGACAGCAGGGAGGAGCGGATGTGGCTGACTTTCGCGGGTTGCGGCCAGCGGAAGAATGCCCGCAACTCGCGCAGCATCCCCGGCCCGGGCGCGCCGGCCGGGAAGCGGCTCTCGAGGCTGGCGCAATAGGCACTGGCGAACCGGCTGGCGTCGTGGTAACGGCGCAGCTCCTCGGCCGGGAGCGCCGGGTCGAATGCCGGCTGACCGAACAGGTGCGCGAGCAGCCGCCGGCCGATGTCGCCGCTCGCCTGCCTGCCGAGCAGCGCCCTGGCGCTGACGTACTTGTCGACCTCGGCCTGCATCTCGAGCTCGAGCAGCGTCACCGGCTTGTCGCAGGCCGCGTTCCATGCCACGTAGTTGAAGTGGCTCACGCCCTCGAGCACCGTGCAGAAATCCTCGATATTGCATGCGCACAGGCAGCGCAGCGGGTCGAATGCGTCCAGCCGGTGGAGCAGGTCAGGATCGAGGTACAGGGCGAGGCAAAGCTCGCCGTCGCCTTCCCCGATCAGGAGCTGCTCGGCGGTATCGCGCGCATTGGCGGCCGCCCTGGCAGGGCGCAGCGCAGCGGCATCCGTCACGACGAAGTCGCGCACATCCGCGTCAACCTCTATGCCGTAGAGGTCGGCAAGCAGGCTCTGCAACGCACGCAGCAGCATACCGGCACCTCAATGCTGGTAATCGCTGCGCGCCTGCCCGCTCGGCTCGATGCCGGCCTGGCGCAGCAGTCGCGCCGCGCGCCGGCTCCCGGTGCGGACCCAGGCCTCGTACAGGCGCAGCACGTCCGCGTCGCCCCCGCGAGCCGACTCGCGCACCTCGTTCAGCACATCGACCAGATCGAGAAACTTCGCGGCGAGTTCGGCAAACACTTCGGCGAGGGCGCGGGTGCGCACGGTGGCGTGGCCGCCCGCGGCGAGCATGCGGTACGCCCCGCCGCCCATGTTGACGTAGTAATCGACACCGACCGTGCGGTCGCGCAGCGTCTCGGCGAAGAAGCCGGCGGTGAACAGCGCGATGTCCCCGAGCCGCTGCAGCGCGAACGAGCGTTCCTCGGCGCTGCCGGCGCCGACCGCTTCGGCCAGCATCAGCGCGAGCGGCCGTTGGCGGGCGCCGCCGTCAGTGGGGTCATAACAGGCGTCGGAGCGGGCGAACAACGTGAGCAGGCTGACCACGTAATGCGAGGTATCGCGCTCGACAATGACGTGATTGCTGGCGAGCGCCGCCTCGACGGAATCGCGGAAGAACTCCTCGAGGCTGGGCACCGGCACCAGCGACGCGTGGCGCGATTGCGAGAACCTCTGCACCGACCTGCCTCCGATACCGTGTTGATCCGGACGTCAACGGTCGGGCGGCTCCTCGGGCCAGCCGCTGCGACCAGAGTCAGTTGGCCTCGACTGTAACGGACGCCGACTGCCGGATCTGTGACGGCAATCACAGCAAATCGTCACTGGCAATCGCGATGCCGGAGTGCCAGATACGCGGCACTGGCACGGCCGCGCTTCACCCGGCGAGTGCGAGTGCGGCCCCCGGTTGCCAGCCCAGTTCGGTGACGGACGAGCCTGATGCCGCGTGCGCCACGCGGAAGGCGACGAAGTCGCCACCACGCGCCAGCGCCACGCCGATGATCGCCTCCAGCCGCGCGGCCATCTCCTGCCCGCGCGTGGCATCGTGGGTGTCGGCATCGCATTTGACGTAGAACGCCTCGCGCGGTGTCGCCCCGGCCAGCAAGCCCTGCGCGTGCAGCGCGGCGAGAAAGGCTTCGCACTGGCCGCGTACCTCGCGCCACAGTGACGGGCCGGACAGCTCGAACGCCGCCCAGCGCGTGTGCCGCGCAATGCTGTCAGCGATGAACAGGAACACGCGACGCTGGCGCAGGTTGTTCCAGGACGTGGAGACGCCGCCCGAGCGCGCCATGGTCACCAGGCCGGTCAGTTCCACGCGCCCGGGCGCCGGCCGCGACAACGAGTTGACCCCCAGCCGGCCGAGCTGATGCATCTCCTGCTCATCGAGTTCGAGCGCGGCGCGGCTGCGCCCGAGCGACAAGGGCTGCGCGCCGGAGCAGGCAAGCCCCGCCGCGCACAGGCGTCCGGCGATGGCACCGGCCGCGCTGAGTCCGCCGCTGACGGAGACATGCAACGGGCTTTCGAGTGCCGGGAAGTAGGTGAGCGCATTGCCGCTCGCGAAACCGCGCTCGCGCTGTGCCCGCACGACATCGGCCACGCTCCGCCACGCGGCAGGCGGATCGAGCAGCAGCAGCGCCCGGCGCTCGCGGCAATAGCGTTCCGCAGCGAACAGCGCGACCGGGCCCAGCGTGAGGCCCGAAGCACCGGGCAGCAGGCACACGAAGTCCAGCCACGGCACCTGCTCCAGCGCGAACAACCCCGTGCCCTCCTCGCGCGATCCGAGCAGGTCGTAGTCCGTCGGGATGTTGTCGCCATCCGCCGAGTCGTCGCCCCGGCTGTAGACGTATCGCAGCGGCTGGCCGCTGTCGGCGCCGAGCGTGCGGCCCGGCCGTTCGGCCGCAAGTGGCTCCACCAGCCGGACCAGGCTCGACGCGGCCAGCGCGTTGCCGACAAACTCGGTGTCGGTGGGGCGAATGGAGATGCCCGCGAAACTCTCCTGCTCCTCCACCAGCGGGTGCTCCGGCGAGCGGCAGCGATGAATCACCAGGTTGAACCGGCCGCGTTCGCCGGCCGGTATGCCCTCGTAGTCCACCGTGGCACGCAGGTGCTCGAGCGCCCCGGGGTTGAGCGCTTCCAGGACCAGGTCGCCGGACGGCCCGGGCAGGTGAATGCGATTGCAGCGGCGCACGCGGCACACGCGCACCACGATCGCCATCGAACCACCGTTTTCGAAGTACTGGTAGAGCAGGAACTCCATGCGGCTGAGGTGGCCGGGCACGCCAAACCGCAACAGGAACTCCTCCAGGCTGCGCACGGCCACCGGGATGTCTGCCGGCCCCCTGGGAGTGGGGCCGATGAAAGCGGTGACAGGCTCCCGCGCGACGGGAATCACCTGGCTACGGGGCGGAATCTCGACGACCGAGATGCCGCGGCTGACTGGCTCCACCGCGCAGTGCCTCTCAGGCGCGGGCGAACCGGTGCGGCACCGCCCCACGCGAACAACAACCTGAAATCATCTTATCAGCCTGTGGCGCGGCTGGCGCGTCTGCCGGTCGCGAGCACAAAGAGCGGCGTCATGACGAGCCCGGCGAGAAATCCGCCGATGTGGGCGCGAAACGCCACTCCGCCGCCGGCCGCCGGATCGAACAGGTCGTAGAGCAGCTGCACGGCGAACCAGAATGTCAGCACCACCCAGGCCGGCAGGCGCACGATGTCCACGACGATGAAGATCGGCACCAGCACGTTGATATGCGAACGCGGGTGCAACACGAGGAACGCGCCGAACAGCCCGGAGACGGCGCCGCTCGCACCGATCACCGGCGTGCCCGAATCCACGTCGAGCAGTGCCTGGGCCAGCGCGGCTGCAATCCCCGCCATCAGGTAGAAAGCAATGAACGCGGCCGGGCCGAAGGCATCCTCGACATCGTCGCCGAAGATCCACAGGCACAGCATGTTGCCGGCCAGGTGCAGCCAGCCCGCGTGCAGGAACTGGTAGGTGATGAGGTTCGCCGCGTACGGCACCCAGGCAAACGCCGGCTCGGGCGCGCCACCGGCGAAAAACCAGGCCGGCGTGAACCCGAGCGCCTGCGCCGCCATGCGGCCCCAGTCCCCGCCGAAGCGCTGCCACAGGAAGACGAGGCAGCAGGTCACGAGGATCGTGCGGCTCGCCACCGGCACGTTGCGCGTGCGGTTCTCGTCGGACAGCGGGATCATCGCGCGGCGGTCAACGCACTGGCGGCAGCGTCGGTCGGACGCTCACTGCGGTGCGAGCCCGGCGCCGGCCTGGCTGGCCGTACCGGTCTGCGGCGCTTCGCCTTCGCTGAACCACTCGTAAGTCACGACGTTGGTCACCCGGCGGGCGGAGGCAACCGTCGCCTCGGGATCGGGGCCGGCAACCATGATGGACTGCGGGAAGCCGCGTTGCTCGCTCGCGATGCGCGCGAGGCGCTGGTAATCGACGGCGCCCTGGCCGCGCGGCAGCTGCTTTTCGACGTCCTTCAGCAACGCCGCGGTGCGCCGGGTCTTGTCCTCCTCGAGCGCCGGGTGCACCTCGACGAACAACTCACCGGCATCCACGCCGACCAGCACTGGCTGGTTGACGATATGCACCGGCATCCCGATCGGCACCTGCGGATACAGCCACTCGATGTGATCGGGATTCATCCGGATGCAGCCGTGGCTGACGCGCATGCCGACACCGGCCGGCTTGTTGGTCCCGTGGATCAGGTAATCGCCGCGCAGGCCGAGCCGCATGGCATAACGGCCGAGCGGATTGTCCGGACCCGGCGGCACGACTGCCGGCAGCGGGTCGCCGTTCTCGGCGTGCTCCTTGCGGATCGAGGCCGGGACGTTCCACACGGGGTCCTTGCGTTTCGAGACGATCTTCGTTTTGCCGAGCGGCGTCGCCCAGCCTTCGCGGCCGATGCTGATCGGGAAGGTATGCACCACCGGTGCGGCGCCGGGTTGCGGCTTTGGAAAATAGAACAGCCGCTTGGAGGCGACATTGAGCACCACCCCCTCGCGCGGCGCATCAGGCAGCACGAATCGACTCGGCAGGACGATCTCCGTGCCTGCGCCGGGCAACCACGGGTCGATGCCCGGATTGGCCTCGACCAGTTCGTCGAAACCGAGCGCGTAGGCCAGCGCGATGTCGATGAAGGTGTCCTCGGCGCGCGCGCGCACGACCTGCAGTGTCCCGACCACGTTCACGTCGGGGCCGGCAAGGACAAAGCGCGTGGTATCGATCGGCGGCTGCTCGACGGGCGCCGCCACCGGCGCCGGCGGTTCCGGCGCCTGCAGCAGGCTGCAGCCGGGCAAGGTCGCCGCCAGCAGCAGCAAGACCGCCGCCTTTCTGCTCATTTCAGCCATGCATTCCATGCCATTTCGGTCCGAAAAGACTGACCTGGACTCAGGGCCCGCAGTGCGGCTTCTTGCCGGCGGCCTGCGCGTCGTTGTAGATCTTCAGCACGACGGGAAACTGCGCGACCAGGTCATCGATGCGGTGCTCGGCGGACGGATGAGTCGAGAGGAACTCGGGCGGCCCGAGCTTGTTCTTCGCCTTCATGTTCTGCCACAGCGGCACGCTCTGGCGCGGGTCGAAGCCCGCCGCGGCCATGTAACGCAAGCCCACCGTGTCCGCTTCGGCCTCCTCGCCGCGGCTGAATGGCAGCGACAAACCCACCTGGGCCGCCATCCCGAGCAGGTCGGCCCCGGCCTGCCCGGTCCCCGTCGCCGCAGCGACGCCGATGACGCCAATCTGCGTGGTGGCTTCCCGGTTGTAACGCTTGAGCGCGTGCTGCTCGGTGACGTGCGCGATCTCGTGACCAATCACCGCAGCGAGCTGGTCCTGGTTCTCGGCCACCTTGAAGATGCCGGTGAACACGCCCATGTTGCCACCCGGCAGCGCGAAGGCATTGACCTCCTCGCTGTCGAACACCTCGATCTCCCAGCTCTGGTCGACGTACGGCGGCGGCAGCTCCCGGATGATCGCATCAGCCACGCAGCTGACGTAGGCACGGGCGCGCGCGTCAGTGCTGACCGGGACCTGGTTGCGCATCTTCTGGAACTCGGCGTCGCCCTGAGTATTCAACTCGCTCTCGCTGGCGAGCGGCAGGGCACAACCGCCGGCGCAGAGCGCCAGCGTGGCGGCAACGAGCAAGGCGCGCAACGCGGTTCCCGACATGACAACAACCCTCGGCAGCGATTATAGCCGGCAGAAACCGCGGCGCGCCGGCGCGTGCCTCAGGGCAGGACCCGCTCGCGCTGCCGCTGCGCAATCCACAGCTCGAACTGCTCGGCCCCGGCACGCACCGCCGCCAGCAGTTTCTCGGACAGCGTGTGCTTGGTCCGGTAGCTCAGGTGGAAGACGTCGGCCCCGGTCGTGGCCTGCAGCAGGTAGTCGTCACTCGAGCCGATCTCGTCGATCAGCTTCAGCTCCAGCGCCCGCGTGCCATACCAGTGCTCGCCGGTCGCCACCCGCTCGATGTCGAGCTGCGGCCGGTTCTCGGCCACCATGGACTTGAACAGCGTGTGCACGTCTTCGAGCTCCTCCTTGAGCTTGGCGCGGTCCTCGTCGGTGTTGTGACCGAACATGGTGACCGTGCGCTTGTAGCGGCCGGCCGTCACCTGCTCGAAGTCCACGCCGCGGTCCGCAAGCGCGCGGTGGAAGTTCGGGATCTGCGCCAGCACGCCGATCGAACCGACGACCGCGAACGGCGCGGCGATGATCCGGCCCGCCACGCAGGCCATCATGTAACCGCCGCTCGCAGCGCCCTTGTCCACGATGGCCGTGAGCGCGATGTTCCTCTTGCGCAGCCGCAGGAGCTGCGAGGCGGCCAGCCCGTGCTCGTGCACGGCCCCGCCGAAGTTCTCCAGCCGCAGCACGACCTCGTCCTCGGGGCGGGCGACCGCAATCACGGCGCTGATTTCCTCGCGCAGCGAGGTGACCGCGGTGGCGCGCAGGTCGCCCTTGAAATCGAGCACGAATACGCGCCTGCGTTCCGCCTCGTGCTTCGCGGCCTCCTTCTCGCGCGCCTTGAGCTCCTTGCCCTCGCGCTTTTTCTCCTTCTTCCAGTCCGCCTTCGGGAGCACCGCCTGGCGCAAGGTGCCCGACAGCTCGCGATAGCGCTCGTTGATCTTCTCGACCTTGAGCCCTCCGGCCGGGGCACCCCGCCGCGACAGGCCGACGACGATCAGCGTCAGCGCGCCTGCGGCGACGACGAAGGTCACAGCCTTGGCAAGGAACAAACCGTACTGGAAGAAGAACTCAGCCATCACAACCCCACGTTGTTGCGTTCGAGCGCGCGCTCGGCCCGGTAACTGGAGCGCACCAGCGGCCCGGAGACCACCTCCATGAAGCCGAGCGCGAGCCCCTGCTCGCGCAGGGCGGCGAACTCATCGGGATGAACGTAGCGGTGCACGGGCAGGTGATTCACGGTCGGACGCAGGTACTGGCCGAGCGTGAGGATGTCCACACCCTGCCCGCGCAGATCGCTCATCGCGGCATGTACCTCTTCCGCGCTTTCGCCGAGGCCGAGCATGAGGCTGCTCTTGGTGAGCATGTCGGGCCGCGCCGCTTTCGCCACCCCCAGCACCCCTAGGGACTGCTCGTAGCCCGCGCGTGGATCGCGCACCGACCCGGTCAGGCGGCGCACGGTCTCGAGGTTGTGGGCGAACACGGCCAGGTCTTCGGCGACGACCGCGCGCACGGCACCCGCATCGCCCCGGAAATCGGGCGTCAACGCCTCGACGGCCGTCGCCGGGGACGCCGCGCGGATGGCGCGGATGCAGGCGGCGTAGTGCGCTGCGCCACCGTCGGGCAGATCGTCGCGGTCCACGGACGTGAGTACGACATAGCTGAGTCCCATGAGCGTGACGGTACGCGCGGCATTCGCCGGCTCGTCGCGATCGAGCCAGCCGCGGGGGTTGCCGGTATCCACCGCGCAGAAGCGGCAGGCCCGCGTGCACACGCTGCCCATGAGCATCAGGGTCGCGGTGCCCCGCCCCCAGCATTCGCCCATGTTCGGGCACAGGGATTCTTCGCAGACCGTGGCCAGGCGGTGCTCGCGCACGATGTCGCGCAGCTCGGCGTATTTGCCGCCGCCGGCAATCCTCGCCCGCAGCCAGGGCGGCTTGCCGCCCGGTGTGGCAGGTTGCGCGTCGGCGCAGCGCTTGACGCCGTGCCTGATCGCCGCAAAACCGGCCGAGGTGCGGTATTTCTCGCCGCTCTTCACGTCTTGCTCCGATGCCAGTGGTTTGCCGCGCAGGTCAGTCATGAATGCCGTTCGGGCCGTTTGGCAGTAGCCGCGTATTCTCGCACGGACCCGAAACGGCCTGCAGCCGGCCAATGCGGACCGCCGGGCTGCACCGTCACCCTGCCCGTCCCCACACCCCGCCGCCCATGCCAAGCCTCTGGCCGCAGGGTCTTCGAGGATTCGTAATACCGGTAGCCGCGGGGAACTGAGGCACTCCACCGCGAGGCCCGGCCGCGGATGGCGCCGATCGAAGGCTTCAAAGCCATCGGCCGGGCACCGACCTCCACCCGCCACGGATCCCGATGGTGGCGGTCATTGCCCGTCGCGACTATAGTCGCGACGAGCGAGGCCGGATCCGAAGTCCACAACAACAGGCAACTGTCATTCCGGCCGCGCTTGCCCGGGGGGGGCTTTTGACAATGCAACTTCGACATCGCCTGGCGCCGCTGTGCGCGCTGGTTGTTCTCAACGTGGTCCATTGCGGACAAACCCCGGCACTTGCCGCCACGCCATCCTGTGCGGGCCGGGCCGATTGCATGGAAACGTCGAGCTTCGTTGCAACGCTGAGTGACTTCCGCACGAGCACCGCCGGCGACGATCACGTGGCTACCGCCACCGTGCATTTCCAGAACAAGCTCGACCAGCCACTCATACTCAGCTACGTCAGCGGTTCCGGCCTGGTGACCGACGACCAGGGGAACCGTTACGTTCCCGGCCCGAACAGCGTGCGAGGCATTGGCACCGTGACCGGCAGCAACGTCGATGCGAAGTTTGCGCTGGAGCCCGGTGAGGCGAGCGACGCCCGCATCGAGTTCACCTGGAAAGGCGGCAAAGACGCTCCGGGAACCACGTTTGATCTGGACCTGACGGTGCAGGAAATCCAGGCCTTGCCCGGCGGAAAGTATCAGCCGGGCAAGGAGCGCGTGCTGCACTTTGCCAACGCGGGCCAGAACACCGAAGCTGCGGCAGCGCCGGCTGCCGCCGCCGATCCCTGCGCAGGACTGCCGCACTGCGCGAGCGGCGGGTCTTTCATCGCCCAGGTGGTGTCGTTCACGCCGGTGGGAAATCCCGCTGACCGACACCACTCGCTCAAGCTCAACGTGATGTTCCGCAACATCACGAACGAGCCGGTCGTCCTGGGCTACAAGTCCAACAGCAGCGCGGCTGTCGATAATCTTGGCAACGCGTATGTCTTTGGCCGGCCCGGCACCCACGACACCAGCTTTTCCGGCATTGGCCTCGTCACCTCACGCGCCGCGGACCCGTCATTCGTGCTGAAACCGGGCGAGGCGCGCAACGCAGGCTTCACCGTGATCCGCTTCAATTCAGGTGGGAAGGAACTCGGCACGGGCTGGTCCTATGACGTCGTCATCACGGAACTGGAGATCCTCCCGAGCCGACAGGTGCGGGCCGGCGCCGAGCACAGCCTGCATTTCGCCGACCTGAGCGCCCACATGCCCGCTGCATCGACGGATGCAGCGGCGGCTCCGGCCGATCTCAAGAAAGCGGTCGAGGGCCTTAAGAACATCTTCAAGAAGAACTAGGAACGGAGAGCGTGCCATGAAGTTGTACCAATGGTTACCCTTTGTGCTGGTTGCCGTGATCCTGGCAGCATGTGACTCCAAGAAGCCGGAATCGGCCGCGACAGGCGATTCCGCCGCGGCCGAACAGAAGCCGAAGTTCGCCCCTTCAGGCAGCGCGAGCGCCGAGGAAGTCGCCCGTGAAGCCCGCGGTGACGTGGATTGCCCGGCCGAGGTCAAGACCCCGGCCAGGGCCGCGAACGCCCCGGTGGATGATGTCGTCGGCGTGCGTCCCGGCATGACCTACGACGAAGCCGCGAACGTCGTCATGTGCACCAACGAACTCATGGTCGTCACCGGGCCCGTCACCACTGGATTCAATATCCAGACCTACGGGGTGACGCTGCGCCAGGGCTTTACCGCCCGACTGGCAGAACCCCGCGTGGAGAAGACATCCAAGCAGATCATGCAGGAGATGCAGGACGACATGATTGCGCGCAGCGGCAATGCGGTGCGCTACGACCTCAAGCCCGGGCAGTCCAAGTGGAACGTCACCACCATGGGCCTGCCGGGCGAGGAAATCGTCATCGCCGCCGGCCGGGAGGAATGGTTCGCCGACGGCAAGAATCCCACCATGGCGAGCGTGGCCGAGGCCCTGACGAAGAAGTACGGCACACCATCCATCGACCAGAACAATCCCGGGCAGCACTTCATTCGCTGGGTCTATGATCCGTTCGGCCGTCTCGCGACGGAGACGTCGCCGATCCACTCCCAGTGCGCCGGCACGGGTGCCTCCGGTGGAGTCAGTCTGTCGCCCGACTGTGGAATCGTCGTTGAGGCTCATTTGACCCCGATGCAGGACAACCCGGATCTTGCCCGTTCCATGGAGACCGGCGTGGTGGACCAGGCCGCCGGCTACGAGTTGGTGTCCAAGGTGGAACAGTCTCTGCAGGAACTGGAGCAGAAGAAGCGGGCGAAGGCGGTCGAGGATGCCTCCAAGAACGCCGACGCGCCTACCCTGTAGGAGCCTGGCCATGCGCACTGTGCTGATCTCCGGAGTAACGGTGCTGCTGATCGCCGCCTGCGGCGGTGGCGACAATACGGCCGCCAGGAGCAGCGGCGCTGGGCCAGCCGAGGAGTCACTGCCACGGAGCGCGCCGCCTCCGGGTGCGCCGGTCACTACAGCGTCACCGGACAACAGCGCACCAGCCGCAGCGACTTCACCAGCAGCCGAAACGGCTACCGGCCCTGGCGGCCGGACCCGCGAACTGGTCAACCCGGACAACAACGCGATGGTCTTCCTCTACTACGACCTCG
Source organism: Nevskiales bacterium (assembly GCA_011526045.1). Lineage (GTDB taxonomy): Bacteria > Pseudomonadota > Gammaproteobacteria > Steroidobacterales > QUBU01. Next base: position 804 of record WYBE01000050.1, on the reverse strand, counting down.
CCGGGATCACGCCACCCATCGACAGATGGGTGGAAGACGACAGCCGCGTCAAATTCGGGCCAGCTATCGAAAAAGCGTCGCGACGCGACGCAGTCCGGGCGGAACTTGAAGCCGGCATCGCGGCAGTCCGGGGCGCGGGCAGGATCCGCCTGTCGCTCAACAGCGCCAATCTCAGCGACTACGATCCGGCCTACGGAGAATTCACGGTACGCGCCCTGTCACCGAGTTCGGTGGTGCCTTTCGATGCCCTCGGGCAGAAGGTGTCGCTCCGCTTTGGCAACGGCAAATACGCACAGATCTGGCGCGTCCCCGCGGCAGAGGCCCAGGGGATCCGCGACAAGCTGGCCATGTCCAACAACGTCGAACTGGACGTGCTGGTGGCAATCACCGATGTGGTGCCGGGGCCTTCAGGCGGCACCATCACCGCCAACGTGGTCGAGTACGAGTTGCGCGAGGCCCGTGGCGGGACGACATTGGCGCGGGTGCAGTTTCCGCCGCCCTGACGTCGTGCCAGGCGTCCGCGCCGCCTTCCCTGGCGCTGCGCATCCTGCTGCGCATGGCTCCACACGCCCGTTACCTCGTCCGCGTCAGCAGCCCGGTTGAGTGTCGGGTCGGAACTGAAGTCCCTACCGGATCACTCGCATTTGCCGCATCGGCGGGGTTTCTTTTTTTTTGGCTCTTCGCCGATCTGCGGGGTCATCATGCGGCGAAGGCTGCATAGGACTCCGCCCATCCCCGGGTCTCGCCGCCGGCTGGCCCTGCGGGTGCCCTCGCAGGCGTGCTCGCTGCGGAGTGCGCGCCACT
>WYBE01000049.1 GCA_011526045.1 Nevskiales bacterium | reverse complement strand
GATGCCGCGCATGCCGCTGCCAGTGATGCCGCGCATGCCACTGCCAGTGATGCCGCGCATGCCGCTGCCAGTGATGCCGCGCATGCCGCTGCCAGTGATGCCGCGCATGCCGCTGCCAGTGATGCCGCGAATGCCACTGCCAGTGATGCCGCGCATGCCGCTGCCAGTGATGCCGCGAATGCCACTGCCAGTGATGCCGCGCATGCCGCTGCCAGTGATGCCGCGCATGCCACTGCCAGTGATGCCGCGCATGCCGCTGCCAGTGATGCCGCGCATGCCACTGCCAGTGATGCCGCGCATGCCACTGCCAGTGATGCCGGTCAACGAGCTGCCGCTGCCTTTGGGCAAGAAGGCAGCGCGGGTAGCAATTACAGCCGTCGTGCTGTCCGGGGCGTCGACCTCAAAACCCAGGACTTCTACGGTGTCGCCGTTGGTGAGTCTTTGCAGTGCTGGGTCGGCATAGGCAGCGGCCAGGTCAACAGCAGCGTCACCAATGCGAGCCGCGCCCGCGCTCGTCAGATCGCGGACAGTGCCCCGGACGTAGACCGGTGAGTTTCCGATCGAGTACTCGCCGCCGAGCTGAGTGATGCTGGACGCCAGCGCTGCACCGTCGCCTGACATTGCCCCTTCGACTGCGACGTAGTCGCCAGCGGCGACGAGGCCACGTGGAAACTCGGTTTCCACCGTAATTGCCAGGGTTTGTCCGAGAACCGTGATCCACGAACCCGTCTCGTCTGCGTGAACGGCGCCAGGCCCGACCGCAAGAAGGACGTTGGGCTCTGGGCGATTTTCGTCCTCTGTAGCGGCAATGCTGCTTCCCATCATGCTGGTCAGTGAGAGGCATGCCACGCTGAACATCGCGGTGCGGATGGAGCCAAGTCGGGTATGACGTCCCATTTTTTGCGATCCCTATGAAGATGAATTGTTTTCGTTGTTGCTCTTGGTCGCTGGAGTGAGACATTCCGGCCACTTTGTGGCCTTATCAGTCATCGCTCGCACGGATGTAGTGGTAGATGCCCACACCGGTACTCACCGTCGGGCTGTCTCCGGAGTGCTCGCGTTTGCTGAGCCAGTCATCCAGCTCCTCGAGCAGGAACTGCCCCCGTTCCCGAACATAGGCCTTGAACAGCGGCAGGTCGTCGGCTTTCAGTCCAGCATCGGCGATCACATTTCTTTCGAATAACTTCTTCTCGCTGTCAATTTCGGTACGGTTGAAATCGATTGTTTCAACAAAATTACTTACGGAATGACCAAGCCGATCGAGACTCTCAGGAGCATCAGCACTTGGCAGGAAAGTTCGCGTTAGAACTTTGTATCGAGCGCCCTCGGCCTCGGTCACGACTCCTATGCGCAGCAACTCATCGAGCATCGCTCGGGCGGGCATATCCGCGGTGTAACGTCGCGCCAGTGCACAAAAACTTCTCCCGCCCGCTGCGTCGTACGGAACGTCCAGTGGCAAACCGTACGGACCCGTAAAAAGGGGATCCGTGTGCCAGCCAGATAGGATTCGTGCGACGCGATCCAGATTCGACGCTTGGTCTTGCTGTTGTTTTCCTCGCTCGTTGATCAGTCGGTTTACTTCTTTTTGTGTCAGTCCCGTCAGGATCGCAATGCGACCCTGGGACTGCTGCTGCCCGTCTGGCTCAAAATCCGCCGCGGCGACTTCTACGTAGACGTCCTTTGCGAGTTCACTGAACTCACCAAAGGAGACGTTGTTCCTGATCAGGATCCGCACCAGAGGCTTCAACAACCGCCTGTAAGCGGCTAATACCGAAAGCTTCAGATGCGATTCCGCCATTAAACATAAATTCTTAGATTAAGGAAAATAGTCGCAAAAACCGCGGCCGTCAAGCGGATTACATAAAGAGAAACCGGGGCTTACGGCGCTCTGTTCGGGCCAGAGTCTATTGATAGCCACAATGAGGCACGACTAACGCATTGTAAAATCGGTGTTTTCGACGAAATGCGTTATGTTACGACCGGCGTTGACAGTTTTCGCTCCCCGGCCTTGCCAAATGGACAGGGGAACGCTGCCTGAAACCGTCTTCAACAGGCCGTTCACAATGGCGACGGACATTTTTCGAGTGACAGGACCAGACATGCGCCTTCAATACACAGCCGTTGGGATCCAGAACGTGTCTCGCATGGCCATGACTCGCGACGACTACATGAAAGACATCGACAATCTGTCCACGAGCATTCGCTACGCGGTATGGAATTGCAGCCTCGATCTCCCGGTCAGGCTGGTTACAGTTTCAGAGGGAGGTATCGGAGGTTGGTGTCTTGGAGGCGGCGCGGATCACGTGCGCATCGCACGCGAGGTCGCGCCCGATATTCCGGGTCGAGAGACCCAGGCACTGGGGGCGCTAGCGAAGGAGCTCGACATTTTCATCATCGCGCAGATGGTGGCCAAGGACCCGGAATTGATCGAAGACCGGGTCTTCAATATCGCGTTCGTAATCGACCCGGCGGGCGAGGTAATACACAAGCACTACAAGACAGCCTTTTATCCACGTGAACCGAATGTAGCTCCGACCGATATCTGGGATATCTATCTCCATCGCTATGGAGATGACCCGGTCCGCCTGTTGGAGGCGGTTTTTCCGGTAGCAAAGACAGCGATCGGGAATATCGGCACGTTGATCTGCGCCGAGGGAAGCTTCCCAGAGGCAGCGCGAGGACTGGCGCTGAATGGTGCTGAAATCATCTGGCGCACTCAGTACCCGGAACCGTGGATGGGCAACGGCGTCGCCGAAATCCAGAACCGGTCACACGCAGTCTTCAATACCTGCTATGTCATGGCGCCGAACATCGGAGGGATTTTTTTCCCTGGCGGAATCCACCAGATGTCCTGTGGCAAAAGCCAGATCATCGACTACCGGGGCAACGTCATATCGGAATATCTCGGCGGCGGTGAGACGCTGGTCAGCGCCGTCATCGATGTTGAGGGGCTGCGGGACTTTCGTGTGCGTGCGCAATGGCAGAACCTCGTCAAGGACCTTCGGGTCGAGCAATACAAGGCGATTTACGATGCGGCGATGGCCAGAGGCGGAATCTACCCACGAAACCTGTGTCTCGAAGACCCACCGTTCACCGAAAAGGAACAGCTGGAACTGGTGAAGCATCAGGTGAATAAAATGATCGACTGGGGAGTCTATACACCCCCCAGGGACTGGGAGCGCTATTCGGTAAGCGAGGCCGTGACCGACCGGGTGGAGCAGGGGCGGCTAAGAGACAAGCGCCGTTGAAGCCTTACGCGCCGGATCAGTTCACTCTCTGGAACCAATAGCGACCGACCAGCGCACTCCGGCCCATGAACATCGGCATGCCCGTCAGTAGTTCGGGCTCGTACGCCTTCAGTTTCAGTTCCGGCTGAAAGAGTGCGGCGATGGTGTCGTGGCCAATGCGATTTGGCCCGACTGGCCACCGGTCCCACCAGCCCCGGCGACCCAGGTGCGTAAGAACGAAATCGCCACCGGGCACCAGCCATCGCAGCAGCTGTTTTTTGTAGACGGCGTGACGAGGTTGGCCAATGCTGTGCAGGCAGCCTACATCGAGTACGACGTCAAAGTGCTCAGGCGTCTCCCAGGTTGTGATGTCACCCTGGATTGCCGTTACATCCAGACTGGCCGCTGCGGCCTGTTTCCGGAGCATCTCGACGGCCTGCGGCATGAAATCGATTCCGGTCACCTTGTAACCACGTCGCGCCATGTACATGGAGTACGTTCCCGCGCCGCAGCCAATATCGAGTGCATTGCCGGCTCCTTGCCGCGCGGCCAGCGCTTTGACCAACAAGGGTGGTGGCTCATCGCGATGCCATGGAAGTTCCTTCGGCGTCGCTGCAGAACCGTAGATTCGTTCGAATACTTTGCGGCTTTGATCGTTCATGGCTGAGAATAGTCTCTGACTTGCAGGCGGAGATGTTCCAGGCTTGCCCCCGGGTCGAGGGTCGCTGTCGGAGGAAGGCGGCAACAATCCGTAGAAACCGAAGCGGCGCAGTCACAGCCAATCGGCGCATGACATCCTCGCGCCGTTCGTGCTGCCCGGGGGATGCACCGCGTTACGTATTCATGGTATTCGCTTGGTAAGGATGCCTCTGGCCTGCAGCCGGGCGACGGACTCGGCGAGGACGCGGGCGGCTCCGGCATCATCCAGCGGCGAAAGATTCTTCGGCCAGATCGGCTGATCATAGAGCTTCCGATAGATCTCGGCGCGAAGATACGGCAGCCAGTTCTGGAAACGGGCGTTCTCCCGGTAGTAACGGAGTGCGTCGATATTGATCTCGGATGCGACGTAGCAATCGTCCACGACGGTGCTCTGGCCAAGGATCTCGCCCTTGTAACCGATGATCATGGATTTGCCACCAAGCGCGCCGCCGATCACTGTCGGCGGGTCGCCGGGCATGATTAGCGCACCACAGTTGGGTGCAATCAGGTAGGCAGTGTTATCGGCAGCGCGGGCGCGGTTCTGGATCTCCCAGATGTCACGCGATACCCACGGCTCCGGGAGCGAGGCGCGGTAAAGAATTTCTGCGCCATTGAGTGCAAAACCGCGATAACTTTCGGGGAAGCAGCCCTCGACTCCGACGCTGCCGGCGATGTTGCCGATGTCGGTGCGGGCGACAGGAAAAAACGCTTCCGGCGAATCCCCGTGTTCTCCGACCCATTGGTCGAACACATCGTGAGGCGTGCTTGAATGTTCCACGAACAGAACGACGTTCTTGCGGTGCTTGTAGATGACCCGGCCTTGCGGGTCGAGCAGAAACGTCGTGTTGAAAAAACGACCGGGATACTGGGAGAGCTTCTCCTTCATCTGCCCCATGATGAAGACCCCATGCTGTTTCGCCTTCTCGCCGAGGCGCTCCGTTTCCCAGCCGGGAATGTCGGCTGCCATCGTCGCGCAGTACTCATCGGACGACAGTTGCAGGATCTCGTCAGCGAAGCCCTGAATGCATCCCTCGCTCAGGGCAATGAGACGTACAGGAAGTTCCAGCGAGCAGATATGGCAGGCGAGATCCAGCATATTGCCAATATGAACAAGATTGCGCTCGACCTCCGTGCGACGGGTGACATGCCGGACGGTGGTCTGAAGCGCTACGGCAATATAGGGGTCGATCATCGCATCACCTTATGACTGGTTCAGTCCATCCGCGGCACGCCTGGCGCGTTGATATAAGAGGCGAGATCGATCTGTTCGGCCCCGGGGATGATCGGCCTTGCGAGTGTCGTCCGGAGCTTTGCGTCCATGGTGGCGTCAATGCCGATACGCATTGAACCACGGCCGGCAACTGACGCGCGATCGAGCTCCCAGCTCTCCACGTTTGGGATGACGATGACCTTCTCCGCCGCGGCCACGCGGGTCCAGATTGCCCATTCGATGTCTTCGAGACTGTCCGTGTCTACGTCGGTGTCGACCACGACAATGCGGCGGGCGATGCGACTGAGCGGAAAAATGCTCCCCGAAAGGCTGAACGCCTTGTGGATCAGTTCTCTCGGTTCGTCGTCCGTGGTCTTGTCCATGGCAATGGCGATATGAACCATTGGCCCGAGGCGAGCGTCAGTGAATACGTTTACGCGTTTGATTGCCGGCGAGAGTTGCTGCAGGCGAGTGGCGATATCACGCCTGATTCCGTACACAGCAATTGCACCGATATTATTGTGCTCGGGACTCCGACCCGCCATGATCGAGTAGAACACCGGATCTCGCCGGTGCGTTATCGCCGTGACCTTTGTGACAGGGGCGATCTCCGGGCCGTACTGGCCGGCATACTCACCCATCACGTTTTCAACCCGCCGGGAGAAGTCGACCTTGCCTTCGATAATGATTTCTGCCGCAGCTGGTACCAGCAGATCGCTGGTTCGGGCCGGCATCAATTCGACTGGCCGACCCTTGAGGCCGCCGGCCACATCGAACTCTGAAACGGTCGGCGGGAGTTTGCAGGCCGCACTGGCCATCACGGCCGGCTCTACCCCGATCGCCAGGGCGATTGGCATTTCCACGCCATGCTGGTCAGCGTGCTCGTAGAACCGGCGCAAGTCCGACAACGAACTGGCGTTTATGACACAGGTGTCGCGATCCAGAATCAGGGCCCGGTAGAAGCCCGCGTTGAGCACGCCGGTGTCCGGGTGCCGGGCAATTCCAACGGCAGCCGTGATGAATGGCCCGCTGTCATGCTCGAAGAAATGTGGAACCGGCAGCTCGAGCAGATTGATGTCGTTGCCCAAGTGCACGATCTCGGCCGCGGGGCCGCCCGCGACGCGCTGGAACGGTACCGGAGCGGTTTTGGCGCTTTCAATCAGTCCGTCGAGGTGATCATGGGTGAAAGAGACACCCCCGGTGTCCACCCCCAGGCCGAGGGCGACACGCTCGAAGCGATTAAAAAACCCGCCGGCCACGGGAAACGGGCTGCCGCGAACATGTTCAAACAGAAATGCCTTGCCCGCAGCCTCGAGCTTCGCCATGACCGCAGGCATCTCGTACCTGGGATCAACCGGGCGGCTGATCCGGACGAGGTCGCCGCGATCTTCGAGGATGTTCGTGAGAGACCGCAAATCGGTCATTCGCTGTTCTCCGTTGCCGGCGAGCAATCGCGGGCGGGCGCTTTGGCAGGGATTCTAATGGTCTGGCATCAGCATCAGCACAACAGCCGATCTGTCTGACCGCAGGGCAGGCGAATCGCCAGTACGCCCCCATGTCCGATGGAGCCTGTAGCCTGTGGGGCGGGCAACCCGGACGCCGGCTTACCACGCAATGTTTTCCCCGTTGTAGCGGCGAAAGGTGCCTGAGTCAGCCAATGTCAGCCCGTCGATGATCGAACGCATGCCCGTTACGCTCTCGGCGATGTCGACCGTCGCGCCACCGACATTCATGCGTGTTTTCACATAGCCTGGACAGAGCAACGCAATGATTACGCCTTCCGGCCTGACCCGCTCTGCAATCACCGTCATCGCCTTGTTCAGAGCCGTTTTACTCGTCGTATAGGCAAGGGCTTCGCGCCGGCTCTCGGTGATGGATCCGGTCGTGCTCGAAATGGTGACAATTTTCTTCTGCTCGCTGGCCGCGACGTGCCGGAGGAAGGACTCCGTCATCTTGATGCTGCCAAGGGTGTTGGTCCGAAAGACCTCACTCCAGAGACCGTAGTCGATGGTGCCGAAGTGTTGCCGATAGAGGTTCTCCCGAAAGGGCAAGGCGCCCATGATGCCGGCGTTGTTGATCAGTAGATCGATGTTCCGGCCTGCGGTCCGCGCAGCAAGCTCGTCGATCGCAGAATGGTCGGTGATGTCCAGGGCATGGACGCTGACTGCATTGCGGCCGCTGCTCAGTTCCTGCAGGCCAATCGCTTCAGGTGGTTCACGACAGCAGGCGAGGACCTCCCAGCCTGCGGCTGCGTACTGTCGAACGAATTCCAGCCCCAGGCCACGACTGGTGCCGGTTACGAGTGCTACAGGCACGTCAGCGGATTGGTTGCATGCGCAACCAGCCGGAGATGTCCACAAATCGGTCCACGTTGGTGTCCTGCAGCAGCATGTCACACCAGTTCGCGCCATGGCAATCCTGCCGGTTCCATGCGTGCCAGGGCGACTCCCGGCTGAGTGCCGCTCGGCGACCGACCGGATACTGGCCAGCGGGATCGCCGCCGGCCACTCGAGGCGACCGCGGCAAGCGCGGCAGGCTCGCGGTAAGATCGGGCTCATCAGGCGAAAGGATGGCCGGCATGCCCTCAAGACCCATTCAGAGCCGAGCCCGCCAGTCATTTTTTGCAGGCCACGGGGACTGGCTGCGGGGCGCTATCGGCGTCTGCCGCGGGCTGTCCTGCGAGTTAAGTGGCGCGGCGGAGATCGCGGCATTGGCCGGAAAGCACGGCGTCACGGCGACTGTCTACTGTCTCGGCCATTGCGACAGTTCGCCGGCCGTACTTCTGCCGGGGGGCGAAGTTACCCATGGCCAGGCCGCCAAGGACTGGGCGCGAGGTGCGCAAGCTGCAGCCGCGCCGCCAGAGGTGAGCGTGCGCTCGGTGGCGCGACGTCCGATCGTAACCGAGCGCCTGATACAGGGCAGTCACGCGGCGTTGGCACGGGCGCGCCAGGCTGGTGTGTACGAGGCCTTGGGCAAGGCGCTCCATGAAACGACGCCTGAGGAGTTGCTCACCGTGATTGAAGCCAGCGGGCAGCAGGGGCGCGGTGGAGCCGGCTACCCGACCGGACGCAAATGGCGGGCGTGCTCGCGGACCGATGATGCGACGCGCTACGTGGTCGCCAACGGCGACGAGGGCGATCCGGGAACTTTCATCGACCGCCTGTTGCTGGAGGATGACCCGCATGCCGTGCTCGAGGGGCTCATTCTCTGTGGACGTGCCATCGGTGCGCGGGAAGGCGTCGTATTCATACGGGGAGAGTATCCGCACGCCCGGGCGCGCATGGCCCAGGCGATTGTCGAGGCGCGGGAAGCAGGCTTGCTCGGGACGTCGATCCTGGGATACGACTTTACGTTTGATGTGCGCCTCGTCAGCGGGGAGGGTGGCTATGTATGCGGAGAAGAGACAGCACTGCTGAATGCAATCGAGGGAAGGCGAGGGGAGGTTCGCGTGCGTCCTCCATACCCGACCGATCGGGGGCTATTCGGCAAGCCGACCGTCGTGAACAACATCGAAACCCTGGTCAACATCCCCTGGATCGTGCGTGAAGGTGCTGAGGCCTACCGCCGGCTCGGCACCACCGGTTCTCCGGGCACCAAGGCGTTTTGCCTGAACAGAGGGTTTTCACGCCCAGGCGTCGTTGAGGCAGAGTTTGGGATCAACTTGCAGGATCTCGTGGAGACTCATGCTGGCGGTGGAGCCGATGGGGGCAAGCTGGCGGCGATCGTCCTCGGCGGACCAATGGGCAGTGTCCTGACGCCCGCCGAGTGGAACGTCGTCATTGCCTATGAAGCGCTTGCTGAGCGCGGTGTACGGCTCGGCCACGGCGGCCTGGTGGCTATTCCCTCCGGCACTGACATGTACAACGTGCTGCTGAACTGGGCAGAGTTCATGACTGCCGAATCGTGCGGGAAGTGTGTTCCCTGTGGCCTTGGTTCACGCCAGGCACTGGAGTTGGTGCGACGAATGCGCGAGTCGCCCTGCCAGGCGGGGCGGTTGCTCGATGAGCTGACGACCCTCATGCGCACCGTCGAGGCAGCCAGTCTTTGCGGTTTTGGCCGCGGTATTGCGTCGCCAATCGTGACTGTCGCCGAGCTGCTCCGGTGCACAGGTCAGACCGATGGCTGAGGTTCGCATCCGCATCGACGGCCGGGACCTGGTGGCCGATGGCGCCCACACGATCCTGGATGCTGCGCGCGCAGCGGATCTCGGCGAGCGGATTCCGACGCTCTGCCACCTGCAGGGCATGGCGCCGCAGGGAGGATGCAGGCTTTGCGTGGTGGCTGTGCAAGGCGAGACGCAGCCGGTTGCAGCCTGTCTGGCGCCGGTCCGCGATGGCATGGTGGTGGAGACCCGCACGCCACGTATCGATGGGCTGCGTCGCGACGTCCTGCGCCTGCTGGCCGCGGCCAACCCGGGTGCCGCCGAAGCCTCGAATTCTTTCGTCGGAGGCCGAGATGCCCGTGTTTTCCACGCGCTCCTGCACCAGTTCGGCGTCAGTGCGCCGCCGGTTGCGGATCGGGGCATCACGCAAAAGTTTCCGCCACAGACGCATCCCTACCTGCGGTTTGATCCAGGCGCCTGCATTTCCTGCCGGCGCTGCGTGCAGATTTGCGAAGACCTCCAGGGGCAATTCGTGTTCGCAGTAGGAGGGCGGGGAAGTTCGGTTCGCCTGATCTTCGGCACGGACGAGCAGTTCAGTAACTCTCCCTGCGTCAGTTGTGGCGCCTGTGTGGAGGTATGCCCTACGGGTGCGCTTTTTGACCGGGATCGCGCCGCCGGACCGCTCGATGAAGGGCTGAGGTTGACCCGCTCCGTGTGCGGGTACTGCGGTGTCGGCTGCGGCGTAGAGGTGATGAGCGCCGCGACTCACGTGGTACGCATCTCGGGAGCGCCTGCGTCACCGGTCAACCGCGGGCACCTCTGCGCAAAAGGCCGCTATGCACATGGTTGGTCGCGGTCACCGGAGCGGCTGACCCAACCGCTGCTTCGGGAGGGTTCGGCTTTTCGGCCGATTTCCTGGCACGAGGCGCTGGAGTGGGCCGCGGCCCGGCTGACCGGGATTGTGCGTGAACACGGAGCCGATTCGGTTGGGGTCCTCACGTCGTCCCGTTCAACCAACGAGGCAGCCTACCTGCTGCAGAAGGTGTTTCGGGCGATTCTCGGGACCAACAACGTGGACTGTTGTGCGCGGGTCTGTCATTCCTCGACAGCCTTGGCGCTGTCTCTTGCGACGGGCACCGGCGCGGCATCGGCGTCATATGAGGACATCGAGAAGGCTCAGGTCATCGTTGTAGCGGGAGCGAACCCGACCGAGGCGCATCCGATCATCGGGGCCCGCATCAAGCAGGCCGTGCGCCGTGGTGCGCGTCTGGTCGTGATCGACCCGCGCGCAATCGAGCTTACCGACTACGCCACACTGCACTTGCAGATCGAGCCGGGAACGAACGTCGCGCTGTTCAATGCGCTCGCCCGGATCGCGCTCGACGAGGCGCTCTACGACCAGAAATACGTAACGGAACGCACAGAAGGTTTTGATGACCTGCGCCGCTTCTGTGCCGGGATCTCCCTGCCGGATGCGGCGACAGTCTGCGGTGTCCCGCTCGAGCAAGTCTTCGAGGCCGCCCGGCTGATTGCCGGCCATGGGCCCGTGCTGTTCGTCACCGGTCTCGGATTATCCGAGCTGACTCAGGGGACCGATTCGGTTCTGGCGTTGACGAATCTCGGGCTGCTGACCGGAAGCATCGGAGCGAGCGGCGGCGGCATGCTGCCGTTACGCGGTCAGAACAACGTACAGGGTAACGCCGACATGGGCAGTACCCCGAATCTCGTCACCGGTTACCAGCCGCTGGCTGACCCCGAGGTACGGAATCGGTTGAAGGAGATCTGGGGAGATGCGCCGCCGGAGGCTCCGGGCATGACGATCCCGGAGATGCTGGAGGCAGCGCGCGCCGGGCGGCTGCACGGGTTGTGGATCCAGGGCGAGGATGTACTACAGAGCGAACCGAACGAGGCAGCGGTTCGCGAGGCCATCGCCAGCCTCGAACTTCTGGTCGTCCAGGAGCTGTTCATGTCCGAGACGGCGCATCATGCCCATCTGGTGCTTCCGGCCGCCGGAGTGCTCGAGCAGGACGGTACCTTCACCAATGGCGAGCGAAGAATTCAACGCGTGCGGCGCGCTGTACCGCCACCCGGCAGCGCGCGCCCTGACTGGGAAGTGGCACGCGACCTCGGGCGCGCTTTGGGGGTGGCCTGGAATTACGAGCATCCGTCGCAGGTGATGGATGAGATCGCGCAGGTTGCGCCAGCACTGTTCGGTGGTGTGCGCTATGAGCGTCTCGCGGAAGCAGGTCTGCAATGGCCCTGCCCGGCGGTCGGGCACGCTGGAACCGCGACGGTGCACGCTGAGCGATTCATGCGGGGTCGGGGCCGACTCTTTCCGGTCAGCTACAACGCTACGCCGGAGGTGCGCACGCCGCAGTTGCCTTATTTGCTCATCACGGGCCGGGTGTTGCAGCACTATAACGTGGGGACCATGACCCGGCGGACGCCGAACCTGGGCCTCGTAGCGCAGGACGTGCTGCTGATGCACCGCGATGACGCCAACGCCGACGGTCTTGTCGAAGGGGAAGACGTGGTGGTCGAGAGTCGTTACGGCAGCATCGTCGTCACGTTGCAATTTGCAGCGGAGATTCGCCGGGGAACTGTGTTTCTCTCCTTCCACTTCCCCGACACGCACGCCAACGCGTTGACGAGCAATCTCGCGGATCCCCAATCAAAATGTCCCGAGTACAAGGTTACCGCTGTGGCCGTACGCTCCGTCGGTAGCTCGCGCGCGCCCCCGTCGGAAACCGACGATGCCCATGCATCCCGCATGACCGGATGAACGCACGACCCCCGGCCGACTGGCCTCCGATTTCGCGGCACATCTGGGCAACGAGGTACCGCTGGGGGGAGGAGGCCGATATCCGCGCCACATGGCGACGGGTGGCGCGTGCTGTCGCATCCGTCGAGTCAGCGAACGTCGAGCGCCGCGCGGCAGAGTTCGAGTCTCTGCTCGGTGGATTCCGGTTCCTTCCGGGAGGCCGCATTCTTGCTGGAGCAGGCACCAACCTCGACGTCACGCTATTTAATTGCTTCGTGATGGGTGTCGTCGAAGATTCTTTCGAGGGAATCTTCGAGGCGCTGAAGGAGGGGGGTCGCACGATGCAGTGCGGCGGTGGCATCGGGTATGACTTCTCCAGTATTCGCCCCCGGGGAGGCATTGCTAGCACAACCGGCTCGATCGCCTCGGGCCCGGTTTCCTTCATGCGTATCTGGGACAGCATGTGCGCAACCATGTTGTCCACCGGCGCCAGGCGCGGAGCCATGATGGCCACTCTGCGTTGTGATCATCCTGACGTCGGGATTTTTATCGATGCGAAGCGGGATCCTGGTGCGCTGACCCATTTCAATCTGTCCGTGCAGATTACGGATGACTTCATGGCTGCGGTTCGGTCGGACGCGGACTGGCCGCTCGTTTTTCCGCTCGGTCGACGCCGCACGGCCGACGGCGGCACCGTGCGTCGCCAGTGGCCGGGGTGGCCCGATGCGGTGGACTGCGAGGTCATTCGCGTTGTTTCTGCTCGTGCCCTGTGGGCCAGGCTCTTGAGGGCGGCTTTCGATAGTGCGGAGCCGGGCGTATTGTTCGTCGACCAGATCAATCGCGAAAACAATCTCGCTGATCTGGAGCGACTGTCGGCGACCAATCCCTGCGGCGAGATTCCCCTGCCACCCTATGGTGCCTGCAACCTCGGCTCGCTCAATCTGGCCGCATTCGTCGTCGATGCATTTGCTCCGGGGGCGGGCCTTGATTGGAAGGCACTCGATGCTGCCACGCGAATCGCGGTAAGGTTTCTCGATAATGTTATTGATTTATCGAGGTTTCCACTCGAGAAGCAACGTGACGCGGCGCTCGCGGTTCGGCGCGCCGGACTTGGGGTCACGGGACTCGCCGACGCGCTTGCGATGCTTGGCCATCGTTACGACAGTTGGACCGGCCGCGGGCTCGCCGAAGAAACCATGCGCCGGATCTGCCATGCGGCTTATGAGGCTTCGATCAGTCTCGCAAGAGAGCGAGGCAGCTTTCCGCGGTTCCGGCGCGATAACTTCCTGGCAGGTCGGTTTGTCTCCCGCCTGCCCACCGGCATCCGGGACGCCATTGGCACGTATGGAATCCGAAACAGCCATCTTCTGGCGATCGCCCCCGCGGGGACCATCAGTCTGCTCGCCGGCAATGTCTCCAGCGGCATCGAGCCGATTTTTGCCTTGGAGGCCGAACGCCGGATCATGCAATCGGATGGCAGTTATCGAATGGACCGCGTCGACGATTATGCCTGGCGGCTCTGGCGGTCCTTGCAGCCGGGTGCTGCGCCACCGGCCGGGCTGATGCCGGCTGCGGCAGTCGACGCACAGGCGCAATTGCAAATGCAGGCTGCTCTGCAGCCGTGGATCGACAATGCGATTTCCAAGACGATCAGTGTGCCGGCAGCCATGAGCTTTGACGACTTCCAGTTGCTATACGAAACGGCCTATCGGTTAAACCTCAAAGGCTGTACGGTCTTTCGCTCCGGCGTCGCACGTGGCGAAGTACTGACCGCGGTCTCCGATGTAGGCACCGACTATTGCTGTGATCCCGAGCGGGAGGCAGATTGACTCGCGGTAACCCGGGGTGTCTGGCAGTGATGGTGGCCAGGACAATCGACGGGCTAGAATCCGCGCCATTGCTGGTTCGAGTGCGACCGGTTTGGCGGGCTTGCGGGGCAATGCTCCCTGGCTTCAGGCAGCGGGGTCGGCGAAAACATCAACGGAGAAGATCGATGCCGGATGCGATTCGGGTTGCGACCACAGACGAAGTCCGCGAAGGACGGTTGTTCGCAGCCAGGGTGGAAGGCGTGAGACTGCTGGTCTCGCGAGTCAACGGCACAGTTCATGCTGTCGTAGACCGCTGCCCCCACATGGGCATGTCGATGGCCAAGGGCAGCATGGAAGATGGCGTCATCACTTGCCCGTGGCACAACTCGAAATTCGACTTTTGCACGGGCAGGAATCTCGCCTGGGTCAGCGCCATCATGGGCGTGCCAATGCCGGGATGGACCCACAAGACTATTGCCTTAGGCAAGCCCCCATCGCCGCTGCAAACGCTTCGCTGTGAAGAGCGCGATGGGGAGATTTTCGTATCGCTGTAACAGCCTGCCGCTGCGTGCGGCACGGATCAGCGTGGGCGGGGACTGATTTGGGATCAGGGGCATCGCCCCCTCAGTTGCGCCGCCAGTGGTTTACTCTGCACAATGCCCTGACACAAACAAGAACAAGAACCGGACATGACTGCCTGGCAGCTGACAGGCCGAGTAGTGAGCGGACACGGACGCGGAGCGCGTTTCACGAGCCTCGAGTGGGCGCGGAGGGCGCTCATTGAACGCCTTGGCCTGGATCCACACCCCGGCACGCTCAACCTGAAGCTCGATCCGGATTCCGCCCGGGGGCTGTGGGCCAGCCAGTGTCGCACCCATGGAGAGGTGCTCGCACCGCCGTCTGGTGAATTCTGTGTGGCGCGGTGCCTGTCCGTTCGGATCGGTGGGGGGATTCCGGGCGCCATTATCTTGCCGCTCGTGCCCGGCTACGACGCCACGCAGGTGGAATTGATCGCAGCGGTGCCCCTGCGGCAACGCCTGGGTCTGCTGGACGGCGATGCGATCGGGATCTCGGCCATGCCGGATCTGTCAGGAGTGCGAGCGATCGTGTTCGATGTTGATGGCACGCTCGTGAACTCGATCGAAGGAATACAGATTGCGGCAGAGCGGGCGGCAGCCATCTTCGGTTACCAGGTACCGATCGACACCGTGCGAACCGCCATGGATCAGGGCGAATCGTTGTGGGACCTGGTCGTTCCGCCGGAGGCCCGCGCCGATCTGGAACTCATCCAGATCCTGCGGCGGGAGACCATGCGTCACTGGGCTTCAGTGCTGGACGAGTACGTCCGACCGTTTGCCGGCATGGGCACGACCCTGGCGCAACTACGCGATGCTGGCGTCCGTCTGGCGATCGTCACTGGCTCGAGAGGAGAGTCGTTTCTCCCGTTACGACGCACGCGTTTGCTGGATTTCTTTGATCCGGTCATTACCGCCCGGCACGTCGCACGCCCGAAGCCGGCCCCCGACGGCCTCCTGCGTTGCCTGGCCGAGATGGGTTGCGAGCCGTCCGATGCTGCGTATGTCGGGGACAGCTGCGACGATATGCGAGCGGGAAAGGCCGCAGGCATGCACACGATTGGCGTCCTCACCGGCGCGGCCGATGGCGCAAAGCTCTCAATGGCCGGAGCCGACCGACTTGCCGCCAGCCACCAGAGTCTACCCCGGTTGCTGCACCCGGGCGGCGTGCCTGTCAGCCCGGGGTCCCTGCGAAATTGCGCCGTGGTCTGACCGCGTTTCGGCCGCCAGGGTCTTGGTTCAGGCAGGCCAGTCTCGCCAGTAGTCCTCCCATCGTTGTTGCACGAGATCAATCACCTCGGGACAACCTTGCTTCAGGCGCGCCCGCGAGATGGCCGGCCGTTCCGCGGGGCCGCCTTCGCTCGGTAGTTGCCGCGTAGCGTCGATGATCATCTTGCTGGCCATCCCGCGTGTCGGCGCACTCGGCTCTAGGGGAAATCCGCGAGTGCGCGGGATCAGCAGTCACCCCCGGCAGCCCCTGGGAGAACGGCTACTGCGAATCGTTCAACGGTCGGTTCCGCGTTGAGCTGCTGAACGGGGAGATCTTTTACACGCTGCGCGAAGCCCAGGTGCTGGTCGAGCGCTGGCGGGTTCACTACAACACTATCCGCCCTCACGGTTCGCTTGGCTATCGACCTCCGGCGCCGGAAACGGCCTACGCCCGACCGCTGGTCGCGGAGCTGCAACAGGCGGCGTAAACTCACTTGGCATGTGGACCAGTTGAGGTGGGCTCCTCACATTGTTCCGTCTGCTCCCGCAATTCAAGCGACGGTGTTTGACCGGTATCGACAGTCAGATAATGCCGTCGCTGCGCAGCGTCTCGATCTCAGCGGCCGAGTAGCCCAGGAGTTCTCCAAAGACCTCCTGGTTGTGTGCACCGATGGCCGGTCCGGGCCACTCGGTTCTCCCCGGGGTTGCGCTGAGGAACGGCACCATGGCGGGTATGACCAGGGGCTTGCCGTTGACCGTGACCGTTTCAAACAGTCCGCGCGCCTTGAAATGCTCGTCCTGCACCATGTCCACGACATTGAAAATAGCGCCCGCCGGGACAGTCACTGAATCGAGGATCTCCAGGACTTCGGCAGCACTGATGGTCGAGGTCCATGCGGCAATTGCCGCATCGAGTTCCTTTTCGTGCTGCACGCGTCCTGCGTTGTTCGCCATTCGCGGATCGTTGGCGAGATCCTCCCGCCCCATGGCATTCATCAGACGCTTGTAGATCGAGTCACCGTTACCGCCGATGATCACGTACTTGCCGTCTTTGCAGCGATAGGTATTGGTCGGCACGATCCCGGTCAGAGTTGAACCGGAGGGTTCGCGCACCACGCCAGCGCCCGAATACTCGGGAACGACGCCTTCCATCATGTTGAATACAGCCTCGTAAATAGCCGTATCAATGACCTGCCCGGGATTTCCGCGGCCTTTCAGGCGGTGCACACAGGCCAGCAGAATGCCGATGACGGAATGAATGGCCGCCAACGTGTCGCCGAGGCTGAGGTTCGGGCGGACCGGGGCTTCTCCCGGAAATCCATTGACGTAACGAAAGCCGCCCACGCCTTCACACACCGAGGCAAATCCCGGGCGTGATGCATAGGGTCCGGTTTGCCCGTAACCGGAAATCCTCGCGTAGATCAACTCCGGATGAGTCCGACGAAGATCGTCTGGTCCGAGAGCCCAGCTCTCCATGGTTCCCGGCCGGAAATTTTCGACCAGAACATCCGCTTGCGCGGCAAGTTGCCGGACGATATCCCGGCCTTTCTCGCTACGCAGGTTCACAGTGATGCATTTTTTGTTGCGGCCAAGGCTGTGCCACCACAGCGAGACACCGTCCTGCATGACACGCCAGGTCCGGATCGGATCGCCGCTGCCTGGAGGTTCGATCTTGATGACCTCCGCACCGAAGTACCCAAGGATGCTGGTCGTGAACGGACCTGCAAGTAACTGTCCCAGTTCGAGGACGCGGAATCCGTCGAGCGGGCGAGGGGTGGGCTCCTGGCTCATAGGGGTTCGATTTTCTTCTTTAGCCTGCTTGCCGGCCCTATTGCGCTGTTCGCGTCACACGGCCAGTTGCGGCCATGCTCGCCGGAATCTGACCGGGAGCACAGTCTATCCGACGTTGAAACGCCTCCCAAGCCGTATCGCCGGACCGGAAGGACCTCAGGCGGGCCGGGCCTCGCCGATGTAATGATAGGCGAGGAACCGTGGCCCCTCGAGATAGGCCGACTCGAAATCCCCGATGCGGAATCCGGCGGCCGTTATCAGCTTCTGCATCGGGCGCCCCGGGTTGCATCCCGCGAGCAACTGAAACAGCGGTGTCAGACGGTCCTGGGTGCGGCAGACATCCGCGTCGGGGGCTCGTCCATGCTCCATGAACAAGAACCGACCGCCAGGCTTCAGTACACGCCGCATCTCGGCCAGCGCGGTTTCGATATCCGGAACCGAGCACATGGACCAGGTGCTGACGACCGTGTCCATGCTTGCGTTATCCAGGGGGATCTCCTCTGCGCCGGCTGCTATCAACGACAATGGGAAAGGAACCGAGGCTGCCGCCATGGCAGCAGCATTGCGAAGATAGTCGGATGGCTCGAGTCCGAACAGGTGCTCGACTGCGCGGGTGTAGTACGGAAAATTTCGGCCGGCACCGATCCCTATCTCCAGTACTCGCCCACACGCCTTGGGCGGTACGCGGGGGCGATACCGGGTAAGAACCTTGTTGCGCATGCCCCGATCGATCAGCCAGGGCAGAATGCGGCGAGTGTAACAACCCATGATCCCGTACGCTGGTAGCGACCGTCTCCAGTCGCGAAGTGGTCAGCGATCTCCTTCGAATGGTCTTCCAGCAGAACGACTCATCCCGGAGTTTTCCGCCGGTCGATCGCATCGCCTACGAGATTGAGGAAATCCGCTTCATCACGTACGCCGGCGAGTTCATTTGCATCGGTCGTGTATCCATAGCGCGCGGCAATCTCTTCGTACCGGGGGCGCCGATGCCGAACGAGGCTTGGGAAGATCCACTGGACGAAACGGTCCGGGACGATCTCCTCGGGCGAGGACAGTCCTTCCAGCCGCAGGTACTCGGCGAGCCTGCTGTCCAGGAAGTCGTCGCGGTAGTACAGGGGCTTCGGTTTTGCGACCGCTCGACGTATGAGTTCCTGCTCCATATCCGGCCCGGCGCGCAGGTAAAGAATGAGCGTGTGATCGGAGAGGATCCGTAACATCTCCGGATCGTCGATTTCACAGATGCTGCCGCCCGCATCGTTGATGAGGTGGTCATAGCCGTAAATTTCCTTGGCCTTGACGATGAAGTCAGCGACATCCCTCATCGCCGAAGCTTCAGCATCCCGGTGCATCCGCTGGCGTCGCTTGAATTCTGAGAGGCTGAGGCCGCCGCTGTCCCGGCGCCCGATTTTCCCAAGGAACGTGGAAATCGGCTCCAGGTTGTCCACGGTAATGTTGCTGGCGATGTAGATCGAATCATTGCGCAATAGATCGCGCAGGAACGGAACCTTCATCGCTTCCCGTTTGAAATTGTCGACGATGTGCTCCGAGAGATATCGGGTTCCAATGCGGTAATCGCCTGAATAGTGAAACCAGGAACCCGTCGGAAGCCGGTTGGCCAGCGTTGTCTTGCCAACGCCTGACATGCCCAGCAGCGTGATGGCCTTGCGAGGCCAGGCGAGGAACTCGTTGCGTGTCATCAGCATGGCGGCGATTGTCGCGTCGGGAGGATGGCCGGACAAGCGCTCAACGGAAGCCGGTGGCAAACCGGGCCATCGAGGGCTACTGCTCGTAATAAATATCGTATAAATAGTAACTTATCAGATATTTGTAATGCCATCCAGAGTAACGAAATATCGTCATGCCTCATAGACCAGCGAGCCGGCGGTGCAGGTCGAGCGCCTCGGTGCTCGGCCGTTGTTCCTCGATGCCGGGATAGCGCAGAGGGCGGCCATGCAGGATCTTGTAGCTGCTCTCGAGTAGTTCGTCGGCAAGAATCACGGTCATGGAACGTGTGTCGATGGCGATTTTCCCGAGATCGAACAAGGTGTGAAGGTCTGCGCGCAGCAACAAGCCGTTCGATGGATGATGCGTAAATTTACCGCGGTACGGGATGATGTACGCGGCTTCCAGGGAGTCGATTGCGTTGAAATTGGTGATGGCGCATCGCGACTCGTAGGCCGCCAGTAGCTGCTGGCGGAAAGAGGGATGGCCGCGTCGCCGGATGATGCCCTCGATGACCTGATTGCGCCCGGCCTTGCTGCTGTCCGGATCGAAGGTCTGAAGCCGGGCGAGTTCCCGTTCTGACAGCTGAATCATCCCGCTGATGTCGAGCATCGGACCGCCAACGGAGCTGTTGAGCAGGCGTCGGCGAATGAAACGCTCGACCGAACCGAACTCCGCTTCGATTCGTTGCACCGTTGCATCCCCAATACGCTCGAACTCGGAGAACGTTTCCGGAAGGTAATCGGACAGGGTGCTGTACGGCTGACCCAGAGGAATCGGCTCGGTCAGAAAGAAAAGATACTGCCGCAGCTCATCGTCGGTGGCATCGTCACCCCAGATTGCGCGTGCTGCTCGCTTGTTCTGGTAACGGCCGAGTACCTTGCCATAGTGGCGAAACGAGTCTTTATGGCCGATGAGCACATAGTCGCCCTTCGCCATGCGAAACCAGTTTTCAACGTGATGGTCCTGGGGTGGCACCCCCCATGCGAAAAAGCCACGGCCGTGGCGTTCTATATCGATCAGTTCCGGGTACGTGGAGTCACTGAAGTTGCCGATGATGACTTGCCGGTCGATCGGGTGAGCGACGGATCGGTCCGTGTCCTTGCGGTCCCTGGGCTGGTCGGCGGCAGCGACGAATATTCTTGGCATGGGTCCGGTGGTTTTGTTATCGGATCGCAGGGCCAGACCACCAAGTCTGGCAGGATTTCGCGGGCTTGCAACCCAAATTTCGTGCTATCACGGGCACGAAGCAGTTATTATTAGCGGCTTTTCGAGGCGCCCTTTTCCCGGATTCTTTCCATCCGGACTCCAGTGCACGGGCGGGAGCGAGTACATCCGATGTCAACTGACAGATGGCTGGTTCACAAGTTTGGCGGCACCAGCATGGCGGATGCGGATTGCATCCGCCGCGTTGCGGACATTCTGTTGGCGAACAAGGCGCAGCGGCAGGCCGTGGTTGTTTCCGCTATGGCGAAAATGACCGATGCCCTGCTGGCGCTCGTTGCCGCGGCAGAAAACAGTTCTGCGGCCATTAAGCCGGGTTTGGATTCCCTGGCCGAACGATACGGCAGAGCGGTGGCCGCATTATTGCCCGAAGCGGAGGCGTCGGGGCAGGTCCTCGAGGCGTTTCGGTCTGACCTGAACGACGCCGAGGACGTTCTGCACGCGATATCACTCGTGCGTTCGGCTGCAGATCGCAGCCGGGATCTCATTGCCGGATTCGGCGAGTTGTGGTCGTCACGCCTGCTGGCCGCGTATCTCCGCGAAAGATGTCGTCGGGAGAACCCGGACCGGGCGGTGCGTTGGGTCGATGCGCGGCGGGTCATTGTCGTAGAGCAGAGCGAAATGGGCCCGCTGGTGCAATGGGAAGACTCGAGACCGCGTGCCGCCGAGCAGTTCAGCGGAATGGACAGTGGCATTGCGGTGGTCACAGGATTCATCGCTTCGGATCGGCAGGGGCTGTTTACGACACTGGGGCGTAACGGCAGCGACTTTTCCTCATCGATCATCGGCGCGCTTCTGGATGCGTCAGAAATCGTGATCTGGACTGACGTCGACGGCGTGATGAGCGCGGACCCAAACCGGGTGCCTGATGCAACCATCATCAGCGACCTTTCCTATAACGAGGCGATGGAGCTCGCATACTTCGGGGCAAAGGTGATTCACCCTCAGACGATGACGCCGGCCGTGGCACGAGGCATTCCGATCTATATCAGGAATACCTTCAACCCGGATGCCCGGGGTTCGCGGATCGGGCCGGACTCCGCCGGCTCACGCGACCAGATCAAAGGGATCACATCGGTTGACGACGTGGTGCTCGTGAACCTGGAGGGGACCGGCATGATCGGGGTGCCGGGCACGGCCGATCGCCTGTTTGGTGCGCTGCGCCGTGCAGGCATCTCCGTCATCCTGATTTCCCAGGCGAGTTCCGAGCATTCGATCTGCTTTGCCGTGCCGTCCCGACAGGCGGCCGGCGTGGAACAAGTCGTGCGCCAGGCATTCTCGCTCGAATTGCAGCAGGGCCAGATACAAAGTGTCGATCTGCAGCCACATTGCAGCATCGTCGCAGTAGTTGGTGACGGCATGGCCGGGCTTCCGGGTATTGCAGCAAAATTCCTGGGTACGCTCGGAAGCGCGGGTATCAATGTTCGCGCCATAGCGCAGGGGTCGTCCGAGAGAAACATTTCCGCTGTCATAGACAAGCGTGATGCAACCCGGGCGCTGCGGGCAGCCCATTCCGGCTTCTATCTTTCCGCCAAGACCATATCCCTGGGTCTGGTCGGGCCTGGCAACGTGGGCGCGACACTGCTGAACCAGATGGCGGCGCAGGCCGATCGCCTGAGGAGGGAGTTTGGCCTCGATCTTCGGGTACGTGCGATTGCGACCTCGTCGAGGATGCTGTTGGCCGAGCGAGCCGTCGAGCTCTCGAACTGGCGGGAAATCTTCGAACAAAAATCTGAAGTACTCGACTGGGCGCGCTTCCGTTCTCATGTCAAAACGGACTATCTCCCGCACGGTGCCATCATCGACTGCAGTGCGAGCGGTGATGTCGCGGATCACTATGTCGAATGGTTTCGCGAAGGCCTGCATGTCGTCACGCCGAACAAGAAGGCCCACAGCGGTTCATTGGCAAAATACGACCAGTTGCTGGAAGAGAGCCGTCGGCATCACGCACATTTTCTTTACGAGACGACGGTCGGTGCCGCGCTGCCGGTGATCGGCACGCTGCGCGACCTCAATCTCACGGGCGATGAGATCGTCAGCATAGAAGGCATACTTTCTGGAACTCTCGCCTATCTCTTCAATGTGTTCGATGGAACACGGCCATTCTCGACCATCGTGCGGGAGGCCCGCGACAAGGGATATACGGAACCCGACCCGCGCGACGATCTTTCCGGCCTGGACTTTGCACGCAAGCTGATCATTCTCGGACGCGAAATGGGCATGCGCCTGGAGATGTCGGATGTTCGTGTCGAGAGCCTGGTACCTGCCGGGCTCGAGAAGCTGGAAATCGGGGAATTCTTCAGTGCGCTGGCCGGGCATGATGACCAGATGCTGCGACGCCTTGAGGATGCCAGGCGCCGCGGACTGGTGCTGCGCTACGTAGGGCGCCTGGATCGAAAGAGTGGTGCGACCGTTGGTCTGGAGGCGCTTGCGGACAATCATCCGTTCGCCCACATGAACCTCACCGACAACATCGTGCGTTTCGAATCGGATCGCTACAGCGCCAATCCGCTGGTCGTGCAGGGGCCAGGGGCAGGCCCGGCTGTGACGGCTGCCGGGGTCTTTGCGGATCTGCTGCGGCTGGCCTCGTTCCTGGGCCCGGTTCACTAGTAACCTGCTCATGAAGTTCCGCAGTACACGTGAACGTGGCGCCGGCGTGCCTGTCGAACAGGCCATCATGAGCGGCACCGCTCCCGATGGCGGACTTTATGTTCCCATTACGCTTCCGGACTTCGCGACCAGCGCATTCGATGGGGTAGCAGAGTTCGCCGATGTGGCCGAGCGCCTGCTCGCACCATTTCTCGCAGGTTCCGACCTGCAGGCCGACACGGCGGCGATCTGCCACGAGGCGCTGAACTTTCCGGTTCCATTGCGAGCGATCGAGCCTGGGCTGTCGGTGCTCGAGATGTTCCACGGACCGACCGCGGCATTCAAGGACGCCGGGGCCCGTTTCCTGGCTGCCGCAATGACGCGAATCATCCACCAGGGACGCTACGCCCGCCCTCGGGTAACGATCCTGGTTGCGACCTCGGGTGACACTGGCGGAGCAGTCGCCGCGGCATTTCACCGCCGCGAAGGAGTTCGCGTGGTGGTGCTGTTTCCGCAGGGGCGGGTATCGGCACGCCAGCAGCACCAACTGACCTGCTGGGGTGACAACGTGCTGTCCCTTGCGGTCCGCGGCGAGTTCGATGACTGCCAGCGTCTGGTCAAGGAAGCTTTCGCAGACAGCGATCTCAGCACTGCCCACCGGCTATGCTCGGCCAACAGCATCAACGTCGGTAGATTGCTGCCGCAGACTGCCTATTACGCCAAGGCCAGCCTGGAGTACTTTCGCCGGCATGGCAAATACCCGAGCTTCATCGTGCCGACCGGAAATCTCGGCAACGGGTTCGCATGTGTCTGGGCGCGGCGAATGGGCCTGCCAATCGACCGCATCATGCTCGCCACCAATGCCAACACCACAGTGGCCGATTATCTCGCAACCGGGCAATGGCTTCCCCGGCCAACCACTGCAACTCTCGCTTCGGCGATGGACGTCGGCAACCCCAGCAACATGGAACGACTGCAGGATCTGTGCGAGACCGTGGAAGGAATTCGCGGCGAGGTTTCCGTGGTGCCGGTTTCGGACGCGGAGATCCGCGATTCGATTCGTCATGAGTACCGGTTGCACACAGCGCCATGGTGCCCGCATACCGCAACGGGTCTGCATGCGTACAGACAACTTCCGGCGGCGGAACGAAACGATGGCCACTGGATCGTCGTCGCGACCGCGCACCCTGCCAAGTTCGACACCATCGTCGAACCGCTGATCGATACCAGCATCGAAGTCCCGGCTGAACTTGCGCACCTGCTGAGGCTTCCCGCGCATTTTGACACGATTGGGCCGAACCTGAAGGAGCTTGCAGCGCGTTTGTAGGCTCATGTAACGGAATGGATCAGGCGGAAAGCCAATCGTTGTCTCTCGAATACGCCTTGCTTGCGGGGCTCATCGTTGTTTTGCTCGCTGCTGCGGCTGGTGTCTGGTGGTTGCTGCGCCGGCGTGCTGTGAAGAGCACGGCTGCCAGACTGCGGCAGGCCTGCGAGGACCTCCTCTCGTCGGTTCTCATCCCGAGCGCCGAAACCGGCCAGATTCACATCGAGTACGCATTACTGACGGGCAACAGCATCGTGGTGGTGGATGTGCGCGATGTCGCAGGCCACGTCTTCGGCAGTGAGACCATGCACGAATGGACGGTCCTTGACGCCGGTCGCCGTTCCACCTTTCCGAATCCGCTGCCGGTCCTCTATGACCGTGTCGCCGCGGTTCGGCGCCTGGTGCCGGATGTGTCGGTGCGCGGTTACGTGGTCTTCACATCGAGAGCGCACTTCAACAAGGGACTTCCGCCGAACGTCGCGTTGATGGAAGGATTCGTTGCCGGGCTCATCGCGGAAAAGAATGCGGCAACCGAGTCGCACGCCCGTGAACTACTGGCGCAGGCCTGGGCCAAACTTCGGACACAATCGTCCGGGAGCGCGAAATAGCAGACCTGCTACCGGTCGGAGCCGAGCGACGGCAGACCAAACAACCGCTCCGAGTTGCGTGCCGAGAGGATCGCCAGTTCGGCAGCGCTTGTCCCCATGCATCGTGCGGTGGTGTCCAGGACGGCCGGAAGAAAAGCGGGTTCGTTCCTGCGACCTGAGATCGCCGCGCTCATGGTCCGGGGCAGCAGGTACGGTGCATCGGTTTCGAGCAGCACGCGATCGAGGGGCAACGCGCTCACCGCTGCGCGCAGGTCATTGCCGCGCCGCTCGTCGCAGATCCAGCCCGTGACACCGATATACAGTCCGAGTTCGAGGTAGGCATCCATTTGTTGCCGGGTGCCGGTGAAGCAGTGGGCGACACCGCCAACCAGGTCGGCCATCTGTTCACGGAGTATCGCGAGGAAGTCACTGTGCGCCTCACGCTGGTGGAGAAATACCGGCTTTCCCATTGCCGCCGCCAGGCCCAGTTGCCGAACAAAGGCGCGCTGCTGGGCAGGCCGGGGCGACAGCTGGCGAAAGTAATCGAGCCCGCATTCGCCGATGGCGACGACCAGCGGATCAGTTGCGATCTCCACCAGAAGCGGGGCGGTTTCCGGGCCGAATTCGGCGGCGTGATGCGGGTGCACGCCGGCCGTGGAGAATAGCCGTCCCGGGAACGCCTTCGCGATGCCAAGCGCTGCGCGGCTGCTCGCAACGGTGCTTCCCGTCACCACAATGCGCTCGACACCAGCCTCAGCGGCCCGCGCGATCACGGCATGCCTGTCGTGATCGAAGCTGTCGTGGGCCAGGTTCGCCCCAATGTCTACCAGAATGCCTTCAGTACTGACCGGCATGGTTGTCACGCTCAGCCGAGCGCGGCCGCCATGGCGGGCATGATCTCGGCGGCCTTACCCTGGAGGACGTGGGCAGCACTGTCAGTCTGCACGGTCCTCTGCGGGTTGACCTCTGCCAGCGTCGCACCGGCTTCGCGGGCCATGTCGGCGAGGCCAGCGGCCGGATAAACCACGGAGGATGTGCCGACCGAAAGGAATACGTCGCAGTCCTGGGCCGCGAGAGTGGCGGTCAACAAGGCGCCCTGCGGTATCGGTTCACCAAACCAGACGACATCTGGCCGGATCCATGCTTCGCACCGTGGGCAGCGAGGCGGGCGGGTCGTGCCTTCCGCATCCACGTCGACCAGCTGGTTCTCGGCCGAGCAGCGATTACGGTGGATGTTCCCGTGGAACTCGATGACTGCGGTGCTTCCTGCCGCCTGGTGCAAGCCATCGACATTCTGCGTAATGAGGGTCAGCCGTTGCAGAAGGCGTTCCATTGCGGCGATCGCCAGATGCGCGGCATTCGGACGAGCCTGCTTAATCAGGCCGCGCCGCCACTGGTACCACTGCCACACGAGGGCCGGATCGCGCTGAAAGGCCTCTGGTGACGCCAGTTCCTCAGGACGGTACCGCGCCCACAGGGCATTCTGGGCGTCGCGGAACGTGGGAACACCGCTCTCCGCCGAGACTCCCGCACCGGTCAGGATCACCGTGTGGCGCGACTCACACAGGGCGTGTACCAGGCGTTCCGGGATGTCGACCATTCGAGGCCGGCTAGCGCGTATCAGCAGACCCCGCCAGCAGGCGGAGCACATAGTGAAGAATACCGCCGTGCGCGTAGTACTCACGTTCCTTGGGCGTATCGATGCGAACTCGGGCGGTAAACTCGACCGGTTTGCCGTCGGCGCGATGCGCCCGGATTTGCACGCCCGTCGCATTTACATTCGCCAGACCGCTGATGTCGAAAGTCTCCCGTCCGGTCAGGCCGAGGGACTGCGGACTTTCGCCATCATTGAATTGCAGCGGGAGAATGCCCATGCCGATCAGATTCGACCGGTGGATGCGCTCATAGCTTTCTGCCAGTACGGCTCTCACGCCGAGCAGCATCGTGCCCTTTGCCGCCCAGTCCCGTGATGATCCGCTGCCGTACTCCTTGCCGGCGAGGATGACCAGAGGAACGCCATCACGCCGGTAGCGCATGGCGGCATCAAAGATGCTCAGCCTTTCCCCGCTCGGGAGATGAATGGTGACGCCGCCTTCGACGCCGGGCACGAGCTGGTTGCGGAGGCGGATATTTGCGAACGTCCCGCGCATCATGACCTCGTGGTTGCCGCGCCGTGCGCCATAGGAGTTGAAATCTCGCGGATTCACTCCGTGCTCTACGAGGTAACGCCCGGCGGGGCTGTCCCGGCCGATGGAGCCGGCAGGCGAGATGTGGTCTGTCGTGACCGAATCCCCCAGGAGTGCGAGGACGCGGGCTCCCACGATATCGCTGACCGGCGCCGGCTTGCGTGTCATGCCGTCGAAATACGGTGGATTCCTGACATATGTCGAATGCTCATCCCAGGCGTAGATTTGCCCGGTCGGTGTGGGCACCTTCTGCCAGTTGGCATCACCGGCAAACACGCCGGCATAACTGTCCCGGAACATCTTCGAATTGACGGTCTGCGCCACTACGGCCTGGATTTCCTGCTGTGCCGGCCAGATATCCTTCAGGTACACAGGCTTGCCGTCACTGCCGGTGCCGATCGGATCCGTCGCCAGATCGACAGTGAGCGATCCGGCGAGTGCGTAAGCGACGACCAACGGCGGTGATGCCAGGTAATTCATCCGGACCAGGGGGTGGATTCGGCCCTCGAAATTACGGTTTCCTGACAGGACCGCGCAGCCGAGAATCTGATTCTTCGTGACTGCGTTCGCGATGTCTTCGTCGAGCGGCCCGGAATTGCCGATGCATGTGGTGCAGCCGTAGCCGACAATGTTGAAGCCGAGTCCGTCGAGGTCAGTCAGCAACCCGGATTTTTCCAGGTAGTTGCTGACCACCCTCGAGCCAGGCGCGAGGCTGGTCTTGACCCAGGGCTGCGCTGATAAACCCTTGCGCCGCGCGTTTCGTGCCAGGAGCCCGGCGCCCACCATGACATATGGATTGGACGTGTTGGTGCAACTGGTAATCGCGGCGATCAGTACTGCGCCGTCCGCAATCTCGAACTCTGTGTTCTTGCGCTGGATCCGGGCTTTACCGCTCTGCTCACGACCGGCAACGGTTTCGGCCGCCTGCTTCCGGTATGTGGCCGACACTGACCGCAGGGGCACGCGGTCCTGCGGTCGCCGCGGTCCCGCCAGGGTGGGCTCCACGGTTGCGAGATCGAGTTCCACCACGTCGCTGTACAGCGGTGCGGCGGCGCCATCCTCGCGCCACAGGCCCTGCGCGCGGGCATATGCCTCGACCAGCGCGACCCGGGAGGGCTCACGCCCGGTCAGTTCCAGATAACGGATGGTCTCGCGATCGATCGGGAAGATGGCGCAGGTGCTCCCGAACTCCGGGGCCATGTTCGCCAGGGTGGAGCGGTCAGCCAATGGCAGGTTCGACAACCCGTCGCCGAAGAATTCCACGAACTTATTGACCACGCCTTTCTTTCGTAACAGTTCCGTCAGCGTCAGCACCAGATCCGTCGCAGTGGTCCCTTCGCGCAGGCTTCCCGACAAGCGAACGCCGACGACCTGCGGAATGAGCATCGTGACTGGCTGGCCGAGCATCGCCGCTTCTGCCTCGATGCCGCCGACACCCCAGCCGAGCACACCGAGGCCGTTGACCATGGTCGTGTGCGAGTCTGTCCCGACCACCGTGTCGGGGTAGGCGACCCGCGTTTGGTCCGCCTCCTGATCGAAAACCACCCGGGCCAGGTGTTCGATATTCACCTGGTGAACGATGCCGGTATTCGGTGGTACGACCTTGAAGTTGCGGAATGCATTCTGTCCCCAGCGCAGAAAGGAATAGCGCTCCATGTTGCGCTCGAACTCAATAGCAATATTGTCTGCGAGAGCGTGATTCGTGCCGTAACGGTCGACCTGTACCGAATGATCAATGACGAGTTCCGCAGGAGACAGTGGGTTGATGGATTCGGCTTTCCCGCCCAGCTTGACGACCGCATCCCGCATCGCGGCGAGATCAACCACGGCGGGCACGCCGGTGAAGTCCTGCAGAATCACGCGCGCCGGCCTGAAGGCAATCTCCTGGCACGGCTCGACAGCCGGATTCCAGTTGGCCAGCGCGCTGATGTCTGCGGCGCTGACGTCGTCGCCTCCCGCATGACGCAGCAGGTTTTCGAGGAGAATCTTGAGAGAAAAGGGCAGGCGGGCGACATGGCCCTCTCGAACTGCGTCCAGGCGGAATATCCGGAAGTCGGCCGTGCCGACTGTCAGAACGGACTTAGCGTCGATTGCGCGGGGCATCACAGGTCTCCAGGTCGAATCGGATTCGGGCACTGATCAGATCAGCGCGGACACAGGCCAACGGACCGCACGGAGCAGGCACAGCCAATGGGCGGACGTCAGCGGCGGCGAATTATAGCGGATAGGCTGCCGGGCCGGCCGCCGTATCGGCCCCAGCGGGTGCCGGACACGCCGAGATTGCTCCTGTGCGTGATGTCTCGGGCGTGAAACTCCGGATCACCGCGCCGCCGAGGCACTCATCGCCGTCGTAGAGCACCAGGTACTGGCCGGGTGATGGGGCCCACTGTGGCTGAGCGAACTGCACAATCAACCCCCCGTCGGGGCGCGCAGATACCTGGCAGGGAGCCGGAGCATGGCGATGGCGGATGCGCGCTTCACAGTAGAGCGGCAAGCCGGTCGTGATGGCGGTCGGTTCCGCAAACATCCAACGAGCGGTTTCCGTTTCCAGCTGGCGTGACCACAACAGCGGATTATCCCGTCCCTGGACGACGATCAGCGTGTTGGTCGCCGGCTCTTTTCCGGCGACGTACCAAGGCAAGCCTGTGGAGCCCGCCCGTCCGCCGATCCCGGTCCCGGAGCGTTGTCCGAGCGTGTAGAACGGCAATCCGCCATGTTGGCCCACGCAGTCGCCGTCAGCGGTCACGACGGGCCCCGGTGCGGTTTCGACATAGCGAGCGAGAAATTCGCGGAACGGTCTCTCGCCGATGAAGCAGATGCCGGTGCTATCCGGCCGGGCATGGTTGGACAACCCCGCCTGTACGGCAAGCCGGCGAACCTGCGCCTTGGTCAAGTCACCCAGCGGGAACAAGGTCCGGGAAAGGGCATGCCGGTCGACTGCATGCAGGAAGTAGCTCTGATCCTTCTGCCGGTCCGCGGCGATCAGCAGGCGCTGGCCGTCGGGTCCTCCCCGCCGCGCGTAGTGCCCTGTGGCGATCTCTCTGGCACCCAGGCGCTCGGCATAGTCAAGAAAGTGGCCGAATTTGATGTGCCGGTTACAGAGGACGTCCGGATTGGGAGTTCGTCCCGCACGGTACTCGCGCAGGAAGTCAGCGAATACCTGCTCGCGGTACTCCGCAGAAAAATTGACGCGGTGAAGCGGAATACCGAGTTCGTCGCAGGCGCGTCGCGCGGTTTGATAATCAGCCGCGGCGGAGCAATAGGAGTCGCCGTCCTCCCAGTTCGTCATGTGCAGGGCATGGACCTCGAATCCGGCCCGCAGCAGGCAAAGAGCAGCGACCGATGAGTCCACGCCACCGGATACACCAACGACTATACGACTGCCCGCCGACATGCGGGCATTCTAGCAACCGGAGACGGGATTCCGGGTGGGGGCAGTTCAGACGCGCAGCGCCTGCTCCAGCAGGCAGGCGGGTGAAAGTTCATTCAGCGCTGCAACAGGCATGCGTGAACCACCAAGGTAATCGTCGACCGCACGCATTACCATCGGACTGCGCAGGCTCGCGGCATGCTGCCCCATCTCGCTCCGGCTGAGCCAGAGTGCCTGGATGATCCCTGTGTCCAGGCGACGGCCGGCGTCGTGGCTCAGAGCGCTGCCGGACAAGGCTACACGCAGGAAACCGCGCCGGGTCCCCGGACGGACCCAGTAATAGACGCCGGTAACTGCCTCCGGCGCGAACACCCAGCCGGACTCTTCCATCGTTTCACGCACGACGGCCTGGACCAGCGACTCACCTGCTTCAACGTGGCCAGCGGGTTGATTCAGCACGCGCTGTCCGCGGACCCATTCCTCGATCATGAGGAAACGCCCGTTGCGTTCGATCACCGCGGCTACCGTGAGTGCCGGCACGGCGGGATCCGATGTCGGACGGACTTTTGTTGCAGAAATAGTGCGCATTGGAACGAGCGGTGTTGTTGACGGACTACTTGAATCTATCTTTGAACCTATCTCAAAACGTTGCGAGCGGGCGTCAGCCGCGGGAGCGACGGGCTGGACCGCCTCGGGCGGCCGAGCACCGCCCGGCTGCGGATCACGTCTGCGCAGCAGTTTTGCGATAGGTTCTGGAGGTTTCGTGCCGGTGTCCTATCAGAGTCGCACTTCGCGGAACTCGGGCCCCGGCTCGGAAACATTCCAGATATTGTCGAAGAACTCAAGGTAGCGACGTGTCACGACCGGGTCGTAGCTGTCGGCTATGCCCTCCCAGCGGGCTGCGTCCACGCGGTAGACCAGCGCATGGTCATCAGCAATGAGAAAGGCTTCCCGATGGTTCCTGAAGTCGGAATGGGCATTGCGGAGGTCAATGTACGTATTGAGTCGGCGCGCGACGCCGACGAACCGGTTGCCATTCCTGATGGCTTTCGCCGGGTCGATGACCAGCACGCGGATCTTCGCATAGCGCTTCGAGAGCACTAGCCGTTTGGCGACATCGAGAAAGCCGTTGTCGTCGTAGATGCCCGGTTCCAGGTCTGGCGTGAGAATCGCGAGCGAGCGTTTCGCGGTCGAAGCAATCGCGATTACGGCGTCGCGGGCTTCTTCCTGCGACGTCAGAATCCACCTCCGGCCGTTTGTGCGCTCCGCGTGCATATGATGAATGTCTTGTTCTGTGCGCGGCATGAGGTGGCATTCCCCAGTCCGCTGTCAGCGTGTTCACGTGCCGGCGTGGCACAGTGTCCGGCCGCCGACTGATGAGGCGACTCCTTGAATCTCTGCAGGATGGCGGAAGCGGGTCGCTCGCCCGCGGTTGCCCTAGCGCAGGATTCTAGGCGTGACTGGGGGCCGGGATTGAGGCGTGCGTCACGCTTTGGCCGGTGGAGGTCACCTGGAACGACCGGGTCAGGGCCTCCGGAGATGCTGCTCCAGCGTGCCGGCGAGATGCGCGGCCAGACCGGTGTAAGTCCCGGGTGACAGCTTCAACAGACTGTCCTTGGCCGCGCGGGGCAAATCGAGCCCGCTGATGAAGGTGCGAAGATCCTCGGCCGCCAGACGTCGACCGCGCGTCAATGCCTTCAACTGCTCGTAGGCGTCGCTGCTGCCGTGACGCCGCAGGACCATCTGCACCGCTTCACCGAGAATTTCCCAGTTGTTGTCGAGATCCGCGAGCATCTGTGCCGGGTCCGGGTCGAGTTTCTCGATCCCTGCCACCATAGACTGGTAAGCCACGAGGCTGTGGCTAACGGCTACTCCAACATTGCGCAAAACAGTCGAGTCGGAGAGATCGCGCTGCAGGCGTGAGACTGGAAGCTTCGCGGAAAAATGCCGGAGCAGGGCGTTGGCGACGCCAAGATTGCCCTCGGCGTTCTCGAAGTCAATCGGGTTGACCTTGTGGGGCATGGTGGAGGATCCGACCTCCGCTGCCCGCTTGCGTTGCCTGAAGTAGCCGACCGAGATGTAGCTCCAGAAATCCTGCGCTGCATCGAGCAGCACGGTATTGATTCTGGCCATCGCATCGAAGTACTCCGCCATCCAGTCATGCGGTTCGATCTGCGTCGTGAAGGGATTGCACTCCAGGCCTAGCGAGGTCAGGAAGTCGCGCGAGAGCGCGAACCAGTCGACGTCTGGGCAGGCAATCGTGTGCGCGTTGAAGTTGCCCACTGCGCCATTGAACTTGGCCATGACCGGCACCGACTCCAGGGTGGCCAGCTGGCGATCGAGTCTCCAGACAACGTTCGCGACTTCCTTGCCGAGGGTGGTGGGGCTGGCCGCCTGGCCGTGGGTGCGCGACATCATGGGCAGCGATGCGGTTGACCGTACCAGGCTGCGCAGTCTGGTGAGTACACCACGCAGCGCCGGCGTCACGTGTTCCTCGCGCGCACTCCGCAGGACCAGCGCGTAGGCCACATTGTTGATGTCTTCCGAGGTGCAGCCGAAATGCACGAACGGTCGCAGCCTGGACAATTCAGATCCCTCCGCAAGCTGCTCGGCGATGAAATACTCGACGGCCTTGACGTCGTGATTCGTCGTCTTCTCGAGTGCCTTGACCCTGCTGGCCTCCTGGTAGCCGAAAGAACTGGCCAATCGATCGAGCCAGTCGTGAACCACAGGCGATACCGACGGGAACCCGGTGATCTCTGCGCGCTTGGCCAGGAACTGCAGCCAGCGTACTTCGACGAGCACCCGGCGCCGGATCAGACCCTGCTCGCTGAAGAGCTCTCGGTAGGCATCGGTCCTGGCGGCGTAACGACCGTCCAGAGGGGAGATCGCGGTGAGCGCCTGCTGCTCGTCCATGCGTGCCTGTCCCGAAAAGGTCCTATACTTTGCGGCCCGAATCATACACCAAGGCCAGATACCGACGGCCCGCGGGCGGGGCGGCGGTATCGCAGGAGCAGGAGATGGCAGAGCAGGGGTTTCGCGTCGAACGTGACAGCATGGGCGAGCTGCGGGTGCCGGAGCATGCGCTCTGGGGCGCACAGACCCAGCGGGCTGCGGACAACTTTCCGATCAGTGGCCTGCGGATGCCGCGCGGCTTTATCCGCGCATTGGGGCTCATCAAGTGGGCGGCGGCCGGCGCCAATGGCGAACTCGGCTTGCTGCCGACGTCGAAGGCGCGGGTGATCCAGGCGGCAGCCCTCGAGGTAGCCAGGGGCGACCATGACGGGCAGTTC
Source organism: Nevskiales bacterium (assembly GCA_011526045.1). Taxonomy (GTDB): domain Bacteria; phylum Pseudomonadota; class Gammaproteobacteria; order Steroidobacterales; genus QUBU01. The sequence continues at coordinate 169,347 of WYBE01000049.1, read as the reverse complement.
CCGGTGGACGTTTTTCAGACCGGATCGGGCACCAGCTCGAACATGAACGCCAACGAGGTCATTGCGCATATCGCCAACAACCGCGGATCCATCAAGGTTCACCCCAATGACGACGTCAACATGGGGCAAAGCAGTAACGATGTGATTCCTACCGCCATCCATGTGAGTGCAGCTCTGGCCGTTGCCGAGGATCTTCTGCCCGCGCTCGCGCATCTGCAGGAGGCACTGGAAGCGAAAGCTCACGAAACCGACCAGATCGTGAAAACCGGGCGCACGCACCTGATGGACGCCATGCCGGTGCGCCTTGGCCAGGAACTGTCAGGATGGGCCACGCAGATTGCGCACGGCCGGGATCGGTTGCAGGAATGCCTGCCGCGCCTCGGGCGCCTGGCGCAGGGGGGCACGGCGGTGGGCACGGGCATCAACGCGCATCCAAAGTTCGGCACCAAAGTCGCAGTCCTGCTGAGCGAGCAGACCGGGCTCAGATTCTCGCCCGCGCAGAATTACTTCGAAGCCATGAGCTCGCAGGACACCGCAGTGGAGGTGTCGGGCCAGATGCGCGTCGTAGCGGTTTCACTGATGAAGATCGCGAATGATCTTCGCTGGATGAATAGTGGACCGCTGGCCGGCCTCGGGGAGATACAGTTGCCGGCCTTGCAGCCCGGCAGCAGCATCATGCCGGGCAAGGTCAATCCAGTCATTCCGGAGGCGGTCGCGATGGTGGCGGCCCAGGTCATGGGCAACGACACCACGGTCGGTGTAGCGGGCCAATCGGGCAGTTTCCAGCTCAATGTCATGTTGCCGCTGGTCGCCTTCAATCTGCTGCAGAGTGCGAGCCTGTTGTCGGCCGCCTGCCGCGTCCTTGCAGACAAGGCAATCGTCGGCTTCAAGGTCAACCGGGACAAACTCGATGAGGCGCTCGATCGCAACCCGATCCTGGTGACCGCGATGAATCCGGTGATCGGCTACGAGAAAGGCGCAGCCATTGCCAAACAGGCATACGCGGAAGGACGGCCGATCCGCGATGTGGCACGTGAGAATACGGACCTTACCGAAGCCGAGATCGATCGCCTGCTCGACGCCATGGAACTCACCAAGGGCGGCATCAAGGGCTGATGCCGCCGGTGCCGGAGTGGTGACGAGGGGGCGAATCACCGAATGCCTGCGGAATACGCGGCCAGCGGCGAATGCCGAATGCGACGCCCGGGCGAAACTGCCATCGGCGCTGGCTCGCGAGATCTTTTCACAACCGCTGGTTCCTGCGGCTGTACTGGTGCCGCTCGTAGAGCGTGACGCGAACCTGATGCTGCTTCTGACCCGGCGTACGGCACAGCTCCGGGTCCATCCCGGTCAGATCAGTTTTCCCGGCGGCAGGGTCGATGCCGAAGATGTGGGCGCTCTGGAATGCGCCTTGCGGGAAACGCACGAAGAACTGGGCGTATCCGCTGACCTGATCGAGGTGGCCGGATACCTGCCGACTCAGCCGGTGATCACCGGTTACGCCGTTACCCCGGTAGTCGGCTTCATGTCCGGCAATGCATCGCTGCGGCCCGATCCCCGCGAGGTCGCTGAGGTGCTCGAAATACCTTTGGTTTTCTTCCTGGAGCCGGGCAGCGCCAGGCACGCTTCGCGCCAGCTCGGGGAGATCACGGTGCCGGTGATCGAGTATTGGTACGAATCCCGGCGGATCTGGGGCGCTACCGCTGCAATCATACAGTCGCTAGCTAGAATAATCGGATAAACAATGTGATATGAACACTATTGATAAATTACTGGAAGTCATGTCCCGGCTTCGTGATCCAGTCCGTGGCTGCCCCTGGGATCGTGAGCAGGACTTCACCAGCATTGCCCCGTACACCATCGAGGAGGCCTACGAGGTAGCCGATGCGATCGATCGGGGGAATCTGGCTGATCTTCGAGACGAACTCGGTGATCTGCTCTTGCAGGTAGTCTTTCACGCCCGCCTCGCCGAGGAGCGCGGTGCGTTCACCTTTGACGACGTGGTCGAGAGCATCGTCGGAAAACTGGTGCGGCGTCATCCGCATGTATTCGGCGATGAGCGCATCGAGAGCGCCGCCGAGCAGCGAACGGCCTGGGAGTCAGTCAAGGCCATCGAACGCAGCGGTACCTCCCGTCGCCGTCACGTTCTCGACGGTGTAGCGGCAGCTTTACCAGCGCTTGCCCGCGCGGCCAAGCTCGGCCGTCGCGCGGCTGCGGTCGGTTTCGACTGGGACGATGCACGCGGGGTGACGACTAAGCTTCGTGAGGAAATGGCCGAACTCGAGGCCAGCACGCAAGCCGGCGACGCGACCGGGATGCGGGAAGAGGTCGGCGACCTGCTATTCACCACGGCCAACCTTGCCCGTCACCTCGACCTGGACCCGGAAGAAGCCCTGCGCCTGGCGAATCGAAAGTTCGAGCGTCGCTTCGGGATGGTCGAGCAACGGGTTCGCGATTCCGGGCGGAAATGGCAGGAACTCACGTCGGCGGATCTCGATGCTTTATGGATTGACGCCAAGAAAGCGGGCTGATGCTTCAGTCCGCGCGGCGACTCCCGTGCTGTCTCAGGGTTCCTTGCGGCCCGTCCTCGTCATGAGGGCTTCAACGATATCGAGCGGCACCGGGAACACAATGGTATTGGTCCGATCCTTGGCGATTTCCGTCAAGGTCTGCAGGTAGCGCAATTGCAGTGCCTGTTTTTCCGAGGCAAGCATTCGCGCCGCCTGTGCCAACATCTCTGACGCCTGCTTCTCGCCCTCGGCGTGAATGACCTTGGCGCGCCGTGCGCGCTCGGCTTCGGCCTGTGCGGCGATGGCGCGTACCATGATCTCGTTGAGATCGATATGCTTGATCTCGACATTGGAAACCTTGATGCCCCAGGCGTCGGTCTGGCGATCGAGAATCTCCTGAATGTCGGCGTTCATCTTGTCGCGTTCGGCAAGCATCTCGTCGAGCTCGTGCTGGCCGAGCACGGAGCGCAGAGTCGTCTGCGCCAGTTGGCTGGTGGCTTCAAAGACGTTGGCGACCTGTATGACCGCTTTTTCCGGGTCGACGATACGGAAATAGATCACCGCATTGACCTTGACCGAAACGTTGTCGCGGGAAATCACATCCTGGCTCGGTACGTCGAGGACAATGACGCGCAGATCCACGCGCACGATCTGCTGGAGCCCGGGTATGACGACGATGACTCCTGGTCCCTTGATGCTGGTGAACCGTCCAAGAGTAAAGGTCACGCCGCGTTCGTACTCCTTCAGGATCTTGATGCTGCTCAGGAGCAACATCAGCGAAGCGGCAGCGACAATCATTATCAGAATGGGCATTTCGACTTCTCTCCCGGTGGTGACATGCCTGGGCGGCTAGTCGGACATTCTCTCTGGCGTCACGTCGAGCGTGAGCCCCGCGATGCCGGCAATCCGCACCCGGTCGCCCCGCCTGACAGGAACCATGGTTCTCGCCTTCCAGCGTTCGCCGTGCACGAAGACCGCACCCTGCGACTCGAAATCTTCCAGCGCTTCCGCGACCTGGCCAATCATGTTTTCGCGACCGGTGACCACCGGGCTGCGCCGCATGCGGATCAGCAGATAAATCATGCCGAGCAGTGCCAGGGCTGCCGTGAATCCGACTCCACCAATCAGCGTACGGGACAGGGAAAACCCGGGAATATCGGTGTCAAAAAGGAGAATCGAACCGACGACGAACGCAACGACACCACCTATGCCGAGTGCGCCAAAACTCGGAACGAACACTTCAGCAATCAACAGGATTACGCCGAGCAGAATCAGGCCGAGTCCGGCATAGTTGACCGGCAGCACCTGGAAGGCAAAAAGTGCCAGCAACAGGGAGATTGCGCCCACGACTCCTGGCAGGATGGCACCGGGGTTGTAGCCCTCGAATATCAGGCCGTAGATGCCGATCAGCAGCAGGAAGTAAGCCACGTTCGGATTGGTGATGGTCGCCAGCAGGTTCGTCCGCCAGTCTGGCTCATAACGCTCGACCACGAGCCCTGCGGTGGCAAGCTTCACCTCGTGGTTCTGCACCCGAACAGTACGCCCATCTGCGGTCGCGAGCAGCGCGGGTACGTCGGCAGCAATGAAATCGACGACATTTCTGCTGACCGCTTCGTTTGCCGTGAGGCTGACCGCCGCACGGACGGCGCTTTCCGCCCAGTCGGCATTGCGACCCCGGATTTCGGCCAGTCCGCGAATGTAGGCGGACGCGTCATTCACCGTCTTGCGTTCCATGGCGCTTCCGCCAGGGTCCGGTGATGGTTCCGTCGGCGCATGCTGGTCCTTGCCGGCGATCGGGGGCTCATGTGTCGGTGGCGGTGCGGGTTGCGTTTCGCCACCGCCGATCGGCACCGGGGTGGCCGCCCCCAGATTGGTCGCCGGTGCCATGGCGGCGATGTGACTGGCGTAAAGAATATAGGTACCGGCACTTGCGGCGCGCGAACCCGCTGGAGAGACAAAAGCCGCGACCGGAACCGCTGACGCAATGATCGCCTTGTTGATGTCGCGCGTCGCTGCATCGAGGCCGCCCGGCGTATCCATTTCGAGGATGACCAGGCGGGCGCCTGCCTCCTGCGCCTGCTTCAGTCCGCGCTGCACGTAGTCGCTGGTGGCGGGACCGATCGCTCCACGAATCTCCAGCTGAACGGCAATGCCGGGTGCCGGTGGCGGGGGAGTTCGGGCGGATTCATCGGCCGCCAGAAGCGTCGGTCCGAGGCACAGCAATGCCACCGGCCACCGCAACCAGAAAGATCTTGCCTCAATCGGCCACATGTTGTCCCGCCCGCATTACCGGACAGAAGCGTCCGATCACCGTATCAGACGCTAGAATAACGCGCACCATGACCACAGAAATCCCTTCCAGCCCCTGGACGCCGGACAGCTGGCAGGCAAAACCGGCGAGCCAGCTGCCACGCTATCACGACCCGCATCGTCTGAACGACGTCATTGCACGCCTCGGACGGCTTCCGCCCATCGTGACCAGCTGGGAGGTCGAAGCGTTGCGGGGGAAAATCGCTGCCGCCCAGCAAGGCCGGGCCTTTGTCCTGCAGGGCGGCGATTGTGCCGAGACATTCGAGGACTGCACGTCCGAGAACATAGTGCAGAAACTCAAGATCCTGCTGCAGATGAGCGTGGTCATCGTGGCCGGGCTGAAGCGACCAGTCGTGCGACTCGGACGCATGGCCGGCCAATACGCCAAGCCGCGCAGTGATGATATCGAGACCCGTGAAGGCGTCTCGCTGCCGAGCTACCGGGGCGATCTCGTCAACCGCAACTCGTTCACTGCGACCGATCGGGAACCTGAGCCGGAGTTGATGCTCCGGGGCTATGAGCGGGCCGCCCTCACTCTCAACTTTGTTCGTTCGCTGATCGATGGCGGGTTCGCTGACCTGCATCACCCGGAGAACTGGGATCTGGCTTTCGTGCGCCATTCGCCCATGGCCGATCGCTACCACGAGATGGTTCGGCGTGTAGCGGATGGACTCGACTTCTTCGAGTCGATCACCGGCAACAAGATCCATGAGGCCCGACGTGTCGATTTCTACACGTCCCATGAGGGATTGAACCTCTACTACGAACAGGCGCAGACACGCCTCCTGCCGCACCGGGGCGCCTGGTACAACCTGACGACACATTGCCCGTGGATTGGTGCCCGTACGGCAGTTCCGGACGGCGCACACGTCGAGTACTTCCGCGGCATCGCGAATCCGCTGGGTGTGAAAATCGGCCCATCCACGACGGCCCATACCCTGATCGAGTTGCTCCGGAAGCTGAATCCGGACAACCAGCCGGGTCGATTGACACTGATTCACCGACTTGGAGCCGACCGTATCGAAGGCAAACTTCAGGAGTTCATCGGTGTCGTCAAGGCGGAAGGTGCGACGGTGCTCTGGATGTGCGACCCCATGCACGGTAACACCGAAGTCCTGAAATCCGGCATCAAGACGCGGCGATTCGATCGCATCCTGAGGGAGCTCGAGGAGGCATTCCGCATTCACCAGGAAAATGGCACCCATCTCGGCGGCGTGCACCTCGAACTCACCGGCGAACACGTAACCGAATGCGTGGGCGGGGCGCGCGGCCTCGGCGAGGCTGACCTTCACCGGGCCTACCGCAGCCAGGTCGACCCACGCCTGAATTATGAGCAGGCCATGGAGGTTGCCATGCGGATCGCCGACCGTGGCAGTCGTGGATTCTGAGCAGAGAGGCGGACCCGCCGGCGGATTTACCAGCGACTGTCGCAAATGCGCCCGCCTTGCCAGGTTCCTCAAAGACATCGGCCAGCAGTACCCGAACTATTTTTCACGCCCGGTGCCGTCCTTCGGCGATCCGAGCGCTTCATTGCTTATTGTCGGGCTCGCGCCCGGCCTGCATGGCGCAAATGCTACGGGGCGGCCTTTCACCGGGGATTTCGCCGGCGTGCTGCTGTACGAGACGCTGTTCAGATTCGGCTTTGCTGACCGGCCAACCAGCGAAGGGGCGCAGGACGGATTGATCCTGAGCGGATGCCGTATCACCAATGCAGTTCGCTGCGTTCCGCCGCAGAACAAGCCCACCTCGGCGGAGGTCAGAACCTGTAATGGCTACCTGGTCCAGGAGATCAGTGCACTCGCCGACGGTGCGGTGGTGCTCGCCCTCGGTGGAATTGCACACGGAGCGGTGCTGCGGGCGGTCGGGCAACGGCTGGCGCGCCACCCGTTCGGACACGGCCGGGTTCACGAGATCGCGCGGGGCATGCGTCTGGTGGATAGCTACCATTGCAGCCGTTACAACACCCAGACCGGCCGACTGACCCGGCGAATGTTCGACGAAGTGTTTGCGCTTGCACAGAACCTGCTCGATGCCCCGGATGCAGCCTGAGATGACGCCGGATTTCGATGTACGCGACTTCGTCAGAACGCTTACGAGCCGCCCGGGCGTCTATCGCATGCTCGATGCGAAAGGCCGCCTGATATACGTCGGCAAGGCTCGCAATCTGCGCCGTCGCGTCGGCAGCTACTTCGGGAGAAAGGCGCTGGATGCAAAGACGCAGGTGATGCTCACGGCGCTTGCGCGCATCGAGGTGACCGTCACGGCAACGGAGCAGGACGCGCTCCTGCTCGAGTACAACCTGATCAAGCAGCACCGGCCAAAGTTCAATGTCGTACTCCGGGATGACAAGAGCTATCCCTATATTCGTGTGTCTACCGAACAGCCTTTCCCGCGATTCGAGTTTCACCGCGGCTCGCGCAACGCGCCCGGACGCTTCATCGGGCCGTTTCCGAACGCCGGCGCAGTCCGGCAGGTGCTGCAGCAGCTTCAAAAACTGTTTCGCGTGCGTGACTGTACCGATACGTTCTTTGCCAATCGCAGCCGACCATGCCTCCAGCACCAGATCGGGCGCTGTTCGGCCCCCTGCGTCAGGCTGGTGAACGCCGACGAATATCGTCGTGATGTGGATGACGCGATCCGGTTCATCGAGGGGCGCGACGACGAAGTGGTGGCCGAGCTGGCCGCGCGCATGGAGCGCTGTTCGCAGGCGATGGAGTTCGAGCGGGCAGCCCGCTATCGTGACCAGATTGCCGATATTCGTGTCCTGCAGGAACAGCAAATCATCGCCTCGGATGCAACAGCCGACACCGACGCGATCGCAGTGGCACAGAAGGACGGGCAGTGTTGCATTGCCTTGGTGATGATTCGCGGCGGCCGTGTGCTTGGCTGCCGGACCTTTCACCCGCTGGTTGCGGCCGCGACAGGCGTGCCGGAGATTCTTCGGGCATTCCTGTTGCAGCATTACCTCGAACACGCAGCCCCGCGGGAGATCCTCCTCGGCGAGCCGGTCGAAGGCGCGACCGCCCTGGAGCAGGGCCTTGCCGCCGTGGCGAGGCATCCTGTCGCGATACGGCAGCGGATCCGCGGAACGCGCCGGCGCTGGCTGGAAATGGCCCTCATGAACGCGCAGCAGGGAGCAGTCGCACGGGCTTGCGCAGCTGTGACGATGGTGGAGCAGTTCCGGCAACTCGGCGAGGCTCTCGGGCTGGAGAACTCGCCCGAACGGATCGAGTGCTTCGATATCAGCCATACGCAGGGTTTCCAGACGGTCGCGGCGTGCATCGTGTTCAAGGCGACCGGACCACAGAAATCCGAGTATCGGCGTTTCAATATTCGCGGTGTCGCGCCCGGTGACGACTACGGTGCGATTGCCCAGGCGGTTCGACGGCGATACATGCGCGCCGTGGCTGGCGAAGCGCGCCTCGCTGACCTGCTATTGGTCGATGGTGGACGGGGGCAATTGGCTCGGGTAACAGAGGTTCTGGAGGAACTTGGGCTGCCGGGGCTGCCGGCGGTCGCAGTGGCGAAGGGGGCGGGGAGGCGGCCTGGCCATGAGCGCCTGTACAAACCCGGTAGCGCACGCGCGCTGATTCTGCCATCCGAGTCTCCTGCGCAGCGGCTGATCGAGCAATTGCGTGATGAGGCACACCGCTTTGCCATTGCTGGCCATCGCCAGCGCCGCGGCAGGGCCAGGGTCGGATCGGTACTCGAGGGCATTCCGGGCCTGGGTCCGCGCCGCCGCAAAGAACTCCTGCAGCACTTCGGCGGTTTGCAGGGCATCAGTCGTGCAGGCATAGCCGACCTGGAGCGAGCCAGCGGGATCAGTCGTAAACTCGCCGAACGAATCTACGGTCAGTTTCACGACGGAACAGTTTCCGAACCGGAGGCCTGAAACACGAACGCAACGCCACTCGGCGTTAGAATAACCAGCCTGAGATCGATTGGGACCCCCGTCGCATTCCTGCCTTATGTATCCGGACTTCAACGTCGCCAACATGCTGACCTGGCTGCGCATCGCAGCGATTCCGGCAGTCGTGGTCGTCTTTTACCTCCCAGGCGAGTGGAGTCGCCCCGGGGCCGCCATGATCTTTGCGCTGGCCTGCGTTACAGACTGGCTGGACGGTTACATGGCTCGCCGACTCGGCCAGACATCGCAGTTCGGTGCATTTCTCGATCCTGTCGCCGACAAGCTCATGGTGGCGGTTGCCCTGGTCCTGATCCTGCAGGCGGATCCGCGAGTCTCAATCGCTCTCGTGGCAGCCATCATCATTGGCAGGGAGATAACCGTCTCCGCACTGCGTGAGTGGATGGCGGAACTGGGCGCGCGCAGCCATGTCGCCGTGTCCGGGATTGGCAAGGCGAAGACTACGATGCAGATGATCGGGCTCGGCTGCATGCTGTACACCCGGCCCGTGCTGGGGGTGCCGATCTACGACGTCGGTCTGGCCCTGTTGATCGTTGCTGCCGGCATCACTCTGTGGTCGATGGTCGGGTACCTGCGAGCAGCGTGGCCGCGGTTACGGGAACGTGAACGGATTTCTTGACAGACCGGAGTGCCCCGATACCATATACGGCTCTTGCGAGGCGGGAATAGCTCAGTTGGTAGAGCGATACCTTGCCAAGGTATAGGTCGCCGGTTCGAGCCCGGTTTCCCGCTCCAGTTTCTCCCGATGGTTTCCGCGGTCAGTGCCCAGCACGGGCCCGCGCAGGGGATCGTGGGCAATCTGGGCGTGTCGCAGAAGTTGCCTGTGATACAGTCGCCGCGCAATTTACACCCCTGGGCTAGGTGGCAGAGTGGTCATGCAGCGGCCTGCAAAGCCGTGTACGCCGGTTCGATTCCGACCCTAGCCTCCAATCGAAATGGAGCCGGGCCCGGGTGGCGGAACTGGTAGACGCTGCGGACTTAAAATCCGCTGATCCCTAAAGGATCGTGCCGGTTCGATTCCGGCCCCGGGCAGTCCACCGCGGACGCAAGACTGCGGCCGCAAGCAGGGCGAACAGTTCCCATCCGAGAGAGGAGCCGCCGGTATCGGTGGTGCGTCCCGGAAAGACGTCAACGGCAACGGCACCCTGGGAGTCATCCTGGTCCGCAGCGTCACCGACGACCTCATCCGGTTGCCCATCGCCATCTACCAGCTGATACAGGAAGCCGGTGTCGGTCGGCATGCAGTTGATGTTCGGACAGGCCGGCACATACCCGTCGGTGACCACGGCCGTTGCGCCAGAAAACAGGCCCGTCACTGTGCTGCCGGCCGTAATGGTCAGCGGAGTCAAAAACACATCAGAGAACTCGATCAGCAGACGGTCGGCGAGGATGCTGTCAATCAGCGCAGTCGCGTCACCGCGCGGATCACTGATGATGACCAGTTCATTAGGCTGAAAACTGCCAACGGCGTCCTTGATGGGCAGCACCCCGGGCGATGGATTCCGGCCGACAAAATCCGGGTTCGGTGTGAATGTCACCGTATTATCTGAGTTGACGACTGCTGTCCCATTGAATACCAGCGGATTGCCCTCGGCATCCTCGGCAATGCGGACGGTGATCGGCGTGTCGACGAGCCCTTCGTCATTCGCGAGCACATCGATCGTGATGGGCTGATTCCGGATGGTTCGAAACGGAATGGGGAAGGGGATGCCGTCATCACCCGCGATGGGAATGCTCACGACGTTGATGGTCACCGTGGCGACGTTGCTGGGATCACGCGGACTGGTGCAGAAACCATCTGCGCCAACATCCAGCACGCTGTTGCAGTCGACAATGCGGTAATCGAGCGAATCCGGACCCGCATAGCCCGTGTTGGGGGTGTAACCGATGAATGGAAAGCCGCTGCTCGGGTTGAACACAACCTCGACGGCACCGTGGTCAGGTTGCCGGGTAATCTCGATATTGATCGGCGTATCGGTGAGATTCTGGTCGTTGAGCCTGACAGCCAGCGCCCAGGGCGTGGACATCGGCACGTCGAACTGATCATCGACCGCTACGGGAAAGTCGTTGACCAGGATTGTCGCGGTGCATTCGGCTGTCAGGCTGGCGCCGTCGCTGACCTGGTAGCCGATCGTGAATGCTCCACCGGTTGCGGCGGGTGGCGTGAAGGCAATCGCATTGCCCGGCGTGACCGCGGCACTGCCCTGGGACGGCGGCTGGACGATGGTAACCGTGATGGGCGGCAGGTCCAGCCCGGTGTCGTTTGCCAGCACATCGACGGTGGTGGTTACGTCGCGTTCGCCATTGAGCAGATCATTGACGCAGGATGGCGCTGCAGCGACATCCGCGGCACCGATCAGCACCAGCAGATTAAGCAGCCACAGGATGATGGCGCGTCGTTTCATTCCAGCTCCGGGACGCGCATGGTCCGGCAGGCGCCTCTAAGTAGATGCCGTCCCGATTCGAGTCAATCGGGCTGGCGCCAGCCAATCCGTGCTTTGCGTTCGATCTTGACGCCGGCACTCTAGCATAGGGTGCCAGTCAGTCAATTTGACTCGCGCACGGTTTCCTTGCCGCAGCGACACGATGACGGGCGGTGGAAAGGCGTTATGTGACAACGGCCGAAACCGCTTCAGGCTTGCATGGGTAACGGCCCTTTCCCCAACCAGCCCAAGCCAACCGGATTCACGGCGTGGGGCGAGGGAGCAGTGCGCGGAGGCGAACGGCGAGTTCGTCAAGCGACTGTGGTTGGCCCGTATCGATCTCGATCACCCGCGTTGCTGCCGCGGCATCGGGCGGCTCAAATCCCGGCCGTTGCCGGCGTACGACGGTTTGGCTCGCTTCCGACGGGTCGTGGGCGTCGTTCTGGCGCTGCTTCACGCGCGAATCGATCAACGCCGGGTCGCAATGGCAGACGAGGATGGCGGACGGGCAGCCGGTTTCGCGGGCCAACTGCAGGAACGGCTCACGCTGCTCATGGCGCAGATTGGTGGCATCGACGATCACCGGCAGGCGGCTTTCGATAACCGCTGCGGCCAGTTCGTTCAACTGGGCGTAGGTTCGCGCGGAGGCGCCCGGCGCATAGATGCCTTGTGCAACACCAGAAGCCGTGCGGGCTCGTGCGTCGAGACCGAACAGTCGCTTGCGCTCGACATCCGAACGCACATGGATGGCGGGTAATGCCAGAGCCAGTCGCGTTGCGAGGTAACTCTTCCCGGAGCCACTGATTCCGCACATCAGGACCAGCAGCGGACCGCTGCCTGTGCGAGGATCCGCTGCATATTGCAGCAGACGTCGGATGCTGAGTTGTCGCTCGGCAGGACATCGGTCCGGGCTGAGGGCCGCAACTTTCGCCCGGACGATGGCGCGATAGGCCAGATAGAACGGGACGACCGGCAGACCCGCATGATCGCCGGTGAGGTCCAGATACCGGTTCAGAAACCTGAAGCCAGCGTGATGCTTGCCGTGCATCTCCAGGTCCATGACGAGAAAGGCCACTTCGTTCAGCACATCGATCCAGCGCAGCGCCGGGTCGAATTCCAGTGCGTCGAACGGCACGATTCGGCCGCCAATGCGGGCGAGGTTGCCAAGGTGCAGGTCACCATGGCACTCCCGTATGAAACCGGCCGCCTGTCGCTGGCGCATGAGTGCCGTGGTGCGCTCGAACTCCTGGTCGATGAAGTGGTGCACAGGCTGGAGCAGCGACCTGTCCGAATCGTGCCGCAGCAGCTCTCGCAGCTGTGCGAGGCTTGAATCGACTGGCTCACGAATCTTCTCTGGAGTGTTGCGCGGGTCACCTGCCGGTGCCGGTGGGAGGCCACGATGAAACTGGCCGATGAGCTCGGCGAGAGCGTCTAACTCGTGGTCGGCGATTTGCGGGGCCGTTGCCTCTGACAGTACGGCCCCGGGCGGGAAGCGCCGCATCAGGACGGCATACTCAACAATTGGGCCATCCGGTTCGAGGACGGGCTCCTCCACGCTGCCGTAGATCGCGATCACATCGAGGTAGTACTCCGGCATGAGGCGCCGGTTGACACGCAACTCCTCCATGCAGGCGCGTCGGCGCAGTTCGAGCGTCGAAAAGTCCAGAAACCCGGGCTTGACCGGCTTCTTGATCTTGTAAGCAAGCGTGTCGGTCAGAATCACCCAGGAAATGTGGGTTTCAATGACCTCGGAACGATCCGGGCGGCCGAACGTGCCGCGCTGGAGCAACGCGTCGATCAGCGGTCGCGGTACGCGATGAGTGTCGTTTTCAATAGCAGGCACCGGCAAGCGGCGCTATTGAGCCGGTTGATGGCGCGTGCGCCAGTCCGCCCAGCGCTGGCGCTGTGCGCCGATTTCGTCGCTCAGTTGCTGGCGCTGTTCGGCCGTGAGAATCGCATGGATCTCCGCCCGCATGCTGCTGGTGAGCCTGACTCCATTGGCGGCCACGCCAGCGGCAGCATCTGCGGCCTCGTCGGTGGCCAGCGTGAAGCCGGGGTCGTCGGGTGTGACATCCATCCATTGCGCGCGCACGCGTGCGGCGGCCTGGACGAGGGCAAGCCCCCGATCGCGGTAAGACTGCACGATCTGCTGAATTGCGGCCTTCTGCTCTGCAGTGATGTTGAGCGCTGCAAGGCGCGAGCCCCAGTCGTCCGACCGGCAATCGAGCCCGGGTTCATCGTTGCCATTCACCGCTGGGCAGCCATGCCCGTCCGCGCGTGGGTGCATGAACATCATCCCGGCAAGCGGCGAGTCCGCTGCGGCCGGGGAGGGATCATCCGCAGCGAAGACCTGGCTGCTGCAGCCGAGCATCGTCACAAAAAGCAGGAACGCGGTTAGGTGATTCTTACGCTCCATGTCCGAATCTCCTGGATGTGGTCGCCGAGGACGGTGCTTGATGCAGGCCGGCTGCAATGCTTCGGGGCGAGATCAAGCGGCCGAAGACTTATCGCCGGCCTCCCTGGAATGGCGACGCGCATCGTCGGTGACGGGTTCGCGCAGGGCTTTGAGCGACCTCATCACAACGGTCTCGGTCAGCAGGTCCGGATCAGCCATCGGAATCACGGGGCCCGGCTGGCTCCCGGCGGCGTCTTCGTACCGCAGCCGGAAGTTTCCGATGCTGATAATGTCGCCGGCCTGCAACCGGTGGCGCTCGATGAGAGCAGAGTTCACGATCGTGCCATTGGTGCTCTTCAGGTCGATCAGCCAGTCCCCATCAGTGTTTCGCAACAACAATGCGTGCTGCCTGCTCACGAAGCGGCTGGAGAGGCGCAGGTCACTGTGCTCACCGCGGCCGATAAGCAAGCGGTCATGCGCGAGAGTGAACCTGGCCATGGTTTGTTGGTCGCGCGATACGAGGAGAGACACGCCCCGATCGGCTTGACCCTGCAAACGCCCTTCGCTACTGCCAGCGTCGCCGCGCTCGGAGTCGAGGTCGAAACGGACCCGCGTCATGCCGGCTACGCCAGACATGCCGCTCGAATCGAGGATGCGATGGAGCGCGGTCGAGCCGCTCAAAATGAACAGGAGAGTCGAATTCCGTTCATCTGCATTTCTGGCCAGTTCCCGAATGGTTTCCCACACCCGTGGGCCGAACAGATGGGCGTCCTCCACGATAATGATGGAAGTGCCGGATCGAGCCGCGTCCTGCCGCAGGACGACTGTCAGCAACCGCAGGAGGTCATCGGCGGTGGCATCGAACGGGTCGAACCCGAACTGCGCCAGCGCGGACTCCAGAAAGGAGTGACCGCTGTCGGTCGGTGCCGGCGTTCGGGCAAGCCGGGCCGTCTCAGGCAGGTTGTCCGTGAAATGGCGCAATGCGCGTGAAAGCGCAGAATTCTGTTGCCCGATCATGATGGCGAAGCGCGACCTGCTACGCCAGCACTGGTCGAGGTAGGCTGCCGCCTCTACAATTCGCGCCGACTCCCGACCAGTGTCGCTTGCACCAAAAGAAGCATTGCGGTTCTGGTTTGGCATGGACAGGGCGAACGCTCCTCGGTCTTGTTGGCCCGGTTAACGGGCAGGCGCCGGTCGGCCGCAAATTCGACGAATTCGCTGTTTGGCGGAAGTCTAGGAGCGGCTGTCTCTCCTGTAAAGGGAAGCAGTGTACTGAGGCGTGAGGTGGGGGCGCCGGGCCCGGAGCCCGGCAGGTCTTTAAGGCGCCGGCGAGAACATCCGGATGGCACAGCATGTCACGCAAAGGGCGGGCACAGGCGATGCTGGAGGCTAGGAATCTGACGCTCTGGCGGGGCGAAACCTGCTTGTTCGATCGCCTGTCGCTGCACGTGCCCGCAGGATCGGTGTTGCTCGTCCGCGGACCCAATGGAGTTGGCAAAACCACGCTGTTGCGGGTGTTGTGCGGACTGACGCGCCCCGAGTCGGGCCAGGTCCTCTGGGAGGGACGCGACGATCCGCTGACTTGCCGCCGCCTGGTCGCATACGGAGGTCACCAGTCGGCCCTGAAAGCGGACCTGACAGTGAGGCAGAACCTGCGCTTCTATCGTCGGCTGGTTGGGGATGCTGCCGACGAATCCCGGTTGCTCGAACTGCTGAGCCTGAGCCGCTGTGCGGATCTGGAGGCGCGTCACCTGTCGGCCGGTCAGCGACGTCGGGCGGGGCTGGCGCGCATCCTCGTCTCAGGGCGCCCGGCGTGGTTATTGGACGAACCGTTCACCAACATGGACTCTGACGGTCGTCGTCTGCTCGAGGCGCGAATCACCTCGCATGTCGTAGCCGGCGGCATTGCGGTCGTCGTGGCGCACGATGAAGTCCGGTTGTCTGGCATCCGGGTTGAAACACTGAACATGGCGGATAGCTGACACCATGTTCGAGTTGTTTACTGCGGTTCTGCGTCGTGACATTCAGGTGGCGTTCCGACGACCGGGCGACCTGCTGACACCGCTCGCATTCTTTGTCATCGTCGCGTCGCTCTTCCCGCTTGCACTGAGTCCGGCGCAGGACATGCTGCAGCGAATCGGTCCGGCGGTGCTCTGGGTGGCTGCATTGCTCAGTACGCTCATGTCGCTGACCGCGCTGTACCGTACCGATGTCGAAGACGGAACCATGGAACAGTTGCTCCTGCAACCGGAGCCGCTGGCGGTCGCAATGCTCGCAAAAACTGTGGCGCACTGGTTGCTGACTGGCGCGCCGCTGGTCATGCTGGCCCCGTTCCTGGGAATCACCTACTATCTTCCCGGCGATGCGATCACGATTCTGTGTGTCACCCTGCTCATCGGGACTCCGACGCTGAATCTCCTGGGTTCCGTCGGGGCGGCGCTCACAGCCGGTCTGCGTCAGGCAAGTGGCCTGCTGGCATTGCTGGTGCTGCCACTCATGCTGCCGGTGTTGATGTTTGGCGCGCGGGCTACGGACGTGGCAGCGAACGGGGCCGACCCCGCGGGACTGCTGTATTTGCTGGGCGCTATGATGTTTCTGGCGCTCAGCCTCGCTCCGGTTGCTGCAGCCGCTGCGATCCGGATTACCCTCGACTGACGAACCGCAGCGACATGGGAACGCGGATAATGCTCAACGGGTCACGGCCGATACGGATCCGGTTACGGTAAATGGCGATTGGGTTCCCTGCGTGGCTGCATAAGCTGGCGTCACCGCCGCACTTTTATCGCCTGGCCGGCGCGATGCAGCAGTGGCTGCTTTGGCCGTCGCTATTGTTCATCCTGATCGGCAGTTACGGCGGTTTGGTGGTTGCTCCAGCGGACTACCAGCAGGGCGATGCGTACCGGATCATTTATGTGCATGTGCCGAGCGCCTACCTTTCGATGATGGTCTATATGGTCATGGCAACCGCGTCGGCAATCGGGCTGGTCTGGCGTATCAAACTCGCGCACGCGGTTGCCGCGGCTGCCGCACCGGTAGGCGCGTCGTTCACGTTTCTCGCACTGGTCACCGGTGCCGTGTGGGGCCAGCCAATGTGGGGTACCTGGTGGGTCTGGGACGCACGCCTGACGTCCGAACTTATTCTCCTGTTTCTTTATCTCGGGTACATGGCGCTACGTGCAGCGTTTGACGATGTGGCCCGAGCTGACCGGGCGAGCGCGGTGCTGGCGCTGGTGGGCGTGGTCAACATTCCGATAATCCATTACTCCGTAATCTGGTGGAACACGCTGCACCAGGGCCCGACTATTTCAAAGCTCGATAACCCGTCCATCACGACAGACATGTTGTGGCCGTTGCTGACGATGATCGTAGGGTTTACGGTGTTTTTCCTTGCGGTGCTGACCCGCAGGCTCCAGGGAGAGGTGCTCGAGCGCGAGCAGCATGCCCGATGGGCCCAGGACGTCGTGTTGAGCCAGGGGACGGGCGCCAGATGATCGAATTCCTGACAATGGGTGGTTATGCTGCGTGGGTATGGAGTGCCTTCGGCCTGACGGTGGTCGTACTGTGGGCAAACATTGCCGCTGCGGGCAGACGGTATCGCCAGGCGAAAGAAAAGCTGCGCCTGCGAGCTGCCAGGGACACTAGGAGCGTGCTTCGATGACGCCACGACGACAACGCCTGCTGGTAGTTGGCCTGATCCTGGGCGGCGTAGCGCTCGCAGTGGGTCTCGCGCTGCGAGCCTTCGATGAGAATCTTCTCTATTTTTATTCGCCGAGCCAGATTGCGGCAGGCGAGGCACCGTCGGCGAAGAAATTCCGTCTCGGGGGCCTGGTCAGCCAAGGTAGTGTGCGGCGCGCTCCAGGTTCCCTCGAGATCCACTTTCAGGTCACGGATACGCAGAAAAGCCTCGATGTGAGTTACACGGGTGTGCTCCCTGATCTGTTCCGTGAAGGGCAAGGGGTGATCGCCTACGGCGTGCTGATGCCCGACGGCACGTTCAAAGCCGACGAGGTGCTGGCCAAGCACGATGAGAACTACATGCCACCGGAAGTAGCAGAATCTTTAAGGGCGCAGGGACACCCGGGAACCGTGCCGCCGCCATCGGATCGGTGAGGTTTCAGGCATGATTCCGGAGTTTGGCCAGGTTTGCCTGATCCTCGCGGTCTGCCTTGCGTCCGCACAGGCATTTTTCGCCCTCGCCGGGGCTCATTTCGGCAAGCCGGCATGGATGGCGGTCGGAGTGCCGGCCGCGACCGGGCAACTGGTGTTCGTGGCAGGCGCATTCGCCGCACTGGCTTGGTCGTTTGTCAGCAATGATTTCACGGTCAGCTACGTTGCAGCCAATTCCAACACGACCCTACCGTCCATCTACCGGTTTGCCGCTGTATGGGGCGGCCACGAGGGCTCGCTCGTGCTGTGGGCGCTGTTGCTCGCGGGGTGGACGACTGCCGTAGCCACGTTCAGCCGAAGTATTCCGCAGGAGATGTCGGCCCGCATCATCGGCGTGATGGGTTTCGTCAGCGTGGGATTTCTGCTGTTCGTCCTGCTGACTTCCAATCCCTTCAGCCGCATCGTACCCGGCCCAGCCGACGGCAACGATCTCAACCCGCTGTTGCAGGACCCTGCAATGGCGCTGCATCCACCGCTGCTGTACGCGGGCTACGTGGGCTTCTCGGTCGCGTTCGCGTTCGCCGTGGCTGCAATGCTGGCTGGGCGAATCGATCAGCAGTGGGCGCGTTGGGCACGTCCATGGACGACAGTGGCCTGGGTGTTCCTGACCATGGGCATTGCCCTCGGCAGTTGGTGGGCTTACTACGAACTCGGCTGGGGAGGCTGGTGGTTCTGGGACCCGGTCGAAAACGCTTCCTTCATGCCGTGGCTGGTCGGAACCGCGCTGATACACTCCCTGGCGGTCACCGAGAAGCGGGGGCTGTTCAAGGGTTCAACGCTGCTGCTGGCGATCGGGGCGTTTTCGTTGAGCCTGCTCGGCACGTTCCTCGTCCGTTCCGGGGTGCTGGTTTCGGTACACGCGTTCGCGTCGGATCCAACGCGCGGGTTGTTCATACTGACCTATCTGTCAGTCGTCATAGGGATCGCGCTGGCGCTGTATGCGTGGCGCGCGCCGCGGCTTGACCGTGCAATTGGATTCCGGCCGTTTTCCCGCGAGACCTTCCTGCTCGTCAACAACATCCTGCTCTGCGTGGCCGCCGGCCTGATCCTGCTCGGGACGCTGTACCCGCTGATCCTCGACGCGCTCAATCGTGGCAAGATCTCGGTCGGTCCCCCGTACTTCGAAGCCGTATTCCTGGTGCCAATGCTGCCGCTTCTGCTGGCGGTAGGAGTCGGCATGCACACAGCCTGGCGGGCCGCCGATGCCTGGGCGGTCGCGCGGCGGCTGCGCTGGCTCGCGCTGCTGTCGCTGTTGATGGCTGTGGTGGTTCCGTGGGCGGTCTACGGCGGCGGCTCGTTGCTTTCGGCTGTCGGAGTCGGTGCGGCTGCCTGGCTGATACTGACGGCATTGCTGGATCCCGCGCTGCGCCTGGCTGGTTCCGGAGCGCGACTGACCCGCGGTGCCCTGGGCATGCAGATTGCTCACCTGGGGCTTGGCCTGTGCGTTCTTGGCATCACCATTACCTCGAGCTTCAGCATCATTGCCGACAAGCGCATTGCGCCGGGTGAGACCCTGCAGCTCGGCGAATACCAGCTGCTGTTCCGCGGGATTACCCCTGCGGAAGGTCCGAACTACAAGGGTCTGAGGGGCGAGATGGAGATATTCCGTCGTGGTGAGCGTATCGCGGTCGTTCACCCGGAAAAGCGACTGTACCGCGTTCGCTCCTCGCCCATGACCGAAGCCGGGATCGATGCCGCATGGCATCGCGACCTGTTCGTCGCGCTCGGAGACGACCTGGGGGAGGGCGCCTGGAGCGTCAGGCTGCAGTACAAACCAATGGTCCGGTTCATCTGGTTTGGGGCACTCGTCATGGCCATTGGCGGCCTGGTGGCCATCACGGACCGGCGCTACCGCGTCGCGCTCCGCCAAAGTGCAACTGCGTCCCGGGCGGGTAGTATCGACGCCGCGACTGCAACCTGAGGGATGGCGGCAGCAAAGCCGACCTCGAGCCTGATGACACGTTTCCTGCTGCCCGTGGTCGCCCTGGTGGTGCTGGTCGGTTTCCTCGCCGTAGGCCTGAAGCGCGATCCGACCTATGTTCCCTCACCTCTGATAGGGAAGCCGGCGCCGGATTTTTCCCTTCCGCGTCTCGACGACCCCGGGCGGACACTGACCAGAAGCGATCTGCTCGGTGATGTCAGCCTGGTCAACGTGTGGGCGACATGGTGTGTCGGATGCCGCCAGGAGCACCCGTTTCTGCTCGAGCTTTCGACCCAAAGCGGCGTGCGGATGTTCGGGCTCAACTGGAAAGACGATCCCGATCTGGCCCGCCAGTGGTTACAGCAGCTCGGCAATCCCTACACGGCTGTTGGAAAGGATCAGGATGGCCGGGTTGCGATCGACTGGGGCGTATATGGTGCACCCGAAACCTTCCTGCTGGACGCGTCCGGGACCATTCTGTACAAGCATATCGCCCCGTTGACGGCCGAGGTATGGCAGAAGGAGTTTCTTCCGCGTATTCGTGCCGCCCGCGCAGCGCGTCCATGAAGCAGGCAGGCCTCGTTACAGGCATGTGCGTGGGGCTGCTTGCCCTTGGCGGCGCGTGGGCGATCGATTCGGAGCCGCCGTTCGACGATCCGGTGCGCGCTGAACTTTACGAGAAGCTCATTCATGAGGTTCGCTGCCTGGTTTGCCAGAACCAGACGGTTGGGGATTCGACCGCACCGCTTGCGGCAGACCTGCGGCGAGAGATCAGGCGGCTGGTCGATGACGGACGCTCCGAGCAGGAGGTCGAGGAGTACCTGCTGGCCCGATACGGCGATTTCGTGCTGTATCGGCCGCGGTTTCAGGCATCCACCGCAATTCTCTGGGCCGCACCGCTGGTGCTGGTATTGCTCGGTGCTGTGACGCTCGGCGTGATATTACGCCGGAGAGCAGCGATGCCGGTCGACATCGATGCTGATGTAAGCCCGAGCAGCGACCGGCAGGAACCTTCGTGACAACGTTTCTGGCATGGTCGATCGTGGCGACACTGGTGGCCATCGCCTGTATCGCGGTGCCGTTGATGCGCCGGAAAGAAGGGCACGCACCCATTGCAGCACTGGTGACGGCTCTGTTTCTGCCAGTTGCGGTCGTACTGGGCTATGTCACGGTTTCTGACTACCCCTGGTCGTCTCCGCGAGATGTCAATGGCTGGGCATCAATGGGCGACGCCTATCTTGCGCAGGGACACTTTGCACAAGCCCGTGACGCCTATCGGCAGGCGATGAATCTTGGCGATGCAGACGACGACATGATCATGGCGTACGTCGAAGCCGCTGTACTTACCGACAGTTCTGCCCTGCAGGGCGAACCCGGCAACCTCATCGACGAGGTCCTGAAGCGGAATTCCCGGCATGCCAAAGCGCTCTGGTACGGCGGCATCAGATCGTTGGGCCTTGGCGACGTCGAGACTGCGAAGTCGCGGTGGAGGCAATTACTCGATCTTTCACCGCCGCCGGAGGTACGAAAGCTACTCGAGCAGCAACTGGCCGCTCTGGATGCGCCGACTGCAACAGACAGCAGCGCCAACATCCAGGCCGGGGAGGGAGCTGTTTCCGTCCGGGTGCGGATCGCGCCGGAGTTGGCGGGTAAGGTAACGCCCGGAGCCACATTGTTCCTGATCGCGCGGGCCCCAGGCGCCAGCGGGCCGCCCCTGGCGGTCGTCCGGCGGTCCCCAGCGGAATTGCCGCTGGAGCTTGTGATTTCCGACGCCGACAGGATGGCGCCTGGCGAATCGCTCGCAACGCTCGCGGCGATTCAGTTGACCGCACGCCTGACCAATAGCGGGGACGCCAAGGCTGCAATCGGTGACGTGTATGGTGAGACGACCTGGCGCAGCGGACCGCCGTCCGGACAACCCACCGAAATCTTCATCGATAAGGTGATCCAATAACAATTTCACATTGGGCCTATGACGATCGAAGGTTTGGTTGATCGCGTTTCAGGCGTAACAAGCATAATTTAACATAATATACATTATGCGCATTTGATCGGCTACAGCCCGAGTTTCAGCGCGCCGGGAAGCGCTGATCGATGAACCCCTTCGCCAGGTCCGGGAAATCCGTAAACAGGCCGTCGGCATCCAGCCGGAGCAGGACGACGTCGAGGAGTTCCGTGAGATCGCGGAAGCCTTCCGGCAAGTCATCACGACGAAAGGTGTAAGGGTGAACCTTCAGGCCGGCGGCATGCGCATCGGCGATCAGCGAGCTGTACGCCAAAGCGGCCGAGCCGGGTTGCTGCCGACGACAGACCAGATCAATGGAGGGGCCAATTGCGTCGGCGTAGTTCGCGATTTGTCGTAGTGCGTCGGGAGACACACTACCCGCGTGCTTGTCGATCAGCTGTACCAGCGGGAACGGACAGCGCAATTCCGTGCGCAATCGCTGCAGTTCCAGCGGATCGAAGCATTGCACAAACACCTGGCCTGGCGTTGCCGGGTAGCCATGCTTCACCAGCATATCCACGAGTTTCCGGCTGAGGTCGATCCCCTGCTCCCGGTGCCATTCCGGGTCCTTGATCTCTGGGTAGAGGCCGATAGGGCGGCCGGTTGAGCGGCTCAAGCCATTGGCGAAGCGAACTTCTTCCTCCAGGGTCGGTATTGGGAAGTGCCCCGCATCCTTGGGAAATCGATCCGGATATCGCGGTGCGGTCCCGTCCGCACGGCGTCTTTCACTCACCCGCAGTGAGCGAATTTCCGCCAGCGAAAAGTCCACGCAGTAATAGCGGCCATCAGCGCGTGCCCGCCCGGGAAACCGCTCGTTGACGTCGGTCATGCACTCGAGCGTGAGGTCGTGGAACACGATCAGTTCGGCGTCGCGTGTCGCCACGACATCCTGCTCGATGAAATCGGCCCCCATGCCCACCGCGAGTGCCTTGCTCACGAGCGTGTGTTCAGGAAGATAGCCGCTGGCCCCGCGATGAGCGATGACGATGGGGCGGGAACGCGGCACGGAATCAGCCTCCCGGCGCGCGGCTCAGGCGCCCTCCGCGACCCCGAGGCGCTGTTGCATGATCGGGCTGGTCGTGGTGTATTGCAGATGAACCTTCTTGCCCGGCTCGAGCAGTGCCTTCGCGGCAAATGCGGCCAGCGCAGCCTCGTGGAATCCGCTGAGAATCAGTTTTTTCTTCCCCGGGTAGTCGCAGATGTCGCCGATGGCAAACACGCCCGGCATGCTGGTCTGGAAAGTCGCCGTATCGACCTTCAGCGCCTTGCGTTGCATTTCGAGACCCCATTCGGCGATTGGCCCGAGCTTCGGTGACATTCCGAAGAATGCAAACAGGTGATCGGCGTCGACGGAATGAACCTTGCCGTCGTCCTGCGTCACGGTCACCTGGGTGAGGCGATCACCATCGGCTTTGTAATCAGTCGCATTACCGAACTCGATCAGGTCTGCCTTGCCGGCTGCAACCAGCGAGCGGAACGCTGCCATCGAGGCCGGAGCGGCACGGAACTGATCTGATCGATGGACCAGTGTCAGCCGGGCCGCCTGTGGCGCCAGTGCCAGGGCCCAGTCGAGGGCCGAATCGCCACCGCCCAGGATCATCAGGTTCATGCCCTTGAATCGACCAGGTTCCCTCACCCGGTAATGCACGGACTTCTCTTCGAGCGCGTCGATTTCTGCAAGCTTCAGTTTGCGCGGCTGAAATGAACCGACCCCACCGGCGATGAAAACGGTCCTGGCGATGAACTCGGTGCCAAGACTGGTCCGCACCCTGAACAGCCCGTCTTCGGCTTTCAGGTCGACTACCTCCTGGCCCAGGTGGAATCCGGCATTGAATGGCGCAATCTGCTTCATCAGCAAATCGACGAGTTCCTGGCCGGTGCAGACAGGTACCGCCGGAATGTCGTAGATGGGCTTGTCCGGATACAGCCATGCACATTGCCCGCCAACTGCCGGCAAGGAATCCACGATTTCGGCACGTATGCCCAGCAGTCCCAGTTCAAAAATCTGGAAAATACCGCAAGGGCCAGCCCCGACGATGAGCGCGTCTGTTTGGATGGTCATGATTCAAAACCAGGCAGTCAGGAAGTACGGTCCGAGATGGGAATCTCACATACGTGGCGCACGCCGGCAGACAGCCACGTGTGGAGCGGCGGATATTACTGCATTGGCAAAGGAGGCGCCAAGCGCGGCACGGTGCCACACCCGCCGCGGTCTACATTGCCGCCGTCCCGGTTCAGTCGAGCTTGAACTCGATGGTTTCCCACTCCCCGGAGTTGTCGTGGCGTGCCAGTCGTTTGATCGCCTCGGTAATCGCCCGGTTATTCCAGTCGACCGTATCGTCCGCGTTATCCAGCACGGACTTCCTGATGGCAACCGTCTCTCCAAAGGATTTGATTGCCAGCACGGGTTTCTTGAGGCCCTTGGCTGCATCGACCTGGAAAGTGATCAGCACCGGGTTCAGGATGAAGAGAGTCACGGGAAGTATGACAATTTCGGCGAGTTGTATCTGCCGCCTCAACTCCTCTTTAACCGGTTCGCTGTCGTTACTGGCTGGTTTGGCATCCGGGCGGCTGCAGTTCCGGTAGAAAAAATTCGGCCGGCTCTCCAGATACTCGAAGACCTTCAGGTAGTCGGGGTGCTCCGTGAACAGATGCGTCACGAAAACGCGAATGGGATTACTCTCGGTCATCTACCCTCTCCTTCCAGCGCCTGCGGAAGATCCCCGGCCAATGGCCCGGTCTGCTGTATCGTGTCCCGCGGCGTTTCCTAACATCGGCGACTAGGAATTAAACTGTCAAGGACATGCGTCTGGTTGTCTACAACATGCGCTACGCCGTCGGTGCCGGATCGCCCTCCCGAATGCCGGTTCCGGGTGCCGGCTACCTGTTCGGCAATCCCGGTACCCTGGAGAACATCATCACGTTTCTGCAGCACGAAGACCCGGACATCATTGGCCTGATCGAGGTCGACATCGGGTCCGTACGCAGCGGTCGCGTCAACCAGGCGGAAGCGATTGCCAAGGCACTGGGGCGCTATTCGCTTTACGAGTGCAAGTACGGTGAGGATTCGGTCAACCAGTATCTGCCCATCATTCGCAAGCAGGCCAACGCGTTCCTGGCCCGACCGAGCGTCACCGGGGAACGATTTCACTACTTCGACACCGGCATCAAGCGGCTGATCATTGAGCTGGAAACGGACGATATTGCCGTATTCCTGGTGCACCTGTCCTTGAAGTACCGGCACCGTCATTTCCAGCTCCGCCATCTCTATGAGCTGGTCAAGCGGTGCACGAAACCGGTGATCGTCGCTGGTGACTTCAATACCTTCTGGGGGGAAAACGAGATATTCCTCTTCAAGGAGGCGCTGGGGCTGCGCAGCGCGAATACGAACCGTCTCCCCTCTTTCCCGAGCCGGGCGCCGCGGATGGAGCTGGACTTCATCCTGTGCGGACCTGAAATCGAAGTCACGGATTTTCGTATACCCCGTGTGAGTTTTTCGGATCACCTGCCACTGGTCTGCGATTTCGAGGTATCACGTAAATGAGCAAATCCGCGCCGGCGATTCCACCCATCGACCACTGGTCCCTGGAATTCGACGACGCCGGCATCGGCTGGCTGGCGATCGACAAGCGGGATGCCTCGGCCAATGTGCTCTCTCGTGCGGTAATGGGCGAATTGCAGGTGGTGCTGTCGGCGCTCGAGGCAACCCCATTGCGCGGACTGGTCATACACTCGAAGAAGGAAGGATCGTTCATTGCCGGCGCGGATATCAACGAGTTTCCTGCGATCCGCACCGCCGCGGATGCCTCGAATGTCTCCGCACTCGGCCAGCAGCTGTTGCTCCGGCTGGAGAGCCTGCCCTTTCCGACCGTATCGGTCCTGAACGGCGTCACGCTGGGAGGCGGTCTGGAGTTGACTCTCGCCACCACCTGGCGCCTGGCGCTGGCAGTCGAAAAACCATGCCTGGGTCTTCCTGAGGTTCAGCTTGGGCTTCACCCCGGATTCGGCGGCACGGTGCGGATCGTGCGCCTGCTCGGCGTGCGCAAGGGCATGGAACTGATGCTGACGGGCCGCTCCATCACGGTTGAGGAAGCGCTCGCCTGTGGCCTCGTGGACCGCGTGGTGCCGGGTAGCGACTGGCGGCAGGCTGCGATTGATCTCATCGCCCGCGAGCCATTGCGCAGAAAGGTGCCGCTGGTGGACAGCCTGCTGGCCACGACGCCAGTACGCGGTTTTGTGGCGCGCGGACTGCGCCAGAAGGCGGCCCGTAAGGCCAACCCGCGTCATTACCCGGCACCCTTCGCGATGATCGACCTGTGGTGTGCGCACGGCGGTCGGCGCGGCATGGCCTCCGGGTTCGAGGCGGAGGCGGGATCGTTCGGCCGCCTCGCAGTCACCGAGACCTCGCGCAACCTCGTTCGCGTTTTCTTCCTGCAGGATCGCCTGAAGAAGCTGGCAGGGCGGGCGCTGGCCCCGATCGAGCGGGTCCATGTCGTCGGCGCCGGTGTCATGGGTGGCGATATCGCGGCTTGGTGCGCGCTCCAGGGATTGCAGGTCACGCTGCAGGACCGCGAGGCGAAATTTATCGAACCGGCGCTGACGCGTGCAGAGCACCTGTTCCAGCGCAGGCTGGTTTCGCCTGAAGCCCGCCTGGCGGCGCGGCAGCGCCTGAAAGCCGATGTCGCAGGCGATGGAGCGCAATCGGCGGGCATAGTGATCGAAGCCATCTTCGAGGATCTGGCGGCCAAGCAGGACCTGTTGCGTTCGCTGGAGAAGCGGGTGCCGCACGACTGCGTGCTCGCCACCAATACGAGCAGCATACCTGTGGAGGACCTGGCAGGCGGCCTGCAAAACCCCAGTCGGCTGATTGGCCTGCATTTCTTCAACCCGGTGGCAAAGCTCCCCCTTGTGGAGGTGGTGCAAACGCCTGCCACATCGACCGGGGCCGCAGGGGCCGGCCTGGCGTTCGTCCGCCAGCTTGGCAAACTGCCGCTGCCGTGCCGGAGCCGGCCAGGATTCCTCGTGAACCGCATTCTGGCGCCCTACCTTGCCGAGGCGATGACTCTCGCGCAGGAAGGCATCCCGATTGCCGACATCGATCGGGCTGCGACCGATTTTGGTATGCCGATGGGCCCGATCGAACTGGCCGATTCGGTTGGTCTGGACATCGCGCTGAAGGTGGCGCACATGCTCGCGCCGCTGCTCGGGCGCCCGATCGATCCGGAGTTGCAGCGAAAGGTGGCCAGCGGAGCATTGGGAGTCAAAACAGGACAGGGCTTTTATCGCTATCAGGATCGTCGCCCGGTGAGGTCTCCAACGTCCGGCCGGGACCTGGCAGCCGTCCAGGAACGACTCGTCATGGCGCTGTTGAATGAATCAGCCCAATGTCTGCAGGAGAAAATCGTGGATGACGCGGATCTGATCGACGCCGGCGTCATCTTCGGAACGGGCTTCGCGCCGTTTCGCGGCGGGCCGTTGCATTATGCCGTCGGTCAGGGCATCGACGGCATAATCGCCAGCCTGACGGATTTGACTTTGCGACTTGGGCCCCGCTTCAAGCCTTCTGCCGGGTGGCAACTATTCAGGGACAGATGAGAACGCAAGCCTTACCTGAGGTAAACCCTTGTGGTTACAATAGCCGCGCGCTCGATCTGAGCGGGATGTTCGGTTCTCACCAGTAGCGACCGGCTTGTCAGGCATGTCAGAAACCCCAGTCAACATCGAGGTTCTGCGGACCTTTTCCCCACTGGACAGCCTGAAGCGCGAAAACATTGCGGCCCTAGCGAAAAAGATCCAGGTGCTACAGCTGGAGAGCGGCAAAGTGCTGTTCCGGGAGGGCGATGCCGACCGCCATACCTACTACCTGGTGAAGGGCACGCTGCAACTGACGAACCAGGAAGGCGGACTGAAATCAATTCGGGCGGGCAGCGACGAGGCGCGCAACCCGCTCGCACCCACGTTGCCGCGCCGCTGGACGGCCAAGGCAGCCGATTCCGTGGAATATATCCGTGTTGATGCGGAACTCCTGGACGTCATGCTGACCTGGGACCAGACCGGCAGTTACGAGGTCCGGGATCTGAATACCACGCAAACCGCACCGGCCCCCGACGATTGGATGACCACGTTGCTGCAGACGAAGGCGTTTCACCGGGTACCGCCGGCGAATATTCAGGCGGTTTTCATGCGTATGCAGAAAGTGAACTGCAATGCCGGGGAAGTGATCATCAAGCAGGGCGACCACGGCGACTACTTTTACGTGATCACCCAAGGTCGGTGCAGCGTGACACGAGAGACTCCGCTGAACAAGGAAGGCATCAAGCTGGCCGAACTGACGGTCGGCGATACGTTCGGCGAGGAAGCGCTTATTTCCGAAACCCGCCGCAATGCGACTGTCTCCATGCTGACCGACGGCTCCCTGATGCGCCTGGGGAAGGAAGATTTCAGGACGCTGCTCAATGAGCCGATGCTCGACTGGGTCACGCTGCAGGATGCCCGCCAGATCGTTGCCAAAGGCGGGAAATGGCTTGACGTCCGTCTGCCCAGCGAGTTCGAGACCTTTCACGAGTCGGGCGCGATCAATCTTCCGCTGTATTTCATTCGCCTGAAGCTCGGCACTCTGGATCCATCCCTGACCTACGTCGTTTGTTGCGACACGGGCAGGCGAAGTTCGGCCGCTGCATTCATTCTGAACGAACGTGGATTCGATACGCGAGTGCTGAAAAGCGGGCTGAGCGTTTCCGATCGGCGGGCTTGATTCGCGCGCGGTGCGCCCCTACATCGTGTGCGTTGGTTTATCGCCGCCGAGGGCGCCCGCGAGGTAGTTTTCAATCTTCTTCTGGGTCGCACCACCATCCTGATCGCTGAACTGGACACCGATCCCCGCCGTGCGCTTGCCCTGGGCGCCTTTGGGTGTGACCCAGATTACCTTGCCGGCTACCGGTATCTTCTCGTCCTCCCCCATGAGATTGAGAAGCATAAAGACTTCGTCGCCGAGCCGATAACTGCTGTTGGTTGGTATGAAAAGCCCGCCGTTGCGAACGAACGGCATATAAGCGAGATACAGCGCGCTCTTGTCCTTGATGGTCAGCGTCAGAAGTCCCGGCTTCGCCATTCGGTTAACCGCCTCGTTTCGCGTCCGTTGTCGTGTCTTGCCAGTCCATCAGCAAGGCCATGAGTTGCAGTTCGTGATTCAGGCCGGTATCGCGCGTTCGATAGACTTCCTCGATCAGGCGCAGACGCTGGATCAGCCGACGCATGTATAGCCGATCCGCCACGTTTTGCAAGCGTCTCGTGCCTGCTGTCTCATCGGATTCGCACGCTTGCCGAACAGACCGCGATACGTGCCCGTACAGCCAGCGAAGCAATATCCCCGGATCTGCCAGAGCCCAGCGTTTGGCGACCATGCGCGCCGCTGTTCGCCCGCGGCTTATTGCGTCGAGTTCTTCCTGGTATCGGGCGGCCTGCGCTGCAAATCCATTCCGTTGTAGTTGAAGCGCTGCAAACGGCGCATCCAGGGCAAATTCGAGCAGCAGGTCCCAATTCTCGTCGGGGTCAAACCGACGCAGCCATGACAGCGCCTCTGCGCGTCCCGGAATACCGATGGTCAAGCGATGACAACGACTCAACAGAGTTGCCGGAAGGCGAGCGGCCGACTCCGTGATGAGAATGATCATCGACCCGTCGGGCGGTTCCTCCAGCGTCTTGAGCAGGCTGTTGGCAGCCGACAGGGTCATTGCGTCGGCGGGCACAACCATCACGACACGATCGCGTCCCTTAAGGCCGGTGAGTTGCTGGAAGGAAATGACATCCCGGACCTGATCAACCGAAATACTTCGCTTGTCGGCTGCCGGCGTCACCTCGAGAAAGTCAGGATGGCGGAGCCCCGACTCGCCGTCAGTGATTCCATGCGCTGCGGCTCCGGGCACCGCGACCCGCAGCAGGCGCGCAGCAATTTCCAACCCGAGGTAACGACGCCCTACCCCCGCGGGCCCTTGCAACAGCAAGGCTTGCGGTAGCTGTTGCCGCTCCAGCATGCCCTGCAATGCCTGCCGGGCCGCTGAAAGCCAGGGTGGGTAAACGTTGTCAGTATCTGATATCACAATAAGTTACAGCGTGTTCTTACTATTGATTTGCAATAAAACTATCCAGGACCTCCGCGATTTGTCCTTGCACTTCGTGCAATGGCCGGCTCGCGTCAATGACCCGGATGCGGGCGGGCTCGCGGCGTGCCAGTTCCAGGTAGGCCGAGCGCACTCGTTCAAAAAATTCTGAGTTCAGCCGCTCGAACCGGTCGTTGGCGCCACGCTCCCTCCGACGTATGGCCGTCTCTTGAACGGCCGCGTTGAGCAAGATCGTGAGGTCTGGTTGCAGATCGCCCTGCACCAGTCTCTCGAGGGTCCGTACTGCCGACTCAGGGAGCCCGCGTCCCCCGCTTTGATACGCATAGCTGGCATCGGTAAACCGGTCACACACGACCCAGTGACCCGCATCGAGCGCCGGGCACACCAATTGCTCCAGGTGAGCGCTGCGAGCAGCGAACAGGAGCAGCAATTCGCACATCGGCGGCGGCCCGTTCGAGTCCGTCGCAAGCAGGAGTTCACGAATCCGTTCAGCGACAGGGACACCGCCTGGCTCGCGGGTGATGCGCACGGATCTCCCGCGCTGGCGCAGGTGATCTGCAATGAACGCCACATTCGTGGACTTGCCGACGCCCTCGATACCCTCGATTGTCACCAGACGGCCACGCTGTGCTCGCCCGTCGGTACTCATTCCGAAGCGTTCCGGGATATTTCAAGGTATCGGCGCACCGCTGCATTATGTTCTTTCAGTGTTCTCGAGAACACATGCGAGCCATCGTCATTGCCACTTGCCACGAAATACAGCGCCTTGGAATCGTCCGGTTGCACCGCCGCCAGGAGCGACGCCGCGCCGGGCAGGGAAATGGGTGACGGCGGCAGGCCGGCACGCGCGTAGGTGTTGTAAGGCCCGTCCTGCGCGAGATGCCGGCGCGTCAGATTGCCGTCGAAATTGTCGCCGAGGCCATAGATAACGGTTGGATCGGTCTGAAGCTTCATTCCAGCTGCCAGGCGCCGGATGAAAACGCCGGCGATCTGTGTTCTCTCGCGATCGAGCGCGGTCTCTTTTTCGATGAGCGATGCGAGAATCAATGCCTCATACGCAGTCTTCAACGGCAGATTGTCATGTCGTCTCGACCAGGCTTGTTCGAGCATCAGTGCCATGCGGGTATGGGCCCTTGCGAGGACGTCCAGATCGGTCGTGTTTCGTGGGAAACGATAGGTATCCGGGAAGAACCAGCCCTCGGGACTGCTTGACGGCAGCTTCAGCGCCTCGCCGAGCCGAGCGGCGTCGCCTCGCGGAAGCGTCTGCCTGATTGCTGGATGTTTCCGAATTGCGCGCAGGAGATCCCGAACGGTCCACCCTTCGACGATCGTCAGGGCATGCAATCTGACGCGGCCACGAACCAGTTGATCGAGAAGCTGTAACGCGGTCGTGCCCGAAAGTACGTCGTACTCGCCCGCCTTGACTTGCGCGGCCTCGCCCGTAATCCGCCCGTACCAGGTCAGTGTTCGTGGACTGGCCAGTATGCCCTCGTCGCTCAGGCGCTCGGCCAGTGACTGAAGCGAGCTTCCGGCCGGGACAATCATGGTGTACCCCCCGTCCGGCACGCTGAGAGGTGCATTCAGTGCGCGATACCCTGCCCCAATGGCCACCGCAACCAGCAGGACCAACGTCAGGCCAAGGATGGTCCCGATCCGGTTCAGCACGGACACTCGCTGACTCCGAGTGCGGTCAATGCCCGGCCGATTTCGCGCGTGAGTGATCCGGTGACATACCGGCGCCCAATATAGTCATGCACGGGACGGACTCCCCAGAGCGCGTTGCTCAGAAAGATTTCCTCCGCGCGCGCGAAATCTTCCAGCCGCAGATCCTGCTCCTCCACTGCAATTCCGGATTCGCGTGCCACGGAAAGTATGATGGCGCGCATCACACCATGGATTCCGCAGTGTTCAATTGAGGGCGTCAGCAGTTTGCAGCCGCGGACCATAAACACATTGGACATTGTGCCACCGATCACGCGCCCTGCAGGGTCGAGCATCAGGCCTTCGTTGCAGCCCGCCTCGCGCCATTCCAGCGATGCCAGCACGTTGTCCAGCCGGTTGAGGGTCTTCAGCCCGGCTAGGTATGGATTCACGCTCGCGGGTGTTCTGCAGACGATCACCCGTGCCGCAGGCACTGCACCAGGCATCGTCCCCGTGATGGAGCCGCTCCACCCCACAATGCGGGTGGGCGCTGCTGGTGACGGCGCTGCATAGCCGCGCGGTCCGCTTCCGCGTGTAATGAGAATCTTGACGATCCCCTCCGGGGAGGCGGACCCAAGTTGCTCGATTTCACTGCAAATCAGCCGGGAATCCGGTTCCGGCAAGTCGAGCCTCCGGCAACCGACTGTAAGTCGCTCCAGATGGCGATCCAGAAAACGGGCACGCCCATCACGCCAGGCAACAGTCTCGAACAACCCATCCCCGTAGGCGAGTCCACGGTCATCGACGGGTACGTGATTGCAGGGTGTGCCGTTGACCAGCCAGGCGTCCATTTGCGTCAGGCAGGCTCGTCCAGGGCGAGCAACAGGCCCCTGGCCTTGGCGCGTGTCTCCATCAGCTCGCGATCCGGAATGGAGTCCGCCACGATGCCGCTCCCGGCGGCCAGGCATAGCCTGTCGTCCTTCAGTGTCATGCTGCGTATCAGGATATTGAAGTCGCCGCTTCCGTCGTGGTTGAGATACCCCATCGACCCCGTATAGGCGCCGCGAGGACGCTGCTCCAACTTGTGAATGATGTCGATACAACGCACCTTCGGACAGCCCGTAATCGTGCCGCCGGGGAACACGGCACGCAACGCGTCGACAGGCGACGCATCCGGACGTAGCCGGCCAGTGACATTCGAGACGATATGGTGAACGTGGGCGTAGGTTTCTACGGTCATGAACTCACCCACGGCCACGCTGCCTGGCGCGCAGACTCGCCCCAGGTCGCTGCGCTCAAGATCGATCAGCATGACGTGCTCGGCGCGTTCCTTCGGACTGGCCAGCAATTCGGCGCGGTGCCGGCGATCCAGGCCGTCATCGGCATTCCTGGGGCGGGTCCCGGCAATAGGGCGCGTCTCGATCCGGTCATCTCTCACCCGAAGCAGTCTCTCTGGTGAGGACGACAGGATGGCCAGCCCGTCGAACAACGCCAATCCGCTGAACGGCGCCGGGTTCGCACGTCGGAGCCGCTGGTAAAGCATCCATGGCCTGGCGCGGCTGCTCACACGGGCGCGCCACTGGCGGCTGATGTTGGCCTGATAAATATCACCGGCAACGATATGCGCCTGCACTCGCCTGGCCGCCTCCAGAAACAACTCCGGATCGTCTTCGGTAATGCTCCCCGCCACGACAATACGTGGCTGATCGTCGCATTGTTCCGCGACGGAGCACGACTGGAGATTGCTGGTGTCGGCTTGCAGTTCCCTCAACAGGTCGTGCCGGCCATGCTCGGCGACCGCAAGGTAGTGGCCGGTGTGCCGGTCATGGACGATAGCCGCCGGGATGCGGACCGCCAGACCGACGGGGCAATCCCCATCAGGGTCCAGGCGCAGGGTCGGTTCGATCTGGCGCACCATCTCGAAGGCCAGAAACACGAACCAGCCACCATGGAAGGGGACATCCTGCCGCGGTGGCGAGGTTCCGCCCTCGGCGCTCCACCACGCGTCCAGTCGCGCGAGAAAATCGCCTGGTTGCTGTTCGATATCGTTCAGGCCTGACAGATGCCACTGCTGATCGAGCCTCAGGACGTCGCCGGGGAACGCCATCAATATGTCGAAGCGACCGGCGTCGGAAGCGGCTCCGCTGCTTTCGAGAAAAACGGGGTAACGTTCCGGATGCCGCGCGTGTAACGCCAGCAGGTCAGTGACACCGTGGAGGCGCGCCACCTCGGCAGGACGGACCGGGCGCCTGCCGGCAGCCGTGGCGGCAACTCGCTCCGGATGCACGGCATTGGGCATAGTGCGGTTCGGGCGCGAGCCCTGATGGGGGCAAAGCCTGGTTCAGGCGCGACGGAAGATTACTGTCCCGTTTGTACCGCCGAACCCGAAGGAGTTCGAAATAGCCGCGTCAATACGCATCTCGCGCGCCTGGTTCGGCACGTAGTCGAGGTCGCACGCCGGATCCGGGTTGTCGAGATTGATCGTGGGCGGGGCTGCCTGGTCGCGAATGGCCAGGACGGTAAACACGGCCTCAACAGCGCCAGCTGCCCCGAGCAGGTGCCCCGTCGTGGATTTCGTGGAACTGACGGCCAGCGCATCGGCGTGTTGGCCAAATGCGCTCCGGATTGCCTGCGTCTCGGCGGCGTCGCCCAATGGGGTCGATGTTCCGTGGGCATTGACGTACTGGATCGCAGTCGGATCAAGACTGGCATCGGCAAGTGCCGCGCGCATGCACGCGTAAGCCCCACGGCCGTCGTCGGCCGGCGCCGTAATGTGGTGGGCGTCACCACTCATGCCAAAGCCGATCAACTCCGCCAGTATGCTGGCCCCGCGTTGTCGGGCGGACTCGTATTCTTCGAGTACCAGTGCCGCGCCACCATTGCTCAATACGAATCCATCGCGATCGCGATCCCAGGGGCGGCTGGCCTGCTGGGGTTGGTCGTTGCGTTGCGAAAGGGCCCTGGCGGCGCAAAAGCCGCCGAGTCCCAGTGGTGTCGTAGCGTACTCAGCGCCGCCGGCAATCATGACGTCGGCATCCCCGTACGAAATCAGGCGCCCCGCGAGGCCAATGCAGTGGGTCGAGGTCGTGCAGGCGGTGACCATTGCCAGGTTCGGGCCCTGGAAGCCGTACTGGATCGAGACGTGCCCGGAGATCATGTTGATGATGCTGCCCGGCACGAAAAACGGCGAAATCTTGCGCGGAGACGGGCCCTCGGAGTACTTGCGATAATTTGCCTCGATCGTACCGATGCCGCCGATACCGGAACCCATGATCACGCCAACTCTTCCCGGGGCGTATCCGGCGTCCACAAGGCCCGCTGCACTGACGGCCTGTTGTGCAGCCGCGATGCCGTAATGAATAAAAGGATCCATTTTCCGCGCTTCCTTGGCGGAAATATGATCTTCCGGATTGAAGTCCCTCACTTCTCCACCAAAACGCGTGGAGAAATCCGTTACATCGAAGCCCTGGATGGGGCCGATGCCGCTGACACCGCCCAGCACGTTTTTCCAGGCGGTATCGATGTCATTTCCGACAGGGGACACGATCCCCATGCCTGTCACGACGACTCGTCGTTTCGACATATCAGGCGCTCAGGGAAAACGGATGAGGCCAAGTCCTGCGGTACGCTGGACCCGCGGTCCGGTGCGCCCCGGGAACGTTCAGGACTTGCTGCTCTGGCGTGCGGTGATGTAGTCGATGGCTTCCTGGACCGTCGTGATTTTCTCGGCCTCCTCGTCGGGGATCTCGGTCTCGAATTCCTCTTCGAGAGCCATCACCAGCTCGACCGTGTCCAGAGAATCCGCGCCTAGATCCTCGACAAAAGAGGCGTCGTTGGTGACCTCCTCTTCCTTCACACCGAGCTGCTCCGCCACGATGCTCTTAACCTGCTCCGCAATACTGCTCATTGTTCCTCAAACCTCGTGAGATCAACGGAAAAGATGCGCCAATCAGGGCACGGAGGGATCCAGCGCGCGGCGTATTTTACGGAATTAACCATCCCCCGGCTAGGCCAACCCGGCCTGTGTCATTTTCAGTTCAGATCATGTACATACCACCGTTAACGTGCAGAGTCTCGCCGGTAATGTACGACGCTTCGGCCGACGCCAGAAACAGCACGGCATTCGCCACGTCCGACACAGAACCGAGCCGTTGCAGCGGCACCTGTGCCTGCAGCGATTGCCTTTGCTCCGCCGTCATCCCGGCCGTCATGTCCGTGGCAATGAACCCCGGCGCGACGACATTGACCGTGACGCCTCGTGACCCGACCTCACGCGCCAGTGATTTTGTCAGGCCCAGGAGCCCAGCCTTGGCCGCCGCGTAATTCGCCTGGCCCGGATTGCCCATCACGCCCACGACCGACGCGATGTTGATCACCCTGCCGCGTCGTTGTTTCAGCATCCCCCGCAGGAATGCACGACTGAGTTGGAAAGTTGCGGTCAGGTTGGTGGTGATTACCGCGTTCCACTCGTCGTCCTTCATGCGCAAGACCAGGTTGTCGCGGGTAATCCCCGCGTTATTTACCAGGATGCTGACGACTCCTTCAGAGTGTTCGATATCCTGCCGGACGGCGTCAATGGCCTCCGGTTGGCACACGTCGAGCACCAGTCCTCGACCTCGATGGCCGCCCGCGGTAATCCGCTGTGTAATGCCAATGGCACCCGCCTCGGTAGTGGCCGTCCCGATCACGGCCGCTCCCGCGTGCGCAAGCTGCTCCGCGATGGCTGCGCCAATGCCGCGCGAAGCACCGGTCACCAGCGCTACTTCGCCTGAGAGACTGAATAAGCGGGTCATACGCGGCCGGATCCCCAGGTTGCCCGTCGCAATGCAGCGCCGCGAATTATACCCATGCCCGAAAATGGCGCCACGCGGTCTCGACGCCAAGAAACAGGGCGCCGCCGGCGGCGCCCCACAGATGGGCATCAGTCACGACGCGACCTCCGGCCATTGTGTTCGCCCAGGGCATATCGCCACCCGCCTGTTCCCACCAGAGTTTGGCCAGAACTACCCCGAGAAAAGCCCAGGCGCGCCTGTCGCCACCAATAGTCCAGCCACCGAAACCAACGATCATCAGGCCGTGGAGGACGCCGGAAAGACCGACACACCAACCCACGTCGGGGCTGAACCACCAAAGCCCGAGGCCGCAGGCCAGCGCCGAGACCAGGGTTGCCAGCAGCCATTGCAGCGGACTGCGGTCCGGCCCGAACAACCACGCGCCCAAACCGAGGCCGGTCAGATTAAGTACGAGGTGTCGCCAGCTCAGGTGCACGAAGTGGCCGCTAAGAATACGCCAGTACTCCCCTGCCGCGATTCCGGCCCGGTCGTATCGCAAGGCAACGCGAAACGTCTCGGGCATAGCCTGCAGGACCGCCATCACGAGCATGGAGCCCACCACGACCTGTGCAATGGGTCGCATTGAATAAGGCTGGCGAACGGTGGCAGACGGCATATTGCTATAATGCCCGGCGTTGTGGCGGATTTCTTCAGCATCGACACGTCGTGCGACAGCGCGCCGTCGTGGTCTGTTCAGTTGATCTTGGCGTCCCGGCGTCATCGGGTGTGCCTGACAAGGCGGATTGGCAAATGACCTTTCGACGATTCCGGCATACGTCGCGTATGGCGCGTGGCTTTACCCTGATCGAGATCATGGTGGTGGTGGTCATCCTCGGCATTCTCGCCGCGCTGATTGCGCCAAACGTCATCAGCCGGATCGACGAGGCCCAGGTTACCAAGGTCAAGCAGGACTTACGGGCTATCGAGAGCGCGCTGAAACTCTATCGGCTCGATCGCTTTCGATATCCGAGCACCGAAGAGGGGCTGGCCGCTCTGACGACGCCGCCGAACGATCCCGGGGTGCCGTGGCCCGAAGGAGGATATCTGGATCGTGTGCCGAAGGATCCATGGGACCGACCATACCTGTATCTGTATCCTGGCAGTCGGGGTGAGATCGACCTGTACACGCTGGGACGCGATGGCGTTGAGGGAGGCGAAGGGGTCGACGCCGACATAGGCAACTGGGAGAAGGAGTAGCCCGCAGCCGGCTCCCCGATGCTGCTCGCGTTCAGGGATTCGGGATGCGACGGTGAAGCGATTTCTCGACTCTGGATTCACCTTGCTGGAGTTGCTGGTGGTGATGTTCATCATTGGCATCGTCGCCGCAATGGCGACCCTGTCCGTCGGAGTAGCGACCAGTGACCGGACTGCCGACAGGGAACTTCAGCGGATTGCGGACCTGCTGCATCTGGCAGGCGAGGAAGCGGTGCTGCAGGGCCGGGAGTTTGGCGTAACTTTCTATTCGCAGGAATACGAGTTCAGCACCTACGACATCGCGTCCAATCGCTGGTCGCCCTTCGGCAAGGGTAGTGAGCCTTTTTCCCCTCGCCGTTTTCCACCGGAGGCGCTGGTGGACCTCGAAATCGAGGGCCGGATCGTACGCCTTGACGAAATGATTCCCCCCGACAAGCCGCCCCAGCGGGCGGGCGACCGCCAGGACGGTTCGGTGCCAGACCCACGAGAGCCGCAGGTGCTCATTCTTTCCAGCGGGGAGTTCACGCCATTCCAGCTGCGACTGCAACAATCGGTTGGCGCCCGTGGCGCCACCCTGCGGGTGACAGAGAGCGGCACGGCGGAGTTGATCCGGAATGAACGTTGATCCCGGTGACACCGCCCGGGGGTTCACGCTGATCGAGGTGCTGATCGCACTCGCGATCATTGCGTTCGGCCTCATCGCCGTATTCGGCCAGCTCAACCAGTCGGCGCTCGCTGCAGCCCGACTGCGGGACAAGACGGTGGCCAACTGGGTCGCCATGAACGTCCTGACGGAACGGCGGTTGAGTGGGCAATTCCCGGGCTCCGGCACCGAGTCT
This sequence comes from Nevskiales bacterium, assembly GCA_011526045.1. Classification (GTDB taxonomy): domain Bacteria; phylum Pseudomonadota; class Gammaproteobacteria; order Steroidobacterales; genus QUBU01. The sequence continues at coordinate 131,065 of WYBE01000049.1, read as the reverse complement.
GACGAAATCGAAATGGCCAGGACCCGCTGGCGCTACGAAGTCGCTTTCTCGGAGACCGCCGTGACGAACATGAGGCGGGCGGATGTTTCGGTCGCATTTGCGAGCGACCCGGAGCGACCCGTTGCCAGGGCTACCGGCTTCTTTATGGAGACCCCAGCCGGGTCCGGCGCGGCGGGCCCGGGAACGGGCTGGCCGGTGGCAGTCCCGAAGGATGCAGCCGCCGGAATCAGCGGCGAAAACCCGGCGCCGCCTCCCAGCGCGAACAGCCCTGAGGAAGCGCGAAAGTGATTTGTCGCAGCGGCGCCGCGAAGGACGGCATACGCGGCTTCACGCTGCTTGAGTTGCTGGTCGCCATGGCCATTTTCGGCATCATCGGTGTAATGGCACTGGGGGGGCTCAACGCCGTGCTGGGGCAACAGGAGATTTCCCGCCGCCAGTTGCAACGGCTGCAACAGGTTCAGCACGCCGTGCGAATCATCTCGGGCGATTTCACGCAACTCAACCCGCGCATCGTGCGCGACCCGCTGGGAACCGAATCCGAGCCTCCACTGATGGCGGAGTGCCGGCCGGAAGGAATGGTCTGCCTGAGTCGCGATGGCTGGCGTAATCCTTTCTGGAGACAACCGCGAGGAACACTGCAACGCGTGCGGTACCGGCTCGAGGATGAAGCCATAGTGCGCGAGTACTGGACCGCAATGGACGTAACGCTGAGCAACGAGCCCCGGCGCGAAACACTGCTGGACGGAGTTACCGAGTTTCGCGTCGAGTACCTCGACAGTCAGGGCGAAGTGCAGAGCTCATGGCCTCCGGGAGCAGCCGGTCTCGCCGACGGACAGCTTCCCCGCGGGGTTTCGATCACCATCGAACTGGCGGATTGGGGCGAAATCGTGCGCACACTCGAGGTGGCGGGATAGGTGCCATGCGAACGACGCGCAACCACCAGAAGGGAATCGCAGCCATCACCGCCATGCTGGTCGTTACAATCGCCGCGGTCCTCGCGGTCGAGCTCGCATGGCAGACGAACCTCGATCTGCGGCGCACCGAGGGACTCATCGCCTGGGAACAGGCGCATCAGTTCGCCCTGGGTGCGGAGGCGCTGGCTGCGAAAGTGCTGCGCGAGGATCTGGAGCGCTCCACGGCTGAACCAGTGGACTGGCTCGGCGAAGACTGGGCGAGACCCACGGCGTTCAATCTGGACCAGGGTGGAATGACGGGCGGTCTCGTCGATCTCCAGGGTCGCTTCAACCTCAACAACCTCGTTCGACAGGACGGTTCGCGGGACGACCTGGTGTATCAGCAGTTTCAGCGACTGCTGGCGGCTCTCGATCTCGACCCCGCGCTGGCGGACGCCGTCGTGGACTGGATAGATCCTGATACGACCGCCGAGTTCAGTGGTGCCGAGGATGATGCCTACACGGGTCTCGACCCACCCTACCGCGCCGCCAACTTCTGGTTCACCAGCGTGTCCGAATTGCGGGCGGTGCGTGGGGTCGAACGCGAGGTATTCGAGATTCTCGCGCCCAATCTCGCGGCCCTGCCGGTTGGCGCAAAACCCACCACCATCAATGTCAACACGGCAACACCCGCCGTTCTTCAATCGCTTGGCGACAATGTCAGCCTGTCCAATGTCGAGCAGTGGGTCACAGACCGGGGCAACGAGCCGTTTGAAGATCTGACATTCTTCCAGGAGTATATCGACGCCGCCATGCAGCCTTATCTCGGTGTGACGAGCAGCTACTTCGGGCTGCAGGGGACGATCGTCATTGGCAGTCACCAACTCGCCATGTACAGTCTCCTTGAACGGGCGGGACTGGGCGTCGCCGTGCGTCTCAGAAGCTTTGATGCAGTCGAAATCGTCCCGCCTGGCGATCGCTCGGAGACGCCGGCAAAAGATACGGAGGCCGCCGACCAGAATGGCTGAGTTCCTTGTCCTGCGACTGGGCACCCAGCCGGACCACGCGGCCAGCTGGGTCGCCGTAGACCAGACGGGCGCACTCCTCGGCAAGTCGGCATGCGGCTCGCCGGAGGAAGCAAAGCATGCTGCCGAGGGGCGGCAGCTCATCGTGCTCGTTCCCTCGCTGGACGTCGTGCGCATGACAGCCGAGGCGCCGGTCAGGAGTGGCGCCCGGCTGCTCCAGGCACTGCCGTACGCGCTCGAGGAACAGGTGGCCGACGATGTCGATACGCTGCATTTTGCGGCTGGCCCGCGCCTGGAGAGTGGCAAGGTTGCGGTCGCGGTAGTGCGTCGTGAGGCGATGGATGCCTGGGTGCAGCGGCTGGCTGGCGCCGGGCTGCGGGCGGATCGCCTGTACGGCGATGCTGATGCGATCGGCTGTACGCCAAACACGATGACGCTGCTGCTGGAGGATCGCGGCGCAATTCTGTCCGACCCGGACGGCGGCATTACTGCCATGGATCCCGATGCATGGGAGACCATACTCGGTGCCTGGATCGCCCGCCGGTCCACCACGGATGCCGAAGGCCACGGCCCGCTCCATCTCGTCGTGTACGCAACGCCGGAGATGCTTGACCACCACGGAGAGGTTTTCGAGCGCCTGCGATCGCAGCTTGAGTCCGTTGACCTGCGCAGCCTGAGCGATGGCGCATTGCCGCGCCTGGCGGCCCAGATCGTGACGGCACCGGGGATCAACCTGCTCCAGGGCGATTACGCCGAACGCTCCGCTTTCTCCTCTTACTGGCCTGCCTGGCGTCTGGCGGCGGGACTCCTGGTCTTGCTCACGGCTGTAGCAACCGCACAGCAGCTCGCAGGGATCAGCCGGCTTCGGCAGCAGGTCGGCGCGCTCGACGCCGTGGTCGACAAGGCCTTTCACTACGTGTTTCCGGACGCGGGCCCGATCCAGGATGCCAGGGCGCAGTTGTCGAGCCGCCTTCGCCAGCTTGGCGACCGGGAAACCGGCGCATCGCACGAGTTCCTCGATGCGCTCGACGTGGTGGCCCGTGCGATGAAAAGCGGGGGCGACAGTCGCATTGAGGCAATCAGTTATCGTGCGGGTACAGTCGAGTTGCGCGTGCGGGCTCCCACGGTTGAGGTTCTCGATCGAATTCAGCAGGCGATTACTGCAGCGGGTGGTCTGAAGGCCGAGATCCAGTCGGCGAATGCCTCGGGCAGCGAGGTCGTCGGCCGGTTGCAGATCTCGCGGCCCGGAGGCTGACGAATGGCGATTGCACAATGGTTCGAGGCACTTGCGCCGCGGGAGAAGCTGCTGGTGGCGCTGGCCGGAGCCCTGGCATGCATCGCCCTCCTCACCGTGGGCGTGCTGCGCCCCATTTCGGCCAGCCAGCGCCGGCTCAGCGAGCAGCTCACCGACAAACAGTCGGTTCTCGGGGATATTGAGCGCGTTGCCGCCCGTTTCGGAACGGTGGGCGCCGGCACGGTTTCCGCCGACCGTTCGAACGGGGAGTCTTTGGTCGTGCTGATCGATCGCACATTGCGCGGGCGCGGGCTGGGCGGCTACCTCAAGCGCAACGAGCCGGACGGTCCGGCGAGCATTCGGCTGCGGTTTGAGAATGTTCCCTTTGACGACCTGGTTGGCTGGCTGGTCGAAATGCAGGCCGGCCATGGGGTCGGGGTGACATCGCTGAGCGCCGATCCTGCAGCAGCCACCGGTCGCGTGAACGCCTCCCTCCAGCTGGCCCGGACGGGCGCCGGTTGACTGGCATGCGGCCGGGTGCCCGATTGGCCGCTATCGGCCTGATCGTCTTTATCGTCACTTTGGTGGCCGGAATTCCAGCCTCCGTGGCCGTGGGCTGGTTCGCGCCGGACGCCGCAGGATTCAGCGGCACTGCGGGCACCATCTGGCGGGGCTCTGCGCACAGCATCGCGATTGGCGGCGCCCGCCTCGGTGAGACGAGCTGGAAGTTGTCCCCGATTGCCCTGTTGCGTGGCCAGCTGGCCGCCACGGTCCGCACGTCGCTCGGTGACGGTGTCGCCGAAGGGAACCTCGCCGTTGCAATCACGGGATCGATTGCGTGCAGCGCGTGCCGCTATCAGGGACGTATCAGGAACCTCCAGACTCTGTTGCCGGCACTTGCTGCATTGGACGGCCGCGCCGATATTCAGTTCGAGAGCTTCGAGATGCGCGACGCCTGGCCGTCACGAGTCGTCGCTACCGTCACTGTGCACGATGTCGCGCTGGGTCCTCCTGGCGACAGCACGATCGAACCGGCACTGGCCGCATTCGAGGCAAAAGTCGATGCTGATCCGGTTGAAGACAACGCCCCGATCGAGGCGACTATCGCGGATATCGGCGGCCCAGTGGAGGTTGACGGGCGCCTGGTCCTTCAGCCACCCGGCTCATTCACATTTTCGGGTCGCGCCAGGAGCCGGCCCGGAGCGCCGCCCGCGGTAGTCAGCGCCCTTGGTGTACTCGGCCCGAGAGGGAGCGACGGCAGTACCGAACTGTCATTCTCGGGGTCACTGTGAGGCATCCTCAGCGCCCGGCTTCGGGCTGAACCTCAATCAGTTGCCGAAGCACGGGGAAGTACAACGCCGACCTGATCGGCTCATCCCAGATTGCCGCCAGCGCCTCGCGATACCGCTCCAGCTGTTCGCGGTGCCGGGTCACCTCAGCCCGTAGAAAGGCACCGAGATCGCCGCCCTCGTGAGAACTTGTCTTGAACTCGATCAGCCATCGGGTCCCGTCCTGGTCGACGAACGTCCGATCGATCACGAGATTTATGAACTGCGACCCATCGCAGATTGTCACCGCCAGTTCGCATTCCGCCCGGGCGTGCCCTGCCGAGAGCAGCCAACGGCCCCGCTCGTCGTCGAGCGCTCCGCTGAGCGCCTCGACTACACGGTCTGTAGCACGCTGGAGTGCGTCAGAGGCTGTGCCGAGACTCCTCAGCTGGGAGCGGAACACCGGGCGAAGATGTTCAACCGTCACGCCGTCGTACTGCTCAACGCCCTGCTCTGCCATGTATTTGAGCCACCTATGCACCACGGAACCGGCGCACATCGCCCAGTTGCTGGCCCAGTGATAGTCAACGCCGGCTGATTCCGGTTGTGACGAGGCCCGGATACCCGCCAGACCGGCAGGTACCGTCGGAAAGCGCCAGTCGGCGGGCAGACGGCGCAACGGCGGCTGAATCCAGATTCGCGATTCCTCACCCGGGTCCCGATTTGCCGCAGGCACGATCGTCTGGCTGTTCGCTTCATCCGCCAATACCGGCCAGAGCCGCTCCAGCAGGGAGCCGCCAGCGGGCTTCCGGATTCGGAGTTCCCTGCCCCCATCGTCCGGCACGGCCTGGACCCCGGCCACGAGGTGCAGGCGCTTGCGTGCCCGAGTGCAGGCGACATAGAGCAGCCGGGCTGTTTCCGCTGCCTGCTTGCGACGCTCGATTCTCAACAGGTACCGATACAACGGATCGTCGTCTGCGCCGGTCGCCGGGATTGGCGCGAGAACGGTGGCCGGAACCCCGCCCTCGGAGATCACATCCTGCCAGGCGAGCAGCGGCGGATCGTCATTGCGCGTCGCGTGCGCGAGGCCCGGCAGTATCACGGTATCGAACTCCAGGCCCTTTGCCTTGTGCATGGTCATCACCTGCACGCCGGGATACCCGCTGCCGAGCGAACCCCGGTGTCGTTTCATCTGCCGGCTGAGGGCCAGCACATCGCGGCAGTCGCCACCGGTATCCGCGGACTCGAGGATCCGCAGGAACGATTCGGCCGACTCCATCTCTGCGGCGTCCCTGATGGTCGCCGCCCCCGCCAGATCCAGCCAGGCTCCTTCGACAAGATCTCGCAACGAGCAGCGACCACGCAGTTCATCGGCGCGTTCGATGACCGGGCGCAGGCGTTCCAGCGCGGTCCGTCCCACCGGGCTGAGACGACTCCAATCTCGCCCGGCATCGCAGAGAATTCCGGGCACAGACGGTGAGCGGTCGTCACCGAGCAGCTCATCGAGATCCCGCAGAGACAGGCCGCACCATGGCGCACGCAGAACGCCGATCCAGGCGAGGCGGTCAGCCGGGTGCAACAGCGCCCTGGTCAGTGCCAGCAGGTCCTGCGCGACGCTCGATTGCTCGAGATCTTCAATTTCCGGAGCGATGAACGCCACGCCAGTGCATCGCAACCTCGCAATGATGCGTCGCGCGTGTGCCCTGCTCCGAACCAGGATGCAGATATCCTCCGACGGCCATCGGGCCAGGGTCCTTTCCACGATATCGACGACGGAGTCCGCTTCCGGCGCATCGCGTGCTGCCGGCAGCCAGTGCACCATCACTCCGGCCGACTCGTCATTCGCGGTAGCGCGCGTGGCCAGGCTCGGCGCAAACCGGACACTGCCAGAGTCCGGATCGTCGTGCGACGGGAGTATGCGATCGAACACGCGGTTCACCCAGGCGACGACCCCCGGATCGCAGCGGAAGTTCGCCGCCAGTTGCAAAAAAACCGGTCGCAGGTCACCGATACCGTGATCCCGCGCTTGCATGAAAAGCCCGACCTCGGCTTCCCTGAATCGGTAAATGGACTGCATCGGGTCGCCAACCAGGAAGATCGTGCGCCCGTCACCGCGCACCCACCCTGCGGTAAGTTGTTGCAGCAACTGGAACTGTGAAACCGACGTATCCTGAAACTCATCCACAAGGATATGTGTGACGCGGTGGTCGAGTGCCAGGCCGAGTTCCGTCGGCCCGGTTGTATTCCCCAAAGCGCCCAAGGCGTCGGCTGCGACTTCGGCGAAATCGGTTTCGCCACGTGCCGCGAACACCAGCTTGAGTTCCGCAGCCGCCAGCTTCAGTACCGCCAGGAGAGCCTGCAGCACCGCCCATTGTTCATCGGTATAAGCGGTGGCTGGTAGACGCAACACCTCGGTGAGGGCGTCCAGCAAGCCGCTGCGCCCGGAGCAGCGCTCCAGAACCTCCTCCATGCGTGCCTTCTCGGGACTCCGCGGCGGAAAGCCGAGTCGTACATCCACTCTGCGTCGCCAATCTTCACCGCTTGCGGTCAGAAGCGCCCCGCACAGCGATTGCCACAGGTGAATTTCCTGAACTTCCGGGCGGGGAAACTCCAGCTGCCCGGCCCAGGCACACAATGCCGACGTGCGACCATCCAGCCGCAGCTGGCTGGCCGCAAAAGACAGCAATGCAACAATTTCCGCCTGAAGATCCTGGTCCATACAGGCCGCTGCCTGCTGCAGAACCGCGCTGGTCAGATGGCGCAGCGGTTCCTCCATCATGAGGCGGTCGCCGCTGGCGGCCAGGACCTGCCGGAGCCACTGGTCGCGCCGTGGCAACATGGCGATGACCAGTCGTTCGAATCGCTCCGTGTCGTTGTCGAAATGTCGAAGCACGACGGCCAGGTTGGTGGCATCCTCTCCGCCGTCGACGAGATGACCCAACGTTGCCCGGGCTGCTTCCTCGTAGAGGATCTCGGGCGTTTCGCTGATTCTCCGCGTCGTACCCGCGCCACTCCCTAACGGCGCCCGGCCGGCAAGCCAGGCGCTGACCGCGTCAATCGTGCTGATGCGGAGCCGCGCCGGATGGCGGCGCAGTTGCCAGCCCTGGCGATCGTCAGCCAGCAGAGCATCCCGTGCCAGTTCGCGTGTACGTCGCAGAGGCGACGATACGCTCACGGACCGATCCCCGGTCTCATCCAGCGCGGCGATGACGCGATTACGCATCTCAGCGGCAGCCTTGCGCGTGAACGTGACAGCCAGCACCTCCTCCGGTTCATCCACGCAGGCGAGCAGGCGCAGATAGCGTTGCACCAGTAATCCGGTTTTTCCGGAACCGGCTGGCGCCTGCACGATGAAGGAACGCGACGGGTCCAGCGCCTCGTTCCTTTGCAGCTGATCCGGGGGGGCTTGTTCCGGCATCACCGGGGACCTGGATCGATGTCTTCGAGTTCGTGAATCCTGGTGGCCATTGCCCACTGGCCAAGCGCGTCTTCGAGGTGCCGGCGGTCAACGCGAAAATCTCCGCGGAGGAATTCTCCGGCCAGGCGGTCTACTGCGCGTCGCCAGGCGGCGCGCAGCGCCTCCCACTCCTGATCGGGATCTTTGGTCAGCTCCGCCGCGCTGAGAATGCCGTCGACCCCCCACTCCCCCTGACCCACGCCACGCCAGCCGATGCTCCCACGGCTGACCTGCAGGAAGGCCACCGCATCACATGCAGTGGCCACCGCATAGGTCGGCAACTGCGGCGAACGCAACCGATCGCCATGGATCTCTCCCAACGAGGCCAGTCGGCGGCCGGTTTTATAGTCGATCAGGAGTCGTCGTCCGTCAGCGGACTCATCGACACGGTCGATCCGCAGCGTGAGCTGCAAGGCCCGCAAGGACTCAGGCGCATCGAAATCCGCCAGCACCTGTTCGGTTGCAATGACCCTGAACGGCTGTCTCTCCCGCTCCAGTCGCAACAGCGCGGACAACAAGGCAGCCAGACGTGCGCGCTCCTCGTTCAGGAGTGCCCGAACAATGGGACCGGCGTTCACCGCGAGCTTTGCGAGATCCTGACGGATCAGTTCCTCCAGGATCCTGGCTTGTTCGCCTTCGTCGAGTTGCCGCAATTGTTGCTGGTCGCTGATGCGGCGGAACAATCGCTGCAGTATGGAATGCACCATCGTGCCGCGTGTCGCCGTGTCGAGTCCCGTCACCGGCGCGCGAAGTTCTCGGGCTCCGAGTCGAAACTCCAGAAACGCCCGCGCGGGACAGCGCGACTGTCGTTCGAGCAGGGTGACGCCTCCTCTACGAAGCGGCAACCGACGCGGATCAAGCGCCGGCGGAACGTCATCGACGACCAGCTCAGTTCGCCGCGCCCGCAACAGCGCTTCGCGTTGGGTCTCCCCGTCCCAGCGGCGCAGTAGTCCGGCATCGATGCGCGGCAGTTGGCCAATAAGCGGGCTTGGCGCAACGGGTTCATCTCCGCGAAACCCGGGCCAGCTAAGCACAACTTCCGACGCGCTCGACTCGATACCGCGCAGCAACCGCTCGGCTCGTTCACGGGCCGCCGCCGATGACGCGGCTGGCATCTGCAGGCGACGCTGCAGGGCAAGGGGAAGCAGTGGATCCGGGCTGCTGGCGGGAGGCCAGGCCTCACTGCTCAGACCGCAAACCCACAACGCGTCGAACTGCTGTCCGACCGCTTCCAGCGTGCCCATCACCTGCACGGCCGCGGTAGCACCGCTGGGCTGAAAGATTACCCGGCCGACTGTACCGCTCAGCAGATCCAGGCAGGAATCGCACCCGAGTTCACCGCTGATCCGGTCACAGCTCCGCAGTTGACTGAGTTGCTCCCGCCATGCCATGAGCGCCTGGTATTCATCGCTGCCAAGCGTCCGATCCCCCGGCCAGCCGCAGGCCCGGAGCGCCGCCTCGAAGGTCGCTGCCCAGCGGCTCGGGGGCTGCGCCCGCGGCAGCGAAGATGCGATACCGTTGATCTGCTGCAGGCAACTCGCGAGCAGCGGCGTCGCGTCGCTGCCCGCCCCGGCCGCGATATCGGCCACCCGGCACTGGGTCCCTTGCCGCTCACGGCACACGAGGTCCAGGTTGGCTCTTGCGCCACGTTCTACCCGGTATCCTCCGAGGTAGGGGCTGCGCAGCAGTTGCCCGAAATCGCGATAGTCGAGACTGCCACTCAGCATGCGCAGGATCAGTAGTGCCGCATGCACCAATCCTACGGCCGTCAACGGCGGGCCGAGCGAGAAACTGACCGGCGTCACATCGCCAGGTCTGCTGCGCCAATCCGGCGCAAACACGTCGAGGAAGACGCGACGGACCTGCGAACGCCGGGCAGCAAGGTCCGGCACGATGACGGCAATCGAGGCTTGCGATTCCTGCTCACGCTTCAGCCGCGCCCAGCGGGCAGCCAGCGCGAGTTCCTCGACTTCGTCATGACAGGCAACGGTGTGCACCTGCCTGCCGCTGACGCGCGGAACGGGTTCTTCCCTGATCTCACAGCCCAGGCTCGCAAGCACGCGCACGATCTCCCGCTGGGCCGGCGTCCATTCCACGAAACCGACGACCTGGATCGCGCCCGGACTCTTGATCGTCCCTCGCTGCAGACCCGCAGCGACTGTCGCAGACAGCATGTCTGGGTCGAGCAGACCCAGTTGCGCGCAACGCTTGCGATACTCGCCTGCCCACCGAGCGAATGTGAACGTCTCCACGGAATCTGCAGAGCGATCGAGATCCTCATCGCTCACGCGCCAGTCCTGGCACCTGCCCCAGGAATCCATGGCCAGTTCGGCGAGCGACGCATTGTCACCCGGCAGTGGCGCAATGGCGTTCTCCATTGCAATACTGCGCCACAATGCCACCTTCTGGGCCGGCGTGATCAGGACGTGAGTGGCGGCGTCGGCACCTGCGTGAACCGCTTCCGCCCAGAGCTTTTCCAGCCACGCATGCCAGGCCAGTACCGGCGGGGTGCGCCAGGCGCGGGCTCCACGGGCCAGTTGGGTGCGGTTGAAAGCCAGCAGGAGAGTTCGGGCGAGGCGCTTGTTGGCCGTTACCGCCGTCACCCCTTGCTCGAGGGCGGGCAGAACGTTGGTCATCGGCCGGCTTCGCGCCGATTCAAGCGCTGCTTTTTGCCGGCCCGGCGGCTCGCCTCATGGACAGCCCGTCCAGCACTTCTTCCATGCGGCGGAACACCTCGGCAAGCGTCGCCGCGTCTGGCAGGTTGGTGACCCGGAAGTGATTGTTGTACGAAGTGTTGAAACTGGTCCCCGGGGCGACCAGCACATGACGTTTCTCGAGCAACTCCAGGGCGAACTCCTGGTCGTCGAAATCAGGCAGCGCTTGCGGATCCACACCGATAAAGGCGTACATCGCTCCTTCCGGTGCCACCATGCGCAAATAGCGGCTGGCACTGGCACCATCGATGAGCGCCTGGCGTGATTCGAACAGGCGCCCGCCCGGCGAAACCAGCTCCCGGACACTCTGGAAGCCTCCGAGCGCCGTTTGCACTGCCCACTGGCCAGGAACGTTACTGCAGAGTCGAAGAGACGCCAGCAGATCGAGCGCATCAAGGTATGGTTGCGCGTCCGCCCGGTTGCCGCTGAAGACCACCCATCCCACCCGAAACCCGCAGGCCCGGTACACCTTCGACAACCCGCTGAAAGTCGCGCACAAGGTGTCATTCACGAGCGTCGCCATGGGAATCGAAACGGCATTGCCGTATGTCATCTGGTCGTAGATCTCGTCGCTGAAGATCAGCAGACCGTGCTTCTCCGCCAGCCGGGCAATCGCCTCCAGTGTCGCGCGGGGGTACACGGCTCCCGTGGGGTTGTTCGGATTGATCACCACGATGGCGCGTGTACGCGGGGTGATCAGGCGAGCCATCGCGTCCAGGTCCGGCTGGAACGCGAGCTCCGGTGGACAGGGGTAGTGCACCGGCTTACCACAATTCAGAGTTACGCTGGCAGTCCAGAGCGGGTAATCGGGGCTCGGGATCAGCACCTCGTCGCCCGGATCCAGCAAGCCGCGCAGGGTCAGGTCTATCAGCTCGCTCACGCCATTGCCCATGAACACGTGCTCGGCCGAGACTCCCGCGACACCCCGCTCCTGCTGTTGCAGGACAACGGCCTCGCGGGCAGGAAAAATCCCCTTCTGATGACAGTAGCCTTCGCTCGCCTGCAGGTTCTCGATCATCGCCAGGCGCATCGTCTCCGGCGTCCGGAACCCGAACAGCCCGGGATTGCCGATATTGAGGGCGATGATCTCATGCCCGCGACGCTGCATTTCGTGGGCGCGATTGGCGAGCTTGCCGCGGATCTCGTAGCGGACCCCGCGGAGCGAGTTGCTGGGCTTAAGGCGTCGGTTCATTTCAGGTCACTACCATGTTTGCATTTCGTCCGGTCCGGTGCGGACCCCTGATGCGTGGACATCAGCATCACACCGCTTCGGGACGTGCCCGGTACAGTGTTGACAGCAACAGCGCAACAGTTACCAGAACCGCGATCATCGTGAAGGGGACTGTATAAGAGCCGAAGCGATCGTACAGGACCCCGGTCACGAACGGTCCCATGCCGCCACCGAATGTATCGAGAACCGTAATCGTGCCGAGGATCTTGCCAAGATGCCTGACGCCGAAGTAATCCGCGGCCAGCAGTTGCAGCAGCGTATACAAGCCGCCCCAGCCGAGTCCAAACAGGAACAGCGCCATCCACACCATATTTTCGCTTGCGCCTGGAATGAGCCAGGCCCCGCCGCACATGAACGCAAGGGTCCCCGTGAAGATCGGCTTCCGACCGAACCTGTCCGCCAGCAGACCGCTGCCGACCTTGGCAGCGAGGCCGGTCGCAAACATGACAGTCTGGCCGAAAGCCGCCACCTGCGGCTGAAAACCCTCATCCCGCATGTGCAGGTAGACGTGTGCGCTCATTGCCAGGATCGAATAGAAGGTGCACATGGCAATCAGCGCAAGTATCCAGAAATTCGCAGTCCCCAGCGCAGCCCAATAGGTCATGTCCTCGGCTGGCGCCGCCGCGGCGGAGTGCCGGCTCCCGCTGGCCCCCTCGCTGCCCATGTCGACCGGACGTTCGCGAAGAACGAACAGGACCAGCGGAATCATCAGCACGGGGATGACGGCAGTCCACTGGAACGCAGTCCGCCATCCGACCTGCTCGATCAGCCAGGCATTTGCCGGGGCAAGAATCGCATTGCCGAGACTCGTGCCAGCCAACGCGATGCCAATTGCAAACCCACGGTTCCGCACGAACCATTTCGACACGAGCATGACGTTGACCACCAGTCCGCAGGTGGCCAGCGACAACGCAAATGCGGCATGAATGGTGTAGATCTCCGCAAGGCTCTGAATCATGCCGTAGTAGAAGTACCCGCCTGCCAGCAGCGCAAGTCCCACTACCATCAGCGGGCGAACGCCGATCCGATCGGCAATCGCACCGGCAAGCGGCGCAAGAGCGCCGCTGCCCCAGAAGGTAATCAGCGCCCGCAGGTTCAGGTCACCTCTCATCGACGGTTGCCCGCTCGACTCCTGGAGCGTGCCCAGAATGGCTTCATCGAAGACGGACAGGCCGCCGAGAACCATGCCGTTCGTGACGAGGAGCAGCACCGCCGCACCAAGCGCTATGACCCACCCGTAGTAGAACCCCTGCCTGGTTTGCGTCACCGACATTCCTCGCACAATGTTCCGTGGCCCGGGCACGATACCGAAATACGAAATGTCGCCCAACCGCCCGCGCACACCGGCGATATCAGTTGGCAGCCCCTGGGTACGAGTACCCGGAGCAACTCACTGTCGGGAAACAGTGGCCCCGCAGCCGCACTCATAACGCTGAGTCGTCTGAATAATAGATAATATCTTATTGATATATCTACTATTTTTTATGCTCCAAAAAAAACCTGCGATGAATATCGCGCTGACTTCAGTCGGCAGCGACAGGCTGCCGTGACCGCGTGCCTGTCACCTCGGAACGCCGCGCCGGCGACTCCGATCGAGCGGCGTCGCTGGCACCAGCACGGCAATCAGTGGCCCCAGGCCGCCTTGCGCACCCGGGTCAGAGCGGCAGGCACAAGCCTTCAATCCTTGCTGTGCACCAGTTCAGTCAGCTCATACTGCGTCTGCATGTAGCCGCCGATGACGCCCTTCAGGAAAACGAACTCTTCGTCTGCAGTGCACCAGATGTCGTACGGTGGATGCTCCACCGGCAATCCGGGCGCCGACACGAACCTGAAATGGAATGCATCGAAGGAGCCAGCCGCCACTTGCAGCGACTCTTCACCGACAAATTCGATGCAAAGCCCGGCGCGAAACAGCAACGGACCAGTCGCACCACGATGATCCGGCGACGACAGGAGAAGTTCGTCGACGGTCTGAATGCCCCGGGGCCGTCTCCGGTCATACAGGCGAAGGTGCCATGCGTCGCACTGGATGGCGTGATTCTGGAAGCTGCGCAGGCGTCCATTCGTCGGCATGCGCTGCGTGACCCGACCCTCGATCGCCGTCCAGGTTTCGCATTCTGCGAGATCCTTTTCGAATCGAAACCAGCCGCTCCCCATGAACCGGTCGTTGACGGCGAGGCGCACGGAGCAATCGGTCGGATACCAGTCTTCGTCGAGACTATAGGTGATATCGCGCATCACGCTCGGGCGATCATCGATTTCACAATGAGCGATGCAGGTGCGCCTGCCATCGCTGTGAGTATTGACCATGAAATATTCGCGTCCGCGCTCCTGCCCGAGACGGTCGGGTTTGTTGCTCGTATACCGAATGGTTCCGCGAACGGAACGATGATCGCGTTGCAATGTGCTGCTCATCTTGTGGGACCTTTGTCTTGAATCTGCGTTTCCGACTGGCGACGAGTCAACCCTGCGACACCGGCCGCCGTGGGTCGGCAATCCATTCGCTCCACGAACCCGGATACAGGCAGGCGCCGGAGAACCCTGCCAGCTCCATCGAAAAAAGATTATGGCATGCGGTGACTCCGGAACCACACATCACTACGGTATCACTGGCCGTACGTTGGCCGATGATCGCATCGATGTTTTGCCGGAGGATGGTGCGACCACGGAAACGGCCCGATTCAGTCAGATTGTCCTGATACGGCAGATTCACCGCTCCTGGAATATGGCCGGCTACAGGATCGATGGGCTCCACCTGGCCCAGATACCGGGCAGATGCGCGCGCATCGATGATCAGCAGATGATCGTCCGTGAGACGGGACGCGATTTCATCCGTCTCCATGACAGGCATCTGACCCGCGCGTCCCTGGAATTCCCGCGGCCGGAAGTCGGGAGTTGCTGCGCTGACGGGCATGCCGGTCTCGGCCCATGCGTTCCAGCCACCATCGAGCAATGCGACCTGTGAGTGGCCCATCCAGCGCAGCAGCCACCACAGACGCGCCGCGACAGCGCCGCCTGCATCGTCATAGGCCACCACCCTGACTGACCTGTCGATACCCCAGCTGGAAAAGATCCTGGAGAGCCCGGCCGGATCAGGTAATGGATGCCGCCCGCTGCCGGGGCCGCGCGGTGATGCCAGGTCGCGATCGAGATGCGCATAAGCTGCCCCGGATATATGGGCCAACTGGAACGCTGCTTCGCCGGCCTCAGGTTTCGTGAGATTGAACCGGCAGTCCATCACGACGATCTCTCCGGACCGAACGAGGTTGGCCAGTTCGTTGGGTGAAATCAGCGCCGGAAACTCACCGGAAGTGGTCATGGTTGACTCCGCCAAAAAGCTCCATGGTCCTTGTAAGCGGTGCTCGCACCGGACGACAATACCCGCTTTTGCCGGGCGCCGCCCCACCTGCGGAACCCGTCCCCCGGCGCTGAGGATCCGCCATTACGGGCGCCGGATCATCGTCTGGCCGGTCGCGTAGGTGGTTCAGGAGGATGAAGTGCGAAGAATCATGGTATGCCTGAAACGGGTCGTTGACTACAACGTCCGCATTCGAGTCAGGGACGACGGATCGGGAGTGGTCACCGACGGCGTAAAGATGAGCATCAATCCGTTCGATGAGATCGCACTCGAGGAAGCGCTGCGAATTCGCGAGGCCGGTCAACCGGTCGAGATCATTGCTGTCTCCATCGGCCCGGATGATTGTCAGCAACAACTGCGCACCGGGCTCGCTATGGGGGCAGATCGTGCCATCCTGCTGGAGACCGACACTGAAGTTGAACCGCTGGCGGCGGCCAAGGCGTTGCTGAAGCTCGTGGAACGCGAGCAACCCGATCTTGTCCTCATGGGCAAGCAGGCGATCGATGACGACAACAATCAGACCGGCCAGATGCTTGCGGCTCTCTGGAATCGACCCCAGGCAACGTTTGCATCGCGCCTGGAAATTGCCGCCGGCCGGGCAACCGTCACGCGCGAGGTCGATGACGGGCTGGAAGTGATCAGTATCGAATTGCCAGCCGTGGTCACTGCTGATCTGCGTCTCAACGAGCCCCGCTACGTCAAACTGCCGGACATCATGAAAGCGAAGAAAAAGCCGCTGGAGCATCAGAACCTGGCGGCGCTCGGCATCGACATGACGCCCCGGCTCAGGCTGTCGAAATACGAAGCGCCGCTGCCGCGCCAGAAAGGCAGGATGGTCGCCAATGTCGACGAGCTGGTTTCGGCTCTGCGAGATAAAGGCTTCTTCAACTGACCCGGGCCCGCTTCAGGATCGCAATGATGACAACATCGGGAATACTTATCGTCGCCGAGCACAACGGCAGGAACCTCAACCAGAGCACGGCGAGATGCGTGACCTGCGCCACCAGCATCGCTGGAGCGGGCATTGACGTTCTGGTGCTCGGACATGAGTGCAACACGGTTGCGGCCCAGGCGGCTGCACTTCACGGCGTCCGTCGGGTGCTGACCGTGGATCGCACGGAAAATGCAGCGCCATTGGCCGCAGTCCTGGCGCCACAGGTGGCGGAAGTCGCGGCCGGGTATGGGTGCATACTCGGGCCCTCCACCACCTTCGGCAAAGACCTGATGCCACGTGTCGCTGCATTACTCGGCGTCGGCCAGATCAGCGACCTCATGGCGATCGTTGGGCCACGCGCTTTTCAACGTCCCGTGTATGCCGGCAATGCCATCGTCACCGTAGAGGTGCCCGAGGGCCTGACGATTGTCGCAACCGTCCGAACCGCATCGTTCAAACCGACGCCAGACGGTGGCACCGCGGAGATCACGCAAGCGACGGTCGATGCGGCCCTGCCCTCCCACACGAGCTTTGTCGAACTGCGTGCTGGCGGGGGCGGCACACGCCCGGATCTGCAGACCGCGCGGGTAGTTTTCTCGGGCGGACGTGGAGTCGGCAGTGAAGGCAATTTTGCGTTGTTGTACTCCCTGGCCGACAGGCTTGGAGTCGCCGTGGGAGCCTCGCGCGCAGCCGTGGATGCGGGATTCGTTCCCAACGACATGCAGATCGGCCAGACTGGAAAGATCATCGCACCTGAGCTGTACGTCGCTTTCGGCATTTCAGGTGCCATTCAGCACCTGACTGGCATTAAGGATGCGGGCCTGATAGTGGCGGTCAACAAAGACGCCGAAGCCCCGATTTTCCAGGTGGCGGACATCGGCCTTGTTGCCGACCTGTTCCAGGTCATACCGGACCTTGAAAAGAAGCTGGGCTGAGAACGCCACGGCACTTCTGTGCACACAGCGGACCTTGGCCCCGGACCAGTAGTCGAGCCCGATGGTCCGGCGGCGCCGTCTCTGATCCTGCTCGCCTTCGCCAGCTCGCTGTCACCGTTCGGGATGAGCGTGATCTTCCCGGTGCTGCCGGAGATCGCCGCGAGTTTCAATGTCAGCACCGCGGATGCGCAGTTCCTGATTGCGGTTTACCTGTTCGGACTCGCGGTCGGCCAGCCGGTAGCCGGAATCGCGGCCGACCGATTCGGCCGCCGCGTCGTGATGCTCAGCGGTTTTGTGCTCTTTACGCTCAGCAGTGTCGCATGCCGGTTCATGCCTGACTTCGCGATGCTCGTCGCACTGCGTTTCGTGCAGGCGCTCGGGGTAAGTGTCGGGACGATAGTGTCCCGCGCCGTCATCAGTGACAGTTTCGATGCACTGGCCGCGGCGCGCGCCTTGTCATGGATCGGCGCGGCGATGGGTGTTGCACCGATGCTCGGACCGGTCATCGGCGGCGGTCTCGCTGCCTGGGCGGACCCGCTCGCGGTCTTTGCTGTCAGCGCCGGACTGGGCTTCGGACTGACGGGTGCGTTATTCATCTGGCTGCGCGAACCGAACCGGGCAGCCCCGATTACCGGCGACCAACCCGGTCTTTGGCCCGGGGTTCTCCTGCAACTGGTCAGATCTCCCGCCTTCATGGGGCACACGCTGCTGTTTGCATTTACTCAAGGCAGCTTCTTTGCATTCCTTGCGGTTGGCGCCGCGGTGTTCGACCAGCACCTGCAAATCGGCCCGCAGACGTTTGGTGTCATCTGGGGTGGAATGAGCATGATTTACGTGGTCGGCGCGATCATCTCGGCGCGCCTCGCACGCCGCGCTGGAACGGATGGCGCATTGCGGACGAGCACCCGGCTGTCAGCGGCTGCGGGCGGCCTGCTGCTTCTCGCAACGGTTTTCACCGGGGTCACATTGCCCGGACTACTCCTGCCCATTGCGATACTCATGATTGCCGCAGGCATTCAGACGCCCTTATCGATGGCCGGGGTTCTGAATTCCACACCCGCACTTTCAGGAACGGCTGCCGGGCTGTCGAGTTCCATGGCTCTCGGTCTGGGCGGCGCCTTCAGTATCGTATCCGGGCAGTTGTACGCCGGGTCGTTCATCCCGGTCGCGATGTTGATGGCATCCGCCGCAACCATGACTCTCCTGGCACACCGGATCGCCCAGCAGCCTGCACGGCTACCGTTGCGGTAACTCCAGACGGACACACTGCACCGTCTGTTGTCTGGGATCAGGCGCCGGGTTTCCAGACGCCGAGAAAGGCTGACAGCGCAACGCCACCCCAGATCGCCCAGACGTATGGTCTGCAGGCCATGATGCCATCATGCATCTGGCGGTCACTGACCGGGCTTGCGCCCTGTGAAGCCAGCATGCGGAAACCCTCGATGAACGGCGGCAGATTCCGCCGAATCATGAATCCGCAGAAAATCAGGAAGGCGAACACGAGTAGTTTCGCTGCCAGCCACGGGAACGGTTTCAGTTCACCGCTCGTCCAGTGCCACACCACCGAACCGACGAGCGCGAAGATCATGACGAACCTGAAATAGTAGTCGCCCTTGGCCAACATCCGGCCAAAGTCTGTCCCTTCCCTCGTGTGCACTGCATGCACGACCCACACCCAGATGGGCCCGAGAGCCACAATGCCGGCCATTTGCCATGCCGGGTGCTGGTAGCCCACGAACTCAGAAAGAATGCCGCCAACGGTGAGCATCAGTGCCAGGCAGTAGCGCGGCAGCATGTCCAGATTGATGAAAATCTTGAACGCCGTCAGGCGGGCATCACGGGACAGCTTGTCATTTATGACGAAAGTGCTCGAATAAAAGACGCCTGCATCGCCGCCCAGCCAATAGACGAACAGCAGGACGTGAACATACTTCACGATGGCGTAGCTGATAGGCAGTGTCTGGACGACGTCTTCCATGGTGACTCCGCAGCGATTCGCCGCCGTACGACCGTTCCCGGCTGCCGATCGCGGGCAACCACCGAACGGGCGCGGGACGACGACTGATCAGAGATTGTTCAGCACGTTTTCCGCGGCGCTTACCTTGAATTCGCGCGGCGCTTCTACGAAGAGCTTCCTGACGGTCCCATCCTCGACAACGACCGCAAAGCGCTGGCTGCGCTTGCCCATGCCGAAGCCGGTCGCATCGAGTTCGAGGCCGAGTGCGCGCGTGTAGGCGCCGTTTCCATCGGCGAGCATCAGGACTTTGTCGCCGACTCGTCGGTCTTTGCCCCAGGCATCCATGACAAAGGCGTCATTGACGGACATGCACGCGACTGTATCGACACCGCGAGCACGCAGATCCGCTGCGCGCTCCACGTAGCCCGGTAGATGGTTCATGGAGCAGGTCGGCGTGAATGCGCCTGGTACGGCGAACAAGACGACCTTCTTGCCCTTGAAGAGTTCGGACGAGGAGATGCTGCCGGGGCCGTCCTTCGTCATTATTCCAAAGCTGCCTTCAGGCATGCGGTCGCCGAGCTTGATGGTCATGTTGCTACTCCGTACGGTCGTTCTTGATATTGCGGATTTGGCCGCTCGTGATCGATGCTGCGGAGCAGTCGCTCCACAGGAGTCCTGCGTACCGGCCAGGCGCTATCGTAGCAGAAACAGGCTCAGATCCGGCCACAGGCTGACTATCGTCAACGCGCACAGCATCAGCGCAACAAATGGCACAGCCGCGCGACACACACTCAGGAAGTCCTCTCCGAAGGTGGTCGTTGCGACGATCAGGTTCATTCCCACCGGCGGAGTCAGATAGCCGATCTCGAGATTCATGACCATGATGATTCCGAAATGGACGGGATCTATACCCTGGGCGATGGCGAGAGGCGTCAGGATCGGCGACAGAATGAGAATCGCCGACCCGATGTCCATCACGGCTCCGACCAGGAGAAGGAAGACATTGACGGCAATCAGGAAGGCAAGCGGGCTGGATACCTGCGCCTTGAGCCACTCGACCGCCATGTCGGGAACCTGCTGGTAGGTCAGGAATATGTTCAGACTCAGCGCAAACATCAGCACGGGAAACAACGACCCCAGGAGCTTCGTGGTGCCCGTTGCGACCTCGAAGAGACCGGCGAAGTCCAGTTCTCGATACACCAGCATCTCGACGAACAGGGCATATATGACTGCCACAGCCGCCGACTCTGTCGCGGTGAAGTAACCGCTGTAGATTCCGCCCAGGATGATCACGGGCATCACCAGGGCCCAGGTACCCGACCGTATTGCCTCGCGAATTTCGTGCGGATTCCATGCACCTTCCCGAATGCCACGATTTCGGAGGGTGGCATAGGCGGCAAACGTCAGCGTAAGCAGGATCCCCGGACCGACACCGGCCAGGAACAGGTCCGCAATCGATGTCTGGGTCATGACTCCAAACAGGATGAGCGGAATGCTCGGAGGGATGATGATTCCAAGCGTGCCGGCCGAGCACAGCGCGCCAATGGAGAAGCTCCGCGAGTATCCCGCTTCCAGGAGGGCCGGGTACATGATGGCCCCGATGGCCAGCATCGTCACGGTGCCCGAGCCAGACACTGCGGCGAACAGCGCGCAGGACAGCACGGTGGCCATGGCCAGCCCGCCGGGAACGGGCCCGGCCACTGCCCGCATGAGCCGGATCAGGCGTGTAGCCATCACACCGCGAGCCATGATGTTGCCTGCCAGGATGTACAGCGGTATCGAGAGCAGCACCTCCTTGTTGGCCGCGTCCCATACGTCCGCGACGATGTCGGTCAGCCGTCCATCGCCGAAAACGAGATTTGCATAGGCGATCGCGACACCGAGCAGCACGAGCAGATTCTGCCGGAGCAGCAGCAGGAGCAGCGTCAGCGCGAACAGCCCGAGCCAGTCCATCACTCCTGCTCCACCCGCTTCTGCTTGACACGAAGCTCCGGAAACATCGCGATCAGGCCATGGCGGAAGGCAGCGATGGAGAACACGACCGGGATCACCAACTGAAATGGCCACACCGGCCAGCGCAGAACAGGCAACTGCTCGCCGAGCATGGCAGTTTCGACAACGGCCGTGGCAGCGACGGCTGCGAACGCCAGGCAGAAGAGCGCCATCAACCCATCCTGCAGAACATCGAGCACCGGCGACCAGTTGGCGGGCAGCCAGCGATCGGCGAACCGTGGCCGCAGGTGAGCGCCCTCGGACGAGGCAATTCCAATTCCAACCATGGTCAGCAGGAGATTCGCGAGAACCCCCGCGTCACGGGCCCAGGGGAGCCCGGCGCCGGTCAGCTCCCGGCTCAGCACATCGCTGAACAGGACGGCGACCAGCACCATGAACGCGGAAAAGGCCACGGTGCGCTCGATCCGCTCGATGCCCGAGAGCATCGCGGCGCCGACGCGGCGGGCCCGAGTCATCACGCCGCGCTCCGCTGTATGCCGCTTTTGCGGTCGAGTGGCGCAATTGTCGGGATCAGCAGACTGACGAATACCGCGGACAGGAGCTGCGTCACGCCGACAGCCCAGAAAACCGGATCGTAGGCGTAGTGTTCCGACACCCACCCGGCTGCTGCCACAAAGGCCATCCCTCCTAGGCTGCCGATGGCACCGAACAGACCCCAGACGCCACCGACTTCCTGCGGCGGGAAAAGATCCACCGGCAAGGCGAACAGGTTCGCAGCCTTGAACTGAATGGCAAACATGGCCAGGCCAATTGCTGCAATCGCGATCCATGCAGACCCGGTGATCAGCGGGAACAGCGACACCACCACCAACAACGCTCCGATCCAGATCAAGCGCTTGCGGGCGGCGTCGAGGCTGGTTCCCCGCCGGATCAGGCTCTGAGCGGACCAACCTCCAGCGAGGCTGCCGATGTCAGCGGCCAGGAATGGAATCCAGGCAAAAGCGGCGATCTTTCGCAGGTCGAAGCCTTGCACCTGGGCCAGGTAGGTCGGCAGCCAGGTCACAAAGAAATAGAAGGCGCCATCGTTCGAAAAGCGACTGAGGACGAGACCCCAGACCTCACGGTGGCGGAAATAGCCGAGTAACACGCTCCAACGAATCGCCTCTTTCCCCGACTGTGGAGGAGCCCGCTCGGCCAGGATCAAGTCGCGCTCGCTGGCACTGATACGGGCATGCCGTTCCGGCAGCTCATACCACGCAAGCCAGATCCACAGCCAGAGAAAACCAGCCAGGCCGGGAACAAGAAATGCAGCCTGCCAGCCGAAAGCCAGCGCGAGCGAGCCGAGCACGGGCGGTGCAATGATCGCCCCCAGGCCCGGCCCCATGGTGACGATTCCCACCGCGAGCGACCGGTCGGCCTTCGGAAACCATTCGGCCACGGATTTGAGGGCCGCAGGAAAATTGGCCGCTTCGGTCAATCCGAGAACTCCTCGCAACAGCAGCAGGCTGGCAAATCCTCGCCCGGCCGCGTGCATGATCCCGGCAATGCTCCAGGCGACGACTGCGAACTTGAACGCCCGCCTTGTGCCGAGCCGGTCGATGATGAGGCCAACCAGCAGGTGCCCAAAGGCATAAGCAAACAGGAACGCAGAGTTGATCAGGCCGAATTGCGTATTGGTCAGACCGAACTCGCGAATCAGAACCGGACCGGTGATTGCGAGTGCCTGCCGATCGAGATAATTGATCGTGGTGATCAGGCACAGCAGGGCCGCAATTCGCCAGCGCCACGCTCCCAGCGTCCCGCGCCAGGCCCGCGCCTTTTGCATCAAGCTGCCTCCATCAGTGGACACCGGCTGTGGCGTGCGAACCGACTGTTTCCAGTCCCGGGGTTAGCTGCCTCACGACGGCCGGACCTCATCGGCCCGACGTCGAACAGCCCTGCCCCATCCGCCTCCCCCGGGGACCATCAGACACAATCTCTGGCGACCATATCGCCTGACTACTGGTCTCCCGCCCCCCGGAGAGTGTTCATTCGTCATTGCCACCGAATCGACAGCCCGGCTCCACGACCGTGCGTTTCGACTGACGCGCTCGTATCGCGACCGCCATGAACCCGGCTGATTTCGGCGGGGTGCATTCTCGCCTTGATTACAGCTTCGCAGCCCAATTATGCTGCCTGTCCGCCGTATTCCGCCAAGGATTTCCTCATGAGTGTCGCTGTGCAGAGTGTTGGCCCCTCCCCTCGTGCAAAAGAGTTCCTGGCCCGCCGCCATCAATTGATGATCGGGGGGCAATGGGTCGAGGCCGCCGGGCGCAGCGACGTGCCTGTCTTTGATCCGGCGAGCGAAGAACTCCTGACACGCGTAGCGTGCGCTTCGGAGTCCGACGTTGACCGCGCGGTGGCGGCAGCCCGCAAAGCCTTCGAGGGCGAGTGGGCGCGCATCAACTCGCACCAGCGATCGCGCCTGATCTGGCGCCTGGCCGATGAACTCGAAGCCAACCTCGATCTTGCCGTTGAACTCGAGGTCCTCGACAACGGGATGCCACGGCCCGTGGCACATTATTCGATCGCTAAATTCGGCTGCGACTTTCTGCGTTACTACGCCGGATGGTGCACAAAGATCCTGGGAGAGACCATCCCCGTTTCGCCGCAGGATGCGCCAAACGGAGAGTCGCTGACCTACACCCGTCGCGAACCGATCGGGGTCGTCGGCGCCATCATCCCATGGAACTCGCCCCTGGTAATGGCGGCACTGAAGTTAGGTCCCGCGCTCGCTGCCGGCTGCACGGTGGTGCTGAAACCAGCCGAACTGACTCCGCTGACCGCGCTGTTGCTCGGGGATCTCGTGAAGAAGGCGGGTATACCCGATGGCGTAGTAAACATCATTCCCGGCCATGGGCATGTGGCGGGAGCAGCCCTCGCGGCGCACGAGGGCGTGGACAAGATCGCTTTCACGGGATCCACCGAAGTGGGCAAGAAGATCCTGCAGGCCGCCGCGGGCAATCTCAAGCGTGTAACGCTCGAACTCGGGGGCAAGTCTCCGATGGTCGTGTTTCCCGATGCGAACCTCGAACGCGTAGTGCCTGGTGCGGCCAGGGGCGCATTTTTCCTCCAGGGGCAGAACTGCATGGCAAGTACGCGGTTGTTCGTCCACGATGACGTCTTCGACCAGGTCGTCGACGGTATTGCCCGAATGGCCAAGGGGTTTCGCCTGGGGCACGGCCTCTCCCCGGGCTCGGATCTCGGGCCGCTGATTTCTGCGGAACAACGCCAGCGCGTGCTCGAGTATGTCGATTCGGGCAGGAACTCCGGGGCGGAACTGGTATGCGGCGGCGAGGCCCCTCCCGGCAAGGGCTATTTTCTGCAGCCCACGCTCTTCAGCCACACCAACATGGACATGAAGATCGCCCGTGAGGAAATTTTTGGACCCGTCCTGTGCGTGCAGTCATTCAGTGACAGCGATCTGAAAGCCGTGGCCAGAGAGGCCAACAGCACAATCTACGGGTTGTCTGGAAGCGTCTGGACACGTGATGTCTCGGTTGCGCACAAGATGGTGAACCTGATCGACTCGGGGCAGGTGAGCATCAATTGTCACGCGGCGGTTGACCCCGCTATCCCTTTCGGCGGGAACCGCCAGTCTGGATGGGGACGCGAGTTCGGGCGCGAGGGCCTGGAACCGTATCTCAAGACCAAAGCGACCACGGTCATGTTCTGAGCCGGCGCGGGTCGCCAGAGCGGTCACCCAACACGCCTTGCCTGGCGCCGCTGGAACGAAGCGTGGCCCCGATCGGCCATGCCGCGTGCCGGTGATCCGGGCGGTTTGAACGCTTCCCCCATCGCTACGGGCGATTACCAGACGACTTCCGGCGATGCCTGACATCGCCATGCAGCATCCGCTGAAAAGAGTCGCTGCCAAGCAGCGACTGAGGGTATTCAGGAACCGGGGCCGAAACCGCGTCAAGCTGCTGCAACTGCTCAGCGGTCAACGATATCTGCGCGCCGCCGAGATTCTCGTCGAGCTGCAACCGGCTGCGGGCCCCGATGATCGGCACGACGACTGCGGTGCTGCGCTGAAGGAGCCAGGCCAATGCAAGCTGTGCCGGCCGGCAACCGACACCTCGAGCCATCACCGACAGAGCCTCCGCAACCTGGATGTTGCGCTCCTGACGGGTTCGCGCGCTGAATGGACTGCTCGCCAGCCGCGCCCCGATGCGAGCCGCCTCCGGGGCGTCGCGATCAAACTTGCCGGTAAGCAACCCTCCTGCGAGCGGACTCCAGGGCGTAATCGCCATGTTCTGCGCAAGGGCCAGCTCAAAAAAGTCCCTTTCGATGCTGCGTTCGATCAGGTTGTAGTGCAGCTGCATTGCGGTGAATGGCGTCCATCCGCGCTCGCGCGCGAGCACATTGGCGGCAGATGCCACCCATGCCGGAACATTGGAGATCCCAAGGTGCAGGACCTTGCCCGCACGGACCTGGTCGTCGAGCGCTCGCATGAGATCGGTCAGCGAGGTCTCAGGGTCCCAGCCATGGACCCAATACAGATCGAGGTACGGGGTTTCAAGACGCCGCAGGCTCGCTTCGAGAGACTGAACCAGGTTCTTGCGGTGATTGCCGCCCGCGTTGGGATCATCGGCGCGGGTGCTCAGGCTGTACTTGCTCGCAACGACCAGGTAGTCGCGCTCGGACCGTATGAAGCATCCGAGCATCCGCTCGCTGGTGCCGCGGTTGTAGATGTCTGCGGTATCAACGAAGTTTCCACCCGCGCGCAGGAAACCCTCGAATATGGCTCCGGCTTCTTTTTCCCCGGTGCCGATTCCCATCTCCTCCCCGAATGTCATCGTGCCCAGGCAAAGCTCGGAGACGCGCAGTTGACTATGCCCTAAATTAATATATTTCAGCATCTTATTAACCATATCAAGAACGGTTATTGATCAAGCTGTCTGGGTAAGGCAATGTCCTGCTCATTCCCGGCCAGCCTGCTCATCGGGACATTCTGGCAACCCAATTCCCCCCAGCGACGCAGCGCGCCAGCAGAGTGTACTTGCTGATCCATCACAGCCACACGTCGAACCCGGCTTTCAGCCAGCCCGCGCGGCCGCGATTCGTGTGTGCCGGACACCGACCCGCCGCACCACCGATGCGCACCGGACAGCAACGGTGGTGCGGACATGAAGCTGTCTTGCGGTCGACTCGAATCCCGGTTGATGTCAGCCTGAACTGCACGGCCGGTCACTTGGCAATCGATGTTCCGGCCATTAACATGACCCGCTCACCAGACGGCTTAGTGATTCCAAGTTCCTGTTGTAGTGACTTCAACTCGCCCAATTCGTGCCCTGCAACGCGGTCTCGAGGTTCTTCATGTCTTGAACCTCCACAATGGCGCAACGGTTTCCGAAGTCGCTGCAGCCATTGATCTGCCGCGAACGACAACGTACAGAATCCTTGAGACCCTGTGTATTGTCGGCTACGCGTACCGCGCAGCGAGTGACGAGCGCTATCGCCTCACGATACTGGTGCGCGGCCTGAGCGACGGTTTCGACGATGAGGCGTGGGTGACGCAAATCGCCCGCCCGTATGTCTATGAACTCTGCAACGAACTGGTATGGCCCATCGCCGTAGCGACGGTCTCGGGATCGAACATGCTGGTTCGACAAACCACGGATCACCGCAGTCCGCTGGCCATTGAAAAGCGCGGTCCGGGGTTCCGCGTACCGATACTTGCCTCTGCCTCCGGGCTTGCTTATCTCGCTTTCTGTCCGGAGGAGCAACGGGAGGCGATCATCGACATTCTGGCGAAGTCCAAGCGGGAAGAAGACAAGCCTGCGCAGAATCGCCGCAAACTCATGGACGTGCTGGCCGAGGTTCGCAAACGCGGATTCTCGACCAGTCACCGCCCCCGGCGTGTATCGGACGAGATCAGTCTTTCCGTTCCAGTCATGGCCGCATCACGCCTGGTCGCCGCGCTCACCATTCGTTTCTCGGGAACCGCCGTGCCGGAAACTCAGGGCATCCAGCGCTTCATTCCCCGGTTGCGTGCCACCGCGGTGCGCATCGGCGAGGAATTTGATGCCCAGGCCGAGCAGGACGCGCGCGCAGCGGCAGGAGAGCCTCCGCAACTCTCCGATGAGACGCCGTCTTCGCGCAGCGCCGTGCGCTGAAGCGTCAGCCCACGACGCTACGCGACCCGGCGATCGTTACGACGACTTGCGTCGACGTGCGGTTTTTGCAGCCTGCGGCCTTTCCAATTCCACCCAACGCGGAAACTCGGGTTGCCGGGGCGGAGGCAGGCCAGTCTCGGCCTTGCAGCGCTGCTTGAGTTCGGCCACAGAACCACCGAAGTTGAAGATCTTCGTCTTGCCGCGTTTCTTTCTTGCCTTGGAACGCAGGGCGGCCGTCGCCTTTTCATCGACGGTATAGTCCTTGCGAAGGACGACACCGTAATTGTTCCGGGCCCCCGCCATGGTGGCGAGTCCTGCTTCCACGTCGAATGCGACCTTGTCGGGCGCGCGCTCATAGGGATCTCCCCAGCCGCCACCCCCCCAGGTGTCGAAATACAGCAGGTCACCCTCTTTGACCGGGATGCGATCGCACTTGGACGGCAGGATGGATTTGCTGCCATCTTTCCTGCGAAGTTCCTTGCGACTGCGCTTACCCGGGGTTCCGCCGTTGACACCCCACGGGTATGTCAGCCAGCGATCGTCGTGAATCGAGATCTCGCCATCCTCCAGAAAGCGATAGGCCACCCGTAGGGCGTTGCCGCCGCGATGTTTGCCCGCACCGCCGCTATCGGCGATCGTCTCGTAGGTCTCGATCCGCAGCGGAAAATAGCTCTCCACGAACTCGTTTGGCACGTTGGTAAAGTTGGGCCACATCGAGTGTCCGTCCGGCCCGTCTCCGAACGGCCGACCGGGAACGCCACCAAAGCCAATCTGGAAAAGCTGATACCACACGCCCTTCCTGTCATACCCGGAATACATGAAATGCGGGCTGTCCGAAAACCCGGCCGCATTCAGAAATGCCGGATTCCCCTGCCCTAGCAGTCCGCCAATGACGTCGAAAAGCCGACCGAGCGCGTGTGTTCGACAGGACAGTGCCGCTGGTGCTCGCGGCTTCAGCAGGGTGCCCTCGGGAATGCGAACCTCCATCAAATCGTAGAAACCGTCGTTGAACATGATCTTGGGGTCGAAGACCATGATCATGTAGACGCCGCAGAACATCTTGAACATCTCTTCGTTCAGATAGAAGTTCACGGAACTGATGGACTGCGGATCCGTCCCCTCGAAGTCAAAAACGACCTTCTCACCCTGCCGCCACATGGCGCAGCGGATCTTGTACGGCCCCATTCCCATGCCGTCGTCGCAGATATAGTCCTCGAAGAACTGTTTCTTCGTCGGGACGGTGGTCTTAATCAGGTGGGCCATGGCGCGTCGATTTCGGTCCAGCAGTTCCTCCAGCGCCGAATAGTAGATATCGTCGCCGAAACGCTTGGCCATCTCGATTACCCGTTTTTCGGCCGTGCGGATTGCCGCGACGATGGCGTTGAAATCGCTGCGGTTCCAGTGCGGCAGACGGCAGTTGTGCAGGATCAGGTTAAGCACATCCTCCTGAAGCACATCCTTCTTGAAGATCTTTATGGGTGGTACACGGATCCCTTCCTCGAAGATCTGTCGCGCATCGGTGGGCAGACTGCCGGGCACTTTGCCGCCGACATCAGTCATGTGGCCGAACATGGCCGCATATGCCAGCAGTCGGCCATCCTTGAAAATAGGCCGCAGGAGCAGCCAGTCGTTGATGTGACTGACGGCACCGTTGCAAGCGTACGGGTCAGTCGTAAGAAACATGTCGCCCTCTTCGATGGTTCCGTCATAGGCTGCCTTGAAGCCGTAGATGAAACTGCCGAACTGGCCGACGACCATCTTGCCGTCCACGTTGGCAATCATCGGGAACTCATCGTGCTGTTCGCGGATGCCCGGTGACATGGCGGTGCGAAACAAAACCGCATCCATCTCGAAGCGTGCGTTCAGCATCGCGTTCTCGATGATATCGAGAGTAATCGGGTCAATACTGACTTTGCTGAAGGCTTTTGGCCTTGTCTCAACAATCTTAGCTGGCATCGTTATCTCTCCCTGTGCTCCGGGCAGTGCTATTCCGGAGTAATCAGAATATTACCGAAGTCATCGACGCGGCCAATGTATCCGGGGAGGATCAGCGTGGTCGTATCCATCTGCAGGATGACTGCGGGCCCCTTCACCACGTTGCCGGCCTTCAATTTCTGCCGGTCGTACAAGGTGCCCTTCTGGTCGCGACCGTCCACGTAGATCGTATGGCTGCCAAGCGCAGCGCCGGACGCGTCGCTGTCGCCAGTCTCCACCCGCAGGGCCCGCACGGCGGCCGGTTTGCCCTGGGCGACGGCACGGATATTCACCAGCTCTTTTTCTTCCGGCAGCGCGAACGTGAACAGCTGCCGGTGCATCTCGTCAAAACGCACCCCGATAGCATCGAGTCCCTGTCGTTCAACTTCCTCGAGATCGCAGTCAATGGTCAGCAGAAGACCCTGGCCGTGATAGCGAATATCGACCTGGTAACTGCAGGTCTGCTCGGCGGCGGGAACCCCCTCCTGATCGAGCGCCTTCGCGGCCTGTACGGCCAGCTGTCTGAAAATTCGGCTGATCTCCCTGGCGTTAGTCTGACTGAAGGAGCGGATAAACGTCCGCGATGCTTCGTCACGCACGCTGGTTGTCGCATCACCCTGCGCGCACAGCACACCGGGTCCAGGCGGAATGATGACCGGCCATGCGCTGGTCAATCGCCCAAGAGCATTGGCGTGCAGCGGCCCCGCACCACCGAAGGCCATGAGGGCGAAATCGCGCGGATCGAAACCTTTCTCCACGGAGACCAGGCGAAGCGCTCCGTACATGTTCTCGTTCACGATATCGATGATTCCGGCCGCCGCCTGCTTGATGGAGAGCTTCAGCGCGTCCGCGACAGTCTTTACGGCCCGCTCGGCGAGATCGCGCCGGATCACCATGTCACCGCCAAGACGCACCTCGCCGCTCGGCAGGTAACCGAGCACGACGTTGGCGTCGGTGACCGTTGGATTCGTGCCACCCTTGTCGTAAGCGGCCGGTCCCGGCGCGGCGCCGGCGCTGTCCGGTCCGACACGCAAAGCGCCGGTGATCTCCGGCACATGAGCGATCGAGCCGCCGCCGGCGCCTACGGTACGCACGTCTATGGACGAGGCGCGGACGGTGACGTCGTGGACGCTTGTCTCGCGTCGCAGTTGCGCCTTTCCGTCCTGCACCAGCGCAACGTCGGTCGACGTTCCGCCCATGTCGAAGGTTAGAAGATTCCTGAACCCGGCCTGGGACGCCACCCAGATAGCCCCCGACACGCCACCGGCGGGACCGCTCATCAGCAGGTTGACCGGATACGCTTCGGCCGCCTTGGCCGAAGCGAGTCCACCGTCCGAGCGCAGCACGTGCAGTTGCGGTTCATTCATGCGCTTCTTCAGTTCGCGCTGCAGATTGCGTACATACTTCGATACCCGGGGACGAACGTAGGAATTGGCTACGGTGGTTACCGTGCGTTCGTATTCCTGCATTTCCGGCACCACCTCGGACGACAGCGACACCGGGATGCCGGGCAGCTCCTTCGCCGCGACCCGGGCAATTTCCTTTTCGTGCTCGGGGTTTGCAAAGGAATTGACCAGGGATACGGTAAGCGCCTCGATGTTCTTCTTGCCGAGTGCCCGCAGGTCTTTCGCAAGCTTGCTCTTGTTCAGCTTCCTGACAACCTCGCCCTTGGCACCAATGCGCTCTTCGGCTTCAATCGTCAGCGCGAGTGGCGCAAGCGGTGGCGTTTTGTTGTAAATGACCCAGCCGCCGAGACCTCCCGGCACGAACGATCGGGCGATCTGCAGCACCTGCCGATAGCCCTCCGTGGTCACCAGGCCCACCCTGGCACCGCTGTGCGTCAGGATGGTATTTGTGGCCACGGTGGTCCCGTGCATTACATGCCGGATCAGCCCCGGATTGATTCCGGCAATCTTGCACACCCTCTCGATGCCGTTGAGGACACCGATGGATGAGTCGTGGGGCGTGCTGGGAACTTTCGCAGAATGGAAATCCCCGGTCTCCTCATTAACCAGGATGAGATCGGTAAATGTGCCGCCGACGTCGACCCCGAGACGGTAACTCATACGTGATCCTCAACGAGCTGTTAGTCAGTTTTTCGCTAACGATCCGCCGGCAGGCGAACCGTGCCTGCGGGCAGGGGTTAATACGCTGCTGCTTTCTTGATCAGTTCCGGATGGCTGGCAGTACGACCTGGCAGGTCGCCATCATGCCGTGCCCGGCGCGCGCGCTGCCGTAGCAGTCTTCGGAAAGATTCCCGCCTTGGGCAGCATCGCCGGAGTGTCGCGTCCGAGTTGTTGTTGCAGCCATTTGCTCACTTCCAGAATTTTTTCCAGAGAAATGCCGGTATGCAATCCTGATCGATCCAGCATGTATAGCAGATCGTCGGTCGGGATGTTTCCCGTCGCCGCTGGCGCAAACGGACAGCCGCCAATTCCACCGATGCTCGCATCGAGCGTAGTAGCTCCGGCATCGATTGCTGCCTGGGCGTTGGCGAGACCGGTGTTCCTGGTGTTGTGGAAATGGCAGCGAATGGGTATTCCGCACGCCCGCTCGCGGACGGCACCGACCATCTCGGTAACCTGGGCGGGGACACCGACTCCGATACTGTCAGCCAGCCCCAGTTCTACCGGTTCGCCCTCGAGCACCTGGTCGACGAGATCGAGTACCCGGCGCAATGGCACTTCCCCTTCGAAGGGACAGCCAAATGCAGACGAGATCATTACATTCGCGCGCATTCCCGCTGCCCGGGCTTCCCGCGCGATTCCAACCCACGCCTTGACTGACTCGCTTGTCGGGACACCTTGATTGCGTTGGTTATAGGTGTCACTCGCGACCACAGCCATTCCAATCTCGCCCAGCCGCGCATCCCGGGCCCGCTCGAAACCCTTCGGGTTCAGCACAAGGCCAATGTATCGAACATCACTTCGTTTCGGGAGGCCCGCGATGACTGCCTCCGCATCGGCCATCTGTGGCACCCGCTTCGGGTGGACGAAGCTCGCGACCTCCAGGGCCCGCACACCTGCGTCAATGGCACGGCGAATGAACTCGATCTTGGCGTCCGTCGAGAAGATTTCCGGTTCGCTCTGCAGACCGTCGCGGGGACCAACTTCTATGACGGAAATGCGGCGGGGAGATTCGTTCATCGTCGTCTTGCGAGTCACTTATAATCAAGTATTGTTATATAAGGTCTTAGGCTATACAACCCGTAACGGCAAGTCCCGACGAGCATCGCGCCTGCGGATGAATTCTACCGCGCTGCCCGCCCGAACGGGCGGAATTCCGAAGGAAGAGCGCCCGGATGACGACCGCCCCGTCGTCGTGTGTCCCGTACCGCGTTGCAGATCGACCTTCTGAGAGGATAAACAGATGAGCAGGAAGAGCAGCAGTACGCCGGGCCCTCTGGCCGGGCTCCGCGTAATCGAAATGGGAACGCTGTTGGCCGGGCCGTTTTGTGGCCAGTTGCTCGGCGACTTTGGGGCGGAGGTCATCAAGATCGAGCCCCCCGGCCAAGGAGATCCGATGCGCGAATGGGGACAGGAGAAGGCGCATGGCATGTCGCTGTGGTGGCCGGTGGTCGCACGCAACAAAAAGTCCGTGACGCTGAACCTGCGTCAGGCGGAGGGTCAGGCCATCGCCCGTGACTTGATTGCGAAGTCCGACATCCTGATCGAGAACTTCCGTCCGGGGACCATGGAGAAGTGGGGTCTGGGCTACGAAGAACTGCGAAAACTGAATCCTGGCCTGATCATGGTACGGGTATCGGGTTTTGGCCAGACTGGGCCGTATGCGAAACGAGCAGGCTTTGGCGCCGTTGGCGAGGCCATGGGCGGATTGCGCTATGTCTGTGGGGACCCTTCGACACCGCCTAGCCGCATGGGGATCAGCATCGGTGATTCGCTCGCGGCGACTTTCGCCTGTCTCGGAGCGCTGTCCGCCCTGCAACACCGCGAACGGACCGGCCAGGGCCAGGTGGTGGACTCCGCAATCTATGAAGCGGTGCTGAACATGATGGAGTCGCTGATCACTGAGTACGATCAAGCGGACTACATCAGGGAACGCCAGGGAGCGATTCTTCCGAATGTTGCTCCGTCCAACGTTTACCCTACAAGCGACGGGAAACTGATCCTAATTGCCGCGAACCAGGATACCGTGTTCCGACGACTCACCGAAGCCATGGGACAGGCGGACCTTGCGAGTGATCCTCGCTACGCAACGCATTCATCACGGGGCGCCAATCAGGCGCAGCTGGACTCCATAATTTCGGACTGGACTCGCACCATTCCCGCCGAACGCCTGGAGGGCCTCATGGATGAATTCGGAATACCATCCGGAAAAATCTATCGAGCACCTGAGATGCTCGCGGATCCGCACTTCCAGGCGCGGGAAGCAATTGTCACCACTGAACACCCGCGCTTCGGTTCGTTACGCATGCAGAATGTCGCACCGAAGTTGAGTCTGACCCCGGGTGCGGTGCGCAGCCCTGCCCCGGATCTCGGACAACACACCAAGGATGTGTATCGCGAGCTGCTGGGGTATAGCGATGCGAAACTGGCCCAGTTGCAATCCGCAGGCACCATTTAGACAGCATCCTGTCGTGGCGAATCACAGCACATACATCATTCCGGAGACACGATGACCGGGCTGTCCGGACTAGGTCCGATCACCAGTGTCACGATATCAACACCCGACCTGCAATCGAGCGAGGCGGCCTACGTTGAACACCTCGGGTATCGGGTCGAGGCGCGCGGAACGATATCGCCGGATCTGGCCCAGCGCATGCAGTGCCCGTCGGTCGCGGGCGCAAGATACAGCGTAGTTCTTCCCGCTGCCGGCGATGGATTTACTTTTCGATTCATCGAACAGCCCGCCACGGCCCGATACAAGGCCTTCTCATGTTTCGGGTGGAACGCCGCTGAATTGATCGTTCGCGATGTGGACGAAATGGCCGCCAGGCTGGCCACGTCGCCCTTCGAGGCTCTCGGGCCGCCGCAGGACCTGTCGTTCACCGACGCCATTCGCGCAATGCAGCTGCGTGGCCCTGCCGGCGAGATTCTCTACCTCACCCAGTTCAAGCGGGCTCTGGACGTCTTGCCAGCACCCCCCGCGCGCTGTGACGTCGACCGGGTATTCATCGTGATTGTCGGTGGGCCGTCCCTGGACGCGCTGGTGGAATTTTATTGCAGCAATTTCTCGCTTCCCGCGCCACAGCGCATGGAGTCACGGGTCAAAGCGATGTCTGCAGTCTTCGGACTGTCGCCGGAA
The DNA here is from genome assembly GCA_011526045.1 of Nevskiales bacterium. GTDB lineage: Bacteria > Pseudomonadota > Gammaproteobacteria > Steroidobacterales > QUBU01. The sequence goes on along the minus strand of WYBE01000049.1, from coordinate 96,709 downwards.
CACCGCTACAGCATCGCGGCACTGCCATTGCACGGCGCGTGCTACATCGAGGCCGACGAGATGCCGCAAGCAGCAACTGCACCCACGTCGGCGACCGGTCGGTTACCGCCGGGTATCGCGGTGGTCAGCTTTTCTTCACCGTCGGTTGCAACCCCGCGCTTCCTGACGGGCGCCGCCGGAGAAATTCTGGAGCTCGTGCCCGCTTGAAGCCGCCGCTGACGGGCCAGTGCAGGCGTCGTCTCAGCTCTCGTTGTTGGCTACGCGGAGTTCGAGCCCGTCCAGGTCTCTGGTGACCTCGATCTGGCAGGTCAGTCGGCTATTGCGCTGCCTGTCGGCCGCGGAATCGAGCATCGCATTTTCCATGTCGCTTACCGGCCCGAGCCGCGAGATCCACGCTTCGTCGATATATGCATGGCAGGTGGCGCAGGCGCAGGCACCGCCGCATTCCGCCACGATTCCTTCCACCTCGTTATCCATGGCACCCTCCATGAGGGTCGAGCCGACGGGGACCTCGACTTCGCGCCGAACGCCGTGAATGTCATGGTAGATGATGGTTGGCATGGCTGACCCGGTGAACCCGCAACACGCGGGACGGAGCGGTTTGACAAACTGTTGCGAGCTGCGTTGAGGCCCAGCGCATCGACCACCATGGCGCAGCCATGGTGGTCTCGCCGATTTCCCTTCTTTTAGGGGCGTCAGGCCCGCGTGGGCTCAGCTAGCGCTGCTGCGAGCGACTATCGCCCAGAGGCGGGCGACTTCGCTCAGTTCCTTGTCAGCCGATTTGGCCTGTTCGAATGCCTTCAGGGCTTCGTCGTTCTTGCCCAGCTTGAGATTGGCGATACCCAGCATGATGCTGGCCTGCGCCGGATCACGAACGCCGCCCTTCTGGAGGCCGCGTGACAGAGCGTCCACGGCCTTCTGATACTGCCCGAAACTGGAATAGGCCATGCCGAGCGCAACGTCACCCTGGCCCGTAGGAGCCTTTTTCGCGTCGCTCTCGAATGTGGGCAGCGACTGCTCGTCTTTGGCGGCCCGGGCCTTGGCGTCATTCAAGCGGCGAGTATAGCGATCCGCATTGCTCTGGTCCGCGGTCTCGAATATCTTGGCCTTGTACCCCGCTTCCATCACGCTCCGGGCCTCGCCAGGCAGACCGGCATCAAGCAGCATCTCGGTCATTTCCACGTACTCGTCCGGAGAGTCCATGACGCCGACCTGACCTGCAAGACGATACAGGTTCAGCGTGACCCGATCGGGGTTTTTCTGGCGCATCCTGGTGCTTAGCAGGTAGTCCCAGTATTCCTTCTTCGGATACAGGCGCACCAGTTTTTCCAGCGTAGCTGTTGCGCCGCTTTCGTCACCGACGTTCTGCTGGGAACTACGCACGAGTTGCAGCCAGTTCTCATCGACCTGCTTGCCCGCCTGCTCTGCTGCATGGATGGCAGCCTGCATGATGGAGATCGCGTTCTTGTAGTCCTTCTGCAGATAGTGCGCCTGCGCGACGAGCACCTGGGTGTCTACATCCTTGCCACCGCTCTTGAGCCAGCGAGTGCCGAGCTCGATCACCTTCGGATAATTGCGAGTCGCGGTGTTGAGCTGTATCAGGGCTTTCAGGCGGTCATCGACCTGCTCCGGCGGCATCTTGGGCGAGTTCAGGTTCTGCTCGTAAATCCGTGCGACGTCCGCATACTTCTTCTGCTGCAGCAGAACGTAACCCTTGAACTCATTGATCTGGTACTGCTCGAAGGCACTCTTTTGCGAGACAGCATCGGCCTCGGCAATCTTTGCCATGGCCTTATCCCATTCCTTTTTCTGGATGGCTTCCTGCGCCGCCTTCATGGGCTTGCCAACCTTGGCGCCGATTTTGTCATCGGCAGCGGAGGCTTGAACGGCGGCTCCGAGCAGGCTCGCTGTCACGAGCACCAGACCGAAAAACCGAATCAGACTATTTACCCTCATCATGCGCCTGCCCTGCAATTGTCCTGTCACGAATTCGACCAGCCTGGCCGCGAAGGGTTGCGGCAATTGCTGCTATTCAGCGAACTGTTCCATGCCGACAAAGCCGATCTTGCTCATTCCCTGGCGTTGCGCGAGAGCAAGTGCTTTGGCCACGTTGTCGTATTTCGCCCTCTTGTTCGCTCGAACATGAAGTTCGGGCTGGGGCACCTTACCCGCCTCGATACTGAAATATCGCTCGAGTGTTGCAAAGTCCGGCACGGTCGTCCCATTCCAGAGGACAGTGCCGTCGAAATCGATTTCGAGTTCGATCACTTCCGGCGGAGCGGGTGGTTCCACGGCATTGGGATTTGGACGCGGCATATCCAGTTTGACAGCGTGCGTCATGATGGGAATCGTAATAATGAACATGATCAGCAACACCAGCATGACGTCGATCAACGGCGTCATGTTGATGTCCATCACAGGTTCGTCATCGCCACCACCAGCGCCCATGGCCATATCGTCAACCCTCGCAACAAGCGGTGTTGTGCTGCCGTACCATTGCCCGCGACCGTCTAGCGGAAGCCCCGGTCTGGTTCGGTGATGAAACCGACCTTGGCGATGCCGCCTCGCTGAATCAGATAGATCGTCCGCCCGACTGCTTCGAAACGGGCCTGACTGTCGCCGCGAATATGGATTTCCGGTTGTGGATCCTTCACGGCCACCGACTTCACCAGATCAAGCAATGCCTGGTCATTCGGAACCTGCGACTGATTCCAGAAGACTTCACCCGCCGCGTCGATCGCGACCGTAATGTTCTCCGGTTTCGTCTGGGTGGGCAGATTGGCGACTTTTGGCAGATCCACCTTCACCGTCTGGGTGATGACCGGGATCGTGATCAGGAAGATGATCAGCAACACCAACATCACGTCCACCATGGGCGTGACGTTGATGTCGGACATTGCCGAGCCGCCCTCCCCTCCGTCCGATACCGACATACCCACGTTACTTGCTCCGCGGACCTGCGGACGCGCTGGCCGGACGGCCGCCACCCTCGACACGCGCACCACTGATCAGGTACGCCTGCACGTCGGTCGCGAAGTAGCGCACTTCCTCGAGCAGCGCCTTGTTGCGGCGCAGAAGCCAGTTGTAGCCCAGCACGGCCGGCACGGCCACAGCAAGACCGATGGCCGTCATGATGAGCGCCTCACCGACCGGACCCGCCACCTTGTCGATGCTGGCCTGGCCTGCGATCCCGATGTTGATCAGCGCGTGATAAATGCCCCACACCGTGCCAAACAGCCCAATGAAGGGCGCGGTCGATCCGGTGGTGGCAAGAAACGACAGACCGCCCTGCAGATCGTTGCTGACCCTGTCGACCGCCCGTTGTAGTGACTGCGTAACCCACTCGTGCAACGGAATCTGATCCGTGAGTCGGCCTTCATGGTGCTGCGCGGCCTTGACGCCCTGCTCGGCGATCATCCGGAAGGCGTTATCCGAGTCCTTCAGCGTCGCAATTCCGTCCTGCAGGCTGCGGCCCGACCAGAATCCTTTTTCCGTCTGCACAAACTGGCGCCTCAGGCGGCTCTGGTCCCACAGCTTGGTCAGGATGATGAACCAGGACGCTAGAGACATAACGACCAGAATGATCAGCGTTCCCTTGGCGACGAAATCGCCCTGTGCCCACAGCGCAGACAGGCCGTAGGGATTGTCTACGGGCGGCGGCACCTCCGGGGTGGAGACGTCCGGCGGCGGTTCGAGTGCGGGCGCCGTTTCGGTCGCCGGCAACCCGCCGCTGGTGTCAACGGGCGGGAGGTCCCCCTGGCTCAGGGTCAGTCCCGGATCGCCGCCGGATGTGGCTGGTTCAGCCGGCGGCGCTGGAGGAACTGGCTGCTGCTGCGCGGCCAGCGCGATAGTCAAAGCGAGTGCTGCTAGGTCAACCATGATCTTTTCTTCCCCTCAACGCGCGAGCAACAAAAAAAACATCGACAGTTGCAACGGCAGCTGCCGACCCGACGGCGGTCTTACGGGTCTACTTCTCGATTTTCCAGACCACCCTGAATTCGTACCACATGGCAACCGGCTTCCCATCCTCGGTGCCGGGCAGGAACCGCCATGATCGCATCGCGTGTTTCACCGCGGCCTCATCCAGCCTGGGAAACCCGCTGCTTTGTGCAACCTGCGCATCGGTGACTTTGCCCTCTGCGTCAATATGCAGGCGCAGAACGGTCGCCCCTTCTTCACCGAGGCGCTTGGATTGCGGCGGGTAGGCTGGTTCGACCAGCGCCCGACGTGGATTCTGGCGCGGAGGTACGCGCTTGACAGCCGGTGGCGGCGGTGGCGGCTTTGCGACCGGCTTCTTCGTGGTCGCGGTGATTGCCGTGGTCTTGGCGGCCTCCACTGGCAGGTCAATGGCGATATCCGGTGGCGGCACAAATGGTGGCGGCGCTGTTTCGATCTTGGGCGGCGGTGGGGGTGGCTTGTCGTCCTCCTCGACCACCTCCTCGATCATTTCCACCTTTGCCGGGCCTATGATCATCTCGCCGATGGTTGGAACGAGACCTTTGCTCAAAACCCATACAAAGCCGACGTGAATGGCCACAATGCACAGAAACACCAGAGCTCTGCGGGAGAGCATGGGGGTGCTGATTGCGTATGCCATAGTCGACAATCTGAATCGTGTTATTTCAGTTGTTGTGCGCAGCGCAGCGCAGTGCCCGGGGCGCGTATGTTGCCACAAGCCCGCGGCAAATAACCACAATATTATCGCAACGCGGCTGAGCGCTACCGCGATTGCAAAACCGCGCAGCCACACAGCGGGTTACCACGATGGACGGTAGAGTTATTGTCGAAGCGAGGCGCACATCAGGTGCCCTGCACGCAGATGCCATGCTGCGAATATCGTACCGCCCGCCTGACCTTTCCTCCCTGGTAACGTGGCCCGGTATCCGGTGGCCGAAAGGCCAGGTCCCCCAAATACACTGCGGAGTTTCACCCTCCACGGCTTCGCCAGCGCACGCACTACGCAAGCCAGCAGGCGAACCGGCGATGCGGCGTGTCCGCCGTTTCGCGTACGGCCGCTCTGAAGCCTGCAGCACCGGTTGACATTGGCTCCGCCTTCGTCGAACATCGGCCAAATGTGTGAATTCTCGATAATTGAACGCGTCCTGCCTGTCCGCCGGCCGGTTGCCGCCTGCGGTCTGGCAGGCGTATTGCTGCTGGAGCTTACACTCCAGCGGTGCGAGCGTTCGACCGGCTAAGGAATTCATTAGTCCCCAGAACCCCGCACCCCACAAGGTCGCGGGGTTTTTTTTTGCGCCGACAACCACCAGAAGCCAATTGGAACAGCAAGGCAAGTCCAGGACGATACAACTGGTGCGGGACGTGCGGACAGACTGACGACCAGCAGCGCTCAGGAGACCAGCCATGGACAAACTCTCTGAAAATCGTGTGTTGATTTTCGACACCACGCTTCGCGATGGCGAACAGGCGCCAGGCTGCAGCATGGCGCTGAATGAAAAACTGCGCGTCGCCGCCGCACTGCGTGATCTCCAGGTCGATATCATCGAAGCTGGTTTTCCGGCTGCGTCGCCCGGCGATTTTGATGCGGTCCAGGCCATTGCGGCTGAAATCCGCGGGCCGGTGATCTGCGGACTGGCACGCTGCCACGCCGGCGATATCGATCGTGCTTGGCACGCCGTGCGAGCGGCTGCCAGATCGCGCATTCACGTCTTCATCGCCACCAGCGAAATCCATCGAAACTACAAGCTGCAGATGGCCAAAGAAGAAATCATCCGGCGTGCGGTCGAGTCAGTCCGTATGGCAAAGAGTTTTTGCGAAGATGTGGAGTTTTCGGCGGAAGACGCCTCACGAACCGAACCGGCCTACCTCGCCGACGTCGTGACAGCGGTCATCGAAGCCGGAGCCACCACGATCAACATCCCCGACACTCTCGGGTATACGGTCCCCGACGAGTTCGCCGAGCTTTTTGCCTACCTGCGGGCCCATGTACAGGGCGTCGAGAAGGTCACGTTGAGTGTGCATTGCCATGATGATCTCGGCATGGCGGTCGCCAACAGTCTGGCGGCGGTCCGGGCCGGTGCCCGCCAGGTGGAATGCACGATCAACGGCATCGGCGAGCGTGCGGGAAACTGTTCTCTGGAGGAGGTCGTCATGGCCCTGCGCACGCGCGCAGCCCATTTCGGGGCAGAGTGCGGCGTGGAGACACGACGCCTCTACCCGACCAGTCGGCTGGTTTCCAGTATCACGGGCATGCATGTGCCGAGAAACAAGGCGGTCGTGGGCGAGAATGCGTTCGCGCATGAATCGGGAATCCACCAGGACGGCATGCTGAAGCACGCCTCGACCTACGAGATCATGCGACCTGAAGATGTCGGAATCAGCCGGTCCAACCTCGTACTCGGCAAGCACAGTGGCAGGCATGCTTTTCGCGAGCGCGTCCAGCAGCTCGGATTCATCCTCGCCGATGACGAACTGAACCGGGCCTTTGCCGAGTTCAAGAAACTCGCCGACCGCAAGAAAGAGATGTTCGACGCGGATATCGAGGCGATCGTGATGAACAGCGAAACCGGAGCCGGGCCCTGGTCGCTCGAGGAGTTGCACATCACGGCCGGAACGGGCGTTATTGCCGCTGGCGCCGTACGCCTGCGTCACATGGATGGCCGTGTGGTGAACGAAGCGGCGGTGGGCGACGGTCCGATAGAGGCCTCGTTCAAGGCGCTCGATCGCGCGACGGAAATCGCGCTGGAACTTCGAAACTTCGAGGTTCGTAGTGTCACGATGGGCGAGGATGCCCAGGGTGAGGTCACAGTGACCGTCGAATATAATGGCGCCAGTCACCGTGGGCATGGCATCAGCACGGACATCGTAGAGGCCGGCGCCCTCGCCTATCTGGACGTCATCAACCGTATCTGTCGGCAAGCAGGCATTCGAACCGGCGGCGCAAACAGGCCAGTCGAGGCGGCACGGATCTGATTGCAAAGAGATGGAACTATTCGGGATACCAACATGCCCATAAAAGCAAGTGAATGGATTTGGCATAACGGCAAACTGGTCCCGTGGGCTGATGCCCGGACACATGTGCTGACTCATGCCCTGCACTACGGCTCCTCGGTGTTCGAGGGAATTCGTGTCTACTCGACCAGGCACAAGGGACCCTCGGTATTTCGACTGCAGGCCCACACGCGCAGGCTGCTGGAGTCCGCCAAGATCCACCGGATCGACGTTCCATGGTCGTCGGCCACCATCGATTCCGCGTGCAAAGAGGTCGTCCGCCGCAACAACCTGCTCCAGGGTGCCTATATCCGGCCTATCATCTACCGGGGCTACGGCGAGGTGGGCCTGGCGCCCCCGCCCGGGCACCCGGTCGAGATGGCGATTGCGGCCTGGGAGTGGGGTGCCTATCTCGGTGCCGGGGCCCTGGAGAACGGCGTGGATGTCTGCGTCTCCTCCTGGCAGCGCGTTGCGCCCAACACGATTCCGGCACTCGCCAAGGCAGGCGGCAACTACCTGTCCAGCACGCTGGTCAGCCTGGAAGCGCGACAACGCGGATTCGCCGAAGGCATCGCGCTTGCCACCGACGGCACAGTCAGCGAAGGCGCAGGCGAGAACATTTTCCTGGTGAGAGACGGAACGTTGCTCACGCCCCCGGTTACCGCCTCGATTCTGACCGGCATTACGCGTGACAGCGTAATAACGCTCGCCGGAACGCTCGGTATTCCGGTCGTGGAACGCTCGGTGCCTCGTGAGCTGCTGTATGTCGCGGACGAAATTTTCCTGACCGGGACAGCGGCCGAAGTCACCCCCGTCAGATCTGTTGACCGCATCGCTGTCGGTAGCGGTCAACGCGGTCCCATGACGAAACGCCTGCAGGATGCATTCTTCGGCTTGTTCAGCGGCCAGACCGTCGATCAGTGGGGTTGGCTCGAGCCGGTTGATGCTGGCGCGGAACAACACCCGTCCGCAGCGGCTCACTGAGCCGTCCGGACGGCGACAACTATCCGACGTGCCCGCCGCTGGCGGGATGCGAACTCAATCCAGATGCGGAGGCCGTTACCCATGGCAGCTCAGTCGCTTTTCCAGAAGGTTTGGGACGACCACGTGGTCGTGGCGGAAACGACGGATGCTCCCGCGGTTCTCTACATCGACCTGCATCTGACCCACGAGGTCACTTCACCGGAAGCCTTCAATGTCCTGCAGGCGCGCGGCCTGCAGGTGCGCCGCCCGGATCTCACGCTGGCAACACTGGACCATTCGACGCCGACCGTGCCGATCCGATCCCTGAAAGACCTCGACATCGTCGCCGAACCCTCCGCCGCAACCCAGATTCGGGTCATGATCGAGAACTGCCGCGAGCGCGGCATACAGTTGCTCGGGTTTGATTCGGACCAGCGCGGCATCGTCCACATCATCGGCCCGGAACTGGGCATCACCCAGCCCGGCAAGACAATCGTGTGCGGCGACAGCCATACCAGTACGCATGGCGCTTTCGGGGCCCTGGCCTTCGGAATTGGCACGACCGAGGTCGGGCACGTTCTGGCGACCCAATGCCTCCTGCAACGCAAACCCAAGACTCTCGCCATCAATGTATCCGGGCGGCTTTCACCGGGAGTAACTGCCAAGGACCTGATCCTCTCGATCATCGGCAAAATTGGCGTTGGCGGCGGTACCGGGCACGTCATCGAGTATCGCGGTGATGCGATCACGTCCCTCACCATGGATGAGCGCATGACCGTCTGCAACATGAGCATCGAGGCGGGAGCACGCGCTGGGATGATCGGGCCGGACGACGTCACCTTCGAGTATCTGTCCGGGCGACCGATGACCCCGCAGGGATCCGCCTGGGATCTTGCGGTGCGCCGCTGGCGCTCGTTGCCATCGGACCCGGACGCCGTGTTCGACCGCGAGGTAGCGCTGGACGTGTCCGCTCTGGCGCCCATGATCACCTTCGGCACCAATCCGGGCATGGTCGTGCCGGTGAATGAACCCATCCCCGACCCGGGCCCCGACCCGAGTTTGCGCAAAGCGCTGGCCTATATGGGAGTTGAGCCGGGCCGTCCAATGCTCGGACGCGCCGTCGACGTTGTATTCATCGGTAGCTGTACCAACTCCCGCCTCTCCGACCTGCGCCAGGCGGCGGCGCTGTTTGAGGGGCGAAAGGTTCCGGCATCGACCAGGGTCCTCGTCGTGCCCGGATCACAGAGCGTCAAGAAACAGGCCGAATCGGAGGGGCTGGACCGGGTGTTCCTCGCCGCGGGTGCCGAGTGGCGTGAAGCGGGTTGCTCGATGTGTCTCGGCATGAACGGCGACACCGTTGGGCGCGGCCAGCTCTGCGTAAGCACCAGCAATCGCAATTTCGAGGGCCGCCAGGGAATCGGCGCCCGCACCGTGCTGGCGAGTCCGCTGACAGCTGCGGCCGCGGCTGTCACCGGCAAGATCACTGATCCGAGAACGCTGACGAACCGCTGATCCAGGACATCGCTGCAGGATACCCTTCATGGACAAGATCACCCGTTTTTCCTCTTGCACGGTCGTGCTCCCCGGCACCGACATCGACACGGACCAGATCGTTCCGGCCCGGTTTCTGACCACTACCACGCGGAAGGGACTCGGGAAGGCGCTGTTTGCGGATTGGCGTTTCGATAAATCCGGGGCGTTGATTCCGGAGTTTCCACTAAACGCGGCTACCGCGGCGGGATGTGAGATTCTCGTTGCCGGCAACAATTTCGGTTGCGGCTCATCGCGTGAACATGCGCCCTGGGCACTGATCGATTTCGGAATCCGGGCGGTCATCAGCACCGGCATTGCCGACATCTTCCGCAACAACTCGCTGAAAAACGGCCTGGTACCGGTCATCGTGGACGGGGCCACGCATCGCTGGCTGCTGGAACATCCCGGAGCCGAGGTGGTCGTTGATGTGGGCGAACGCCGGATCGAGTTGCCAGACGGGCGCGCTGCAACGTTCCCGCTCGACGCGTTCGCGCGGTACTGCCTGATGAACGGTGTGGACCAGCTCGGCTACCTGCTGCAGCAGACAGGCGCCATTACGGAGTTCGAGCGAAATCGCCCATGGAAGCCCTGATCGGAGTGCTGCCGGGCGACGGGATTGGCGGCGAAGTCGTCGCCGAGGCCGTGCGCGCTCTCGAGGCGATTGCCAGCCGTGGAAACCATCGTTTCATTTTCCGCCATGGTCTCATCGGCGGCGCCGCCATCGACGCGACCGGGCGTGCATTCCCGGCGGAAACACGTCAGCTCAGCCAGGAAGCCGATGCAGTGCTGCTCGGCGCCGTCGGTGGGCCGAAATGGAGCGGCCCCACGGCGAGAGAACGCCCTGAGCAAGGCCTCCTCGACCTGCGCGCGGCGATGGGTGTTTACGCCAACGTACGCCCGGTCAGGACGCACCCGTGTCTTTATGCTTCGTCACCCCTGAAGGCTGCTCGCCTCGAGGGCGTCGACCTGGTGGTGATCCGGGAACTGACCGGTGGCATTTATTTCGGCGAAAAGTCCCGGACGGGCGATCACGCATCGGACCTGTGCGCATACCAGCGCATGGAAATCGAGCGGTTATTGCGCGTGGGCGCACGGATGGCGCGCTCCCGGCGGAGGAATGTGACGTCGGTAGACAAAGCCAACGTACTCGAGACCTCCCGCCTGTGGCGACAGGTCGCAACCGAGTTGTTTGCCCGCGAATTTCCGGACATCACCCTGGAGCACCTGCTGGTCGACGCAGCCGCCATGCATTTGTTGTCACGTCCGGCAGATTTCGACGTCATCGTCACCGAAAACATGTTCGGCGACATCCTGACCGACGAGGCCTCCATGCTGGTGGGCTCACTGGGAATGCTGCCCTCCGCTTCACTGAACGACCAGGGCCGGGGCCTGTACGAGCCGATCCACGGTTCCGCGCCCGACATTGCCGGCCAGGGCATCGCGAATCCCTGCGGCACGATACTGAGCGCAGCGCTCCTGCTGCGGCATTCTCTCGGCATGCCTGCCGAGGCGGACCTGCTCGAGCACTCGGTGCTGGCCGTACTGGAATCAGGCATACGGACTCCGGATATGGCCGAGCGCGGCGCCCAACCGGTCTCGACGAAACAAATGGGCGCGGCCGTCGTCGAGCGCGTGCTCACGCGGCAATAACGTCCTACCGACCGGCACCGGCCCGCTTCTGACGGCATCGGTATTGGCGACTGTGCCTTGCTAATGCATTAGCGCGCTAGTACGATCTGACACATGAAAACCCACCGTGTGCTGAACCCACGGGAAGAATCGGTCGCCGAAGACCGGCTGTTGCGCGCGATTTTGGCCATGCGAACCCTGCAGGAATGCCGGGCGTTCTTCCATGACCTGTGTACGCCGGCCGAATTGCAGGCGTTGAAAGACCGCTGGGCGGTGGTAGAGCTGCTGGCCGAAGGCAGGCTCAGCTACCGGCAGATCCACGATCGCACTGGGGTCAGCATCACAACCATCGGGCGGGTGGCACGCTATCTCGTTTCCGGTGAAGGCGGTTACAGCAAGGCACTCGAGCGCCTCACCCGCTGACGTTTCCGGAGACACATCAAATGAACGCATTGGCTGCGCCGTCACCGCGAATCAAGGTTGCCATTCAGAAATCTGGCCGGTTGACGGATCGCTCCCTTGATCTGCTGGAGCGATGCGGATTGAAGTACACGCGGGGCCGCGATCAGCTCATCGGTTTCGGGGAGAACATGCCTGTCGATGTGCTGCTCGTGCGTGATGACGATATTCCCGGGCTGGTGAGGGACGACGTTTGCGATCTCGGAATCGTCGGAATGAATGTCCTTGAGGAGCGCCGCCTGCAGTTCCTGGCCGATGGCTGCGCTGCGCCATTCAGGGTCGTTCGTCCCCTGGACTACGGCCGCTGTCACCTGGCCTTTGCATACCCGGAGGACGGTGGCTTGAACTGTATCGACGATCTCCGGGACCGACGGATCGCCACGAGCTATCCGCGAATAGTCCAGGATTTCCTGGTCAGAAACCGCATCAATGCCCAGGTGGTCGAGTTTTCGGGGGCCGTGGAGATTGCGCCCAGTCTTGGCCGTGCCGATGCAATCTGCGATCTGGTCTCAACCGGGGCCACGCTGGCGGCGAATCGCCTCAGGGAGGGAGAGACGATTCTCGACAGTCAGGCGATTCTCATTCAGGCACCGATGGATGTTCCGCCCGAGAAGAGCGAGTGGATCGCACGTCTCCTGCAGCGCGTGGATGGTGTGATGCAGGTGCGGGAAAGCAAGTACGTGATGATGAATGCGCCAAAATCGGCGCTGCCGGAGATTGCCCGGCTTCTGCCCGGCGCCGAAGCCCCCACCGTGATTCCGCTGGATGGCCGTGGCGACAAGGTCGCCATTCATGTCGTCTGCCGGGAGAACGTCTTCTGGGAGACCCTCGAGAATCTGAAGAAGGCCGGCGCGAGTTCCCTGCTGGTACTGCCCGTCGAAAAGATGCTGCCATGACCAGGCCCTGTCTCACGCGAGTGGTTTGGGCCCGCCTGAGCGCCGGGCAGCAAGCGGCCGTGCTCCAGCGTCCGGCGACTCACGACAGCAAGGCCATCGCAGAATCGGTGGCCAGCCTGATCGAGCAGGTCCGGATGGAAGGTGATCCGGCGATACGGCGTCTGGCCCGGGAGTTTGACCACGTCGATGTCGAGCACTTGCGGGTCACCCCGGACGAGGTCGAGAGCGCCAGGGAGTCACTGGACCCGGCGGCCCGGGCAGCCATCGACGTCGCCATCGCGAATGTGTCGCGTTTTCACGCTGCCCAGGTTGCAGCCCCGTTGCGCGTGGAAACCGCCCCGGGCGTGGTGTGCGAGCGCGTTTCCCGACCGATCCGGGCAGTTGGCCTTTACGTGCCCGCGGGGACCGCCCCCCTGCCCTCGACCGCCATCATGCTGGCCGTGCCAGCACAAATCGCCGGTTGTGCCGTTCGCGTGGTCTGCACTCCTCCGCGTCGCGACGGTTGCGCTGATCCCGCCGTCGTCGCGGCAGCCATGGCCTGCGGGGTTACCGATATCTTCAAGATCGGTGGCGCTCAGGCGATTGCCGCCATGGCCTTCGGCACCCAGTCGGTTCCGAAGGTCGACAAGATCTTTGGCCCCGGCAACATCTGGGTGACCGCTGCCAAGCAGGCCGTGTCCCAGGATCCGGCAGGCGCCGCCTTCGACATGCCGGCGGGCCCCTCTGAGGTCATGGTGATTGCTGCAGAGGGTGCAAACCCGTGTTTCGTGGCGCTTGATCTGCTCTCGCAGGCCGAGCATGGCCCCGACTCACAGGTCATCCTGGTTACGACGCATGAACCGCTGCTCGATGAGGTCCAGCAGCAGTTCGACGCATTGCTGCCGCAGCTTTCCCGGCGCGGCATCATCGAGCGGTCGTTGACTCACGGGGCCGCAATCGTGGCCGAAGATCTGCCGCAGGCCTTCGACATCGCCAATCGTTATGCGCCCGAGCACCTGATCCTGCAGGTACCCGAACCCCGCCGCTGGATCGATCGCGTACAGCAAGCGGGCTCGGTGTTTCTCGGCCCGTGGACACCCGAATCGGTTGGAGATTATTGCAGCGGTACCAACCACGTCCTCCCGACCTATGGCCACGCACGTGCCTACAGCGGGCTGTCCGTCGGTGACTTTCAGCGCCGAATGACCTTGCAGGAACTCACCCGTGAGGGATTGCTCAGCCTGGCGCCGACGGTGATGGCCCTGGCGCATCTGGAAGGCCTCGACGCCCACGGAGAGGCGGTACGTTCACGCGTCATGGCGGTTCGCCCATGAACAGTATCGTCAGCCTGCTGCGGCCGGAGATTCGTCGCCTGCGCCCATATAGAAATGCAGTTTTTGAACCTGGCCTGGCGCGCCTCAACGCCAACGAGAATCCATGGCCCCCACCGGGGGACAGCAGCGACCCGGGGCTCAATTGGTACCCGGAGGCAGTGCCAGTCTCCCTGCAGAACCGGCTCGCCATGCATTACGGCGTTGCACAGGAACAACTCCTGGTCACCCGGGGTTCGAGCGAGGCAATCGACCTGCTGGTGCGCGGTTTCTGTCGTGCGGGGCAGGATACGGTGGTCATCTGTCCGCCGACTTTTGGCATGTACGAGGTCTACGCCCAGGTCCAGGGGGCCGCGGTTCGTGTCGTGCCGTTGCGACGGGAGCAGGACTACACCCTGGACGTCGACGGGATCGTGGGAGACTGGGCGGAAACGGACCGGCTGGTGTTCGTCTGCTCGCCGAACAATCCCACCGGAAACCTCATCGCCCTGGCTGACATTGCGCGCCTGGCGGAGCAACTGCGCGGGCGCGGCTGTCTGGTGCTTGACGCGGCCTACGCCGAGTTCAGCGGGAGCCGGCAGAGCATCGATCTGATTGCTGACTTCGACAATGTCGTGGTCCTGCGTACCCTGTCGAAGGCGATGGCTCTTGCCGGAGTACGTTGCGGTGCCCTCATCGGCGCCCGGGAGGTCGTGGACCTGATCGGCCGTATACTTCCGCCCTACGCATTCCCGACCCCCTGCGCAAGGGCGGCGGAGGCCTGCATCGAACCAGGCAATGCGGCCGAGTGGCGCAGACGCGTCGATCTTCTCGTGCGCGAACGAGCCCGGATGAGCGACGCGCTCGCCGCGTTGCCGGCCATCACGAGAGTCTGGCCGAGCAGTGCCAACTTCATTCTTGTGGAGACGCGAGATCCGCGCGACTTTGCGGCGGCGGCAAAAAGGGGCCGCGTACTGGTGCGCGATTTCAGCTGGGATCCCTATCTCCCGCGTTGTGTGCGAATCACCATCGGGACACCGGCAGAGAACGACCAGCTTCTGGCCGCATTAGGCTGAACGATGACTCCAGCAAAAATCGCATTTCTCGACCGTGACGGCACCATCATTCGCGAGCCGGCCGACGAGCAGGTGGACCGGCTCGACAAGATCGAGTTGGTGCCTGGGGTTATTCCGGCCCTTCTGCGCCTGCGCAACGCAGGCTATCAGTTCGTGATGGTCAGCAACCAGGACGGCCGGGGCACGCCCGCCTTTCCAGAGGAAGACTTTCAACGGGTACAACAGTTCGTCCTTGCCCTATTCCGTTCCCAGGGAATCGAGTTCCGCGACGTATTCATCTGTCCGCACACGGCGGGCGACGGCTGCGAGTGCCGCAAGCCACGAACCGGGCTGCTGACCGGCTTTCTCAGCACCACGCCGCTCGACCGAAGCGCCAGCGTGGTCATCGGTGACAGAGAAAGCGACTTGCAGCTCGCTGCCAACCTGGGACTACGGGGCCTGTTGCTCGATCCTGACGACTCAGGCGCGTGGGCCAGAACAGCCCACGACCTCGTCGATTTGCCGCGCAGCACGCGAATACAGCGCGTGACACGTGAAACCCGCATTGATTGCGGTATCGACCTCGATGCGGAGGACCCGGTACAGGTCAACACCGGCATCGGCTTCTTCGATCATATGCTGGAGCAACTCGCCAGACATGGGGGGTTCTCAATGACCCTCTCATGCAGTGGCGACCTTCAGGTGGACGAGCACCACACCGTGGAGGACGTTGCACTCACCATCGGCGAAGCCTTGCGCAAGGCACTGGGCGACAAGCGCGGCATCGGCCGCTACGGATTTCTGCTGCCCATGGACGAAGCTCTCGCGCAAATCGCCATCGACCTGTCCGGGCGCAGCAGTTTCGAGTTCACCGGCCAGTTTCCGCGCCCCGAGGTTGGTCGTCTGCCCACTGAACTGGTGCCGCATTTCTTCCGCTCACTGGCAGACAGCCTTGGGGCCGCGCTGCACATCAGTGTTTCCGGTGACAACACCCATCACATGATCGAGGCTTGTTTCAAGGGTGTGGGAAGGGCCCTGCGCCAGGCGCTTGCCAGGCAAGGGCACACCCTGCCGAGCACGAAAGGCGTGCTGTGACAGACCACCCGCCCGTGGCGATCCTCGATGGAGGCGGTGCCAACATCGCATCCCTGCGCTTCGCGCTGGAACGCCTCGGTCGCCCCTCCCGCCTGACCACCGATGAGACCATCATCCGTGACGCGAGCCATGTCATCCTGCCCGGCGTGGGCGCGGCCCGACCCGCGATGGAACGCCTGAGCGCGAACGGGCTCGACAGGGTGATACCCGCACTGACGCAGCCTGTGCTCGGCATCTGCCTGGGAATGCAACTGCTCTTCGAAGCATCCGAGGAGGATGAGACAGACTGCCTCGGCATCATCCCGGGAACCGTTCGCCGGTTTGATCCTGCCCCGGGACGTCCCGTACCACACATGGGCTGGAACCAGACCCGATTGCTTCATGACAGCCCGCTGCTCGAAGACCTGCCGGTCCGCTGTCATTTCTATTTCGTTCACAGCTATGCCGTTCCGGTTGGCCAGCATACGCTGGCGAGCTGTGATTACGGCTGGGAGTTTGCGGCGGTCGTTGGCAATCGCAACTTCCTCGCCACGCAGTTTCATCCGGAGCGATCCGGAGTCGCCGGCGCGCGACTGCTGCAGAATTTCCTGACACGGTACTGAACCGATGGAGATCATTCCCGCAATTGACCTCCTTGGAGGGCGCTGCGTTCGCCTTTTCCAGGGTGACTTCGCCCGCGTCACGTCCTATGCGGCCGACCCGCTCGTGTTGGCCGCGCAATACCTTGCGGCTGGCGCCAGGACGCTGCACGTGGTCGATCTGGACGGTGCCCGCAGCGGCGTGGCGGTCAATCAGGCTGCCATCCACCGGCTCGCGGACGAATCGGGGCTGGTGCTGCAAGCGGGCGGCGGCATACGCAGCCCGGAAAGCCTGAAGGATCTTCTGGCGGCCGGCGTGTCGCGGGTTGTGATCGGCTCTGTTGCCATTACCGATCCGGACACTGCGTGCCGGTGGCTCGATCAGGTCGGCCCGGAGCGACTCGTCATCGGGCTCGATGTGCGTTGCGGCCAGGACCACGGATCTTTCGAAGCGCTGGCCCATGGCTGGCAGCAAGGTAGCGGCCGCAGTCTCTGGGCGCTGGGGGATCACTACGCCAAAGCCGGTGCCCGGTATGTGCTTTGCACGGACGTTGGGCGCGACGGTACCCTGTCCGGACCGAACTGCGATCTGTACACGGAATGTGTCCGACGCTTTCCGGACTTCCGCTGGATTGCATCCGGTGGCGTGAGTTCGGCGGCCGATCTGCCGACGCTTGCCGCGACCGGCGTTTCGGCCGTCGTTACCGGCAAGGCACTGCTCGACGGACAAATCACCATGCAGGAGTTAAGCCAATTCTTGCGCGCCGGATAATTCCCTGCCTGGACGTCCGCAACGGCCAGGTCGTCAAGGGCGTTCGTTTCCGTGATCACCAGGTCATGGGCGCGATCCTCGATCTGGCCTGCCGTTACCGCGATGAAGGGGCCGACGAACTGGTCTTTTACGATATTACGGCCAGCCCTGAAGCGCGATCGGTGGATCGCAGCTGGATCAACCGTGTGGCCGCCGTGCTCGATATTCCGTTCTGCGTCGCAGGCGGCATTCGCAGCGTGCGCGATGCCGAGGAGGTGCTTCAGCACGGCGCCGACAAGATCTCGATCAACACCCCGGCCCTGGCGGATCCGCCGCTCATCACGGACCTTGCACGTCGATTCGGCAGCCAGTGCGTGGTGGTCGGTATTGACAGCTCCGAACAGAATGGCAGTTATCTGGTCTACCGCGACACTGGCGATCCGCAGAAATCACGTCCGGCAGAGCGAACCACCCTGGACTGGGCCCGTGAAGTTCAGGAACGGGGTGCGGGCGAAATAGTCCTCAACTGCATGAATCAGGACGGCGTGCGCAGCGGCTATGATACGACCCAGCTGCAGATGCTGCGTGAGGTCTGCCTGGTGCCACTGATTGCCTCGGGCGGTGCGGGTGCCATGGCCCACTTCGCCGATGTCTTCAGGCAGGCCGGTGTAGACGGAGCGCTGGCGGCATCCGTGTTTCACTCCGGCGCAATTCATATAGGCGCACTCAAGGATTTTCTTCGTGGCCAGGGGATCGAGGTAAGGGCATGAGCGACCGGGGCATCGAGTACATTTCGGAGCTGGAGTCCCTGCTCGAGCAACGCAAAGCGGCCGCGCCCGGCGAGAGCTACACCGCAAGACTCTATGCAGCCGGACGCTCCAGGATTGCCCAGAAAGTCGGCGAAGAAGCCGTCGAACTGGCCATCGCTGGCGTGCAGGACGACCGCCGACGAATCGTTACGGAGGCGGCTGATCTCGTCTATCACCTGCTGGTGTTGCTGCGGCATCACGACATCGGCTTTGCCGACGTTGTGCAGGAGCTGAGGCAACGGCAACGCTAGCCCGTCAGATGGCGATCTCCCTCGCCGGCTCTCTGAGGTTGTAGCTGGAACTCATGGCGTAGCCGTACGCACCCGCATTGGCTATGACCAGTACGTCGCCTTCCCGGCAGGGCGGCAGCAGACGGTCCGTACCAAGCCGGTCACCCGTCTCGCATATCGGGCCAACGACACTCACCGTCTCCCCAGCCTGCTCTCCCCAGCGACTCAGGTTGGCTATCTCATGGTAAGCGCCGTATAGCGCCGGACGAATCAGGGAGTTCATGCCGGTCGAGATGCCGACGTACTGCACGCTCCCCTTCCCCTTGGTCTGGGTGACAGTTGCCACCAGGGCCCCCGCCTCGGCAACCACGTAGCGACCGGGCTCCAGCCAGATCTGGTAGTTCGGCCATGCGGCGCGAATGTCCCCAAGTCCCGCGCCAAGTTTTTCGAGATCCAGCGCCGTCCGACCGCGGCGTTCCGGGATTCCCAGCCCGCCACCCAGGTCGAGTATGCGCAGCTGCGGGAAATCTCGCGCGGCATCGGCGAGTATTCCGGCCACGTCCCGCCAGTTCTGCGGATCCAGGATTCCGCTTCCCGTATGCGCATGTAATCCGACGATGCGCGCACCATGCTGGTCGGCCAGCTCACGGGCCTCCTGCAACTCGAATATTGGAATGCCGAACTTCGAATGGACGCCGGCAGTCTTGACATGCTCGTGGTGCCCATGGCCGTGGCCGGTGTCAACGCGCAGGAAAATCTCCCGACCTGCAAACAGCCGGCCCCACTCCCGCAGCGGAAACAGGTTGTCCAGTGTCACCCAGACATCCTGGGCCAGGCCGTACTCATATTCGTGGCGTGGAGCGAAATTCGGCGTAAACAGGATGCGGCGCCGCTCGAGCGCCGGAAACAGCTTGATCAGCCGTTCGATCTCACCGGGCGACACGCATTCGAAGCCCAACCCGGCATCGTGGACAACCCGCAGCACCTCCGGGTTGGCATTCGCCTTCATCGCATAGAGAATCCGGTCGACACCGCGAATACCCTGGAGTCGCGTTACGGCTTCCCGAACGGTGGCGAGATCATAGACGTAGGCGCAGCCATGGGTCCGACCCAGGTCCACCAGGGTGTCTCGACGCTTTACCCACCACGGCTCAGGCAATGATGCACTGCCGACCGTGCCCTGCCGCAGTTCCTCCCAGGTTGGCCCGAAAACGCCGTCCTTGCCGACAGGATGCACCAACAAGGTGTGCAGGGACTGGATGATTCGCCGCGACTGGTCCTGCTCGACGACGATACTGAGATTGAGATCGCTCGCGGCCTGGCTCAGCAGGTGCACCGGCAACTCCTCGAACACGTCGAATGCCGGCCCAATCTCATGCAAGACGGAGCGAATCCTGCGTCCTACCAGGCTAACGACTTCCACGTTCTCGATGATCTGTACCCGACAAAGGCGTTCCAACGCGATGCGAAGACTCGCGAGAAGATCGGCATCGATCGTGTTGACGCCTGGATCCAGGGTTACCGTGACGTTGCTCTCTGAGGTCGAAACGAGGTCGACTGAGAGCCCGAGATCACTGAAGCAGCCGAAGGCGCTGGCAAGAAAGCCAACCTCATGCCACATGCCCAGCGTCTCCATGGAAACGAGCGTTACGCCCGTTCGGCCGAGGATCGCTTTGACCCGCGGTGCATCGGAGCCGGCGTCACTCGTAACCAGCGTTCCGGGAGACTCCGGTCGCGTGGTGTCCCTGATCCGCAATGGAATACCGTGCTTGCGGACCGGCGCTATGCAGCGCGGATGCAGAACAGAGCCGCCGGTCGAAGCGATTTCCTGTGCCTCGGCGTACGTCAAGGTGCGCAGCAGCCTGGCGCCGTCGACAATTCGCGGATTGGCGCTGAAAATTCCGGGGACGTCGGTCCAGATCTCCAGGCCGGCTGCCTGGAGCCTGGCGGCGAAGTATGCGCCCGATGTGTCCGATCCGCCCCGCCCGAGAATGACCGTCTCCCCGGAAACATTACTCGCGATGAATCCCTGGGTGAGGACGATTCCCCCAAGATCGCGCCACTGCTGCTGCAGCTGTTCATCAGCGTCGAACCGGCAGCTGGCGTTCAGGTAACGGGTGCGCTCACTGCTGTTGGGTGGATCGATGCTGTGCAGTACCTGCCGGGCATCGAGCCAGTGCACCTTGAGCCCGCGACTGCCGAGGTAGGCGGCGCCGAGCGCGGTTGCCATGAGTTCCCCACAAGCCATGGCCCTGGCCCGCACCCGGCTGCTCACTTCACCCAGCAGCTGGACCCCTGCCAGGATCTGTTCCAGCTCGCGCATGTATCCGCCGACGAGCGTCGGCGCATCCACCGCAAGTTGCCTGCCAAGTTCGAAATGCGCCGCTTCGATAGCCGTGACGTCGTCCCGGTAGTTTCCGGACACTGCCCGGCCGAGGGCCGTCTGGATCCGGTTGGAGACCCCGGCCAACGCAGAATGAACAACGACCGGGCAATAGCCTGACGCGACATGCCCCTGCAGCAACTCGCCGATGATTTGCCAGTTGCGCAGGGTGGATACGCTGGTACCCCCGAACTTCAGCACCAGCCATGGCTGGCCACCAGCCGGGCCCGGCAACGGCTGCAGCGGAATCATGTCGGCGTTGTTCGTGCTCATGGCAGTATCCTAAGCCGCCCGTCAGGCTGCGGACGGGACGGACCAAAAAAAGCCCGCTTCGGCCAGGCCGTCGCGGGCTCCATCGAATACGCATTCCCGGTTAGCCGCTTACTACCCGTTACTCCATCCGCTACAGCCCGGCCCGACGCTGTGACCCTCTGGCCCGACCGCGACTCTCGGGCATGACCGGACAGCGCGCGCGGCGAAGTTAAGCCGATGCCATAGCCGGGGTCAAGGTCAGTCTCCAGCGGTCGTAATCGCTCCGAGAGAAGCCGAGCTGACAAGCCGGGCGTACTTGGAGAGCACCCCTTTTGGTGGCTTGTCCGTCGGAGGTGACCACCGCTTTCTCCGCTGATCGAGCACATCGGACGAAACGGCAAGATCGATCGTGCGGGCCACTGCATCGATCAAGATCTGGTCTCCATCCTCGATCAGGGCGATCGGGCCAGCGCATGCGGCCTCCGGAGTCACGTGTCCGACGACGAACCCGTGGCTGCCGCCCGAGAACCGCCCGTCGGTAATCAGCGCCACCTTGTCGCCAAGCCCCCGACCCATGATCGCCGATGTCGGGCTGAGCATCTCGCGCATGCCGGGGCCGCCGCGAGGCCCTTCGTAGCGAATGACCACCACGTCGCCAGCGACTACATCTCCGGCGAGAATTGCCCGGGACGCCGCTTCCTCGGAACCGAAAGCACGTGCCCGGCCGCGGAACGAGAGGCCTTCCTTGCCGCTGATCTTTGCGACGGCTCCCTCGGGTGCGAGATTGCCGTAGAGCACGACCAGGTGGCTGTCCTTCTTGACCGGGTTGTCGAACGACCGGATGATCTTCTGGCCGACCGGGTATTGCCCTGCAGTCGCAAGGTTTTCCGCCAGCGTCTTTCCCGTGACAGTCATGCACTTGCCGTGCAGCAAACCCGCGTCCAGCAGCATCCTGAGCAAGGGCTGAATTCCGCCGACAGCCACGAGCTCCGACATTGCGTAACAACCGCTCGGGCGGAGATCCGCCAGTACAGGCACCTTCGCGCCGATGCGGGTGAAGTCATCGAGCGACAACGGGATGCCCGCCTCGTGCGCCATGGCGATAAGATGCAGTACGGCATTGGTGGATCCGCCAACAGCGATGACGGTCGTGATGGCGTTTTCGAACGCCTCACGGCAGAGAATGTCGGATGGGCGGATTCCACGCCGCAGAAGGTCCACGACAGCCGCTCCGGCCCTGCGGCAATCCTCGTCCTTCTTTCCTGAAACTGCGTCTTGAGCCGAGCTGTCCGGGAGCGACAGGCCGAGCGCCTCGATCGCCGATGCCATGGTGTTGGCGGTGTACATTCCGCCGCAGGAACCCGGGCCCGGAATCGCCGTTCGCTCAACCTCGAGCAGTTGCGCACTCGTCATGCGGCCGCTTGACGCTGCGCCGACGGCCTCGAATACCGAAACAATGTCGCGCCGCTCTGCACCAGGCTGGATCGTACCGCCGTAGACAAAGACCGATGGACGGTCCAGGCGGGCCATGGCCATCACGCAGGCCGGCATATTTTTGTCGCAGCCGCCAATCGCCACGAAACCGTCGAACCCTTCGGCCCCGACCACCGTTTCGATCGAGTCGGCAATCACCTCGCGGGACACGAGGGAATAACGCATGCCAGGCGTGCCCATCGAAATCCCGTCTGAAACGGTGATCGTGTTGAAGATGACGGCCTTGCCACCGGCTGCGTCAACCCCCGCGGCCGCCTCGCCCGCCAGCCGGTCGATGTGCATATTGCATGGCGTCACCATGCTCCACGTCGAGGCGATACCGATCTGGCTTTTGCTGAAATCCGCCTCGCTGAATCCGACCGCCCGTAGCATTGCCCGGCTGGGCGCCTGGGCAACTCCGTCCACAACACGGCTGGAAAAACGCCGTTGGCTGTCGCGAGAACCCGACTTCTCGTCCGTCATGCCCGCACCCTGGAGTCACACTGTCAGTTTCGCACTCCCGGCAAATGCGGGGTGCGGCCAGAAAGCCTGCCCAGTGTAGCATCCGCAGCCCACCATCGGCCGCAGCTTCATTCAATCGCCGAGTATCTTGCCGGGATTCATGATCGAGTTCGGATCGAGCGCGCGCTTGATCGTGTGCATCAGATCCAGCTCGACCGCGGAGCGTAACCGCCGGAGCTCAGGTGCCTTGAGCAGTCCAATGCCATGTTCCGCACTGAAGCTGCCTCCAAGCCGTACCGCGATCGAATTGACCTCGCCGCACAGGTTCGCCCACATTCCGAGGAACTCGGCAGGTGGCATGCCCTCGGGCTGTGTAAGGTTGAAATGGATATTGCCATCGCCGACGTGTCCGAATGCCAGCACCCGGACACCAGGCAACAAAGTGCAGACGCGCTTCTCCGCTTCCCTGATGAAGGCGCCAACCCTCGATACCGGCACCGAGATGTCGTTCTTGACGCTGGCCCCGCCGATCTTCTGCGCGTCGGAAATATTGTGCCGCAAGGCCCAAAGATCATCCCTCTGCGTACCGCTGCGAGCCACGACGCCATCCAGGATCAGGCCCGACTCGAGGCAATCCGCCAGAAACGTATCCAGCTCCTCTTCGGCGGAAGCCTGGTCGCGGGCGGTCGCGATCTCAAGGAGTACGTACCATTGAGCGGGTTGCGCCAGAGGATCCCGGGCAGCCGGGAGATACTGCAGAACGAACGACAATGCCATGCGGCTGATCAGCTCGAACGCGATCAGCTCGTCGCCAAGCGCGAGTCTTGCCCGGCTATGGCACGCAATGGCGGCTTGCGGATCCGGCACCGCCACCAGCGCTGTCGCGATACCGCGCGGCCGCGGATACAGCTTGCAGGTCGCGGCCGTGATGAAGCCGAGCGTACCTTCGGCGCCGATGAAGAGCTGTTTCAGGTCGTAGCCGCTGTTGTCCTTGCGTAAGGCTCGCAGGCCGTCGAACACTCGTCCGTCCGGCAGCACGACCTCGAGCCCAAGAACGAGTTCGCGCGCGGTCCCAAAACGCAGAACGTTCGTTCCGCCTGCATTCGTGGAAAGATTCCCGCCCAGCTGACAACTGCCCTCGGACGCCAGGCTCAACGGAAAGAACCGGTCCGCCTCAGCAGCGGCCGACTGGAGTGACGCCAGCACGCAGCCGGCCTCCGCCGTTATGGTGTAGTTGTCCGGATCGAGATCCCGAATAGCAGCCATCCGGCGCGCCGACACTACAACCTGCGGCCGCTCAGGCGTGGAACACGCCACGGCTCCACCGACGAGCCCGGTGTTTCCTCCCTGTGGCACGACCCCGATCCCGCGCTGGTAGCACAGCCCCAGAATCGCCGATGCTTCTTCAACGCTCGCAGGCAGGAGCACCAGGTCTGCCACACCGCGATACAGGCCACGCCATTCCGTCAGAAAGGGGGCCAGATCCCCGGGTGACTCCAGAAACCCCGCCGGTCCGACGATGTCCTGCAGCTCGCGGATCACATTCGAGTGGGTCACTGAACGCATCTTCCTCCGCCGCACGCTCTGTAAGGCAGCAAATACCCTTGCGTGCCCACGTTACAATCAATTAGGTTCAACCAAGGCCTTCATGGTATCAGGGTGATCGTCCGGTGACGCGAGTCGTGGCCGGCCGGATTGCGATCGAGGCAACCGATGGAACAGACCGCACGCCAGTCCAATGCAGCAATCGCACCGGATGTCGCATTGGACATCTCTGGCCTGACTGGCGGCCTCGATCTGCGCACGCGCGGCACACTGCTCGATCTCGATCGCCAGCTTTGCCGGCTCTGGAACCTCGGTCGCAACCTGTTGCTGGCGTGGTGCCCGCACGATGATGGTCTGCTGGTGCTGGTCGTGCCCCATTACGCGATCGCGGAATATACCGCCCGTGCGGCGGCAAGCCGCGGTGACGCAAGTCCGCATACCCAGGGGTTTCTTGAGCGATTGTTGACAGGCACACGGCGTTTTTCCATGCGCCAGTTGGTCAATACCGCACGCCTTCTGGAGGTTGAACCTGTATCGATCAGCCCGCGCCATCCGATTTCCGGAACCCGGGAAGAGTCCGACTTGCTTGACCGGATGATCCGCCGCTTCGGTGTCAGCTATATCCCGAATCGCGCCGTGGCCCTGTTCGATATCGTCGGTTTCGGCCTCCTGCGCCCATTCGAGCAGATGACGCAGCTGAACAGCCTCGCCTACTCCCTCAATTCCGCTCACAGCAAAATGCTCGCAAGCCAGTGGCGCGTGAATTTTGCCCGCTCCAGCGCCGGTGATGGCTTCTATATCTGGAACCGCGATTCCGGCATGGACGCCAACACGAGCCTTTATCATTTCATGCATCTCGTGCTTGCCGACAACGCCATCGCACGGAGGAAAGCGCACGCGAGAACGGTGCCGCTGCTCCGCGCCTGTTTTCATATCGGCGGCTGCTATGAGTTTCATCACGCCGAAGGGCTCAGTCCCACCCTTTGCACACAGATCGTCGGCGACGTCACCATCGAACTGGCGCGAATGATCGAACGCGCCATGCCTGGCCAGATTCTGCTGGGCGCCTTTGAAGCAGACCTGCCGCTGTCGTCAGACTCGACTGCCGCCATCCAACACGTGACCGCTGTTGATTTCGTCGATCAGGCCCAGTGGCACCTGGCCCGCCTCAGCGGATTGGAACTGTCCGGTGACTCGATTGAATCGATCAAGTGTTATCTGACCGGATGCGCCCAGGCAGACGGCACCTTCACGGTTCGCAAGCTTGCGATCAATGACAAGCATGGAATCACCCACAATGTTTTTAATGCCAAGGTCAACATATACCGGCGCGCCGCCGAACCGATTCTGCTGGGCATCGAAGACCGCCATCTGCGTGGCGACGAACTGCCGATCCTGACCGTCGGCCACATCACCCGGCCCGGCGAGTAGCGTGATCCCGGGCCGCGCGCGCTGGAACCTGCACGGCAGTCGTGCGAGAGCCGTCTGATCGGCTATTGTTTACGCGAAATATGAATTGCATCGTATTGTTTTGGCAGGATTACCAACCCATCACAGCTGTTCGCGTCGGGTATGATCCTCGGAGCGTCCGGCCTGCCCGCCACCGGGGTCCACCATGATCGGCGAGAACACCAGCGAGGTTCGCTATCTGGCGCTCGCGTTACAAACCACAACGCGATCAGTGGCGCCCATTGCAGGCCCAGAGAATGCCCGCACGGCGATCAGCCAGAATATCGCTCGAATCGACAGCCAGTTAGGCCCGAGCGTCGATCTGCTGACGCAGACCCATGGATTGGACGTTCGACTGGTAGTCCTGCCCGAGTACAGCCTCACCGGAGCACCGCCCGCACGGGAGTTCGCCGAGTGGCGTCGAAAAGCCGCGCTTGAGATCGACGGCCAGGAGTATCGTGACCTGGGAGCAATTGCATCCCGGTATGGCATTTTTCTGGCTGGCAACGCCTATGAAGCCGACGGAAATTTTCCCGACCTCTATTTCCAGACCAGCTTCGTCATCGCACCGTCTGGTGAAGTCGTGCTGCGCTACCGGCGCTTGATTTCGCTTTTCAGCCCTTCGCCCTATGACGTACTGGACCGCTATGTTGCGCTTTACGGAAGCGACTCGCTCTTTCCGGTCCTCGATTCGCCGATTGGCCGTCTCTCAGCGATCGCCTCCGAGGAGATTCTTTATCCCGAGATTGCTCGCTGTCACGTAATGCGTGGCGCCGAGATCCTGCTGCACTCCACGAGTGAAATGGGGAGCCCCCGTAGCACGGCCAAGGACATGGCAAAGCGTGCCAGGGCAATGGAGAACCTTGCCTATGTGGTCTCGGCCAATGCGTCGGCCGTGACCGGGACCACGTTGCCTGCCGGGTCAACGACGGGAATGGCCAAGGTGGTCGACTACAACGGGCATGTCATGGCCGAAGCCGGCCCGGGCGGAGACAGCATCGCCGCACATGCCGCAATCGACCTGCCCGCCCTTCACCACCGCCGAAACCAGGCAGGTCTTACCAACGTGCTTGTCAGGCAACCGTTTCAGGCCTTTGCCGATAGTTATCGAACGACACTATTTCATGAGGCCCGTCAGCTTGAACAGCGTGGCGCCAATGATGTCGAGATCCTGCGTGCGACCCAAAGCCTCACGATTCAAAGACTGGCAGATCTCGGCCTGATCTGAGCACCCGATCAGCGGGCGGATCGCGCCTTCCTGCGACGTTTGACTTCGTGGTGATGCCCTGCTGATTCGTGCGCCCCGTGGCTGTGCTCATGGCCGTCATCACTCCCGCTCTGCGGCTCCTCGCCGGCGTAATCGTAATCCGGGTATTCGAAGTCGTGCGGATGATTGTGGCCGTCCGGTGAGCGAACCCACTTGTACAGGTTCGGCTTGTTTCGCCGCAGCTGGGCTGCTGCACGTTCCCGGTTCTCTTCGGGAGTGCTCCAGGGGTTGAAGTGGAAATAGTTGTGCAGCGTGCTGTCGGTTCGGCCGAAACCGAGAACGCCCAGCTCGCTCGCAAAGGCGCCATGGTTGATCCACGCGGGTCGCCAGAAATAGCCGCCCGTCGGCAGATCGCCGAACTGCATCATCGAGGATGTTCCGTAAATGTGATAACTCTCCTCGGCGCAATCATGATAGGAAATGTTGTCCTGCCAGTAATTCGGCGTCATGCAATAAAGCAAGGAATGCGCATGGGTCAGCGGGTCAGATCGAAGCAATTTGACCATGCACCCCGGGGCCACGGACGGCCGCACGAAGTCGGCCACCTTCCATTGCAGCCCTTCATAAGCGTCAACGATGATCAACTGGTCCCGCTGTGCGCGTGGATGATCCTCGTCGGACTCAAGGAAACTCGGTTCGCCATAGTTGTAGAAAAGGAGCCCTTCGGCGCCTTTCGGCGACGACATGGCCGGCATCGACACTCCGGCGGGAACGAAAAAGTAATTGCCTCGGCCATAGGTTTTGTCGCCATACCGGACCGAGCCACTCGTGATGAAAAGCTCCATCTCCGAGTAACTCATGCCGGGTGGCTGGCGGAAGCCGGAATCGAAGCGAACGGTGAGCGAGCAGGCACCGGTATCGGTATCGAGGCTCAGGACCTTGTAGTGCATGCCACGCGGGAAGCCCGGCAGCGTCATCGGTTTGAAGTCGACATCGCGATCGACGAACGGCTCAATATGTGGACGTGCCATTTCCTTCAAATGCTCCCGGTAGATTGAAAACCCGAACCGCAAAGCGGGCCGCGGGCACCTTGTGATGCCCGCGGCCACCATCGTCGCACAGTCTACCCCAGTCCGGGGCCAGCGCTACTCGGCCGGCCGGGACCCGGCGGGCTTCAATGGCACCGCCTTGTGCACCCAGTTCTTAGGATCGCTGCGTCGCTCCGGCGAGGGAATCACCAGCACCTGTGTCTTGCTCAATTCCTCGAACTTGGGCATGTCGATTTCCCAGCCCTTGTTTGCCCACTTCCAGCAGGATTTGCGGAATGCGACCTCCATGCTGTCGGATTCGATCAGGAACTCATCAGTCAGGGACGGCGGTGTAAGCGGCGGGACGACAGTCTCGACCACCGACAGGTCCTCTTCCACCGCCAGAAGAATCCCGGCGATGCGCTCGGCATCGTATTCAGGCTCCTTCAAATAGTTACGGGCCTGCCAGCCAACGGCCCGACTCAGCTTCTGATCGATGGGCGTACGGGCGCTGAAATTGATCTGGGTCATCCCTTCCTTGAAGGTCGGCTGGATTCGATGACACAGTCCCACAACGCTGAACTCCAGGGTCACGTTCGTCGTACGCCGCTCGACCGAGAGAAGCTCGGCAACCTTCCCGTACTTCTGATCGGGCTTTGGCGCAGGCTTCGTGCGCGAAACCCGCGCACCCCATTCCGTCAGTTCGATGGGCGTAGGCTGCAATTTGGGCGTCCGCTTGCTGCCGAACACGCGGTGCACGAACTGGGTGTGCGCCGTGTCGAGTGAGTTCTCTTCGAACCGCATCCAGTTAGCTTTTGCTTCGAAGCCGTACGGTATGCGCTTCCATCCCTCGTTGTCATCGTATTCCGGGAACAGGTCGGGAATCTTTGGCCGCTCGTTCTCGGCAAGATCCCCCAGAAACACCCAGACCCACCCGTACTTTTCCTGCGTCGGGTAGCTATCAACCCGCACCCGCTTCGGAATGGCGCCTTCCGGGCCCTGGGACGGTATCAGCGTACATTTGCCGGAACCGCTGAACTCCCAGCCGTGATACGGGCAAACCACATTGTGATTGTTGATCTCGCCTCCGGAGAGGATCGCGCCGCGATGACAGCAGACGCCGCTCAGACAGACCGCCTTGCCCTTGTCGTCGCGAAACAGGACAAAATCGCAACAGAGCATTCGAACCCCGATCGGCTTCTTCGCAGTCACCTCATGGGATCCGGCAGCTACGTACCAGTTATTGATCAGCATAAATGGCCTCCAGGCTGTTGTTCGTCACCGCTCGCCCGTCCGGTCGGCAACGATGTCATATTATAATGACAATATGATCAGACGCAACGCTTTCGGGGGAATTGGCAGAACCTGACAAGAGCCGGACTGCTTCCTGGCCGGATCGGCCATTCCATGGCCATCAAAAGAACTTCCCGCCCGATGCAGCCACGGCGGAAGGTGGCCGGATGCCGGATGGTTACGCGGGCCACTGTTACCTTTGTCGTACCCGATACCTGCAGCCGGCAGGATTCGTTGGTGCCATATGAATTTATTGGTCGGGGCGACTGGATTCGAACCAGCGACCCCCTGCACCCCATGCAGAATTTTGTGCCCTATTCTGTCCCGCTTCGTCCCGGCGCTGATCGTCGTTTAAACGCTGTTTTTCTCGGTATTTCGCGAATCTGACCGTCCCATAGCGGGACACTTGCGGACAGCCCAAGACACGCTCAAACTGTCCCCCCAGAAGGGCCGGGGGACAGTTTTGCAGGACCGCCCCCGCTCCGAAATCACCCTAAGCGACCTTCTACGGAATTGGCAGGGGGTCGGTCAACAGGGAGTTTCCGTCCCCGTCCTCCACGATCCGGGGGACAGTTGGGGGACAGTCCGGGGGACAGTTTCAGGAGTGCCGCCATGCCGCGATTCACCGAGCAATACATCAAGCAACTGAAGCCCCGAGCCGATCGGTATGACGTGACCGAGACCGGCGTCGCCCCCCATCAGCGGGGGTTGCAATGCCGCGTGTTCCCATCCGGGGCGAAGTCATGGCTGTTCCGATACACGGTGAAAGGCAAGACCGAGCGCGTCACCCTCGGCACGTATCCCACCATGACACTGCGGGGCGCTCATGCTGCACGCAAAGCCTGCCGCGAGCAGCTCGAGGCCAAGACGACGCCGAAAGAGGCGCGCATCCAGGAGCAGGTGCAGCGCGAGCAAGAGCGCCGGGAGCGTGCCCGCAAGACCTCGCGGACCGTCGCCGCACTGGCCGATCACTTCATCAACGGTGAGTGTCGGCAAATGGCCCTCGACCCGGCGAGCAAGACATGGGTCGCGAGCAAGAAACCCGGACGCATTCGCAAGAGCTGGCCCGAGGTCCAACGTATCATCGAGAAGGACATCATCCCCCCCATCGGTGATCGGCCGGTGACGGACATTGAGCCGCACGAGATCGCCGCCTTGTTGCGTAAGGTTCGAGACCGGGGGGCGCCCATCGGCGCAAACCGCACGTTCTCGATTCTGAAACAAATGTTTTCTCATGCCGTTGCGCGGGGCTGGCTGCGCGCTGCGGAAAATCCCTGCCGCGACCTCGCCCGCCCGATGAAGGTGGAACCGCACCGCGAGCGCGCCCTAAAGGACGACGAAATTCGAGCTTTCTGGCGGGCGTTGGACGTGGCTGCAATGTTGCCCATGATGCGCTACGTCTACCGGCTGATTCTCACGACCGGCTGCCGGCCCGGCGAGGCGACGCGCGCGGAGTGGTCGGAGTTCGACCTCGAGGCCGATGACCCCAGCTGGACGATTCCCGCCACGCGGTCGAAGAACGAGCGCGAGCACACAATCCCCCTCGCCCCGCTGGCCGTCCAGGTGCTCGAGGAGCTGCGCGCGGTGCACGAGGCGAAGCTCGAGAATGACCGGAAGGACAACCCCGATGCCGCCCTCGCCCGCTGGCTGTTTCCGGCCTTCCGTAAGGCGAAGGATGTCCCCGTCGAGGAGAAAGCGGCAGCGCACGCGATCCGACGAAACCGGGAATTTTTCGAGCTCGACGCCTTCACCCCGCACGACTTGCGGAGGACTGTCCGCACGGGACTGGCCGCGCTCGGCGTCGATAGCATCACCGCGAAAAAGGTCGTCAATCACAAGCTCGAGGGCATGGACAAGGTTTACGACCAGCACCCCTATACCGAGGAAAAACGGCAGGCGCTCGAGAAATGGTGCCGACACCTGGAGGAGGTCATCAAGGGCAATCGGCCGAAGGTTACGAACATCGGCAAAGCGCGTCAGCGAAAGGTCGCGTGATGGCGAAGCGCACTCCCGCTCCTGATTGGCTCCCCGACTGGAAAGGGACGAAGGGCTACCCGATGATTAATGCGCCGATCATGGTCTGGCGCTGGCAGTTTCTAAGGCGTCGCGCAGACTATCAGAGAGACTTCGCCCGCTTGCCAGATTCGTGCGAAACAGTGACGTTCTTAAACGGGCGCGGCACCCTCGAGGCCGTTCTCAAGCCTGCCGCCAAAGCTATGATGCGGAAATACGGAGTCGCGCAGCTACTCGACCCGGCGACCCCCGCCTGCTACCCGGAATTTTTTCCGCGGGCCCCGGCGTGGAATGTCCATTCCTCGCCCGGCAGGCAGTTTGCTGACGACCTCATGGGGTTTATCCGCTGCCGGATCGACTTGGCGGAACCAATCTCCGACCAGCTCCGGTTCCTCAAACCACATCTCGAAGCCGAGCAGAAAAAAAGAGGGTTTGACCCGACGAAGAGGGAACGGAGTAAGTGGCTACTCTACCTCCGCGTCCTCGACGCCTACGCCTCGGGCGCGTCGCCCCACAGCATCGGCTCATATCTCCATGAGGAGTTGCCCGCGAAAAGCACCGTCAGCCGGTGGCACGCAGCAGCGCGCAAGCAACAGGACCGACTTACCCTCCGCGCTGTTTAGCAGGGTTGCGCCGCTAACCCGATAACTAAGCTGCCTCCACATGGCGGGACACGACCCGCCGCCGGAGTGCAGATGACCACAAACCGAAAAGCGAGCCGACGCCCCGCAGTCGCGCGGCGGTACGACTGCTCGCTTAAAACGACGTACCGGATGCAGGAGCGCGGGGTTCTCCCGCCGCCCGACCTGCGTCTCGGCAACTCGGACGCCTGGTGGGAGGAAACCCTGCAACGGGTTGACGATGCACTCGCCCAGGCGGGTGAAGGGCGGGCTGCATGAAGGGCCCCCCAGACACTAGAAGGGGCCTGGTAGCGGCAAACCACCAGACCCCAGAGCTAGGCGATCAGACATCTCGCACGATACCCCGACCGACATTGACCGGCAACAGGTGCCGCTGCTCGGCGTGCAACGACTGCTTTAACTCCCCATCCGTTTTTGATGCTCATCGCGTCGGCCCCCACGGTGCAGGCCGCAGCTGCCTGACGGCGGAGGAAATGCAGGCGAAGGGCTGGAGCCGGAACGCTGCCGGATTCTGGATAAGGGCAGAACTCGACGCCGGAGCCATCAGGAAACGGCAAAACAGCCGACTTCCGGCCGGGGGTATCCATGCGGAGGGGGTGGCCGCATGAACGCCAGAATCCTGCGATTCGCACCCCGCCGCCGGACGTGCGATCTGTGCGGATACGGATTCAATCCGACGAGGGCATCCACCCGGTTCTGTCACAGATGTTGGGCATGGGTGCGGGTTGCATGGCATCAGCGCCAGATGGCCGTGCTGCTGGAGGGCGTGCGGGGATGAACGCCATGCCGGTCAGGCGACGCGGGCGAGGCAGGGCTCAAGCCACGATCAGGCTTATTGAGGCAAGCCGCGAAATACTCGCTGAGATACAGCCTGCAACGGTCCGGGCCGTGTGCTACCGCCTCTTTACGCTCGGCCTGATCGCCGACATGGGCAAGCTGTCCACCGATAAGGTGAGCCGGGCTCTCGTTGCTGCTCGCGAGGAAGGACTCATCCCGTGGGAGTGGCTTGTCGATGAGACGCGCGAGCCTGAGCTCGCCGGCACCTGGAGCAATCCGAACGCCATCATCACCGCGGCTGTGCGCCAGTACCGGCGCGACTATTGGCAGGATCAGCCGCTGCGCCTGGAGGTGTGGAGTGAGAAGGGCACGGTGCGCGGCACCCTCGCACCGATCCTCAACGAGTACGGACTTTCGTTCCGCGTCATGCACGGTTTCGCCAGCGCAACCGTCGTGCGCGGCGCGGCCGACGACTCAGTATCGGACCCCCGCCCGCTGACGGTGCTCTACGTCGGAGACTTCGACCCCTCCGGTCTGTACATGTCAGAGATCGACCTGCCCGAACGACTGGCGCGCTACGGAGGCCGCCTCACCGTTATGCGCGTCGCGCTGCGACGGGATGACGTTGCCGCCCTGCCGGGTTTCGCTGCATCCAGCAAGTCGGGCGATGCGCGCTACCGCTGGTTTGTCGGGCGGTACGGCACGCGCTGCTGGGAGGTGGACGCCATGCCACCGCCGCGCCTTCGCGAAAAGGTTGAAGTCGCGATCCAAAACTTTATCGATCAGGCGGCCTGGCGCCGCGCAAGAGAAATCGAAGGTGTTGAAACCGACTCAATGGCCGATTTTCTGAAAGATTGGCAGAGCCGGCTCGACGGCGCGAGGGCGACGCTATGACCCGCCGCCGCATCGCCGGCAAGCTCGACAACCCAGCACTCGCCGCGCTGGCCGGGCACGTCACCGACGACGAATACATTCGTCGCGCACAGGCGAACCGGCCCGACGACGCTGGCCTGCACGATGAGGTCATGCGCATGTTTCACAGCGGCCTGACCGCGGCCGATATATCGCAGGCGCTGCGATTGCCGCTTGACCAAGTGCAAACCTGGCTCGCGCGAGGCACGGCATGAGTGCCTGTTGCGCTGCCTGTGGCGGCCGTGCTGGCGCTGACGCCACGCCGTGCCTGTACGTCACGCACGACGGCCGCGAGTATCCGCACCTGCTCTGCGCTGAGTGTTCGGCGCGTGCCGCGCGCTGTTATCGCGATCATCGGGACATTGCCGCGCAGGTTGAGCTGCGACTGCTCGACGCGGAGGGCACAGCATGACGACGCTGGCCGACATTGTGAATGACCCCCGCTGGCTCCTCTGGCGCCTGGAGGGCGGCGCGGCGGGCGAAAAGCCGAAAAAGGTACCGCACTATGCGGACGGTACTCTGCGCCGCGGACGGATCGGCGAGGCCGCCGACCGCTCGCGCCTGGTGACTTTCGAGCAGGCGCAGGATGCGGCGCTGGCGATGAACGGCAAGGGTTTCAGCGTCGGACTGGACGTGTCGCCGCCGCTGGTTTTTATCGATCTCGACAACTGCCTGAGTGAATCGCGCGATTTCATCGGGACCGCAGAACAGCGCGCGATCTTCGACGCGGCGCGCGAGGCCGGCGCGCTGATCTGCGTTTCGCAGTCGGGCCGCGGGCTGCACATCTTCGGCCTGTGTACCGCATCGGTGACGCGCAAAACCGCAGGCATCGAGATATACACCAGCAGGCGGTTCTGCGCGTGGACGGGCGAGACATGGCAGGTGGGTGATGCCGAGGAGGGACTGCCTGATCTGACCGCGATTGTCGCGCGCCATGCACCGGGCGCGGGCAACGGTGCGGATCATGCAGCCACCGGTGCGATCCCCGAGGGCCAGCGTAATAACTACCTGACCCGCGAGGCCGGGCGTCTGCGCCGGGCCGGTTATGCGGGCGGCACCCTGGCGACGATGATCAACGCGATCAACACCGGCATGTGCAGGCCACCGTTGCCGGATGCCGAGGTGGCCGGCATCCTGGCGCAGGCGGCACGATGGGACGGCAGCGAGGCCGCGCCCGACCCCATCCGATTCGATGCCATCGTCGTCCCCACACTCGCCGATGTGCAGGCGACGCATGTCCCGCCGCGGACGTGGTTCTTCGACTCGATCATCCCGGCGGGCGCGTTTCTGATCGTCGGGCGGCCGAAAATCGGCAAGTCCTGGCTGCTGCTGCAACTCGCGCTCGCCGCTGCGCGCGGCCAATCGTTTCTCGGCTACGCCAGTCTCGGGAGGACGGACGTCCTCTATGTCGCGGCCGAGGACGACGCCGCCCGAATCAAGGATCGGTTCGCGATCATCGGCGGCGGCGATCCGCCGGCGGGCCTGCGGATCATGCTCGGTGAGCAGTTTCGCGCCCTCGCCGCACAGTATGGCCACGTGTCGCTCGGCGATTTTTTCGACGGCTACCTGAGCGCCCACCCCAGCACGAAAATGCTGATCCTCGACACCGAGGCGACGTGTCGCGCGATCTGGGACGGCGAGGCAGGCAGGGCGAAGGACATCAAGGCGCGCGACTACGGCGAGACCCGCGACTTCGACCGGATCGCGCTCAAGCACCGTGCTTTCGTCGGACTGGTGAACCACACCAGCAAGCGCAGGAACGGCGGTTACCTCGACCTGCACGAGCTGGTCAACCGGACGAACGTCGCCCTGGCCGGTGCATCCGGCAGCATCGTGCTCGCCGACCCACCGGACCGGCAGGTGGGCGACGACGAGGATAAACGTCGCGTGCTCGGTATCCGCGGGCGCGATATCAGGGACGACATCATGCTCGCGGTGGAACAGCAGGAGGACGCGAGCTTCCGCAGCCTCGGTTACTGGACCGCAGTCGCGGCGACGCAGGCCGAGCAGGACATCCTCGAGGCCGCGCTGGACATCAATGGGGACACGCCGGGGCAATGGATCGCCAGTCGCGCTTTGGCCGACGCCGTGGGCAAGTCCCCCGGTGCAGTGAAACGCGCCATCACCCGCATGATGCGGGCCGCTCGGACGACGTGGAAGGGCTACCAGATCGAGACCCGCGCCAGCCGGGGGCTGCGACTCACTCGGATCGGCGAGACCGCGGAGTAGCTATGTCTCTATGTCCCCAATGTCCCCAATGGGCCGCAACGCCCGCCGGTCATAGGGTTATGCCGTCCCCGGTGGTGTCCCTATTGCACCCCCCGATGTCCCTATTACCCCCCTGTATCCCCTTCTCTCTCTCTATTAGGGACATAGGGACATTCTTAGATAAGGAACGCGCGCGCGCGCGAGGACGTGGCCCCATGACCTACCGCCTCGACGCCCGGTGCCCGTTGACCCACCCCCGCCGGACCTGCCGCCGGCTGCCTGAAAGGAGTCCGCCATGATCGACCTACTCACCGTCGCCAGCATCATCTACAACGTCGTGACGATCATCGTCATGGTGGCCGTGCTCGCGCTGTTCACCTTAACCCGGAGGGACCATGAGTAAACCTGTAAACCAACTGATCGCCGACACCCCGGCCGAAACCTTGAACCTGGCACTCGCCGCGCTGTTGTTCATCACCCTGGCCGAGTGTGAAGCGGAGGACGCCGAGGTCGAAGTAACGATCCGGTGGGGCCGGAGACTGCTCCTGCATTCCGTCCTCGATGCCGTGGCCCATGCCCGTGATTCACTGGCAGGGCCGGGGCTGACCGTCATCCACACACCACCGGGAGCTGCATAACATGGTTATGAAACTCAACGTCAAGGCGCAGATGAATCAGGCCGCACGCGAGTTCTCACGGATCGCCAAGCGGCTGCCGTCACTCACCCGTGACGCGATCAACCGCACCGCGACGCTGGCAGAGAAGTCTGCAATCTCAACTGTCGCGCAGGAGATCAATCTCCCCGAGCGTTACGTCAGAAACAGATTCGATCTCTCCGGCCGGGTGAAGGATCGGCGAACCAAGATTCGCCGCGCCTCCGTCAATCATCTGGCCGCCGAGCTCGAGGTGTACATGCGCGGCCTGCCAGTCTCGCAGATCGCAGGACAACAACTGCGACGACCCGGTGGCGGGGTGAAGGCGAAAGGCGGCCGATTCTACAAGGGCGCATTCAGGCCGCAGGGCACCCGCTACGCTCGCCTGGTGTTCAAGCGCCGGGGCGAAGCACGCACGCCGCTGATGGTGCCGAAGATCGGATTGCGGCAACGGCTGACAAAGCAGTTCGACGAGAACGTCAGCGGAGCAGCCGGACAGCGCATATTCGAGCGCGAGTATCACGCGCGCATCCGTCGTGCGCTGGCACGCTACGGGGTGCAAAGCTGATGGTGTCGGATCGAAACTATCGCGGGTCCTTGTTTTGACTTCCGGGCGGGTCGGCGGACGTGCCCGTGTCGTGACGATTTTTTGGCGCAAGGTTGAGGTGAACAACTCCAGGTGAAGCATGGCAAAAGCTGATGCCGAACAAGCTCGCAACTACACCTGCTCGGCGATCGCGCTGGCGAAGCTGTTTCGCGTGACCCGTGGCGTGATCCACGACTGGCACCGCAGCGGGATGCCACAGGCTGCGCCGGGCCGGTTCAATCTGTCCGATTGCCTGGTATGGCGCCGCCAACGCGATGCCGAGGTCGCACGGGCAAGCGGTGGGCCGCTCGGTGCAGAACGTCGAAAGCTGATCGTCGAACAACGCCGCGGTCACGAGCTCGACAACGCAAGCCGCGCCGCCAGTCTGCTCCCCCGCGACGACGTGCAACGGGACGTTGCCGCCTATCAGGCCATCCTCGACCACGAGCTCGACCGGCTGGTCGGCGCCGTTACCGCCGACCTGGCGGCTGCCAGCGATCCCGACCAGTGCCGGCGCGTCCTGGCCGATGCCTGCCGTGCGGCTCGGGTGCAGATGGCCGAAGCACTCACGGCGCACGCCGACGCGCTTGCCGGCGAGGCGAAACGTGAGAACGGCGCCCGCGGATAACTTCGCTGCCCTGCGCCGGTGCGTGGCGCTGCTCGAGGCCGACCGGCCGTTGCCGCCCGACCTTCGCGGCTGGCTCGCTGGCGCGCTCGCGCGGATCGTCGCCGGCGAGGATGCAGCCGACGTTTTCGGCACGTCCCGCGCCGCCCGCCTGGCGCTGCGTGATGACCGGCTGCGCGACCTTGCTGCAATCGCCCCCGGTGGCGTGACACAGAAGGCGCACACGGTTGAAACCTGGCTCCGCTCAGGCGATGCACCGCCGGCCGCGGCGCCGCTGTTGCGTGAGGTACGCGACCGGCCGGGCTGGCGGCAGATTCTTCGCGTGCTCCGCGGTTCCCGGTCCGGCGATGTGTCAGAACCGGGGGGTTTTGACACTCCCGCCCCGGATGCTGCAATCAGCGCGTGGTTACAACGCGGCCCCGTCCGCAAGGTTTCACGATGAGCTATTCCCCACTCGCCGAGGCGCTGTCCGCGTCAATCGATGCCGACCTGCTCAATGCCGGCGTTGCCGTCCGCAGCGCGCATCCCGCAGCCGCCGACTTCCGTTCCGATACCTGGGCGCGCCGGTGCCGGCAGATTCTCGACTATCAGGGCGTCGCCCATCGCGCCTTGCCTGATGATGCTGCCGTCATACGGGAGGCTGTCCGCTCAATCGGCATCGGCACCGTGGACATCGCCAGCTATGTGCAGCAATCCGTTACGCGCGCCGTCGGCGAAGGCTTCGCCAATGCGCCGAGTATCTGGCGCGCGATCGCGCGCCCCGTTCAGCTGAAAAACCACCTGCCGACGCCGGCCGGCGCGACCCTCGACACGCCGGTGTCGTTGCGCTCAATGCCCCAGGCCGGTGAAGCGCGTACGCCTGCGATCGCCGCGCGTGCGGAAACCCTCACCGCTGCGACCTTCGGCGAAAACATCGCGTTCACCCGCGAGGCGATGCTGGCCGGCGACCTTACCGCAACGTTGCGCCTCGCCGAGGCCGTTGGCCGTGCGGCCGCCTGGACGATTGACGATGCGCTGATCGACCTGCTCACCAGTAACAGCGGCGTTGGCCCGACGCTGGCGCAGGACTCTACCGCGCTGTTCGATGCATCCGGGCACGCGAATTACATCACCAGCGGCGCAGCGCCAAGCGTGTCAACGCTCAACGTCGCGCGCGCTGCGCTCAGGAAACAACAGGACCAGAACAGCACGAGGCGCATGAACACGCCGGCTAAAACGTTGCTGGTTCCGGCTGCACTCGAGGGCACGGCAAACGTGCTGGCAGCGAGCGAAGCGCGCCCCGGTGCCGATCCGCTCGAGGTGGTGGTGAGCGCACGGCTCGACGACTTCTCCGCTACTGGTTGGTATCTGTTCGCCGATCCGCTGTTGTTCGACACGCTGGCGCTCGGCTTCGTCGGCGAAGGCGAGCCGGCGCCGATTGTCGGGCCGATGAAGGCGCTGAGCCGGAACACCGACGCAACCGTGTTCGGCGTGCGCTTCGACTTCGGCGTGTGCGCGCTCGACTTCCGCGGGATGTTCTACAACGACGGCGCCTGATGCGTCGCACTGAATCCGCACGCGGCGGCCTCCGTCCGTTGCCGTGCCGCGTGACGGGTGGGAAGGGCTCCGGCCGGTTTCTCCATGCCCGGCCGGGGCCCTGGGCCCAACCTGCGATATGCTTCGGCGGTGGGCACCCTGGACGACCTCGAGCGAGACCGCCTCTCCCGCCAGCTCCGCGCCTACCGTCGATTGCAGGAGCACGTCGCACGCCAGATCTACGAGCGCCGGTTCGGCCGGCTGGCTGAGTCCGTGGCCGAGATCGAGGCGGCGTTCCCGTCCGGCTCAATCAGCACGATTGACCCGCACCGGCACCTGACGCCGGAGGCGATTCAACGCATTCTCTCGACGGCGACCGGCGCATGACGCCCATCGTGCTCTGCACCCTCGCCGACTACTCGCGGCTCTACAGCCTGCACGCGCACTGTCCCGGCTGCCGGCGCAGCACCGTGATTGACCCGGAGCGCACCGCTCGCGTGACCGGCTCGAGGTGCGGGCGCCGGGGCGCGCATCTGTCCGTTGTGTCGGATGGGCGGCCCGGCCGGTCTCATGTCAGCCGGCCGGGCCTGATCCCTCTGATCGTATGATCGTCCGCCGCCGCGGACAATCTGTCCCGATTCTGCCCTGGATCACCTGCGGCGGCTTCCCGGCGTGGGCGCAATTCCAGATCGTCGAGGGCTGGCATGAGGCTCAGGCTCTCGCGGTGGTGGACGCCGCGGCTGCGCCGCCGTCAGGCGCTTATCCTGCCGGCCACCCCGCTCTCTCCCATCGGCATCCGATTTAACGCACGCCCACTGGAACCCGGCCCGAAATCCGCAAGTCCCGACCACCGAGAGAAGATCGGGGAGGGGGGTTAGGTGGCTCGCGCTGTGGCAGTCGTTGACGTGCAGACCGGGGAGATTCTCGATCACGGCCACCGGACAGAGGACGAATGGGAAACCTACATCCGCGAGGTCGGCATCGAGAACGCCATCCTCGAGCGAGCTCGGCGGTGGCATGAGTTTTATCAGGACTGCCAAGCGAACCACGGCAAGCAAGGCGGCTCGAGGTTCGCGGAGTTTGCAAAGGCGCGGTTTGGGATGAAGCAATCGGTGGCGGCGCGGTGGTCCCTGATTGGAGAACACCACGGACAACTAATTCGCGATGCGAATAAGTTTGCCGCCGACCATGCCATGCAGATCACCCGCCGCCTGCTCGAGCTGGCCGATGACCTGGACCTCGACCGGGGCGTGATCGGCATGGCGATGATCGGGGCCGGCATCATGTTGCTGGCGGAGGTGGACCCGGTGACGGCCGAGGGGGTGGCCGGGGTGCTCGAGGGGCAGTCCGCAAAACTGTCCCCCTGACTGTCCCCCAAAGAAAAACGGCCTCTGGGGCCGTTCCGTAACTACCTGTTTTTATTGGTCGGGGCGACTGGATTCGAACCAGCGACCCCCTGCACCCCATGCAGGTGCGCTACCAGGCTGCGCCACGCCCCGACCGACAAACAACAACCCGAGTGAAAAGGCGAGTTGCGGTTCAGCCGGCAAGTGCCGGCCTTCCTCCCCGATTCACCCGGTCAGCAGACCGTGCCAAGAACGTCGTTCTTGCACCGCTCCGCCAAATGCAGATCTTAACGCGAGCGGAAGCCTGCGAAAACCATGCGGCCCAGCTAGCGCCGGAGCAGCCTCAGAACCTCTTCGAGTTCGGCCCGCATTTGACGGATGATCTGCTGGCTCTGGCAAAGATCGCTTTTGGCTTCCTCGCCGGTCAGTCGCTGACGTGCGCCGCCGATGGTGAACCCTTCGTCATAGAGAAGGCTGCGGATCTGGCGGATGATAAGGACATCCTGGCGCTGGTAGTAGCGACGATTGCCACGTCGCTTGACCGGTTTCAGCTGCGGAAATTCCTGTTCCCAGTAGCGAAGCACATGCGGCTTCACCGCGCACAGCTCGCTGACCTCGCCAATGGTGAAATATCGCTTTCCTGGGATGGGCGGTAATTCGTCGTTATTTCCCGGTTCCAGCATAGGCTTCCACTCGGGCCTTTAATTTTTGTCCAGGGCGGAAGGTCACTACCCGCCGCGCGGTGATCGGAATTTCTTCGCCCGTCTTCGGATTTCGACCCGGCCGTATATTTTTGTCGCGCAAATCGAAGTTGCCGAATCCGGACAGCTTGACCTGTTCTCCGCTCGCCAGTGCGGTTCGCAGATCCTCGAAAAAAAGATCCACGAGTTCACGCGCCTCGCGTTTGTTCAGGCCCAGCTCGTTGAACAGGGATTCTGCCATATCGGCTTTTGTCAGGGCCATGTTATTTCGTCTCGGTCTTATTCTCGGAATCGGGCCCGCAATTCCTGCGTCAGGGCCAGTCGCAGCTGTTGCATGGTCGATTCGGCGTCGTGGTCTGTAAGGGTGCGGGATGTATCCTGTAAAATCAACCCTATAGCCACGCTTTTTTCGGTCTCGCCAACCTGCGGGCCCGTGTATATGTCAAAAACCGTGGCGTCCCTGACGACCGCAGGAGCCGCACCCAGCACCACTTCCAGGAGCCGGGCCGTCTGCACCTCGCGGGGCACGACGACGGCGATATCCCGACGTACAGCCGGAAACCGGGAGATTGCGTCGTACCGGGGACGTCGCTTGTAAGCATGCCGGTCGATCACGAATTCGAACAGCGCGGCATTCGGAATGCCAAGCTCCGCCGCAAGCGACGGATGAATCTCTCCCAGCCAACCCACCCTGTGATCGCCGCACCGGATGGACGCAGACCGGCCCGGGTGCAGGGCCGGATGGACCGCGGTGTCAAAGCGAACTTGCGACGGTTCACCGGAGAGACCTAGCAATGCCTCGACCTCGGCTTTCAGATCGAAGACGTCCAGAGCGAGCGCCGGTGTGCCCCATTGTTCCGGGAGTCGCTGGCCGACGATGACACCCGCGATCGCCAGTTCCTCCATCCGGGCGGACCCGGCAGCGGAAAAGCGCGGCCCGATCTCGAAGAGCCGCAATCGGGATTGCTGTCGGTTCAGATTCTCTCGCGCAACCGTAACAAGCCCGGGCCAGAGCGACTGCCGCATCACCGCCATATCGGCCGAAATGGGATTGCTTAACGCCAGTTGCTCTGATTCAGCAGCACCGAAAAGGCGAGCGATGGCAGGCGCAATAAAACTGTAGGTAACGACCTCCTGAAATCCTCGTGCGACGAGCGTCGCCCTCAGCGTGGCAAGACCGTCAGGATCCTCCCTCGTGCTGGCGAGGTGCACTTCGTGTCTTCCCGCCGTCTCCGGAATTCGTTCATACCCGAACATCCGGGCGACTTCCTCGATAAAGTCCTCCTCGCATTCCAGATCGAAGCGTGCAGCGGGTGCGGAGATCAACCAGTCCGTGCCCTGTTCGTCGACCCGCATGTCGAGTCGGCGGAGGATCCCGGTGACTTCGGCGACTGGCGCCTCTGTCCCCAGAACTCGCGTGAGTCGCGACCGACGCAACCGGACCTGCGTTCGCGTGGGCACGTGCTCTGAATGAACGATGTCGGTCAACGGACCCGCCTGGCCACCGGCCACGGCGAGAATAAGTTCAGTTGCTCGCTCGATGGCTCGCGCCT
Organism: Nevskiales bacterium; assembly: GCA_011526045.1. Taxonomy (GTDB): domain Bacteria; phylum Pseudomonadota; class Gammaproteobacteria; order Steroidobacterales; genus QUBU01. The sequence goes on along the minus strand of WYBE01000049.1, from coordinate 53,852 downwards.
GGCCCGTAGGATCCACGCCGCGCTCGAATCGCTGCGAGGCGTCGGTGTGCAGGCCTGCGCGCCGTGCTCTGCCGGCGATGACCGCAGGCGCAAAAAAAGCCGATTCCAGGAAAACATTGCTGGTCGTCGCTGTCACAGCGGTCGACTGACCACCCATGATTCCGGCCAGTGCAATGGGGCCGCTCGTATCGGCAATAACGAGCATGTCGGAATCGGCGTCAACGATGCGCCCATCCAGCAGGGCGATCTGCTCCTCTTTTCGGGACCGCCGCACCTGGATCCCGCTCGGAGGCAGCCGGTCCAGGTCATACACATGCATTGGCTGGCCAAGTTCCAGCATGACATAGTTGCCGACATCGACGACTGGATGTATCGGGCGAATTCCGCATCGTCGTAGTCGCTCGCTCATCCACACGGGCGTTCTCGCGTCCCTGGCCAGGCTGCGAATCACCCTCCCGGAAAAGCGTGGACAGTCCACCGGGTTCGACACGGTGACGGCAACCTGGTCATCGATGGCCACGGCAGCCCGATAATCCGTCCGGGATAGGAGGCTGGCGCCTGACGCAGCAGACACCTCCCGCGCAATCCCGATCACACTGAAACAATCCGCACGATTCGGCGTGATGTTCAGATCAAGCACGAAGTCGCCAAGCTCCAGAAGGGCTCGGGCATCCGTCCCGGGAGACGTGTCACGATCAAGCTCGAGCAGGCCCTCATGGAGGTCGCCAAGACCCAGTTCTGTCGCGGAACAGAGCATTCCACCGGATGCCTGTCCACGGATGGTGCTGGCCTCGATGAGGCGGCCATTCGCCAGCCGCGCGCCAGGCAGTGCCGCGACGTAGATACCGCCTTGCCGTACGTTGCTCGCGCCGCAGACGATGCGGATCGGCTGGCCGCTGCCAACATCGACGTCACAGACCGTGAGGCGATCCGCGTTCGGGTGGCGCCGGGTCTCGATCACCCGCGCCGCTACCAGACCATCCGAACGCTCCCCCACCACGGTGACGGACTCGACTTCGAGACCGAGCATTGTCAGCTGCTCTGCCAGCTCGGCTGGGTCGAGCTCAGCACCCACCCACCCGCGCAACCATGACTGGCAGATCTTCATCTCTCGCGTCTCACCGAAACTGTTTCAGGAAGAGAAGATCGTTCTCGAAAAAGAGGCGAATGTCGTCAACACCATATCGAAGCATCGTCAGGCGTTCGACGCCCATGCCGAAGGCGAGGCCGGTGTAGATCTCCGGATCCACTCCTGCCGTACGCAACACCGATGGGTGCACCATCCCGCAGCCCAGGATCTCCAGCCAGCGCCCGGACTCGGACCGAACATCCACCTCGGCTGACGGCTCGGTGAACGGGAAGTACGAAGGACGGAAACGCAAGACCACCTTTCGCTCGAAGTAGCACTCGACGAACTCGTGCAGAAGCGTCTTCAGGTTTGCAAAGCTGACATCACGATCGACCACCAGGCCCTCCACCTGGTGAAACATCGGGGTATGAGTCATGTCCGAATCACACCGGTACACACGCCCCGGGGCGATCAACCGAATTGGAGCGCCTTTCTCCCGCATCGCGCGTATCTGGACCGGAGAGGTATGAGTGCGCAAAAGTCGCCCGTCGGGAAAATAGAACGTATCGTGCATCGCACGGGCCGGGTGATTTTCCGGGATGTTCAACGCGGTGAAGTTGTGGAAATCGTCCTCGATTTCCGGGCCTTCCCGCACCTCGAAGCCGGCACCCCGAAAGATGGCAGTGATCCGCGCAAGCGAACGCGTGACCGGATGCAAACCGCCAGTACCCTCACCCCGGCCGGGCAAACTCATGTCGACGCGGTCGGATACCAGCAACGCGTCAATTCGCTGCTGGTCCAGCTTCAGTCGACGCTGTTCAATGGCATCGAGAAGCGTATCGCGCGCAAGGTTGATGGCTTCGCCCGCTGCGGGACGCTCCGCGGGCAGCAGGGAACCGAGCTGGCGAAGCAGCCCGGTGAGTTCCCCTTTCTTGCCGAGATACCGGACGCGAGTCGCATCCAGACTCGCCAGGTCCGCCGCTCCGGCCACTGCAGCCTGCGCCTGTTCCAGCAGCTCTTGCAGTCGGTCCATAAACTTCCGGATGAATCGCGGCCCGGCCCGAAACGGGCCGGTGCTACTTGCCGATAACGAGCAATTCGCCCGCTAAGCCGTTGTCAGGCAGCGCGTCCCCTGGACTGCTCGACCAAGACGGCAAAAGCCTCAGCGTCGTGCACAGCCAGATCCGCCAGCACCTTGCGGTCTATTTCGATTCCCGCCTGCCGGAGTCCGTTGATGAACCGGCTGTACGACAAGCCGTGCATACGAACACCTGCGTTGATGCGGGCAATCCACAGGGCGCGGAATTCCCGCTTCTTGACGCGCCGGTCACGGAAGGCATATTGGCCCGCCTTGATTACCGCCTGTTTCGCAGCGCGGTAAACTTTGCGCCGGCCGTTGTAGTAGCCCTTCGCTTTCTTGAGAACCTTTCTATGACGCGCACCGGCGGTAACGCCTCGTTTGACTCTGGCCATTTCCTCGATCTCCCGTTAGGCGTACGGAATCAGTTTCCTGATGCCGGGCACATCACATTCGTCAACCTGACGCATCGGGCCAAGTTGCCGTTTTCGCTTTGACCTCTTCTTGGTCAGAATATGATTCAAATGGGACTGGGCTCGCTTGATTCCCCCATTCCCGGTGACGCGAAAGCGTTTCGCAGCCCCGCGCTTGGTTTTCATCTTCGGCATTGCTCAACTCCTTGGTGCCCGGACCGAACCGCGCAGGTCGGGACAGGCGGGCCTGGATCATCCGGAGGGCGAGGCGCTTGCCCTCTTCAGATATCCAGAACTCACTTTCTCTTCGGCGAAATAACCATCACGAGTTGCCGGCCTTCCAGCTTCGGCATCTGCTCGACAGCCCCGAAGTCCTGCAAATCCTGCTGCACACGCTGCAGGAGCCGGAATCCGAGTTCCTGGTGCGCCATCTCGCGCCCCCGGTATCTCAGGGTGACCTTTGCTTTATCGCCCTCTGTGAGGAACCGTATCAGGTTTCGCAGCTTGACCTGATAGTCACCCTCCTCGGTACCCGGCCTGAACTTTACTTCCTTGACCTGTATCTGCTTCTGCTTGCGTTTAGCCGCATGGGCCTTCTTGTTCTGTTCGAACAGGAACTTCCCAAAATCGAGAATTCGGCATACCGGCGGCTCGGCATTCGGGGACACCTCGACCAGATCGAGTGCCTGCGAGGACGCCATGTCAAGCGCCTGCTCGCGAGTCATCACCCCGATCATCTGACCATCTGCCCCAATCACCCGTAACTGACGGGAGTCGATCTCCTCGTTCCGCCGGACCCTCTTGTTTGCGACGATGCGTTAACCCTCCATAACAACGCGGCCGCGGCTCGCGACCTCGGCTTTCAGACCTTGCGTGAGCGTGTCGAGTGACATGCTTCCAAGGTCCTTGCCGCTTCGCGTGCGCACGGCCACGGACTGTGACTCTGCTTCCCGGTCTCCTGCCACGAGGAGATACGGGACGCGCTGCAACGTGTGCTCGCGGATTTTAAAGCCGATCTTCTCGTTTCTCAAGTCGGCCTCCGCTCGAACGCCCTGATTTTTCAGAGTTTCCTGAATACCTCGGGCGTAATCGGCCTGTCGATCCGTTATGGCCATGACAACGGCCTGTACGGGCGCGAGCCATAGCGGCAGACGTCCGGCGTGATGCTCGAGCAGAATGCCGCAAAAACGCTCCAGCGACCCGAATATCGCCCGGTGCAGCATGACCGGGACCCGACGCTGGCTGTCCTCCGCGACAAAACTGGCTCCCAGGCGACCGGGCAGGTTGAAATCCACCTGCAAGGTTCCGCACTGCCAGTCGCGCCCGATCGCGTCCCGAAGGACAAACTCGAGCTTCGGGCCGTAGAAGGCGCCCTCCCCCGGATTGTGGCTCATCTGGAGACCCGCAGCGGCTGCGGCGGTCTTAAGTGCCGATTCGGCCCGGTCCCAGATCGCATCGCTGCCGACACGTTTCGCCGGCCGGTCGGAGAACTTGATCTGTATATCCTCGAAGCCGAAATCCCGGTATATGCCCAGAATCAGTTCGGTCACCGCGACCGATTCCCGGGTGATCTGGTCCTCCGTGCAGAAAACATGCGCGTCATCCTGGGTGAAGGCACGCACCCTCATCAGTCCATGCAGCGCGCCGGAGGGCTCGTAGCGATGTACCTTGCCGAATTCCGACAGGCGCAACGGCAACTCGCGATAGCTCTTCAGGCCCTGGTTGAAGACCTGGACGTGGCCAGGGCAGTTCATCGGCTTGATTGCGTACACGCGCTCATCAGGCGTCTGTGTCAGAAACATGTTCTCGCCGAATTTCTCGATATGTCCTGACTGTACCCAGAGGTTGCGGTCGAGGATCTCCGGGGTGTTGACCTCCAGGTAACCGGCCTCCCGCTGTCGTTCCCGCATGTAGTCGATCAATTGCCGGAACAGCATCCAGCCTTTTGGATGCCAGAACACCGCCCCGGGCGACTCCTCCTGGAAATGAAACAGGTCCAGTTCCCGACCAATGCGTCGATGGTCGCGTTTCTCCGCTTCCTCCAGCCGATGCAGGTACTGTTTGAGTGACTTTTCGTCGGGCCAGGCGGTACCGTAGATCCGCTGCAACATCTGGTTGCGTGAGTCACCGCGCCAATACGCCCCGGCCAGCTTCGTCAGCTTGAAGGCCTTCAGCCGCCCGGTGGAGGGCACATGCGGCCCGCGGCAAAGATCGAACCAGTCGCCCTGGCTGTAAATGCCGATTTCCTCGCCAGCCGGGATACCACGAATGATCTCGGCCTTGTAATGCTCTCCCGCCTGCTCGAACACCCGTACCGCGTCGGCACGATCCAGCACCTTGCGAGTGACGGCGCGGTCGGCCCGCGAGATTTCCCTCATCCGATCCTCTATCGCAACGAGGTCCTCGGGAGTAAACGGCCTTTCAAACGCAAAATCGTAGTAAAAACCGTTCTCGATGACCGGGCCGATGGTGACCTGCGCCTGCGGGAACAGTTCTTTGACCGCCTGCGCCAGCAGGTGGGCAGTCGAGTGCCGAATGACCTCCAGGCCTTCCGGATCCTTATCAGTGACGATCGAGACCGCCGCATCCTCCGCGATCCGATAGGAGGTATCCACCAGCCTTTCGTTCACGCGTCCGGCGAGCGCTGCTTTGGCCAGGCCCGGCCCCACGGAAGCGGCCACATCCGCGACCGATACCGGCTGTGGAAACGTACGGCGGCTGCCATCGGGTAACGTTATGACGGGCATCAGAGACTCTGGAACAGCTGGTTGAAGAAGTCGTGAGGCAATTGCCCGCACGCACGCGAAACCGGGCGCGAATTCTAACAGAGAGCACGCCGCGCCAGCGCAGGCCAATAAGCGCTGGCCGGTTCAGGATATCGGCAAATTTTGTCGCTCCCGGACCGGGAGCAGGTCACATCCGGCGGACTGGTAGGCGCGAGTGGAATCGAACCACCGACCCCTTGCATGTCAAGCAAGTGCTCTAACCGCTGAGCTACGCGCCTGCCGGAAAAGACCGATTTCTGGCGTCGGCGGGACGAACGATACCGAAGGTCGCAGGCCGGCCGCAAGTTGGGCTTCAGGCGCTTCGCCGGGAGCGTCCTGGCAGGCCGAGACTGCGCTCCCGCAATGCCTGAATCTCATCGCGCAGCTTTGCGGCCTCCTCGAACTCCAGGTTTCTCGCATGTTCGCGCATTCGTTTCTCCAGTCGGCGCAGTTGAACCGCCGCTTTTTCCACGTCAATTTCCGCGTAGGCCGGCCCTGCCTCCGCTACGCGCCGTTTCTCCCGGGGACGGGCATCGGCCCGCGCGCCCTCGAGGATATCCCGGACCTCCTTGTGCACCGTTCGCGGCTCGATCCCGTGGGCGGTGTTGTAGGCGATTTGCTTCGCCCGCCGCCGGTCGGTCTCTGCGATGGCACGCTGCATCGAGCCGGTGACACGATCCGCGTACATGATGGCGAGCCCGTTCACATTACGTGCGGCCCTGCCGATCGTCTGGATCAGTGACCCCTCGGAACGGAGAAAGCCCTCCTTGTCTGCGTCGAGAATGGCAACCAGCGACACCTCGGGTATATCGAGCCCCTCGCGCAGCAGATTGATTCCCACCACCACATCGAAGACGCCAAGTCGCAGGTCACGAATGATCTCGGTTCGTTCAACGGTCTCGATGTCGGAGTGCAGGTATCGAACCCTGACCCCGTGCTCGTGGAGGAAATCGGTCAGGTCCTCGGCCATGCGCTTGGTCAGCGTGGTGATCAGTACCCGCTCCCCGATCCGGACCCGGGCATTGATCTCCGACAGCACGTCGTCCACCTGCCCCCCGGCCGCTCGCACGATTACCTGCGGGTCCACGAGCCCCGTCGGTCGAACAACCTGTTCGACCACGGCACCGGAGTGGCCCAGTTCATAGGCTCCCGGTGTGGCAGACACAAAAATCGTCTGCGGCGAAATCCGCTCGAACTCGTCGAAGCGCAGCGGTCGATTGTCAAGCGCCGACGGCAGACGAAACCCGTGTTCGACGAGTGTCTCCTTGCGCGACCGGTCACCGCGATACATGCCTCCGAGCTGTGGCACGGTGACGTGGCTTTCGTCGATGAACAGAAGAGCGTTCCCCGGCAGATAGTCGAACAGGCACGGAGGAGGTTCACCCTCCTGCCGACCAGACAGGTACCGACTGTAGTTCTCGATTCCCGAGCAATAGCCCACTTCGACAATCATTTCGATGTCGAACATAGTGCGTTGCTCCAGGCGTTGCGCCTCCAGTTGCCTGCCGGCCGCACGCAGCGCTGCCAGTCGATCCCTGAGCTCTTCGCGGATCTGGTCGACCGCGCGAAGCATCACGTCGCGGGGAGTGACGTAGTGCGTTTTCGGGAAAACCGTCAGCCGCTGGACGGCGTCGCCCTGCTCGCCGGTCAGGGGGTCGAACCAGGTCAGCGATTCGATTTCATCGTCGAACAGACTGACACGAACCGCCTCACGCTCGGAATCCGCCGGAAATATATCGACGACCTCGCCCCTCACGCGGTACGTACCCTGCGACAGGTCGATGTCGTTGCGCGTGTATTGCATCTCAGCCAGTCGGCGCAACAGATCGCGCTGCCCGAACCGGTGGCCGCGTGACAGGTGTAACACCATGCTGAAATAGGCCTGCGGATCGCCAAGCCCGTAGATCGACGACACAGTGGCTACGATGATCGAGTCCTCGCGTTCGAGCAGCGCTTTGGTCGCCGAGAGCCGCATCTGCTCGATATGCGCGTTGATGGAGGCGTCCTTCTCGATGTAGGTGTCAGTCGACGGCACGTACGCTTCCGGCTGGTAGTAGTCGTAATAGGAGACGAAATACTCCACGCGGTTGCGCGGAAAAAATTCCCGCATTTCGCCATACAACTGGGCCGCCAGCGTCTTGTTGGGAGCAAGGATCATTGCGGGGCGCTGCACCGCATTGATGACGCTGGCCATATTGAATGTCTTGCCTGACCCGGTGACCCCGAGAAGAGTCTGGTGCGCCAGCCCGGCCTCGAGTCCCGCCACCAGCGCATCAATCGCAGCGGGCTGGTCGCCAGCGGCTTGGAATGGGGTCGAAAGCTGGAACGAGCTCATCAATTTCTGTTGGTTGGACAAGGCCGATCACGTAGTATGTGCAGCCGCCCGCGTAAGCGGTTTTTCCGAGGATCCGTCAGTGAGTCTTACAGTCGCCCAGCGCCTACAGCGCGTCAAGCCGTCACCGACCATGGCCGTGAGCGCACTTGCCAGCGAAATGCGTGCCAAAGGCCGCCCGGTCATCGACCTTGGGGCCGGCGAGCCGGATTTCGACACCCCCGAGCACATCAAGAGTGCCGCGATCGAAGCCATTCGAAAAGGCCAGACGAAATATACGCCTGTCGAGGGTACCGCAGCCTTGAAGACTGCGATCATCGAGAAGTTCCGGCGGGACAACGGGCTGGAGTACGGTCCCGACCAGATCGTCGTATCGAGTGGTGCAAAACAGACGTGTTACAACGTGGCGATGGCCGTACTGAACCCCGGTGACGAGGCTATCGTGCCTGCACCGTACTGGGTCTCCTATCCGGACATGGTCAAACTGGCCGATGCGGAACCGGTGATCGTAGCTTCCACGATCGAGCAGCGCTTCAAGATCACCCCGAAAGCGTTGCAGGCCGCAATCACGGACAAGACGCGTCTGTTGTTTCTCAACAGCCCGTCGAACCCGACGGGAACGGCGTACACGCGAGCCGAGTGGCGCGCGCTTGGAGCTGTCCTCCAGCACTACCCGAACGTGGTCATTGCAGCCGATGACATGTACGAGCACATCTTCTGGGGCAAAGAGCCGTTTTGCAGCATCGCCGCTGCCTGCCCTGAACTCTACGACCGGGTCGTGACCATCAACGGCGTTTCCAAATGCTACGCGATGACGGGCTGGCGAATCGGCTACGCCGGTGGCCCCAGGACCATCGTGGCTGCAATGAAAAAACTTCAGGGGCAAAGCACCTCAAACCCCTGCAGCATCTCGCAAGCCGCAAGCGTGGCTGCCCTGGCCGGTGACCAGACCTGTGTAAGCGAAATGAATGAGGCATTCCGGCAACGTCACGAATTCATAACCAACGCCTTGAACGGATTGCCTGGGTTCCAATGCATCCGCGCCGACGGTGCGTTCTATGCCTTCCCCGATGTCAGCGAAGCGATCCGCAAACTCGGCGTAGCGGACGACATCGCCTTTGCCGAGTTGTTGCTGAAAAAAGCCGATGTGGCCGTAGTGCCGGGATCCGCCTTCGGCGCTCCGGGTTTCATTCGCTTGTCTTTCGCCTGCAGCACCGACACACTGAAAGAAGCAGTGGTGCGTATCGGCCGCATTTTAGGTTGACTCCCAACGCCGGTACGCGAACCAGTACCTTGACTTGCGCAGGAGCTTCCAAGAGAATTGCGATGCTTCTCAAGGGGTTAACCCTGCTTGCAGACGTAACCTCCACTCCCCGGTAGCTCAGTGGTAGAGCGATCGGCTGTTAACCGATTGGTCGCTGGTTCGAGTCCGGCCCGGGGAGCCAGTTCTTGCGTGGCGCTGCCGCCGGTATCCGGGCGGTACGTGTCAACGCTGTAACTTCAGCGACGCGCGCAATGCGGGGTCGTCCATCGCGAAATCCAGAATAGCCTGAATGTAGCCGCGCTTGCTGCCACAGTCGTAACGCAGGCCGGCAAAGCGGAAGGCAAACACCGGCTCCTCGCGGAGCAAGGCAGCGATACCATCGGTCAGCTGAATCTCACCACCAGCGCCGCGTCCGGTCCGCTCGAGGAGCTCAAAGACCCTGGGAGTCAGCAGGTATCGCCCGACGACTGCGAGGGTGGACGGTGCCGCATCCGGAAGCGGCTTTTCAACAATCTGCCGCAGGCGGAGATCAGGATCGACATCCACGATTCCGTAGCTGCTCGTCCTCTCCCGGGGTACGTCCTCGACGGCGAGAACACTGGCGCCATGCCGGTCGTAGTGGTCCCGCATCTGTTCGAGACAGCCGCGCGGCGCCCTGATCAAATCATCCGGCAAATGCACGTAAAAGGGTTCGTCACCAACCGCTGGCCTTGCGCACAAGACGGCATGCCCCAGCCCAAGGGGCTCGCCCTGGCGAATGTAAACACACGATACCCCGTTCGGCAGAATGTTACGTACGACCTGCAGGAGATCGGCCTTCCCCGTGGTGTCGAGGGCTCGTTCGAGCTCCGGGTCGCGATCAAAGTGATCCTCGATCGAACGCTTTGTGCTGCCCGTAATGAACACCAGGCGCGTTACGCCGGCGGCAATCGCCTCCTCCACCGCGTACTGGATCAGCGGCTTGTCGACGATCGGCAGCATCTCCTTGGGCATCGCCTTCGTAGCGGGCAGGAAGCGTGTGCCCCTCCCGGCCACCGGGAATACGGCCGTACGGACCGGTTTTGACATGGAAAAACGTCCTTGGCGAGACCCTGGCAACAGAGTGGAATATTAATCAATTGAGGGATGGATTGTCGGGAAGGAGAATGCCGTGGACGCGGCACTATTCCGCTAGACCTCGTCCACGGCAGGCGATCCTCAGCGCTTTTCCGGTGTACCGACCTGCAGGTTCCCCCTGTTTTTCTCCAGGACCTGCGGTCCGATACCCTTCACGTTGAGCAGTTGGTCGACTGAATGAAACCGGCCGTTCTTCTCGCGGTACTCGATGATTGCCTGCGCCCGGGCCAGGCCGATACCGTCGAGCTCCCTGGCCAGGGTCGCCGCGTCGGCGCTGTTCAGATCGACCGATCCCGCCAGCGCCCAGGCTGGACTCAACATCCCCATCATCATCAGCATCCAGGTTCTCATGTGGCTCTCCTGTTCGGTTACGTGATCAGCGAGGCAATCGTAAAGGGCGCCCGGTGCAGGGCCCAGTCGCCATTCCGCCACAAACACCTGGAATTGCGGATTACGAGGCCATGCTTGCAATCAGCGGTCGCCTGATTCGAATGCAAGGCGGATTCGCGGCCTGACCGTGTCCCATGCTCCGCATCCCGGACACTGCCACTGCATGCTGCTGCTGGTGTAGCCGCACTCCACGCAGCGGTAGCTGCGTCCCGCCCCTGCCGTGGCCCTCAGTGCGTCGCGGACCCGCAGCAGCACCGGTGCGCGGTCGGCGGCCGGCACGGAACGTAAGCGTTCGACATCGATGAGCGCCGACAGCATCGGGTCAGCCGCGACAAAGTCCCACAGGCAGCGCACCGCCAGTGCATCGTTAATGTCCGGGTCAAGCATGGTTGCGTGCGCAATGGCACGGGATGAAGCCGGATTATTCCGAATCGTTTCGACGAGGAACTCCGAAAGCTCCTCCGGGTAACCACCCGCCCGACAGGATGCGGCGAGCCTTGGCAACACCTCCACCAGCAGTGAGGGCTCGCGCTCGGCCACACGCTTGTACCAGCTTACCGCCGCTCGCTCATCGCCGGCATCGCTCGCCAGGCCGGCACGAATCAGCATGATGCGTGCCGATTCATTGCGGTTCTCGCCAGCGCGGTCCAGCCAGGCCGTCGCCCGGTGCGGATCGCCAGTGCGGCGAGCCTGATCCGCGAGCTCACAAAAGTAGTGCGCAATCGTGCCTGAGCGTCCCGTCGCCCGATCGCGCTTCTCGAGATCCCTGCGCAGCTCGATGGCCCGCTCCCATTCCCGCGTCAGTTCGCTCAGCCGGATGAGGCAGTGCAATGCCGCCAGCCCGCGCCTGCTCGAGTCGCGCAGTTCGCCGAGTAATGCCTCGGCCCGATCGAACAGACCTGCACTCATATAATCCTGCGCGAGTTCGAATTGTGCCTGCTCGCGGGCGTCGCGTTTCAGATTTGGGCGGTCAATCAGGTCACGGTGCACACGGATTGCGCGCTCCATCTCGCCGCGCTTTCGAAACAGCTGGCCGAGCGCAAAATGCGTCTCCAGTGTGTCTTCGTCGAGCTCAGCGGGACCCGTCAACTCCTCCAGCGCCCGGTCTGGCTGTTCCTTCAAGAGGAACTTCAGCCCCCTGACATAGTCGAGGCCGATCGGCCCCCGATCGGCCTCGTCCAATTGACCGAGGCGCGCAAACACGTAACCGAGCGCCGCAGCCACGAAAAGCAGGCCGGCGAACAGGAAAGCGGATTCAGTCGGCATTTGCCGTCGGAACGCTGCGCAGCGTGTTGACTTCAGCTTCTGCGAGTCGCAACGCCCGGCGCAGGCGTCGCCGCTCCAGGGCCAGACGGAGCATGACAAGACCGAGACAGAGCAGGCCAAACAACCAGCCCATCGCAAAAACGACCGCGAGGAGCAGCGGTTTCTGCATGGTGGTCTCGACCCAGCCCAGGTTCACCGTCACGGGACCCGAATTCAAGGCGGCAAACGCGAGAGCGACGACCAACAGGACGCAGAGAAGGATCAGAAAGACGATTCTTCGCGCCATCTCTTGCCTGGTTCAATCCCTGCCCTGAGCCGCAGGAGGTTGATTGTAATGCAAAGCGGCGGATATCCGGTTCGCATTCCGGATGCGGGTGCCACTGCGCTGAGAGACCGATCCTGACCGGATTCGGCCCGGTGCCGTCCGTCAGTTCTTGATTGGGAGATGCTTGTTCTGATTGACGCGGTCGCGCAGATCCTTGCCGGGCTTGAAATGCGGCACGTACTTGCCTGACAGCGCGACTGCATCACCAGTCTTCGGGTTGCGGCCGAGCCGCGGCGGGCGGTAATGGAGCGAAAAACTGCCGAAACCCCGGATCTCGATTCGCTCTCCCGACGCGAGCGCGTTGCTCATGAGCTCAAGCAGATGCTTGACAGCAAGCTCGACATCTTTCGCGGGCAGGTGCTTCTGCTTCCGCGAGAGGATTTCGATGAGCTCGGACTTCGTCATGGCCAAGGCCGTACTCCTCTGATGCTTGCTGCCGGACCGTAGCCCGAGCAGCCGGACACCCCCCCAGACTCCCGTCGACCTGCAATGCCTCAGCTATCGCCGCCGGCGATCCGCTCCTTCAGGAGGTCGCCCAGCGTCGTGCCCGAGGTCGCATCGGAGGAGCGATAATTTTCCATGGCCTCAGCTTCTTCGTGCGCCTCCTTGGCCTTGATGGAAAGTGAAATGACCCGGTTCTTCCGATCGAGCCCAGTGAACTTGGCTTCCACGACATCGCCGACCTTCAGCACCGTGCGTGCATCCTCGACCCGGTCACGGGAAAGCTCGCTTGCGCGCAACTGGCCCTGTATGCCTCCCTCGAGATCCACGACTGCGCCGCGCGCATCCACTTCGCTGACGGTTCCGGTGACGATGCTGCCCTTCGGATGCACAGACATAAAACCAGACAACGGATCATGATCCATCTGCTTGATGCCGAGCGAAATACGCTCCCGTTCCGGATCTATGCTCAACACGACGGTCTCGACATCCTCGCCTTTCTTGTAATTACGCACGACTTCCTCGCCAGGCGCATCCCAGGAAATATCCGAGAGGTGGACCAGCCCGTCGATGTTGCCGGGGAGACCGACGAAAATTCCGAAATCGGTGATGGACTTGATCTTGCCGCTGACCCGGTCTCCCTTATTGAAGTTGGCGCCGAACTCAGCCCATGGGTTGGGCTTGCACTGCTTGATACCAAGGGAAATCCGGCGCCGGTCTTCGTCGATATCGAGCACCATCACCTCGATCTCGTCCCCGATCTGCACCACCTTGGACGGATTGACGTTCTTGTTCGTCCAGTCCATTTCGGAAACGTGGACGAGTCCCTCCACCCCCTCTTCGATCTCCACGAAGCAACCGTAATCGGCGATATTCGTGACTTTGCCGAACAGGCGGGTATTGGATGGATAGCGGCGAGAAATGGCTTCCCAGGGATCCGAGCCGAGCTGCTTGACGCCGAGGGAAACGCGGTTCTTCTCGCGATCGAAGCGCAGGATCTTTACGTTGATCTCATCACCGACGTTGACGACTTCGGACGGATGCTTGACTCGCTTCCACGCCATGTCGGTGATGTGCAGCAAGCCATCGATGCCGCCGAGATCGACGAATGCTCCGTAGTCGGTGAGATTCTTGACGATCCCCTTGACGGTCGCGCCCTCCTGCAAGGTCGCAAGCATGGCTTCGCGCTCGGAGCTCGATTCCTGCTCAACGACCGCGCGTCGCGAAACGACCACGTTGTTACGCCGGCGGTCGAGCTTGATCACCTTGAATTCGAGTTCTTTGCCTTCCAGGTAAGACGGGTCGCGAACCGGACGTACGTCAACCAGCGAGCCCGGCAAGAAGGCCCGCACATAATCGACGTCGACCGTAAAGCCGCCTTTGACCCGGCCGCTGATCAGGCCTTTTACGATTTTGCTGTTCTCGAATGCGTCTTCCAGTTGCTCCCAGGTACGCGCTCGTTTCGCACGCTCGCGCGACAGCCTTGTCTCGCCCTGCCCATCCTCGACGGAATCAAGGGCAACCTCGACGTCGTCGCCGATCTGTACCTCGATCTCACCACGCTCGTTGCGAAACTGACTCGCCGGAATCACCGCTTCGGATTTCAATCCGGCGCTGACGACGACAACCTCTGACGACACCTCGACCACGCGGCCCTTGAGAATGGTGCCGGGGCGGATCCGATTGCTGGCAAGACTCTGTTCGAAGAGTTCGGCGAAAGATTCAGTCATGTAAGTTGCATCCAGCCGCCTTGCATACCGCGGCGTTCACGTTTGTGCGCAACGTCCTGTCGGGATCGTTGCGGTTACTACTCCGGCCGACAACCTGTGTCGGACGGTCCGATCCGGTGCGCTACCTCCGGCAAAGCCTCCGCTGCCCAGCGCAGTACCTGCGACACCACGTCGTCCACCGAGACGCCCGTGGAATCGAGGACGCGCGCACCCGGACAGACGCGAAGCGGCGCGACGGAGCGTTGCGCATCTCTGCGATCACGCTCTGCCATGTCTCTCGAAAGGGCGGGAAGGCTAACATCAATACCCTTTTGCTTCAACTGGTTATATCGCCTGCGGGCTCTTTCGCCGACCTCCGCCGTCAGAAAGACCTTCAGCGCCGCATCGGGAAATATCGCCTCGCCCATATCGCGGCCATCCGCCACCAGCCCCGGCGGCTGGCGAAAACCTCGTTGGCGGATGACCAGGGCGGCTCTTACCGCCGGTACTGCCGCCACCCGCGAGGCCGCGGCACCGGCCGTTTCACGGCGGATCTCCTCGGTAACATCCCCCCCGGCCAACACCACCCGACCCTCAGGGCTGCCGCTCGCCTCGAAACGGATGTCCAGGCTCCCGGCCAGGGCCGCCAGGGCTGGAGCATCATCGAGCGCAATGTTTCGCGCGAGCGCGGCGATACCAACCAGGCGATACAAGGCCCCGCTGTCGAGCAGATGCCAGCCGAGCCGCCCGGCCACCGCCCGGGCGACGGTTCCCTTGCCGGACCCGCCGGGCCCGTCGATCGCAATCACCGGAACGTCAGAGCACGGGCTTGTCATCAGCGCCGTACTCGTCGATGCGCAGTCCAATTTGCCGGCACAGCGGTACAAATCCTGGGAACGAGGTGGCTACGTTCGCCGTATCGAGTATCCGCAGCGGGCCCCGGGCGGCGATCCCGGCCACCGCGAAGGCCATGGCCACGCGATGGTCGCCTTTGCTATCGATCTCCCCCGCCTGCAACGCGCCACCACGGATCCGGGCTCCATCCGGGCTTTCGATCACCCTGGCGCCCAGGGCGCGCAGGCCGGCCGCCATTACGGCAATGCGATCACTTTCCTTGTGGCGCAATTCCTGGGCGCCGCTGATGCCGGTTTCGCCCTCCGCCAGCGCAGCCGCAACGAAGATCGCCGGAAACTCGTCGATCGCCAGGGGCACGAGGTGGGGCGGGATTTCCGTTCCGCGCAGTCGTGCCGGTCGTACCCGTATCCTGCCGGCGGGCTCAGTTCCCGCAGTGCCAGCTCTCGGCTCCAGGTCGAAATCGGCCCCCATCAGCCGGAACACGTCGAGGATACCCGTGCGGCTGGGGTTCAACCCGACGTTGTCGATGACAAGTTCACCGGAGTCGGCCAGCGTAGCGGCCAGCATCAGGAATGCGGCTGAGGACAGATCACCCGGCACGTCGACCGTCGCCGCCTGCAGACGGCCTCGGCCCGCGAGTCTCACCTGCAAAGGCTCGCGCTCGAGCGGCTGGCCGAAGGCCACCAACATGCGCTCCGTATGGTCACGGCTGGTGGCCGGCTCGACCACGGTGGTATCACCCTTTGCATACAGTCCGGCGAGCAGCAGCGCTGACTTGACCTGGGCGCTGGCCACCGGCATCCGGTAGCTGATTCCTGACAGCCTCTGCCCGCCGCTGATCCGCAACGGCGGCCGCCCGCCCAAGGTCTCGATCCGGGCGCCCATCTGGCGCAACGGCTCGGCGACCCGCTCCATCGGCCGCCGTGACAAAGACGCGTCGCCACACAACTCGGAGTCAAACGCCTGCCCGGCCAGCAGGCCCGCGAACAATCTCATGGCAGTGCCGGAATTGCCCATGTCCAGCGCGCGGCCTGGCGCATGCAGCCCATGCAGACCCACTCCGTCGATGCTGAGGCGGGTCGATTCGTGCCGCACCACCCCGACGCCCATCGCTTCGACGGCCGCCAGAGTGGCCAGGCAATCCTCTCCCGGGAGGAAGCCCGACACTTCGCTACGCCCCTCGGCGATGGCACCGAGCATGATCGCCCGATGGGACACGGACTTGTCGCCCGGAACGCGAACCTCACCCTCGATGCGCGTTGCCGGCCCTGTTACGTAATGCATAAGTCACGTTCGCTGCTGGCGGCGCCGAGTGCGTCCCCCAGCGCTTCCAGCACGCGGTCATTCTGTGCGGGCAGACCGACCGTGATGCGCAGATGCTGCGGAAGGCCGTAATTGGCAACCGGGCGCACGATCACGCCGGAGCGCAGGAGAGATTCGTAGACCGGAGCCGCCGGCCGTCCGAGGTCGGCGAGCACAAAATTGGCTGCCGATGGACTGAACCGGAGGCCGAGTTTCGCAAGCCCTTCGCCAAGCTGCCGGAGTCCCTGGAAGTTGACTTCGCGGGAGCGCTCGACGTGGCCCGCATCCTCGATAGCGGCCAGCGCTGCAGCCTGGGCGAGCGCATTCACGTTGAAGGGCTGACGTACCCGGTTCAGCAACTCAGCGATCCTCGGATGACTGACTGCGTATCCTATCCTGAGGCCGGCGAGCCCGTGGATCTTGGAAAATGTGCGGGTTACAACGAGGTTGGGAAACGTTCCGATCCACGGCAGCGCCTGCGGATAATCCGCTTCGCCAACATATTCGCAATAGGCTTCATCGAGCACGACGATGGCAGTCCGCGGCACGCGCTCCATGAACTCCCGCAAGGGCCCGCCCCCCAGCCAGGTTCCTGTCGGGTTGTTCGGGTTGGCGATGTAGACGAGGCGCGTACGCGGGCCGACCAGGGCCAGCATGGCGGCGAGGTCGTGCCCGCGTGGCTGGTCGCAGTGCGGTGCGATTGCCGGCGCAACCCGCGCCGTCGCACCAGTCGCCTGAGTCGCCAGTGCATAGACCAAGAACGAATACTGCGAATACACCGCCTCCGTCCGTGGCGTCAGGAATGCCTCGGCAAGGAGGACCAGGATATCGTTGGAGCCGTTACCGAGCGTCAGCTGCGCGGGCGCAACGCCGAGCCGCGCGGCCAGCGTATGGCGCAGCCGGTAACCGGCGCTGTCCGGATAGAGCGCGACATCCGCGAGCGCAGCCCGGATCGCCTCGACCGCACGCGGCGATGCTCCGATCGGGTTCTCGTTGGAGGCGAGCTTTACGACATTCCGGAGCCCATACTCCCGCTCGAGGTCCTCGATCGGCTTGCCGGGCACATAAGGCTCCAACCCGCGCACTCCCCGGGCGGCGAGGCGCACGAAGTTGGGCGCCGCGGTCATGAGGTCCCTAAAGGACGGCCTTCGGGTACGAGCCTAGTACCCGGAAGAGATCAGCCTGGCGTTGCAGGCTCGCGAGGGCCTTGGCAACCGCCGGATCCTCGGCGTGCCCGTCCACATCGAGGAAGAACAGGTAGTGCCACTTCCGCTGGCGCGACGGGCGCGACTCGATGCGCGTCATGTTGACCTTGTGCTCGGCGAGCGGTGCAAGGAGACGGTGCAACGCGCCGGCGTCCTCCGTCTTGCTGCTCGACATCAGCAGAGTGGTCTTGTCGTGCCCGCTCGGCGGGAAGAGCTTGCGGCCAACCACCAGGAATCGCGTGGTGTTGTCAGGGCGGTCCTCGATATCCGCGACCAGCTTCTCCAGGCCGTAAACCTCCGCAGCAGCATCCCCCGCAATGGCCGCGGTGCCCGCCTCATCGCGGGCACGCCTCGCGCCTTCGGCATTGCTGCTCACCTCGACCAGCGCCACACCCGGCAAATACTCCTTCAACCAGCCGCGGCACTGCGCCAGCGATTGCGGGTGGGCGCAGACACGTGCGATCTGGTCGAGCGCCTTTACGCTGCCCAGCAGGTGCTGGCGAATCCGCAGTTCGACCTCACCGCAGATCTTCAGCGGTGAACCGATGAACATGTCGAGCGTGTGGTTGACCGTCCCCTCCGTGGAGTTCTCGATCGGCACGATGCCGAAATCCGCCGAGCCGGATTCGACCTCGTGAAACACCTCGTCGATCGTGCCGAGCGGCAGGGCCCGGACCGAGTGCCCGAAATGCTTGTATACCGCCGTCTGGCTGAACGTCCCTTCGGGCCCCAGGTAACCGACCTTCAGCGGTTCTTCCTGGGCGAGGCAGGCCGACATGATTTCGCGGAACAGGCGGACCATTTCCTCGTTGGTCAGTGGTCCCTGGTTGCGCGCAACGATACCGCGCAGGACCTGCGCTTCGCGTTCCGGCCGGTAGTACTCGACCGCGCTGGCGTGACGCCCCTTCGTGACCGCCACCTGTTGCGCCCAGCGCGCCCTTTCGCTGATCAGCGCCGCAATCTGGAGATCCAGCGCGTCGATGCGCGACCGGATCTTCATGAGCGATGCGTCGCGCGTCGAAGCCTTTGCCCGCACCTGTTTCCTGGTTTTCCTTGGCACGACGGACCCGGCGCGTGTCAGGCGGCTGGCGGCCGGCCGAGATTGCGTACGCCGAGCACACCCTCGATGCTGCGGATCCTGTCGATCACGGCGTCGGACGGCGCTCCATCGAGGTCGACAATCGTATACGCGAGATCACCCCGCGACTTGTTGAGCAGATCGGCGATGTTGAGCCCCGCATCACCCAGGTAGCCAGAAATCTGCCCGATGATCTTCGGCACGTTCGCATTCGCGATCGTGACCCGGTAGGCATCCAGACGCGGCATGTCCACGTCGGGGAAATTCACGGAGTGCCGGATCAGCCCGTTTTCGAGGAAATTTCGCAGGGTATCCGCAACCAGAACCGCGCAATTGACCTCCGCCTCCTGCGTCGAGGCACCAAGATGTGGAAGCGCGATCACCTTGTCGTGACCGATCAGTCGACGGGTCGGAAAATCGCAGACGTAAGCGGCCAGCTTGCCCGAATCGAGCGCCGCAACGACAGCCGCCTCGTCCGCGACGTCGCCGCGCGCAAAGTTCAGCACGACACCCCCGCCCGGCATCAGCCGGATACGGGCTTCGTTGATGAGCTGACGGGTGGCATCCACCAGCGGAACGTGGACAGTAACCGTGTCCGCCCGACTGAACAGCTCGTCGATGCTGCGGGCTTTCTCGACGCCGGAGGAAAGCTCCCAAGCGCGGTCCACCGTAATCTGCGGATCGAAGCCGATGACCCGCATGCCGAGCGCGAGCGCTGCGTTTGCAACCCGTACGCCGATCGCGCCGAGCCCGATCACCCCCAACGTGCGGCTCGGTAACTCGAAGCCGGCAAATTTCTTCTTGCCCGCCTCGACCGCCTTGTCGAGCTCTGCACCTTCGCCATTGAGCTGCCGGACGAAATGCCAGGCCGGGCACAGGTTGCGGGCCGCCAGCAGCATTCCGGCAATGACCAGCTCTTTGACGGCGTTCGCATTCGCGCCCGGCGCATTGAACACCGGGACCCCGCGTTTCGACAGCTTCTCGACGGGTATGTTGTTGACGCCCGCCCCCGCCCGCCCCACGGCCAGCACGGACTGCGGAATCTCCATGTCGTGCATTTTTGCCGAGCGCACCATGATCGCGTCCGGTCGCCCGATTTCGGAAGCCACCTCGTAGCGGTCCCGCGGCAACCGGCTCAGGCCTTCCACCGCGATATTGTTCAGCGTGAGCACCTTGTACATGTCTTTCCCGTCCTGTTCCGGCCGCTTCCCGCTCAGCCGTGCCGCCGGGCGAAATCACTCATGAACGAAATCAGCGCATCGACGCCCTGCTCGGGCATCGCATTGTAAATGCTGGCGCGCATCCCGCCGACGGAACGGTGGCCTTTGAGTTCGGCCAGTCCCGCTTTGGCGGCTTCATCGAGGAACGTCGCATCGAGCGCGGCGTCCGGCAGGGTGAACGGCACGTTCATCCATGACCGGTACGCGGGCGCGACCGGGTTGCGGTAATAACCGGATCCGTCGATCACGCGATAGAGCTTTTCCGCCTTGCGCTTATTCACGTCCGCCATGTGGCGCAGGCCACCCTTGCGCTTGAGCCATGCGAACACGAGCCCTGCGACATACCAGGAAAACGTCGGGGGCGTATTGAGCATGGAACCCTCCTTCGCCTGGGCCGAGTAGCGCAGGATATTCGGCACGGACTCCTGCACACGCTCCAGCAGATCCCGGCGGACCACCATGAGCACCAGGCCCGCAGGGCCGATGTTCTTCTGGGCGCCCGCATAGATCAGCCCGAACTTGCGGACGTCCACCGGTCGCGACAGGATCGTCGATGACATGTCCGCGACCAGTGGCACGGCGCCGGTATCCGGCACCTCGTGGAACTCGAGTCCTCCGATGGTTTCGTTGGGGCAGTAATGCACGTACGCTGCCCCGGGCGTGAGCTTCCAGGAGGCCCGGGCCGGCACATCGGTGAAGTTGGCCGGTGCGCCATCGGCGACGATGTTCACCTTGCGCAGCGTTTTGGCCTCGGCTGCGGCCTTCTTCGACCATTGGCCCGTCACGAGATAGTCAACGGGCTGATCGGACGCAGAAAGATTCATCGGGATGAGCGCGAACTGCTGCGTGGCCCCGCCCTGCAGAAACAGCACGGCGTAGTCCTCCGGCACTGCCAGGAGTTCCCTGACATCTGCCTCCGCCTGCTCGGCGACACGAATGAACGCCTTGCCGCGGTGGCTGACTTCCATGACCGAGGTGCCACGGCCGTTCCAGTCGAGCAGTTCATCCCTGACCTGCTCGAGGACCTCTACCGGCAGGACTGCCGGACCTGCGCTGAAATTGAAAACGCGTCCCATGTTCCTGTCACCCGCCTCCGTCATCAAATGGGCGTCTCGGGCCGGCGCTTGCCGGCCCCGGACAATAAAGTCGCTCAGTTTATTCCTCGTCGTCTGACAGGGCGATGATGCGATCAAGCCCGACGAGCCGCTCCCCATCGTCCAGTCGTATCAGGCGGACGCCCTGGGTGTTGCGTCCCTGCTCGGAAATGCCTTCGACCGGCGTGCGAACGAGCGTGCCGACCGAACTGATGAGCACCACCTCGTCGTCCGGATCGACCTGAATCGCGCCGACCATACGCCCGTTTCTTTCGGATGTCTGAATGGCGATCACGCCCTGCCCACCGCGGTTCTGGGTTGGAAACTCCTCGACCCGGGTGCGCTTGCCGAAACCGTTCTCGGTCGCGGTCAATATGGCGCCGCTGCGCACGATCAGCAGTGCTATCACCACGTGGTCGTCGGCCAGACGGATGCCCCTGACCCCGGCGGCCGTGCGCCCCATCGGCCGGACGTCGTTTTCGTGGAAGCGAATCGCCTTGCCCGAACTCGCGCACAGGATGATGTCGCAATTGCCGTCGGTAATCGCGACATCGACCAGCCGATCGTTTTCGCGCAACTCCACTGCGCGTATGCCTGCGTTGCGCGGCCTCGAGAACGCCTCCAGGCTGGTCTTCTTCACCACGCCGTGGCTGGTAGCCATGAATACGTGCTTGTCAGGCTGGAAATCGCGAATCGGCAGCACCGCGTTGACGCGCTCTCCCTCCTCGAGCGGCAGCAGGTTCACGATCGGCCTGCCGCGTGCGCCACGGCTTGCCCGCGGCACCTGGTAGACCTTCAGCCAGAACAATCGGCCGAGACTCGTGAAACACAACAGCGTGTCGTGCGTATTGGCCACGAACAGCTTGTCGATGAAATCCTCGTCCTTCACCTTGGCCGCCGCCCGGCCACGCCCGCCGCGACGTTGCACCTGGTAGTCCGCCAGGCTCTGCGCCTTGGCATAGCCGCCGTGTGAGAGAGTCACCACGACGTCTTCCTCGGGGATGAGATCCTCGGTCGAGAACTCGGTATGGCTCTGGAGGATCTCCGTCCGGCGACGGTCTGCATAGCGCTCGCGGATCTCGGTGAGCTCGGCACGGATGACCGCGAGAAGCCGGTCAGGATCGCGCAGGATCTCCGTGTAGTTCCGGATGTTCTCGAGCAACTCGCGATACTCCGCGATGATCTTGTCCTGCTCGAGGGCAGTCAGGCGATGCAGTCGCAGATCGAGGATGGCCTGGGCCTGGACTGGCGACAACCGGTACCCGTCTGCGGTGAGCCCGCACTCGCCGCCGATATCGGCCGGCCGCGTCGTCACCTCGCCAGCCCGGGCCAGCATCTCGGTCACGGCTCCTGGCTGCCAGGGACGGCCAACCAGCGCTTCACGTGCAGCGGCTGGCGACGCCGACGCCTTGATGACGGCGATGACCTCGTCGATGTTCGCCAGCGCGACCGCCTGGCCTTCGAGGATGTGAGCCCGCTCGCGGGTCTTGCGCAGATCGAAGATGGTACGTCGCGTCACCACCTCGCGGCGGTGGCGCAGGAACGCCTCCAGCATTTCGCGCAGGGTGAGCAATCGCGGGCGGCCATCCCGCAGCGCGACCATGTTGATGCCGAACACCGTCTCGAGCGGAGTCTGCGCATACAGGTTGTTCAGCACGACGTCGGACACCTGCCCGCGCCGCAATTCGATCACGATCCGCATGCCATCCTTGTCGGACTCGTCACGCAGCTCGCTGATACCCTCGATTCTCTTGTCCCGGACCAGCTCCGCAATCTTCTCGATCAGGCGGGCCTTGTTGACCTGGTAGGGCAACTCCGTGACGACGATGGCTTCGCGCCCCTTGTCGTCGATGGGCTCGATCTGCGTCCGGGCGCGCACATGGCAGCGGCCGCGACCGCGCGCATAGGCCTCGTATACGCCGCTCGTGCCATTGATCATGCCGGCCGTGGGAAAATCCGGGCCCGGAATGAGCTTGATCAGGTCGGCGAGCGTAATCTCGGGGTTGTCCATCAAGGCAAGCACGCCGTCGATCACCTCGCCGAGGTTATGCGGCGGAATGTTGGTCGCCATGCCGACGGCGATCCCCGATGAGCCGTTGACGAGCAGGTGCGGAATCCTGGTCGGCAGGACGGTCGGTTCCTTCTCAGAGCCGTCGTAGTTCGGCGCGAAATCGACCGTTTCCTTGTCGATGTCGGCGAGCAGTTCGCCCGCGATGCGGGCCATGCGCACTTCCGTATAGCGCATGGCGGCAGGCGCATCGCCATCGACCGAGCCGAAATTGCCCTGGCCGTCCACCAGCAGGTAGCGCATCGAGAACGGCTGCGCGAGACGCACGATCGTGTCATAGACCGCAACGTCGCCGTGGGGGTGGTATTTGCCGATCACGTCGCCGACGACACGCGCCGACTTCTTGTAGGGCTTCGTGTGGTCGTTGCCGAGTTCTCGCATCGCGTAGAGAACCCGACGGTGTACCGGCTTGAGGCCGTCGCGAACGTCCGGCAGGGCCCTGCCCACGATGACGCTCATGGCATAGTCCAGGTAGGACTGGCGCATCTCGTCTTCGAGATTGACCGGCAGAATTTCCAGCGCTACATCAGCCATCGCGGCGTAAGCTCGTCGGAATCCGGCCCGGCGGCTCAAATCGGCCGCGGACCGACCCGGAAACCGGACAAATGTTCTATTAAAAGAGTCTGCAGGACCCGCCCGACAGGGCATCTCAACGGGTCAATTGCAGGCGCGCAGTTTAGCACAGCCCTATGACGGGTCGCAGCGGCCGGTTCGGGTGGCGATCGTGCCCCTGGCGCTGTTTTAACGCGAACGGCGATCAGGCAATATGCCACCGCAGATGTCCGAACAGCCGCCCGTCAACGCCGATCTCCTCATTGCCGCGCGTTGGGTGGTCCCGGTGGAACCCGCCGGAGTCGTGCTCGAAAACCACGCGGTGGTGGTTTCCGCTGGCCGTATTGTCGCCGTGCTGCCGGATGCCGAAGCCCGGCAGCGTTTCGACGCTGCGACGACGCTCTCGCGGCCGGGTCACGTCCTCCTGCCGGGCCTGGTCAACACGCATGCCCACGCCGCCATGACCCTGTTCCGCGGTCTGGCTGATGATCTGCCTCTCGACCGTTGGCTGGAGCAGCATATCTGGCCGGCCGAGGAACGCTGGGCAGGACCGGAGTTCGTGCGCGACGGCACCCGGCTTGCCATGCTCGAGATGATCCGGGGCGGCACGACCTGCTTCAACGACATGTATTACTTCCCCGATGTGGTGGCCGACCTGGCCGTTGAGCATCACGTCCGGGCGGCCGTCGGCATGATCGTCATTGAACAGTCGACGCCATGGGCGCGATCTGTCGAGGAGTATTTCAGCAAGGGGCTGGCGGTGCATGACCAGTACCGCGGCCACCCGCTGGTCCGCACCACGTTCGCACCGCATGCGCCCTACACCGTCAGCGACCAGACCTTGCAGCGCGTGCGCCTGCTCGCCGACGAACTCGACGTGCCCGTGCACATGCACGTGCATGAAGGCCGCAGAGAGGTTGAACAGGGCATCAGGATGCACGGGCGACGGCCACTCACGCGACTGGACGATCTCGCCCTGCTCTCTTCACTGTTCATGGCCGTGCACCTGACCGAACTCTCAGCCCCTGAAATTGAATTGCTCGCCAGCCGGAATGTCACGGCGGTGCACTGTCCCGAGTCCAACCTGAAACTGGGCAGCGGTTTCTGCCCGGTGAACCGCCTTGCTGCTGCCGGCGTCAATGTCGCGCTTGGCACCGACGGCGCCGCCAGCAACAACAATCTCGACATGCTGGGGGAGATGCGCACGGCGGCCCTGCTGGCCAAGGGGGTCAGCGGCGATACCAGCGCGCTGCCGGCTCATGAGGCGCTGGCGATGGCGACCCTGAACGGCGCGCGGGCGCTCGGCCTGGGGGAGGAAATCGGCTCGCTCCGGCCGGGCAAATGGGCCGACCTCATCAGCGTGGACCTGCGGCACCCGGCTACGCAGCCTGCTCACCATGTCATATCCCAGCTGGTCTATTCGGCGGGCACGGCGCAGGTCCGTGACGCATGGATCGGCGGCCGGCAGGTACTCGACGACGGGTGCGCCACCCTGTTCGATGAGACGGCGATCCTCGCTCGGGCCGAGGCGTGGCGGGAACGGTTCGCCGGCGCATGAACGCCGCTTCCCGCAACGCCGATCCGGCAGAACTCGCCCGTTTCAACCGCATGGCGAGCCGGTGGTGGGACGAAAACGGCGAAATGCGCCTGCTGCACCGGATGAACCCGGTGCGCCTTGGTTTCATTCGCGAACGAGCCCGGCTCGCCGGCGCGCGTTGTCTCGACGTCGGCTGCGGCGCCGGCATCCTGTGCGAAGGGTTGGCGCGCGACGGGGCCCGGGTGACCGGCATCGATCTCGCAGCCGATTCACTGGCGGTCGCCCGGCTGCATCAGGCCGAGAGCGGTCTCACTCATATTAACTACCTGGCGGCAACGGCCGAAGAACTGGCGACAGCGGAGCCTGGCAGCTACGACGTCGTGACCTGCCTGGAGATGCTCGAGCACGTCCCGGAGCCGGCGTCGGTCGTCGCGTCCTGCGCACGTCTCGTACGCCCCGGCGGAGACCTCTTCTTTTCGACCATCAACCGCACGCCGAAGGGATACCTGCTCGCCATTGTCGCCGCCGAGCACCTGCTCGGCCTGCTGCCGCGTGGCACGCACGAATTCGACCGGTTCATACGCCCATCCGAACTCGATGCCTGGGCCCGTCATGCGGGGCTCTCGCTCGCCGACCTGGCTGGCTTCGCGTTTCAGCCCGGGGAGCAGACCTTTGCCCTCAGCCCCGACGTCAACGCCAATTACATCGCGCACTTCCGCCGCCCGGGCCCATGACACGCGCCGCGCGTCCCAGTACCGTGCTCTTCGATCTCGATGGCACCTTGCTCGACACCGCGCCGGACATGGTTCCCGCCCTGAACGAGCTGCTGGCCGAGGAGTCGCGCGCTCCGCTCGCCTACGTCGGTGCGCGATCCCAGGTTTCCAACGGTGTGCCGGGATTGTTGCGCCTGGCGTTCGGTGCGTTGGCCGAGGAACCACACGAGCGACTGCGCACGCGCTACCTGCAGCTGTATGGTCGCCGGCTGGCAGAGGAGACTCGCCTGTTCGCCGGCATGGCGCAGGTGCTGCAGTGGCTCGAGGCGCGACAGATCCCCTGGGGCGTAGTCACCAACAAGCCCGCGGCGCTGACCGAGCCGCTGCTCGGGCAGCTGGACCTGCACGCGCGCTGCGCCTGCGTGGTGAGCGGCGATACCGTGGCGCGGCGCAAACCCGATCCACTGCCGCTGGTGCACGCGCTGGGCATCATCGGGGTGCCGCCGTCCACCGCGATCTATGTCGGCGATGCCGCTCGCGACATCACGGCCGGGCGGGCGGCCGGCATGCGCACCGTCGCGGCCCTCTACGGCTACATCCCTGCCGGCGAGGACCCGCAGGCATGGGGCGCGGATCACGACATCCGCCATCCGCTCGAGTTGCTGGAACTCCTCGATCCAGCGCGGGACGCGAGCGGCATCTCATGACCATCAGCATTCAGGCGCTCGTCGGCCTCGGTGCGCTGATCCTGATCGCAGGGGCTGCGCTCGGAGCGGCACTCGTGACGCTCGTCGGTCGTCGGCGCAACGCGCAACTACTGGCTGATATCGCGCGGCTCGACGGCGAACTGCGCACGAAGGATGCACTCGCCGGCGAGCGGGCGGCCACGCTTGCACAAGCCGAGGAACGCCTTGGCGCGGCATTCGGCCGCCTCGCCGGCGAATCGCTTTCCCGCAACAGCGAGATTTTCCTGCGGCTTGCGCAGGAGAACCTGGCGCGTCACCAGCAAACCGCACGGACGGAACTCGGCGACCGGGAGAAGGCCGTCGCCGCCATGATCGCACCGATTCGCGAGGCGCTCGACAGGACCACGAGCCAGATTGCCGAGATCGAGAAGGAACGGGCCGCTGCTTTCGGTGGCATCCGCGCCCAACTCGCCGCGATGAACGCCGACCAGAAGGCGCTGCAGGCCGAGACCCGCAACCTGGTGAACGCACTGCGCCGCCCCGAGGTGCGAGGCCGCTGGGGCGAGTTGACCCTGCGGCGGGTAGCCGAACTGGCCGGCATGGTGGAGCACTGCGACTTTCAGGAACAGGCGACCGCCGGGGGCGCGGACGCCCTGATCCGTCCCGACATGGTGGTGCGCCTGCCCGACCGGGGCGAACTGGTCGTGGACGTGAAGACCCCGCTGGATGCTTATATCGAGGCCATCGAAGCGGCCAGCGACCAGGACCGCAAAACCGCCCTGCAGCGCCACGCGCGCAACGTCGCCGAGCGAGTGCGCGAGTTGTCCGCCAAGAGTTACTGGGCACAGTTCGCGGCCAGCCCGGAATTCGTGATCCTGTTCATCCCGGGCGACCAGTTCCTCTCGGCGGCGCTCGGTGAGAATCCGGAGTTGCTGGACGAGGCACTGCGCAACAAGGTCGTGCTCGCTACGCCGTCGAGCCTGGTGGCCCTCCTCAAGGCCATCGCCTACGGCTGGCGCCAGCTGTCACTGGCCCGCAACGCCGAGGAGATACGCCGGCTCGGCCAGGATCTGTACGAACGCCTGGCCCCATTCACCGCACACCTGGCCCGCCTCGGGCGTCAGCTCGAGGGCACCGTCCGGGCCTTCAACGAATCGGTCGGCTCCCTGGAGCGCAAGGTGCTACCGGGCGCACGCCGGCTGACGGAGCTCGGTATCCTTGGCCGACAGGAGCTGGAATCCCCAGCCATGATCGACACCACGCCGCGTGAGCCAGTCAGCGCAACGCCCGGCAGTGACATCACCGTGGCGAATCCGGTGACGCCCGACGCGCCGCAGGATCACGGGACCTCTTCGATGGCACGATGACTACGATAGCCGCACCCCCTTCGATTGACCCCCGCGGCTATGCCGCCCGGCCTGATTTGCTGAAAGACCGCGTCATCCTCGTGACGGGGGCCGGTGATGGCATCGGCAAGGCCGCCGCCATGGCATTCGCCGCACATGGCGCAACGCTCGTGCTGCTCGGGCGCAAGGCCGGGAGCCTCGAGCGCCTCCACGACCAGATCGTCGCTGCCGGGCAGCCGGAACCTGCAATCGCGGTGCTCGATCTCGCCCGCGCCCAAGGGCCAGCCTACTTTGACCTGGTCGAGCGGCTGCGGGAACGCTATGGGCGACTCGACGGGCTGCTCCACAACGCAGCCATCCTCGGCGACCGAACGCCAATCGAGCAGTACGACGTGGCCCGCTGGCACGAAGTACTGCATGTCAACCTGACCGCGCCCTTCATCCTGACTCGCTTGCTGCTACCCCTGTTGCGCGAGCCGCCAGATGCCTCGGTGATCTTCACGACGAGCGGTGTCGGTCGCAGGGGCAAAGCGTACTGGGGCGCTTACGCCGTTTCGAAATTCGGCGTCGAAGGCCTCGCGCAGGTTCTCGCCGAAGAACTGCAGAACGTCTCGCGGATCCGCGTCAACTGCATCAACCCCGGCGCGACCCGCACGCGCATGCGCCGCGCCGCCTATCCCGGCGAGGATCCCGAACGGCGCCCGCTGCCAGAGCAGATCATGGGTCCCTATCTCTACCTGATGGGCCCGGACAGTCGCGAACTCACCGGGCAGAGTCTCGACTGCCAGTAATATAATTCTCAAGAAAACTTCGTTACTTATTGATTAATATATTTTTTTACAATGCTCTGCGATGACACAGGCGCTGCAGTCGGGACGCCCGCGGCACACCGCCTGACTGATGCGCACGATCGCTGCATGCAACTTCTGCAGGCGCCCGGCTGACCAGGCGAGCCGGCCCTGCATCTCGGTGCGACAGCGCTCATAGTCGTTCGTGACCGCCGGATCGAACACCCCGAGCCGGCCCAGAAGTCGCCGGGCATAACGATCGGCCACGAACTGCGCACGATCGAAGGCGTAGCACAGGATCGCATCCGCTGTCTCGAAGCCAACCCCGGAGAGCGACAGCAGGCCGGTGCGAAGCTGCATCGTGTGCTGGCGCTTGAGCGTGTCGATCCCACCCCCGGCCTCAACCCACGTCGCAAGACCCCGCAGGCGCACTGACTTCACCGACTGGCAGCCCGCCGGCCGCAACAGCGCGACGAGTCGCGCCTCCGGCAACGCCAGCAGTGCCGTCGGCCGCAGGCAACCCTCATCCCGCAGCCCGGTGATCGCCCGCTCGGCGTTCGCCCAGCGGGTGTTTTGCACCAGTACCGCACCAACCATGACCTCGAAGGGGTGTTCGGCGGGCCACCAGCCCACACTGCCAAACCGGGTGACCAGGAGTTCGCAAACCTGCTGGAGGCGTTCGATGGGCAACTCGCGTCGCGACACGGCAGTGGCCGGCCAATTCAGCGCCCAGGTTCGGACTCTGGCAGCGGGAGTCCTGCCGCCGCGTACACCTCAGCCAGCGAACCACCTCTCAGCTCGCGAAACCGGCCGCGTGGCAGGTGGCGCGGCAACGCCACCGGGCCGAAGCGCACACGGATCAGCCGACTGACCTGACAACCGATCGCTTCCCAGAGGCGGCGCACCAGCCGATTACGACCCTCCACTACGCTCACGCGATACCACCGGTTCGCGCCCTCCCCGCCTTCAGCGTGAACTTCCACGAAGCGGGCCGGGCCATCCTCGAGCGTGACGCCGGCACACATGCGACGCAGTCCCTCGGCAGTCGGGTCGCCGCGAACCCGCACCGCGTACTCCCGCGTCATCTCGCCGGACGGATGCATGAGCGCGTGAGCGAGCGCACCATCCGTTGTAAACAACAGCAGACCGGAAGTGTCGATATCCAGCCGGCCGACGAGCACCCAACGTGCTCCGTGCAGGGCCGGCAAGGACTCGAAGACAGTCTGCCGTCCCTGGGGATCGCTCCGTGTGCAGACCTCGCCCACCGGCTTGTGGTACACGAGGACACGCGGCTTCGCGCGCACTCGCGGCGCAGGGGCCCGGATCGCACGGCCATCCACCGATACGCGTTCGGTGCCGGTGATTTTCTGGCCCAGCGTCGCAGGCGAGCCGTCGACACTGATGCGCCCGGCCCTGATCCAGCTCTCGATCTGCCGCCGTGAGCCGACACCCGCCGCAGCCAGCCATTTCTGCAGCCGTTGCGGCGCGGACCTGCTGGCGCGGGCCGCGGGCTGCCCACGCGCACCCCGGCGCCCGGTCATCCCAGCCCGACCGCGTGTCCCCCTGGACGTTGGCGGCACACACTCACCGGATGTTCAGGGGCACGACCGTAGCGCCGAGGGAATCTTCGGCCGCCGCTTCGTCCGCCGGCGTGCGCTGGGCTGCGGCCCGCACCTCGTCGAGCGAGGTAACGGTCGCCGGCTCCTCCGGCAACCCGGCGGCAGGCGCCCGTACCAGCGGTGTCGGGCTGCCGGGCGGTACATCCGCATCGGCGAACCCGGAGTCCGGCAGCTGCAGCTGGGCGGTCATCCGGTCGAAGTCGCGGATCTCGGCGAGCGGCGGCAAATCCTCCAGCTGCCGGAGCCCGAAGTAATCGAGGAACTCGCGCGTCGTGCCATACATGGCTGGCTTGCCCGGCACGTCGCGATAGCCGACGACCTTGATCCAGCCACGCTCGAGCAGGGTGCGGGTGATGTTGGTCGTGACGGCAACGCCACGGATCTCTTCGACATCGCCGCGGGTGACCGGCTGGCGGTACGCAATGATCGACAGCGTCTCCATCAGCGCGCGCGAATAGCGCGGCGGCCGCTCCTCCCACAATGATGTCAGCCACGGGCTCATCGCACTGCGCACTTCGATGCGAAAACCGCTCGCCACTTCCCCGAGGGCGATGCCGCGCCCTTCGTAGTCCTGGCGCAGCGCATCGAGTGCCGCGCGCACTTCATTTCTCGACAGCGGTTGCTCTTCGCCGAACAGACTCCGCAACTGCTCCAGGCTCAACGGCCGCCCCGCCGCCAGGAGCGCTGCTTCGACGATGTGCTTGATCTGGTCCTGATCCATTGCAGCTTATTCCTCGTTGTCCAGTGCGGTGCGCGCGATGCCGGCCGGCCCGGCGGTAGTAGCCACACGCACATGTATCGGGGCGAACGGCTCGGCTTGCACGATATCGATCAGCGAGTCCTTGAGCAGCTCGAGCAGCGCCAGGAAGGTCACCGTGACTCCCATGCGGCCCTCCGTCGGATCGAACAGGCGATGAAACTCCTCGAAGCCACCCTCACCGAGCCGAGCCAGCACTTCCGACATCCTCTGTCGGACCGAGAGCGGCTCGCGCTGGATGTGATGATGCGCGAACATTTCCGCACGCCGGATGACCTCGTGGAATGCGAGCAGCATCTCCTTCAGCGTGACGTCGGGCAGCCTGGCCACCACCGGTCGCTCCACCACGTCGGCCGCCGTCTGGTGAATGTCACGCTCCAGGCGCGGCAGCCGCTCCAGGTCTTCTGCCGCGCGCTTGAAGCGCTCGTACTCCTGCAGGCGCCGGACGAGTTCAGCGCGCGGATCGGCCTCCTCGTCCTCCTCCGAGGCCGGCCGGGGCAGCAGCATGCGCGACTTGATCTCGGCGAGCATCGCGGCCATCAGCAGGTACTCGCCAGCCAGCTCGAGCTGCAGCTCTTTCATCACCTCGATGTAGTTGACGTACTGGCGCGTGATCTCGGCAATCGGGATATCGAGGATGTCGAGGTTCTGCCGCCGGATCAGGTACAGCAGCAGGTCGAGCGGCCCTTCGAACGCCTCGAGGAACACCTCGAGCGCGTGCGGCGGGATGTAGAGATCCCGTGGCAGCTCCGTGACCGGTTGTCCCTCCACGACGGCGAACGGCATTTCGCCCTGAGCCGGGTTGCCGCCCACGGACTCCTCCGCCGGGAATGAGTCGGCCGGCCGGTCTTCGACCACCGTCAGGAGTGTCTCTCCGGTTGCCTGGTCCATGCTCATCCTGATCCGACTCTCAGCCCCGCCGCCCACAACACGAGATCCTGGGCCGTGTTGAACAGCGGCCCGAGGATGTACTCCAATGCGCCGATCGCCAGCAACGCGACCACGATTATAAGGCCGTATGGTTCAAGCGCATCCAGCCATCGCCGGCGCGGCTCGTCCAGCACGCCACGCAACATCCGCCCTCCGTCGAGCGGCGGTATGGGCAACAGATTAAAAACTGCCAGCAAGATATTGAAAAAAAGCCCTTGCGCGCACATTTCGCGCAGGAAAACTGCGGCTGTTGCCGGCCCGGGAGCGAACGTCTCTACGACACGGAACAGCAGCACCCAGGCAAACGCCATGACGAGATTTGCGCCCGGGCCTGCGGCCGCGACGAAGATCATGTCGCGACGCGGATTGCGCAGCGCACGGGCATTCACGGGCACCGGCTTCGCCCAGCCGAAGATGAAACCGCCCATGAAGAGCATCGCCAGCGGCACGATGACGGTCCCGACCGGGTCGATGTGCCGCAGCGGATTCAGGCTGAGGCGTCCGAGCATCTCCGCCGTGCGATCGCCGAAACGCCGCGCCATCCAGCCGTGTGCCGCCTCGTGCAACGTGATGGCGAAGACCAGCGGGATGGCGGCCACGGAGAGCGTGCGAATCAATGCGTACGGGTCTTCCGGCATCGACGCATTATACGGACGCAGGTGCAGCCGGGCTCGCGTCGTTCACGCGAATGCGCCGACCTCACCCCTGCCGACGCGCACCACGACCGGGGCTGCGCCAGTCAGGTCGATTACCGACGTCGGCTCGACTCCGCAGCTTCCCGCAACGATCACCATCTCTACGCGGCCGTCGAGCCGCTCGCAGACTTCGTCCGGATCGGTGATCGGCGCAGGTTCATCCGGCAGCAGCAACGTGGAGCTCATGATCGGTTCGCCGAGTTCGGTCAGGATCGCGCGCGGCACCGGATGATCCGGCACCCGGATCCCGATCGTCCGCCGCTTCGGGTTCTGCAGCCGCCGCGGCACCTCGCGCGTAGCCGGCAAGATGAACGTGTAAGGGCCCGGCGTGTGGGCGCGCAGCAGCCGATAAACCCAGTTCTCCACGCGGGCGTAGCTCGCGATCTCGGCAAGGTCGCGACAAACCAGCGTGAAATTATGGTGGCGGTCGGTGTGCCGGATTCGCTCGATGCGCACGACCGCATCCCGCGCGCCCATCTGGCAGCCGAAGGCGTAGCAGGAATCGGTCGGATACACGATCAGGCCGCCCTGGCGCAGCATGTCGACCGCCTGCGACACGAGTCGCCGCTGGGGGTTGACCGGGTGAACGTCGAGGCGCAGCGTCATGACCGCATTGTAATTGCCCGGCGCATCCCCACCAGCCCCGACCGGTGAAATTGAGTATCATCCCGGCCAACGCAGCGGACCGTGACATGCAGGCCTTCCTCGACTTCCTTCCCGTCGTCGCATTTGTCGTCGCTTACTGGCTGAGCGACTTTAAGACCGCGGTGGCCGTGATCATGGTCGCGATGGTCCTGCAGATTGCGGTGCTCTGGCTCCTGAAGCGCCCCATCAGCCGCATGACGCTCGCGTCCGCCGCGCTCGTGGTGGTGCTCGGAAGCATCAGCCTGCTGCTCCAGAACGACCTGATCTTCAAATGGAAGCCCACGATCCTCAACTGGGCGTTTGCGGCAGTATTCCTCGTCAGCCGGTTCATCGGACAAAAGACCGCGATCCAGCGCCTGCTGCAGTCGGTATCGCCCGAGCAGGTTACCCTGAGCGAACGCGACTGGCGCAGGCTCAACCTGATGTGGGTAGCATTCTTCGTGGTCAGTGGCGCAGCCAATCTGTACGTGGCCTACAACTTCCCCGAGACGACCTGGGTCAACTTCAAGCTCTTCGGCCTGCTCGGTCTGACGGTCGTGTTCGTGTTCATCCAGGCCGCCTGGCTCGCGCGCCGCGAAGGCGCCGCAGCGTCGGATTCCACAGCAAGCAAGTGAATCATGCTCTACGCAATCATCGCGGAAGACGTTCCGGACAGCCTCGAGAAGCGGCGGCGCGTGCGACCCGCCCACCTGCAGCGCGTGGAGCAACTGCAGAGCGAGGGGCGACTGATCGTCGCCGGCCCGCATCCGGCCATTGATGCGTCCGACCCCGGGCCGGCGGGCTTCACCGGCAGCCTGATCATCGCAGAGTTCGAGTCGCTGGAAGCAGCGGAACTCTGGGCCGCGGCTGATCCCTACACCACCGAGGGCGTATTCGCCCGCGTCACGGTCAAACCGTTTCGCCAGGTCCTGCCGTGACCGCGACGCGCTCCGCAGCCATCCGGGCGCGACTGCAAGCCGCGCTGACACCGATCGACGTCGAGGTGACCGATGAGAGCCATCTGCACCGGGGCCACGCCGGAGCCCGGGACGGCCGCGGACACTTCCGTGTCCGGGTGATCTCCGAATGTTTCAGCGGTCTGAACCGGATCGAGCGCCACCGCCTGGTCTACGACGCTCTCGGCGCCCTCATGCAGACCGACATCCACGCGCTCACGGTATCCGCGCTGACCAGGGAGGAAGCGGCGCGGGAAGGATGACCGTGAGCCAGCCGCATGTCGGTGACGGGGCCATTGCCAACGGTCACGTGGAGGGGCACTGCAGAAGCCGTGAACGCAGCCAGCAACAGTCCGAGCAGGCTGGCACACCTGGCGCTGCAGTGAGGGGTGCGATTCATGCGGGTACCTCTGCTAATTGTTGTGCGGGCTCGCGCCGAGGAAGCCACGGCCCAATGCCAGATCCCTTGCTTCGCCCCGTCATAAGCGTCAATGGAAACGCCACATAAGGACGAACCGGGTTCAAGATCCGGAGTAACCGACGCACACCGCAGGCCGTGCGCGGAGACCGCGCGTGTGCAATCGGCTCAGCGAGCCGGCAGTTCGGGTCCGGCGCCGCCGGCGGCAGCCAGAGGCGTCGCCGGCTTGATCACGGGAGCGCCCGGCTTGGCGATGCCGAGCAATGCAGCGATGGCGAGTCCCGTCCAGATGGCGATCACCAGCGGCACCGTGCGCCGATGCACCCGCAGCAGTTCAGGCCCGCTCCGCTCCAGACCGGGCGCACCCACCCAACGCCGGCGCAGCAGCAGCCCGACCAGCATCACCAGCGCAAACAACAGCAGCTTGGCGGCGACATACGGCGCCGCTGCCAGCCGGCCGGTCGACCAGGACCAGTACACCGATGCGGGCACCGCGACCACGAGCAGCGCGCGAATGCCTTCGTCGAGCCGCAGCATCGCCAGGCCGACGGACGTGCCCTGCCGGAAATGACCCAGCAGCACCACCATCAGCCAGACCGGTGCGAGCGCGACAATACCGCCGAACTGCCACCAGGGATGCGGGATGCCGACGTATTCGGTCAGGACGCCGCCGACCGTCAGCATGAGGCTGGCAGCAATTCGTGGCGCAAGGTCGATGCTGCGCATCAGTTCGAGCGTGCGCGAGCGCTGTTCCGGCGTAAGCGCCGGATTGGCCGCCGCACGCGCACACAGGAAGGCGCCGAGATCGGCGCCGAGCCAGAACACGAAAACCAGCAGGTGCGCGTAGACCCACAGCCGATGGGCGTCGATGCCGGGCGGATCACCCACCGCCGCGAACGCCGTGCCCGCAACTCCGGCCAGGCCGAGCGTAAACCACCTGGAATGCATGTCGGTACTCAGTCCGTTGGTTGTGGTGTGCAACCGTTTCAGCGTAGCGCCGGCAATACGCGCTCGCCGAGCAGCTGAATGGTCCATTGCGGATTCTCGTAGATGCGCAACGAAATCTCCGTCAGGCCAGCCGCCTGGAATCGCCGCAGGCGCTCGATCTCGAAGTCCAGCTGGTCGAGCCCCGAGGCCGAGGTCGCTTTGTCCACGAAGCGCGCCATGATGTCGGCCGGAATTCCCTCGATGACGTCGCTGCCGGCATTGAACGCCCGGATGATCGCCTGGCGATTCTTCCAGATGATCTGCATTTCGTCCTCCGGCAGGATATCCCGATAGTAGTACTCGGGATAGGGCGTGGCGCGGATCGCCAGCCAGCGTCGGGCCTCGCGATGCGCCGCTTCGCGCGTTTCCTTGACGTGCCAGGCCCAGAAGTTGTTGAACCGCAACGGTGTCGACGCTCGCCCGGAGTCGGCGTGCTGCGCATCGACGATGGCACGCATGCGGCCGACATCCTCGGGCGTGTGATCGCCGACGAAGATGCCGTCGGCGTATTTGGCCGCCGAGCGCAGCATCTGCGGGCCGTTCGCGCAAACCCAGATCATCGGCGGTGCACTGAGCGCAAACGACGGGTGGTAATAGAGCACCTTGTAGATCTCGCCCTTGTACCTCAGAGGCTTGCCGCTGCTGGCGAGCTTCAGGATCTCGACACATTCGCGCACTGCGCGCAGCCGCCGTTGCGGCGTTACTCCCATCGCTGTGGGGGCGCCACCCCCGCCGGCGGCGATGCCGATCTGCGCGCGGCCACCGGAGACTTCATTCAGCGTCAGCAGCGCCGCGGCCATCTTCATCGGGTGCAGCTCATAGGGTGACACCGCCACCGGCCCGACGGTGATTCGTTGCGTTGCCAGCGCGGTCTGCACGAAATTGATGAACGGGTCGCGCGCGTCATGCATGTTCGAGACCCACACCCCGCCAAACCCGTAGCGCTCCGCGAGCCGGGCCAGTTCGGCGAGCTTTGCGCCCGGATGGCTGGCCTCGAAGATCAGGTCGATACGCATGCACTGCGCTCCTGGAGGGACGGGCCGGCGCTCGCACCGGGCCCGCGTCCCGCGGTCAGTTTCTCGAAATCGCAGGTGAAGTCCTGGAAGGTGTGATTGGGTTCGAAGGCCAGCGCCCGGTACGTGACCTGGCCGTAACCGCTCACGACGGACGTCGGCTTGATGAGCCCGGCGGTCGGAATCACGGCCCCGAAATTCTGTCGGTTCGGAAACATCATCGGATCCCAGCCGTGGTACATGAACATCATGCCCGGCTGCATGGCTGCGCTTACGTTGGCCATGGCGCTGAACTCCCCGAAATCGTTGAACACGCGGATCGCGTCGCCATCGACCACGTCGCGTGACCGGGCATCGTCCGGATTGACGTAGACGTCCGGCGTGCCACGGCGCAGGTTGAGCAGGAAGGCGTCGTCGGCCCACATGCTGTGGATTCCGTGGCGAACGTGGCCCATGGTGAACTGCAGCGGAAATCCCGCGATACGCAGCGGCTTCTTGTAACCGGGCAGCGCTTCGTCCTCGGCCATGAACCACTCGTGGTCAATGTAGTACTGCTGGCGTCCGGTCAGGGTGGGATAAGGCTCCTTGTTTTCCACGGCACGCAGCATGACGGAACCGTACGGTGACTGCGGCCCGTAGACGACGCGGGCGGTGTCGCCGTTGCGCATGAGGCCCGCTGCCGCCAGTTCCTCGAAGGGCACCTTCGGCACGCCTTCGTCCCGATCGATCAGGAACTGGATCACGTCCAGGGTCGAGCGGATCTTCCCGCCGTGGCGGTACAGGTCGTGCACCTGGCCGAGGTCGCGCGGTAGCGGCTTGCCGAAGAAATCGTCCATGACCGGCGCGAGGCCGCGTTCGCGAGCGCGCCGGCTGATCGCTGCCGCAATCCGGTCGAGCGCCGTCCAGTCGTCTACCGCCTCGCCGAGCGGCGGCACCGCGGTATCGAGGACCTGCACGTACGGAGTGCGCGCTTCGAGCATGTAGTCCTGCCGCTCGTAATGGTGCGCGATCGGCAGCACGTAGTCGGCGTACATCGCGGTCACGCCCATGTCGGGCGCCATCGCGACGATCGAGGCGAGCTGCTCGAAGGCTCGCTCCCGCCAGCGTCCACCGGAAGCGCGCCAGTTCGCGGTGTTGCTGCCGGCAAAAAAGCCCATGCGCCAGGGTGTCTGCCGGTAGTCCGGGAACCAGCCCCGGCGCACGGACTCCTGGAAGTAGCGATCGAAGTGCGCAGCGACCTCGCCACCGTACACTTGCTCGTTCAGCGCGCGCCCGTCGGTGTGCGAATAGTCCCAGCGCGACAGCGTGGCCACGCGGAACGTGGGGGGCACGTCCGCCAGCATGAAGGCGAGCTGGCTGTCGACACGCGCGAGATTCTCAAGTTGCAGGCCGCCACCGGCCTTGCCAAGGTTGCCGGTGAGAGAAAGCAGCAACATGAAGGCCCGCTGCAGCAGGTCGCCGTGCAGCCATTTGCAGACGCGATAGCCGGTGAAAATCATGGCAGGCTTCGCTCGCGCGAAACTCAGCGCAACCTGCCGGATATTGGCGGGATTCACGCCGGTGATGGCGGCCGCCTTTTCCGGGGTGTAATCCGCGAGACGCTGCTTGAGCAACTCGAATACAGTGGTCACCTCGACCGGCCCGGCGCGGGTCGCAATCGTCCAGCGGCCTTCGAGAGCCGGGCTGAGCCCGCCCAGCGCCAGGCTGCCGGCGGGCACCACGGGCACCGGCGACCCGGGCGGTGGCGGCGGATTGCCGGTCGCCGGCGCGGGCACCGGCCCGGCGGACTGTGCGTCCCAGATATAGAAAAGATTGTCGCGCCCGCCCTCTGCACCGCCGAAGTCGGCTTCCCGCAGGAAGCGCCGGTTGTCTGTGCGCACCAGGAATGGAAGGTCGGTCTGTTCGCGCAGATACGGCTCGTCGAAGCGGCGCTCCGCCACGATCACCTGCGCCATGGCCAGCGCGAGCGCGGCATCTGTCCCCGGCCGCGGGTTGAGCCAGCGGCTGGCGTGCATGGCGGTCGGGGTGAACTCCGGGGAGATCGCAATCACCTCGGTGCCGTTGTAGCGTGCTTCCCAGAAAAAATGCGCGTCCGGAATGCGGGTCACGGCCGGGTTGCAGAACCACACCAGGCAACAGCGTGACTTGAATACCGCGGCCATGGTGTCACCGAGTAGCGGTTCGCCCACGGTCATCGTGACGCCGGTGGGCAGGTCGCCCACGCCGGCAAACGCCTCGGGCATCTCGATGCCGGTGATCGTGGCAAAGCGCCCCAGAGCCGCGAACGAAGCGCGCTTGAGCACCATCTGCGTGCCGAGGTCGAAGCTGATCGAGCGCGGCCCGTCGGCAGCATAATGATCGATGAAGTGATCCGCGATTTCGTCGGTCGCCTGTCGCCAGCTGATGCGCTCCCAGCGGCCTTCACCGCGCGCGCCCAGGCGCTTCATCGGATACAGAATGCGCTGCTTGCCGTACATGTATTTCGCGTGCCGCAACCCCTTCTGGCAGCCGCGCGGGCCGTAGTCCGGCGCATCCTCCGAGCGTCCGTACTCGCCCTGTTGTTCCTCCCGCCAGACAATGCCGTTCTTGACGTAAACGTTGAAGGCGCAATTTCCCGTACAGTTCGTGCCGTGCGTACCGCGCACGACCCGATCCCAGGTCCACTTGCGCCGCATGAGATCCTCCCAGTGGCCGTATGGCGCGGCGAGGACGTCCTGCGCCTGCGTGTTGCCCGCATAACGCAGCGTCAACGCCGCCACGGAGCCCGCCATGAACTCGCGCCTGCTGCTGCCCTGCGGTGATGCCATGTTCGTGGTCCCTCCTGTTGCCCGCGGATGCCCGCGTGAGGACGAGTCTATTGCTGGCCGTGCGCGCCCGGGACGATCAGGGGCCGCTCGCCCCTGCGGGTCAGCGCAAGCTCGACCAGCGGCATGCGGTCGTTGCCAAAATACATATCGTCACCGACGAACAGGGTCGGCGAGCCGAATCCGCCGCGCGCAACAAGCTCTCGTGAGTTGCCTTCGATCACCTCACGGGTGCGCGGCTCCTGCACGCGCCGCCTGAAGGCGGCCGCATCCAGCCCTGCCGCCGCGGCCTGGTTCGTCACGACGTCGAGCGAGTCGATGTCTGCCATCCCGCCGAAACAGCCCTGGAAAACATGCTCGCTGTACGCTGCGATCCGGCCGTCCTCCAGCGCGATGACCGCACCACGCAGCGCCCAGGTGGCTGGCCGGGGAAACGGCCCGGGGTGCCGGATACGAACCCCGCAGAACTCCGCCCAATCGCCCAGATCCTTGGCAGCGTAGCGCGCCCGCGCCGGGTGCTGTGGCGCGTGTCCGGGGGAACCAGCGGCCTGCGCCACCAGGTCGAGCAGGATCGGCTTCCAGGCGATGCGGGCGGATGTCCTCATCGCCACCTCGGTGAGCCGCGTGCTCGCGAGAAATGTCCACGGGCAGCCGTAATAAAAATAGAAGGAGACTTCCAGCATGTCGCGCCGATGCCCTCGTCAGTGACCTGCGCGCAGCGCCGTCTTGAGCACCTTGCCAGTGGCGTTGCGCGGTATACGCTCGATGACCACGAATTCCTTGGGTGTCTTGATGCCGGACAGGCGCCCTGCACAGAACGCGGGCAGCGCCTCGGCCTCGAGGCGCTCGCCTGGCCGCAGAACGACGAAGGCTTTCAGCCGCTCGCCCCATTTCTCGTCGGCCACGCCAACGACTGCAACCTCCGCGATCGCCGGGTGCTGCGCGAGCACGTCTTCGACCTCCCGCGGGTAGATGTTGATGCCGCCGGATATGACCATGTCCGTCTTGCGGTCCACGATGTAGATGTGGCCTTCGGCGTCGCGCCGGGCGAGATCCCCGACCGTCACCCAGCCGTCCTGCCAGGCACCTTGCGTCGCTTCGGGCTTTTGCCAGTAACCATTGAATAAATAAGGGCTTGTAGAGAATAGCTCGCCTACTTCATCTATCCGGCATGACTGCCCGTCGTCGCGGCGGATTTCCACGCGCGTCGCCGGAAACGGCAGGCCGACACAGTTGCGCTTGCGCAGCTGGTCGGCGGGACGCAGGTTGGTCACGATCCCGGCCTCCGTCGAGCCATAGGTTTCGTGCAGCACGCCGGCACCGAAATATTCCACGAGTCGCTCCTTCATCGGCTGTGGCAACGCCGCCGCGTTGGAAATCACGGTCCGCAACTGTCCCGGCCGCAACTGCCCGAGTAACGCGCCCTCGAGCGCCATCAGGGCGTGAAAATGCGTGGG
The DNA here is from genome assembly GCA_011526045.1 of Nevskiales bacterium. Lineage (GTDB taxonomy): Bacteria > Pseudomonadota > Gammaproteobacteria > Steroidobacterales > QUBU01. The sequence continues at coordinate 12,980 of WYBE01000049.1, read as the reverse complement.
TACTCCGAAGAAGCCGGTCATGCCGCCGTCTTTCAGCCGGCGCAACACCTCCTCGGGATCGAATCGATCCAGGATCGCGCAGTGCCCCCCGGCAAATACGGGTGCCAGCGCAAAGACCATGCCGGCTCCGTGGCACATCGGCGCAATCGCAAGGAAGCGATCGTCCGGGCCGTAGCAGCCATACTCCATTGCCATTGCAAAGATGCTCAACACGCGCGAGCGCTGGCTCACCAGGACACCCTTCGGCCGGCCGGTGGTGCCGGACGTGTATGGAATGGTGAACACGCCCCACTCCGCCACCTGCGGCAGCACCGCCGACGGCCGCGCCGCCGCAATCCAGGCCTCGAACCCGGCCCCGATCTCGATGATGCGCTCCACACTGGCAAAGCGGGCATCCCTCAACGCAGCCGCCGCGCCGGCCTCCGCGAACAGCACCCGCGCATGAGCGTCATCGCAGATAGCCACCATCTCGCGCGGCGTCAGCCGCGGATTGATGGTGGCCAGCGGCACGCCCGCCTGCGAGGCCCCAAACGCGATCTCCAGGTACTCGATCGAGTTTGGCGCAATGATCGCGGCATGGGTGCCCGGACCGAACCCGGGCACGGCGAGCAATGCCGCGGTCACCCGGTCCATGCGCGCCACGAGTTCACCGTAACTGCGGGTCCGCCCGCGATGCTCCAGGGCGATCTTGTCCGGCGCGCGCTGCATGGCTGCGCGCAACCCGGCCGCCATGTTCAGGTGCTGGAAGGAGAATGGCAGCCTGGTGCTTTGTGTCCCCATCGACGCCTCGCAGTTCAGCCCGGCAGCCTGAAGACCCGCAATGCGTTGTCCCGCATCATCAGTCGCAGGGAGTCATCCCGCATCCCGAGGCCGTTGATCTCGGCCACAGCGCGTTCCGGGTCGATCACGGGCCAATCCGTACCAAACAGCACTTTTTCGCGACCGTAGGTGTCGGCGTAGCGAACGAAGGCCGGTGGCCAGTGTTTCGGCGCGTAGGCGTCGCCCGCCATGAACACGTTCTCGTGCTTCCAGCACATGGCGATCATCTCGTCCGTCCATGGCACGCCGAGGTGAATGCCGATCACGCGCAACTCCGGAAAGTCGATCGCGACGCGGTCGAGGCAGATCGGCCGGCCCACGCTCGGTAGCCGCCGCTGCCGCGAGTACACGAGGTTCTGGCCCACCTGCATCATGATGGGTATGTCGAGCTCGCAGCACTTGGCGTAGTACGGGTAGTACTTCGCATGATCAGGCGCCAGCTCACACCAGTGCGGATACAGGTGCGCGCCGACGAAGCCAAGTTCCCGCACTGCGCGTTCGAGGTCCCGCAGCCCCTGCATGCCGCGAAACGGATCGATACCGGCCAGGCCGGCAAAACGTCCGCGGTAGCGGACACAAATCTCGTGCACCCGTTCATACGGAATCTCGAAGGACCCGCGCACGTTGATGTCCCCGGCGCGCACCGCAATCAGCAGCGAGCGCTCGATGCCGGCCCGATCCATCTTCTCGAGGTAATGCTCCATGGTGACGCCGCCGCGGATTTCCTCTGGCATGCGCACCTGCGCCTTGAAGGTCTCGTCGAGCCCGGTCCGGCCGCCGGACACCTCCTCGGGCGTAAAGAGGTTGCAGACGATGTCGATGGCGCCCGGCATCACCAGCCATCCAGATCCCATGGACCAGTGGATCGCGAACGAACCGGGATACCAGCGATCAACGGCGCCTGCGTAACCGGGTCGTAATTGAGCGCCTTGCCTTCGACGACGACCCGCTCCTCGACGGTGATCCAGTTCACGAGACTGCCATCCAGCCGGAAAATACCCATGTAGCCCTTCTCCTCGCCGGCGGTGAAATGGCCATGCTTGACCTTTGCCGGCCGGAAGAAATAAGTGCCCTCGCCGAGCCTGCCGAAGTTATAGTCGAGATGGCCCTCGATGCTGTAGGCCTCTTCGAATACCGGGTGATGGACCATGCGCGAGTCCGACCAGCCCGGCGGAGCCCAGCAGAGCATCGTCATGAAGCCCTTGCGCGGATCGTCGCTTGGCGCCGGATCGTGATAGAGCATCTTGAGCTTCAGGTAGCGCTGCGTGTCGCCCTCGTAGATGTTCGGCATCCACTCCAGGCGCGCTGCATCGAGCACCGTGAGCTGCCCGGCTTCGCGCGATGACGTATTGAGGCCACGTGGCACGAATGTCGAGCGGTTCTTCGCCGACACGGTGAACGCCCAGTCACCATACTCGCGGAACAACAGCACTTCCGTCCCGGCCCTGACCGACATGGGCGGCACTCGCAGGCCGGCCGGCGCCCGGAAGTAGTGTCCCCTGCCGAGGCGACGCTCGCCGAGACGCACCTCACCGCCCAGCACGTACCATTCCGTGTCAGCGTGGTGATAGCCGCCAGGGCGCTGCCAGGCGGAGTCGAAGCAGACCCTGGTCGAGGCGCTGCCGTCTTCTTCGTCGTAGGACATGTTGCGCTGCCGGGCACGGCCCTCGCCGCGCGGCAATTCGGCGTCGTGCCAGCACAGATCGGCCTGCTGGATCAGTTCCACGTGGGGTCTCATTAGCCCTCCTCGCCTGGGCCCGCTCCGGACCGGGCCCGCTTCATCCGCTCTGCTCTGCCACGAATATTAAGAGTGGCAGTCGGTGTCGTCACCCGAATTCACGACCGACCCGCTACGTGGTCGTTGCCGCGGCTGCCAGGCATGTCGCGCTCGTGCCGACGGCCGCCCCTGCTAGCATGGACGCACCGCACCCGGAGGGCCGCGCATGTCGTCCATGGAGACCTGGAGCTACCTGCACATCCTGATGTTCGTCTTCTGGGTCGGCACCGACATGGGCGTGATGCTGGCGGCGCGCAAGTCCACCGACAGCCGGCTCACCCTCGAGACCCGCCTCATGCTGGTCAGGATGGCATTGCTGATCGAACTGCTGCCACGGGCGATGTGGGCGCTGGCACTGCCTACCGGTGTCGCCTTGTCGCGGCAGGCGAACCTGCTGGAGATATCCGACGCGGGCTACGCCGGCGTGTGGCTGTTCACGCTCGCCTGGTTGTCGATCAGCCTCGGTGGTGCGCACTACGCCGACCGGCCCTACGGCCGGACCCTCGCCGCGGCGAACCGCGGGATCATCGGTGTACTCGGCGGTGCGCTGCTGCTGATTGGCGCCTGGTCGTATTTCGGCGCCGGTCCGTTCGAGTCGCGCTGGCTCGCGTCCAAGGTTGCCCTCTACGGGTTGATCAACCTGACGGTGCTCGGCATCGAAGCAGCCTTCGTCCCGGTCGGCGCCGCCTTCGGACGACTGGTCGTCGAGGGTTCCACGGCGTCCGTCGAAACGGCGATCTGCGGCGGCATGCGCACCACCATGTTCTGGGTGTTTACCAGTTACACGCTGATCCTGATCGTCGGTTGCATCGGTGTCGTGCGGCCCGAAGCGATCGGGCCGGCGTTTCTCGCCGGTCTTGCGGCCGTCGCGCTTGCCGCAAACATGTGCTTCGCCGCCATGGGCAGGATGCTGCGTACTGCCTGACCGGCCTTCGCCCTGCCGGCGACCGGTCAATGATTGCGTCGCGTCGCCTGCTCGCAGATCTCCCGCAGCGCATCGGCCTCCGCGCCGAATGGCGCCAGCGCGGCCAGTGCCTGAGCCCGCAGCGTGTGCAGCCGCTGCCGGCTGGCCTCGACACCGAGCAATGCCGGTATCGTTGCCTTGCCGTGGCGCAGGTCGGACCCTTGCGGCTTCCCGCTCACCGCGGCCGGGCTCTCGATGTCGAGCAGATCATCGGCGACCTGGTAGGCGAGCCCGAGTGAACGCGCGAACGTCTCGAGGGCCGCCATGCTGGTGACGCCCAGATCCGGGCGCAGACGCGAGGGCATGATGACGGCGGCGCGCAGCAGCGCTCCGGTCTTGCGGGCGTAGAGTGCATCGAGCTGGGCCGCCACGATGCCGGTCGCCCCGGTCGTCTCCACGTCCATCATCTGCCCGCCCACCATCCCTTCCGATCCGCTGGCGAGGGCCAGGTCCAGAACCAGCTGGCGGCGCACGGCAGGGGCAGCCTCCATGGCTGGGTGGTCAGCCAGGATGCTGTACGCATGGGCCTGCAGGGCATCGCCCACAAGGATCGCCGTGGCTTCGTCGAAGGCGACATGCACGGTTGGCTGTCCGCGGCGCAGCGTGTCATCGTCCATGGCCGGCAGGTCATCGTGCGCCAGCGAATAGGCATGCACGAACTCCACGGCAACCGCTATCGCGTCGAGCCGCTGTGGCTCGATCCCGATGCACTCCCCGGTCGCGTACACCAGCGCGGGGCGCAGGCGCTTGCCGCCGCCGAGCACTGCGTAGCGCAACGCGGTGTGGAATCGCGCCGGGTGCGTGCTTGCCGCCGGCAGGCTCCGCTCGAGCGCCAGCTCGACGCGCGTCCTGTAGCGGCGGCTCCGTTCTGTCACTGTCACCCTCATGGCCGTGGCCGGCTGACGGCTGCACCGCACGCCATCCGCGGCGAGGCGAACACCGCCATGACCCTGCGAAGCGCGACGCTCGCTGAGCGCCCTCGGGTCACCCTGCAAACACCTCGGCGCCGAACGGCTGCTCCCCGGCTACCTGACGTAGCGGTAGAACTCGATACCCTCGTCGGCATATTCGGGTGCGGTGCTGCTACCGACCCGCTCGATCACGAACTCCTCGCGTCCGGCCACCGGGACCGGCCCGCGGCCGGTGCGATGCAGGCCTTCGTACTCCTCGCGGGTGAGGTTCACGCTCGGCTGGAGCGCTCCGGCAAAGCCAATTCGCGCGGCTGCATCCGTCCAGTGCGGCACCGTGCGCATCGGGATAGCCTCGGCTGCATCGCCGCTGCCGTAGCCGAGCGCCAGCACTTCCTGGTTAGCGAGATCGAGTTGCTTGCCGGCGGCTTCTTCCAGTCCGGCGGCCATCCAGGCAAACAGGGAAGCAGAGTACAGGTTGCCGAGTTCGCGCATCGGCAGTGCGCCGAGTTCCAGCTTGGCGGCGACCACGTCCCGATACACCGGCTGGGCGCGGAACTCACGCAGCAGCCGCATCGTCAGCGGCCACGGATCCCGCTCCAGTTCGCCCTCCAGGGCAAAACCGAGAATGTCGGGTGTCGAGCGCAGTTCGTCGACCACGTCATCGACGCGCAGCCCGGCTGCCTCGCAATAGCCGGTCAGCTCGGTACGCCCGGCACCGTCGTTCTTCGCCAGCCCGGACAGATAACTGAAGCTCAAGGCGTTCAATGGCATGCGCTCGTAGGGGCGGTGCATGAATACCGCCCGCACCGCGCGGAAATACTCGCGCGGATCGCGTTTCATGCGCGACAACATGTCACGCAGCGCCTGCAAGGCCTCGTCGAGGTAACAGGTGGTCGAGTACTTGCCGTTGAACACCGGGGTTTCCCGGAAGTAGGTGCCGTTGCCGTTGATGCGCATCATCGGCTTGCGAAAGTCCACGGCCCGGTAGGCCGATGCGCTGCCGCAGGCGCCGAGATCCACCGCCAGGAGCCGCGGTGATTTCTCGATCAGCATCGCCACCGCACCTGCGCCCTGGGTGGGCTCACCCGAGCTGCCAAGGTCATACTTCGCCACATCGGCGCTGACAACAATGGCCGCCGCGTCGCCGGGTTCGGTAGCGAGGAAACGCAGGGCGCTCTTCATGGCATACACGCCGCCCAGGCAGGCGTGCTTGAACTCCGGCACCTCGCAGTGGCGGTTCAGCGGCGCGAGGCCGCGTTCGCGCAGCGCCGCATCCAGCATGCCCCGCACGATGACTGCACCGGCCGAGTTGTCCGTGCTCGATTCGGTGCCGAGCGCGAGGTAGCGCACCCGCTGCGGGTCTACGTCGTACTGGTCCAGCAGGTGCAAGGCTGCGGTCGCCGCCATCGTGTAGACGCTCTGGTCGGCACCCGGCATGCGGAAACCGGTACCCACGACCGTGCGCACCTTGTCCCATGAAGCGCCCGTCCACTCGCACCAGCGCCGCAGGTCCACGCGGTACGGCGGCAAATACGCCGCAAAGCCGGAAATCCCGACTGATACAGGCTTGTGTTGCAAAGAAGCCAAGCGGGCTCCCCGGTGGACGTTACAGCGGCGCCATCTTAAAGGAGTGCAACGGGTGCCGAAAGCCGCGCGGCCCGGCCCCGCGCGCGTCGGGATCCGGCCCGAATGCGTCCGCTCCTGCCGTGGATTCGCCGGCCTGATCGGCGGTCACTGTCGCCTTGCGCAGAGCCGCTGCCGCGTGAGGCCCCGCCTGCCGGAGGGCCGCGCCGAACCTAATGCGCGCCAAACCGGTAAGTAGCCCGCACGCCAAAGATCCGGGGGTCGGGCAAGGTACCGAAGAAATGGCTTACGCCGAGACCGGCCGTGAAGGCCGTCTCGGCTACCTGTCGCCCGAAATCCGGGCCCGAACCGCCGCTGCGGATGGTGTCGTCATCGAATACGTTATCCACGTAGGCGAGGATCTCGTACCTCGGCCCCGTGAGCCCGGCGCGTAAGTCCACGAGCCAGTACGACTCGAAATATGCGCCGTTATCCTGGTCCGAGTACCGGTCATCCGTCCAGTTTGCATTGGTCTGCAGCAGCAGATCGAGACCCGTATCGAGCAACGGCCGCGTGTAACTGGCGGACAACGCCACGGCATGCTCCGGAGTGCGTTCCAGCTTGTTCCCGCTGAGGTCCGCGCGGCAGAACGCCGAGGTGATCCCCGCATCGCCTGCGGGCAGTTCCACGCCGTTCGCGCCCTTGTACACCAGCGTGCAATCGCCCAGGTAGGCCATGCGCTGCACGCTCGTCACGTCGTCGATGAACTCGGTGTACTCCGCATCGAGGTAGGTATATGCCGCATCCAGTACCAGCCCCTCGATGAGGTCAGGCTGCCAGGTGAACTCGAATTCCGCACCCCAGATCTCCGCGCCCGATGCGTTCAGCACCTTGGGCGCTGCCACTCCGGAGGCATCGATCACCTGCGTATTGGTCTGCTTGTCGGTGTAGTCCTGGAAGAAGAGCGTGACGTTCGCGAGCAGCGAACCGCCGACATCGAACATGTTCTTGGTGCCGAGCTCCCAGGCTTCGAGCTTTTCCGGCTCGAACAGCTCGTCTTTCCGGGTCACCGGCGATCCGCCGCCGGTCAGGGTATTGATGCCGCCCGGCTTCTGCGCGCGGGCCCAGGAGAAAAAGACCAGCGAATCGGGGGCCGCCTTCCAGTTCAGTGTCGCCTTCGGTGTGTTGAAGTGAGAGCTGGTGGACGCCTCGAGCGTACGGATACTGTCGGCATTGGTGATGATGCCATCGTTGTAACCGGCCCCCGGGTCGGTGATCTCCTGCCACGGGCAGACCGCGTCGAAGGGGTCGCCCGGTCGTTCCTGCCGCAGGGACGAGCCGATGACCGAGATGTAACCGAGCGTGGTGCAGGTGCTCTGGTTGGGCTTCAGCAGGCGAAAGCGCTCGGATACGAAACGCTCCTCGAACTCGATCGTCCAGTCGTCGGCAATCGCCCATTCCAGCTTGCCGTAGAAGGACCAGTGACGGGTATCTGCGCGCCAGTACGTCGGTGCCTGTGGCTGCTGCTGGCGGTAGTACTCCTGCCAGCCGATCACGGTCGGGTTGCCGTTGAAGGTGCCACCGTCGCAGACGCTGCCGGTGGTATTGCCCTGCGACGGATTGGCCTGGAAGAAGAACTCCGGGAAGTTGAAGCTCCCGTCCGGATTCACCGACAGCACGCCGACCTTGTCGAGCGGCATGCACGCGATGATCGCGTTGCGGTCGTACAGGCTGCGGGTTTCGTCCCAGAACAATCCTCCGACCGTGTACTGCAGCGGGCCATCGAGCCGGGAGGCAAAGCGCAGTTCCTGGCTGAACTGGTCCACCTCCGAGGTGGTGTTGGCGATCTGGCTCGCGGTGAGTTGATCGGCGATGCGGCCGTTGTAGAAACCGGGCGATGGCGTCGCCGGATAGTCGGCCGGCGTCCCGCCCGGCGGCGTGTAGCGGTAATCGAGCCCCTCCGCCTGCCAGTCCTGATCGTATGCGTCGTCCGCATCGAAATTGGTCCAGCCGGTGTACGACGTCAGCATGCCACCGTCCATGTCAAAGCTTACGATCGAGCTGAGCCGGAAGGTTTCGAGGTCCGTGCCGTCGAAATCCTGCCCGGTCAGCGGGTTCTCGCTGTGCCTCACGACAGCGCCGCCGGCATCGCCGAAACTCGACGGCAGGCACAACCCGGGCCCCTTGCCGGGATCCTTCAACCGCTCTGGACAATACTGGTTGAAGTCGAGGAAGCCGGTGCTCTCGGTCGAGCCGCTCGCGCCGAGGGCATTGATGTCCACCAGGGACGGAGTACCGACACGATTGCGGGCGTTCTGGAGCATCGCCTCGGGGTACTCGTACAGGCGCGCACCCGGAAAGTCCTGCCAGCCGCCGCCGACTCGGATATTGGGCAGCGGGTCGTAGTCTTCCTGGCTGTACTCGGCACGCAGCTTGATCTTGGTGATGTCGTTCGGCCGCACCACCGTCGTCAGCGCCGCGCCGGAGCCGTCACTCCCGCCCACGTCATCGCCGGACATCATATTCACGTAGTGGCCGTCCTGGTTGTACCAGAACCCGGTGACACGCATACCGATGGCATCGGTGACCGGCCCGCCGAACGCGCCATCGACCTGCTGGAATCCATCGTCCGCGAAATCCACGCGGGTGTTGCCTTCGAAGACGTCGCCAGGCTCCTTGGTGATGTAGTTGATGGCGCCGGCGAACGCGGCCCGACCGTACAGCGCGCTCTGCGGCCCCTTGACGATCTCGATGCGCTCGACGTCGGTCAACAGACGCCGGTTCGCGAGCAGGCCGGAGCCGGCGACGATGAGGTTCTCCGTGGTGACGTCGATATTGTCCACCAGGAAGGCTACGTTCGAACGACCTCGCGTATTCGACAGGCCGCGAATCGTGATGCGGGTGTCCGAGGGGCCGAAGCTGCGATCGAACTGCACGCTGGGTGAAGCCTTCACCACATCGCCGAGATCCGCGACGCCCTGGCGTGCGATCTGATCGGCGGTGATGGCGGTGACGGCGATCGGAACATCCTGCAGCCGCTCTTCCTTTTTGCGGGTCGTAACCACGATCTCCGCAATCTGCGATGCCGCGACGACCGGCCACGCGCCGGCCACAGCGACGATGAGCATCGCCAAACTCTGCCATCTGGACATATCGGTTCCCCTGCTAGCCTGTCCGGCCACGGCCCGCTCCGCCGCAGCCGATCCCCGCGCCTTGGGCAGCGTCTGTCACCACGATCACCGCGCTGTTCGAGATGCCGATCCCGGAGCAGATCCTACCGCGCCAGGATGTCGCCGATGATCGATACTGATCACCCTGCCCGCCACGCGGCGATAGCCTAAACCATGCGCTTCGGGATGTCCTGCCCGCCCCTTGGAGGCGCCAGTTGACGTTGTGGTAAGCCCAAAACCGATTCGCTATAGTCCCGCCCCTGTTGGCCGCACGAACATTTCGCGGCCATTGCTCCCGGGGGGATGTCATGAGTTTTTTCGCGAGACACCTCGCCCGAACGGCGGGCGGGCTGATTGGCAGCGTACTGCTGCTGTCCGCCGCGGCGCTCGCCGACGACGTGCCCGTGCCGCGCTACACCTATGCCGGTGCCGGCTACGAGTGGGCCGACGCGAAATGCGCCATTCAACCCGACCCGGAGGGCATTTCCGGCTACACCGCCGAGGGCTCGCTCGGTATCGTGGATTTCCTGCATCTCACCGGCGCCTACTTCGACGGCGACACGGACAGTGACGATCTCGACGTCACCTGCTACGAACTCGGCGCCGGCCTGAGCTACCGCTTCGCCGGGAGCAGCGACGTCATCCTGCGCGGCCACTGGGTCCACCAGGAAATCGACGACGAGGACGACGATGGATTCGCGCCGGAATTGGCGGTCCGCCACATGCTCTCCGACCGGGCCGAGATCCAGGTTGGCGTGATGCGCTACGACATCGGTGACGACACCAACACCGAAGTACGCGCCAGCATCGTTTACGACCTCACGCCGTGGGTGGCCGTGCGCGCCGGCGGCGTGGTGTTCGACACGGACACCAGCCTCTTTGCCGGGGTTCGTTTCATCCTGGGCGACAACCTCTTCTGACGCGGGGACCACCGACATGACGATTCACAAATTGCTCCTGGCAATGGCCGCAGCCGTGGCGCCGCTGACGGCGCTGGCAGATATCGGCTGGTACGCGGGAGTCGGCGCCGGCGGCACCCGCCTGGAGGAGGATCTCGACGTGACCTTCAGCGCCGCCGATTGTGACGCCGGCGGCTCATCCTGCACGACGCTCGCAAGCCAGCGGCTCGACAAGTTCGAGGGCACCGACCTCGGCTTCCGTGTCTTCGGCGGACTGCGTGTCGGTCGGTTCTTCGGCATCGAGGCCGGTTACGTCGACCTCGGCGAACCGGAGGACGAAGTCTCGCTGAACGTTCCTGCCTACGGCGTCGCGCCCGAGACAGATATTCAACTCGTGATGACGGACGAGATCGATGGCTGGGAAGTTTACGGTCTCGCCGGCTTTCCGCTTACCGACACGTGGGAGGTGTTCGGCAAGCTGGGCGTCATCTCATGGGACAGCGACTTCAGATTCAAGAACTCCTTTTCGGAGAACTTCCCGCCGACACCCGGCGTCATCCCCACGGTCGAGCCGCAGACTTCCGCAGTCAGTGACGACGGCACCGACCTTGCCGGTGGCATCGGCTTCAATTATCAGGCGACCGAGCACATGATCCTGCGCGGCGAAGGCACCTGGTACGACATCGAGAACGTCGAACAGGCCTGGCTGCTCGGCTTCAGCGTCATCCTCAGCTACTGACGGAACGCCAGCGGTCGCCCTCCCGACCTGTCATGGCCGGGTCGGGCGAGAAAATTCCGGATCTGCAACCAGCGACAAGCAGGTTGCCGGCACCGGCCGCAATTCCCGCGCCGTGCGGCCGGATCAGCCTGGGCCCGACCGGGCCCTAGACGTTGGCCAGCGCTTCAAGCTCCGGCACCACCGGTGGCGGCAACGCGACGCGGTTGTCCACGTTGAACTGGTAGTCCCGGAATACATGCTCGGCGGTCAGCACCTGGTAGCGACCGTCCGGCAGGAGGTTCGTGGTGTCCTTCAGCCGATACACGTACTGCCCGCAGGTGAAGCAATTGAACTTGCTGAAGTGATAACAGAGGCAGACCTTGTCCTTCACGATGAGTTTGTTGCCCTTCTGGTCGAGGCCGGTCGCTTCATAGGCGTCGATGTAGGCACAGGTTCCCTCCCGGCTCAGCAGATAGCCGAAAGCCTCGCACTGCGGCTTGATGTTGGAGGTGAAGCACGGGCTGTAGGACAGCAGCCGGATCGGATAGCCGGTCGGAGACACGTTGGAGACCACCAGATCGGTTTCCTCGGCCCGGAAATAATCCTGCTTGATTCGCGCCGGCAGGCCGCATTCTTCCGTGACCGTGAAGCGGGTCGCGACCTGCACAGCGGCAGCGCCCATGCGCAGGTAGGACACCGCATCGGTGCCGGTGAAGATGCCGCCGGCCGGAATGACCGGAATGGCGAGATTCTCCTCGCGCAGGAAGGCAAGCACTTCCGCGACGATGTCGCGCAGGTCGTATTCCCTCCAGTCTTCGCCGAAGCCGAGATGGCCGCCGGCAAGCGGCCCCTCCACGATCACGTAGTCGGGCAGGCGTTTCAGCCGCGCGGCGCCCTTGAGGAAGATCTTCAGGGCACGGACGCTCGACACGATGGGCCCGATCTTCACGTCACGGAACCGTGGGTGGTCCTCGATCAGTTTGAGACTGCCGATGTGCAGTCCGGCCGACAGGGTGATGCCGTCGATACCGCCGTCCAGCGCCCCGGTCAGGCGCGTACGCAGCGTGTCGCCAGGAGCGCCCATGGTGAGCTTCTCCATGACGTTGATGAACACCGCGCCGGGGCCGCGCTTGCGCTCCATCGTATGGCGCACATGGTTGAGCTGCGCCTGGTGGAGATGGTCGAGGTCGAACTTGACGGTAGTCTTGTCGAACCCGTCACGGGTCGCGCGGTGTTTCTCCGACTTGGCCTTCGTGAAATGCGTTTCGTACTTGCGGTCCGACACGTGCTGGACCATGGCATCAGAGATATGGCCGATGCCGCCCAGCCGCGATACGGCCAGTGCAAGCTCCGCCGTGGAGATATCGACGCCCATTCCACCGATGATGATGGGGACGAATTCGGCAGCGCCGAGACGGAAGCGGTAATTATCGACCTGGTCCGCGGACAAGGGCAGGGACTGCATCTTCACCAACTGCAACGCACCAAGAAGGCCGTGATATTAAAGGAGGAGTCGCCCGCGGAACAGGCCGCAGTTGCCGAAACCCCATGTGCGGCACGAGCTGTGGTCACAACACCACGCGAAATACCCGCGAACCATGCGACCGGATGACAAGACGCAACAAGACAACGGGGCCCGTCGGCGCGCTCACAGACACCCACGTGTATCAGCCTTCCGGTACGGGATCGAGACCCCCCATGCCTGGGGCATGACTGAAACCTCGCCACTGGGCAGCTGCAACACCCCGAGGAGCGGCGCTCAGCGGGTACCGGACCACCACATCACCGGCACCTGCCCACTGAGGACACAGACAGCTCCGCCCGCGGATTCCGCGCGGAACCAAACTGTCGACTTCGGAAGCGTCACCGCAGATCGGCGATGCCCCCCCAAAAAAAAGGTTCATCGCCGATCTGCGGGAATGCAGCGGCTCGCTGGTGGCCGATGCGGTGGTCGTGCCCCCGGCGCGTGCCGCTCCTCGCACGTCCCTGTGCTCGTCGCTATGAGTTCCGCCGGCTGCTGCCCTCCTGGCAGCCGGCTCCACACATGCCCGCGCCGGGGCCGTGACCACCGCTGCGCCCGCCTCGCCAGGCGCGATGCGTCGCAAGGTGCTCGGGGCGCAGAACCGCTTGTCAGGCTGCTGCGACTCCGCCCGTCTCCG
>WYBE01000048.1 GCA_011526045.1 Nevskiales bacterium | reverse complement strand
GCGCGGGCGGACCTGTTCGACTATCTGGAACGGTTCCACAATCCACGAATGCGTCGTAGAGTGGCACGGCAAGATCGGAAGTTTACAGCCTTAACTCAACTGTCCGCGGAAATGGGGTAGAACCCGGTCGCCGATCAGATTCTCCGGCTTCGCCTCGATCATGTAGAAGTCGAAGGTCAGCTGCACCAGCGTGACTTCATGGTGATTGGCAGCGTGCGTCGTGACCGCGAGCGGCAGGCCGTGGCGATCGACAATCGCCATGATTTTCACGCCTTTACCGCGCTTGGTCGGCCCGATCTCATCGCCGCCGCCCTTGGCCGAAGCGAACGTCGCGTCGATGTAGCACTCCGATTCATCAATCGCGCCGTGCGCCCGCAAGGCGTTTGCCAGCTCCGTCAAGGCACCACGGATCACTTCGCTCTCGCACCACTGCTGAAAGCGGCGGTGCACCGTCTTGTAGTTCGGGTACGACTGCGGAAGCATGTGCCACTGCGCGCCGGTATTGAGAATCCACAGCACCGCTTCCAGGATCTTGCGAGCGGGAATCGGTTTGCGGCCCGGACGATCGTCGGGATAGTGCTCCTCCGGAAAGTGCTTCCGGATCAGCTCCCACTGTTCGTCTGTTACGCGTAGCACGCACCGATCTTACCCGCTCGGTGTGCGTCGCGCGATTTTGAGATAGGTTCTAGTCGTTTACAGGCGGTGTTTGCATCAATGCAATATACAGCTTGCCCATCGGGGCTTTACCCGAAGACTAGAGCAAGAACGCGGGACCTTAGAATGAGGGCCCCGTTCGGATTGGAGCATAACCGGTGGCTCATCGGGTGAGCCTGGAACCATCGCGGGTGCTGCCCACGCGGACAGTTCATACGACTTGATTAGACGCGCAGGGCGACGCGTCAGATCTCGGCGAGCCGATTCACCGTGTCAGGAAAGCGCTGCACGAGACGAATCAGAAGCGCGGCCTGGGCATTGGGTCTTGCGCGGCCCTGTTCCCAGTTCTCCAGCGTACGCACGTTGGTGCGCAGGTAACCGGCAAACAGCCCCCTTGAGAGGTTGAGGTCCCGGCGCAGCTTGGCCAGTTCCCGGGCCGAGATGCGCGGCGCCGGCCTAGCCTTGACCGTATGCGTGCGCAGGGTGCGCTTACCCGTGCGCTGGTCGCTGAGCGCATCAAAGCCTTCAGACAATTCCGCAAACAGATCGCGCTTCTTCGTCATCACTGTCTCCTCACTTTAAGTTCGTCCTTCAGGCGCTCCTTCAGCAGTGCGCGTTGCCGGGTAGTCAGATCTGCTGCCTCGTCCTTGTCGTACAGGGTAAAGAGCCAGAATTCAGGTCCACCGGTCCAAAAGTAGTAAATCACCCGTAAGCCGCTGCGCTTGCCTTTCGCGCGTCGGGCATCGCCGAAGCGCAACTTGCGCAATCCGCCGCTACCTTCAATCACATCGCCTGCGACCGGATTGGCCATCAGGGTCTGCTGCAAGTGCCGAAAGCCGTCGTCATCGAGATAGTCGGCGCGTTGCCGCTCGAAGGCCGGCAGCTCAACGAATACGCCCTTCACGGGATTATTATACGCAAGTAGCGTATAGAGTAAAGTCTAGCTCTCACATTGCCAAGCCCGGCCACGTCGCCCTGCAGAGTGATCTTTTCGTGATAGCTAACAAGCGTCTGCAATTCGGCACTGTCGTGCGTCCGGTCACTCGTCAGGATCGTCGCCCTCGTCGTCGGCGGCAGACTGGCCATCGACGCTACCTGCGAGCTTGCACGAGCGTTGACCCTCGAAGCCGGCCAGGCGCGCGAAGCCTTTCTGGATGTCGGCGTCGGCGTGGAAGGTGAATGGGTTCTCGAATAGATCGTCATTGCGCTCGGCGGGGTGCAGCGGATCGAGCTGGTGGACATAGTCCTGCGCCCAGTCAAAGAAATCCACCGTCGCATCGCCGCGCTTGGCCTTGATTTGCTGCTCACCGAGTTCACGCCTTGCCGCCCGGATATAACGGTACAGGAGACGCGCCCGAGACCAGGCACCCGCCTGGCGTTCCAGTTCGTGAATGAGCTTCAACTCAAAATCGCGCCGTTGCGAACGCTCCCAGGGCTCTACCCCGATTCTGCGGGCGCTTTCACCAAGTCCGTGTTGCCGGGCGATCAGATCCGCTACCTCCATCAATGATGGTGTCGTCGTCGGCAGACACCATTACGGTTGAAAAGTCGTTCCTGGAGTTATCGGCAACCGCGAACGGAAATCTTATCCGGTCGGTTCTACGCGCTTGAGGAATTCGCGGAGTGTTACGATTCCGATACCCTTGAATTTTTTCAGGTCCAGCATTGCGCGATCACCGGTAACGATCAACCTGGCGTCACCGGCAACGGCGCACTCCAGCATCCGGTTGTCCGGGTCATCCGCGAGCACGTGCAGCGGCCCGGTCGGGACGACGATTTCGGCCAGATCAGCCAGGAAGACCGCCAATCGCGAAAGTTCTTCCGTTTCACGTGAGAACTTCCGCCCGAGCACGCCGAGAATCTCACCGACAATCGGCTTGGAAAGCACCAGGGTCACCCGGCCCGTGAGTACGGCTTCCACTGTCCGATCCGCACTGCCGCCCGGCAGGGCGAGAGCGGAGACCAGCACGTTGGAGTCGAATACGAGCCGCATGCCGGGGCCGTTACTTGCGGGTCTTGCCGGCGAGATAGCGTTCCAGGTCGCGCTCGGTGAGGATGCCCTTGTCCCGGGCACGCTGCGACCAGAATGACTGCAGGTCGCGGTATTCACCCCGCAGGCGGGACAGGCGGTAAGCGCGCATCGCGTCCTGTACCACGGCGCTCACGGTCTTGCCTTCTTCCCGGGCGGTGGTCGTCGCAAACCGGGCCAGATCCGGCGGCAGGGAAATTGCCTTCTTGATGGCGCGCGCGTTGCTGGAACGGGGCATGAGACTGGCCTCAACGGATCGGTATGACTGAATACTACCGCACAGAAACCCTCGGAATCTGTGTACGGATGCCGGCCGGGTTGGCGCCTGATTCTCTGTTCAGGCAGCCAGAAGTCCCCTGTTTCGAAGCTCACCTTCGTGATCAGAAGCGCGAGGAAAACAAGCGGTTACGAGGGCGGCGCTGGGCGGCAGCCCTGAAGGCCGTGGGAACTCCCTGTTGAGCGGGAAACATCTGCCTGAGACGGGCTCGGCGATGACCTCCTCTCCGCCAGGTAGTGCAGGGGTTCGCCGGTTTTCCCGGCAGAGCCCGGCGCCGCCCTGGCCTGATCGTACCCGGCCTGCCTCCTGCGGTCGGAATGCGGCGTAATATCTGCTCTACACCGCCATCTCGACCACGAGCGGGCCATGAAACGCACGTCGCTCTACAGCAGGTCCCCCCGCACCCGCCGCGAGATGCCGGACGGTGCAGGGCCGCCATCCGCGCCACCGCCATCGTGGCGAGCCCGCCTGGCGGCGTTTGCGCGGCGCCATGATCGTCCGCTGCTGCTCGGCTCGGGCCTGCTGGCCGCGCTGCTGGCGGTCGGCATCTACGCGCTGGTCACGCCGGCGCCGCAGAAACTGACACAGCGGGATATCGATGCGGCCGTGTTGCACACGCTGAAGAAGCAGCCGCCCGAGCCCTCCCGCGCGGCCACCGCCTACGAGATCATTCGTCCGTCCGTGGTGCTGGTGCGCCGCTTGAGCGAGAACGGCAAGAGCGTGAACGCCGGAGACGACCAGGGTCGCAATGAAGCGGGCAAGCGAGCGGCGCCGGCAGCGCCAGGTTCGGCCGGCAAGGAGCCGGACCATCCGGCCGATCCGGCCACGGACCACGGCGACGCGGTGGGGAAGTTCTCGGTGCGCGGGGTCGGCACCGGGGTGGTGTTTTCCGAGGACGGCATGATCTTCACCAACGTGCACGTCATCGCCGGTGCCGAGAAGGTCGGCGTGGTGTTCTTCGACGGCACGGAGTCCGATGTCGAGGTGCTCGACGTTCAGCCCGAGCATGACCTGGCCATCATCAGGGCCACGACTCTACCCGACGACCTCTTTCCGGCGACGCTGCGTTCGACGAGGGGCCTGAAAACCGGCGACGAGGTGCTGGCAGTAGGCTTTCCCTTCGGCATCGGCCCCACGGCCACCTTCGGCGTGGTGTCGGGGCTCAGGCGCCAGCACTACTCCGAGGAAGGCCAGCGCAACCTGATCGATCTCATCCAGTTCGATGCGGCCGCGAATCCGGGCAGCTCCGGCGGCCCGCTCGTCACGCGCGAGGGCGACGTGGTGGGTATCGTCACGTCCATTCTCAATCCCATCGACGAGGGTTTCTTCGTCGGCATCGCCTTTGCCGTGCCCATCGAGAACGCGGCAGCGGCGGCGGGCGTTTCGCCCTTCTGACGGCCCACCATCAGTACAGGACCGAGCCACGATCATGAACGACACGAACAGTTCCACCGATATCGCCCCGTTGATGCAGCGGGTGCTCTACGAGGTGAAGAAGGTGGTGGTCGGCCAGGACCACTTTCTCGAACGGGTGCTCGTGGCGATGCTGGCGCAGGGCCACCTGCTGGTCGAGGGCGTGCCGGGGCTGGCCAAGACGCTGACGGTGAAGACGCTGGCCCGTACCCTGCAAGGCAGCTTCAAGCGCATCCAGTTCACGCCGGATCTCGTGCCGGCGGACCTCGTCGGCACACGGATCTACAGCCAGAAGACCGGCGATTTCTCCGTCGCGCTCGGTCCGGTGTTCACCAACCTCCTGCTCGCCGACGAAATCAATCGCGCGCCGGCCAAGGTGCAGAGCGCGCTCCTGGAGGTGATGCAGGAGTATCAGGTCACCATTGCCGGCGAGACTTATAAGGTGCCCCAGCCGTTCCTGGTCATGGCCACGCAGAATCCGATCGAGAGCGAGGGCACCTACCCGCTGCCCGAAGCGCAGGTCGATCGCTTCATGATGAAAGTGCTGGTGGGCTATCCGACCACGGATGAGGAATTCGTCATCGTCGAGCGCGTCACGGGCATGGCGCCGGCACTGGCGGCGGTGGCGTCCATGGAGCAGTTGGCCGGCTTGCAGCAGCAATGCCGGCGGGTATTTGTCGATCCCGCGCTCATCACCTATGTGGTGCGCCTGGTGGCTGCGACGCGCAATCCCGAACACGCCGGGTTGAAGGAGCTCTCGCGCTACGTCAGCTACGGGGCGAGCCCGCGCGCGTCCATCCATCTCATCGAGGGTGGCCGCGCGCTCGCGTACCTGCGCGGGCGCGACTACGTGCTGCCCGAGGATCTGACCGACCTCGCGCCCGACGTGCTGCGCCATCGCCTGGTGCTATCCTACGAGGCGCTCACGGAGAACATGACCCCCGACGAGGTCATCCGCCGGCTGATGGCGCGGATCGTGCCCCCCGCCAAGCCGCTTGAGAGCCAACGGCAGAGTGCTGGCACGTCGATCGCCCGGTAATCCTGCCAGCATGCTGTACCGAGAATCCGCAACACCGGCATCCCGGTTTTCGTCTGCCGGGCCGCCACGCGCTGAGGATCTGCGCCGATGACAACGCCTTCGCAGGGTACTGCCGCGTCGCTTCCGACCGGCTCGGTCGAGCGGCTCTACCGGCCGCCGCTGGTGGGCTTCATCGCGCTGGTCGTCGTGCTGCTCGCGATGCCGCTGACTCACAGCCTGTCCATGCTCGCGCGGAGCCTGTCGGAGTCCGTCGGTTTGTGGCTGGCCTATGTGCCGATGGGCGTGGCCGGATTGCTGCTGCTGATCTGGGGCATTCGCCGCAACACCGAGGTTGCGGGCACCCTGATCGGCTTTGCCTGCGGTCTGCTGCTGTGGACCGGCTGGGCTGCGTTCAGCTTCCGCATCAACGAAGTCTCGCTCGACCTGCCAATGCCGGCGCTGAACGACGCGACGCAATGGCCCGTCAACCTGCTGTTCATCCAGGCGTCGCTCGGCATCTGCATCGTCTCGATGCTGTACTTCATCCTGAGTCGTGACACCCGCTGCAACGCCTTTCTGTGGCTGCAACGGCGGTTTCGCCTCGACTTCGGCCGGCCGGACTCCGCGCAGGGGCGTAACTACTGCCGCATCACTTTCATCGAGACGGTCTACGTCACCTGGTTCTGTTACGGCGCCGCGCTGCTGCTCGCCGACCCGCGGGTGGTTGGCTACGGCACCCTGCTGCACTACGTGCTGATCGGATTACTCACGGTCTGGGGGTTCTACCTGCTGTGGAGGCTCTTCAAGTTCACGCGCATCATGGCGGCGATCCGTTATGCGATCCCGACCAAGGCGATTCTCTGGATCACGTTCGGCGAGGCGCTGCCCAACTACGGCTGGTATGACGAAGTCTGGCTGGCGCCGCAGGATCACCCGGGCGCCATGCTCGGCGCCCTCGCGGTCTTCGCCGCGCTGTTCGTCATCACCATCTTCCTGCCGCAGCGGCGCAAGGTGTAGCGGGCGGCCGCAGAGGTCCTTGAATGTCCGCGTTACCGCCGACCCCCGAGGCTGTTCTGCGCCACCTCGAATGGACGGTGCTGCGGCGGCTGGACGGGTTGCTCCACGGCAGTTATCGCACGCTGTTTCGCGGGGCGGGGCTGGATCTCGCCGATGTGCGCGAGTACCAGCCGCACGACGACGTGCGCCACATCGACTGGAACGTGACCGCGCGCCTGCAGTCGCTGCACGTACGTCAGTACATGGAGGACCGCGAGGTCGTCACCTGGTTCCTGCTGGACTTGAGCCCTTCGGTGGACTTCGGCACGGACGCCAGCAAGCGCGACATCCTCAACCACTTCGTTGCGGTGCTGGCGCGCGTGCTGACGCGCCATGGCAACCCCGTGGGCGCGATCATCTACGGCGCCGGCATCGAGGCCGTGATCGCGCCGCGCACCGGTCGGCGCCACGTGCTGCACTTCCTGCACGCGCTGATGAACCGCCCGGGTTTGCCGAAGGCGCCGCGCACCGACCTCGGTGAGCTGTTGCGCGCCGCCATCCGGATCATGCCGCGCCGCTCGCTGGTGTTCCTGGTGTCGGATTTCATCAGCACGCCGGGCTGGGCGCAGCCGCTCGCGCAGCTGAGCCGCCGGCACGAGGTCGTGGCCGTGCGGCTGTACGACCCGGCCGAAGTGGAGCTGCCGGCGTTCGGCATGACGGTGGTGCAGGATGCCGAGACCGGCGAGCAGATGTTCGTCGATTCCGGCGATCGGGGTTTTCGCCGACGCTTTGCCGAAGCCGCCGGGCGGCGCGAGGCGCAGATCATGGCGGCGCTCGCCACTGCCGGGGTCGACGCGCTGGAGCTGTCCACCGGCGACGATCTCATGGAGACGTTGCTGCGTTTTGCGGCACTGCGCAAGCGTCGCGGTCTGTCCACGGTCGGCCTGGCGCGTCACCTCGAGCGACCGGCGTGATCTTCGAGTGGCCGGTGCTGCTCTGGGCGTGGCTGCTGTTGCCGGGGCTGGCGCTCGCCTGGGTGGCGATGGCGCGGCGCCGGCAACGGTGGGCGCTCGCCGCCATGCGTTGGCGCGGGAGCGCGGCGGCCGCCGTGCCGCGATCGCGGCGCATCCTGCCGCCGGCGCTGTATCTCGTCGCGCTGACCGTACTGATCGCGGCGATGGCGCGGCCCGTCGCGGTGGTGAGTCTGCCGGCGCTGCGCGATGTGATCATCCTCGCCATCGACGTTTCCAACAGCATGCGGGCCGACGACGTGGCGCCGACGCGCCTGGCGGTTGCGCAGCAGGCGGCGCGCGAGTTCATCGCGGAACAGCCCGCGACCACGCAGATCGGCGTAGTCGCCTTCGCCGAGACCGCGCTCGAGGTGCAGCGGCCCACCACGAACCGCGAGGACCTGCTCGCAGCCATCGACCGGCTCGAGCCACAGGCGGGCACCGCCGTGGGCGAGGCGATCCTGGTCGGCCTGCAGGCGCTGTTTCCCAAGGAGATGTTCGACGTGGATGTGCCCGAGGCGGACCAGCCGCTCGGGGAGAGTTCCACCGAGTCGGCGAAGACCGGTCAACCGCCCGCACGAGCCCCGGGCGCGGAGACCTCCGTCGCCATCGTGCTGCTCAGCGACGGCGCCACCACCGCCGGGCGGGATCCGGTGGCCGCTGCGCAGGTTGCGGCGGATCGGGGCGTGCGTGTGTTTACGGTCGGGCTCGGAACGGAGGAGGGCGCGGTGGTCCGGCACGAGGGTGTCGCCATGCGTGTGCAGATGGACACGCAGACACTGAAGCAGATTGCCGACGTGACCCTGGCGCGCTTCTTCACGGCCGATAATGCCGAGGAGCTGCGTGCCATCTACAGTGACGTCAGCGCGCGCCTGGTGACGGAAACCCGCGAGACGGAGATCAGCGCGGCCTTCGTCGCCGTTGCCGCCCTGCTGGCGCTGCAGGCGGCGGCCCTGTCGGTGCTGTGGTTCAACCGCATCCTGTGAGGGATCGGACGTGAGCTTTCTTTCCCCCGGACTGCTGTGGCTGCTCGCATTCCTGCCGCTGTTGCCGGTGCTGTACGTGCTGGCATTGCGCCGGCGCAAGTCCGGGACGCTGCGCTTCCCCGACATGGATCTCCTGCGGCAGGCGGCAGCCGGCCGCAGGGCCTGGCGCCGCCATGTGCCGCCCGCCGTCTTGTTCCTGGCGTTCATCGCCATGCTGCTGGCCATCGCGCGGCCGGCGGCCGTGCTCACGCTGCCTTCCGAGCGCGCCGTGGTGGTGCTTGCCATCGATGTCTCCGGCAGCATGCGTGCCGCCGACGTGCCGCCCGATCGCATGACCGTCGCCAAGGAGGCCGCGCGAGCGTTCGTCGCCGATCAACCGCGGACCACGCGCATCGGCCTGGTGGCGTTCTCCACGTCGGCCATGATCGCGGAGGAGCCCACCATCGTGCGCGAGGACGTGCTGGCGGCGATCGACAACCTGCGCCCGCAGCGGTTCACCGCCGCCGGCAGCGGCCTCGTGGCCGCCTTGCAGGCGATCTTTCCCGACGATCCGCTCGACATCTCGCGCTTGTCCGCGGCGCGCAGCGATCTGCAGCCGGCGCCACTGGGCACACCGCAGGTAGAGAACGAGCCCGGCTTCAAGCCCGTACCGCCGGGCAGCAATACCTCGGCCGTCATCGTGCTCCTCAGCGACGGGCGGACCAATGTCGGCGTCGATCCGCTGGATGCCGCGCGCCTGGCGGCGGATCGGGGTGTGCGCGTGTTCACGGTGGGCTTCGGCACGGCCGAGGGCGGCTATGTCGATTTCGGCGGCGGCTGGATGCGTACGCAGCTCGACGAGGAAACGCTCAAGGCGATCGCGGAGATCACCGGCGGCAAGTACTTTCACGCCGGCACTGCGGACGCGCTCAGGAGCGCCTACGAAACGATGACGACCCAGTTCGTCGCCGAAACCCGGCGCACCGAGATCACTGCGTTCGCCGCGGCGCTGGCGCTGCTGCTGCTCGTGCTGGCCATCGGCCTGAGCATGGCCATGTCGCAATGAGCGGACGCTGATCGAATAGCAGGGTTCTCGCCGCGCGGGATCGACGCAGCGGCTTCGTGGCATCCCCGCGCATCGGCGCAGAACCAAAGGAAGGATTCCTCTCAGATCAGGCGCGCGCCGCGGCCGTAAGTAAGGTATTGCCACAGCCACCGGACGGAGACGATCAGCGGATTCGGCACCCCGACGAGAAAGTAGATGTGGGCGAGGCCCCAGAGCCACCAGGCGAGGACACCGCGCAGACGCAGGCCGCGGAACTCGATGACGGCCGAGCTCCGCCCAATGGTGGCGAGATGGCCGGCGTGGCGGTAACGGAACGGAGTCGACGAACGCCCACCGCGGATCCGTGCGGCAATCACCCGGGCGACGTAGCGACCCTGTTGCTTGGCGGCGGGCGCGATCCCGGGGACCGGCACACCGTGCGCGTCGGTCACGCTGGCCGCGTCGCCGATCACGAAGATTGCCGGCTCGCCCGGCACCGACAGATCCGGGCCGACCAGCACCCGGCCGGCACGGTCCGTCGGTGCGCCGAGCCAGCGGCCCGCGGGCGAGGCGGCGACCCCGGCGGCCCAGATCACGGTCGCTGCCTCCAGGCGGTGGCCGCCGGCCACAACGCCATTGGCGTCGCAGTGCGTGACCTGCGAGTTCAGGCGCACCTCGACCCCGAGTCGTTCGAGCGAGCATTGCGCGTAGTGCGACAACGACTCGTGGAATACCGGCAGGATGCGCGGCCCCGCCTCGATGAGGACGATGCGCGCGCTGCGCGGGTCGATGCGCCGGAAATCCTTCGCCAGCGTGTGGTGCGCGAGTTCCGCGATGGCGCCGGCGAGTTCGACACCGGTTGGCCCGCCGCCGACGATGACGAAGCGCAGGAACCGTTCGCGTGCCTGGTCGTCGTCGAGCATTTCGGCGTGCTCGAATGCCCGCAGCAACCGCCGGCGCATGGCGGTTGCGTCGTCGAGGCTCTTCAGGCCGGGCGCTGCTCCGGCCCAGTCATCGTGCCCGAAGTAGGAGTGCCGGGCTCCGGTCGCAAGCACGAGATAGTCGAACTCCAGTGAGCCGCGCGTCAGCAGCACCTGGCGGCGAACGGCATCGACGCTGCGAACCTCGTCGAGCAGCACGGTCGCATTGGCCTGCCGGCGCAGGATGGAGCGCACGGGCCAGGCGATGTCCGATGGCGCCAGGCCCGCAGTGGCCGCCTGGTAGAGCAGGGGCTGGAACAGGTGATAGTTGTGCCGGTCCACCAGCGTCACGCGCGCGACGCTGCCGGCCAGTGCCTGTGCCGCAAACAGCCCGCCGAATCCCGCGCCGACGATGACGACGTGGGGGAGGTGACCGGAATCGCCCCGTTCCATGCCGTCAGACGAAATGCGGAATCACGCGCTCCCGGATCGTGCGCAGCGCCTCGAACGGTTCGTCGAACACGCGCAGTGCGAGATCGGTGAGCCCGGCGCGCTCCATCTTCCGGTAGCGCTCGACCTCACGGTCGATCGCGCCGAAGTCGCCGGATGAGCTGACCGCATCGATCAACCGCTGCACCAGTTCCGGCGGCACGCCCTTGATCCTGCCGGTGCCGGTTACGCCGGCGACCAGGAAATTACGGTAGTTGTCGCGCACCAGTTGCGCCTCCTCCGGCCCGAGCAGGTGGTCGAGGCCGATATGCGGCGGGATCACCTCGGCGCGGGCGAAAAGCCCGACGCGCGCCTCGTGCATGGATGCCTCGCGGTCCTTCTTGATGTGCCAGGCCCAGAAATTCCCGATGCGGAAATCCTCCGCCGGGTACCGGCGTTTGGCGAGGCCGGCACGGATCTCCTGCATGACCTCCGGCAGCCGCTCCGCAGTGACGTCGCCCGCCTGCACGCCGTCGGCGATGCGCGCGCCCATGCGCAGCATCTGCGGCCCCATCGAGCAGGTGATGATGGTCGGGCGCGGCGCCTTCATGAAGGCCATCTTGAACGGCTGGCGGACGCTGAACACCTCGCCTTCGTATCCCCAGTGAAACGCGCCCGAGGACATCCGCCAGATGATTTCGGCGGCCTCGCGCACACCGCGCACGATGCGCATCCTGCCGAAGTCCAGGCTCGTGCCGCGCGCATGGTCGGTGGTGGCGAGCGCCATCGCGCCGCCGCCGCCGAGCCCGATGACAGCCCGGCCGTTGGCGAGTTCGTTCAGGCTGATGATCGAGTAGGCGATGCGCACCGGGTGCATCTCGTAGGGGCTGAGCGCCAGCACGCCGAGGCGGATGCGGCTCGTGGCGAGCGCCGCCTGCGACAGCCCGATGAACGGGTCCCAGCCGTTCGGCAGGTTCGAATGCCACAGTGTGCGCACGCCGGCGCGCTCCGCTTCGACCGCGAACTCTGCCACCTGTCGCGGATGCATGTCGCAACCGATGATGATCTCGATGTCCATGATTCAGGGCTCCGGGCGGCGAACGACGCCCTGCCATTAAAGCAAAAGGAGCGGGTGCGTGGACAGCAGTGCGGCGCTCAGCCTCCGGCGACGGCGCCGACCACCAGGAAGGGTTCATCACCGCTCGCGACCGCTGCAGGCAATGGCTCGTCCGGCGCTTCGTTGGACAGATCCTGCCCGCAGGCGAAGAAGCGGATGTAGGCACGACGCTGGCCGGTCGCCTGGTCGCGCGTGGTCCCGCGCAGCATCGGGTAGCGTGCCTCGAGCGCATCGAGCACGCCGCGTTGCGTGGGCACGCCGGCGACCGCGAGTTCGACCTCAGCGCCGGTGCGGGCGAGCACGCGCAGCGGCGCGGGCAGTACCACGCGGATCACGGCAGCGTCTGCACCTCGACGGAGAGCACCGCCGGCAGGTCGCGGACGATCGCCTTCCAGGTGTCGCCGGCGTCGGGTGAGGCATACACCTGCCCGCCGGTGGTGCCGAAGTACACGCCGCAGGGGTCGAGCCGGTCAACCGCCATGGCGTCACGCAGCACGTTGACGTAGCAGTTGCGCTGCGGGAGGCCTTTCGTAAGCGGTTCCCATTCGTGGCCGCCGCTGCGACTGCGGTACACGCGCAGCCGGCCTTGCGGCGGAAAGTGCTCGGCATCGCTCTTGATCGGGACGACGTAGACCGTCTCCGGTTCGTGCGGGTGCACGTCGATCGGGTAGCCGAAGTCGCTCGGCAGATCCCCGCTCACCTCATGCCACGATGTGCCGCCGTCGTCGCTGCGCATCACGTCCCAGTGCTTCTGCATGAAGAGCACCTCCGGGCGCGAGGCGTGGCGCGCGATGCGATGCACGCAGTGGCCCACCTCGGCCGTCGGGTCGGGGATCTGCCCGGAGCGCAGCCCCTTGTTGACCGGCTGCCAGCTCGCGCCACCGTCGTCGGTACGGAAGGTGCCGGCGGCGGAGATTGCGACGTACATGCGCGACGGGCGCGCAGTGTCGAGCAGAATCGTGTGCAGGCACATGCCACCGGCGCCGGGCATCCAGGCCGTCCCCGACGGGTGAGTGCGCAGGCCCGCGAGTTCCTGCCACGACTTGCCGCCGTCGCGCGAGCGGAAGAGGGCGGCATCCTCGACACCCGCATAAACCGTGTCGGGGTCCGCGGCGCAGGGCTCGAGATGCCACACGCGCTTGAACTCCCAGGGGCGGGGGGTGCCGTCGTAGTACAGGTGCGTGCCGGCCTCGCCCTCGTAGGCGAACTGGTTGCCGACCGCCTCCCAGCGCCTGCCGCCATCGTCAGAGCGCTGCATCACCTGCCCGAACCAGCTGCTCGTCTGCGAGGCGTAGATGCGGTCGGGCGCCGCCGACGAGGCGTTGAGGTGAAAAACCTCCCAGCCGCTGAAATGCGGACCGGCGACTTTCCAGCGCTTGCGCCTGCCGTCCGCCGTGAGAATAAAGGCACCCTTGCGCGTGCCGACCAGCACCCGGATCGTGCTCATGGATCTTCCCCCGTCAGGGCCGTCCACGCCTAGTATAGTCGGGAACAAGCAGTGAGCTTCGCCCCGATGGCCGCCCTCTCGAACGACGAAATACTGCGTTACAGCCGTCACCTCGTCATGCCGGAGGTGACCCTGGCGGGCCAGCAGCGGCTGAAGGACGCGCGCGTGCTCTGCGTGGGTGCCGGCGGTCTCGGCTCGCCGCTCGCGCTGTATCTCGCTGCGGCGGGGGTCGGCACCATCGGGCTGGTGGAGTTCGACCGGGTCGACCTCACCAACCTGCAGCGGCAGGTCCT
The DNA here is from genome assembly GCA_011526045.1 of Nevskiales bacterium. GTDB lineage: Bacteria > Pseudomonadota > Gammaproteobacteria > Steroidobacterales > QUBU01. The sequence goes on along the minus strand of WYBE01000048.1, from coordinate 24,994 downwards.
GTATTCGACCGCCGACGTCGGCCGCCCGAAACTCGAGGCTGCACGCGAACGGCTGGCAGCGCTCAATCCCGAGGTGCGGCTCATCGCCCACCCGGTGCGCCTGTCGGGCGAGAACGTCATGGCGATCGTCCGCGACTACGACGTGGTGGCGGACGGCACGGATAACTTCCCCGCGCGCTATCTCGTCAACGACGCCTGCGTGCTGGCCGGCCGGCCGAACGTCTATGCCAGCATCTATCGCTTCGAGGGCCAGGTGAGTGTGTTCGACGCGCGTCGCGGGCCCTGCTACCGCTGCCTGTTCCCGCAGCCACCGCCGCCTGGGCTGGTGCCGTCCTGCGCCGATGGCGGCGTGCTCGGCGTGTTGCCCGGCATCATCGGCTCGTTGCAGGCGCTCGAGGTGATCAAGCTCGTGCTCGGTATCGGCGAGACGCTGGTCGGCCGCTTGCTGCTGTTCGACGCGTTGTCGTGCTCGAGCCGGGAGCTGAAGATTGCGAAGGATTCCGGCTGCGCCGTCTGCGGTGACGCTCCGACGGTGCGTGCTCCTGTCGACTACGAGGCATTCTGCGGCTCGCCGGGCGGCGGGCTACCGGTGATTCGCGCCGAGGAGCTGGCGGCGCGCCAGCGCACCGGAGAACCCGTCGCGATCCTCGACGTGCGCGAACCCCATGAGCTCGACATCGCGCGCATTCCCGGTGCGACCGCCCTGCCATTGAGTGAACTGCCCGGGCGGTTGCACGAACTCGATTCCGCGCGTGACTACGTTATTGCCTGTCACGGCGGCCTGCGCAGCATGGAGGCGTACTACCTGCTGCACAAGGCCGGCTTCCGGCGCCTGCAGGTGCTCGATGGCGGTGTCGATGCCTGGGCGGAGAAAATCGACCCGTCGATGGCGCGGTACTGAGCAGCCGCTGCGACTTCACGCACGTTGCGCACGTGACCGCTCGCCGAGAAACAGCGGGCGCATGGCGGCAAACGCAGCGCGCAGGAAGGCATAAGTCTTCGCCACCCGCGCCACCTCGCGCAGCTCGCGGTGCGTCAGGATCCAGTATTCGTAATCGACTGCGCGGATCACAGGGCTCAGTCGCACCAGGCCCTCGATGCCATCGGCGGTGAAGCAGGACAGGATCCCGACACCCACACCCGCGCGTACCGCGTGGGCCATCGCGATGAAGGAGTTGCAGCGGAGCACGACCTGCTGTTCGTGGCCGTTTTCGCGCAGCCAGCTGGTGAAGCGGTACTCCGAAGGGTCGTCGTCGGGAGCAATCCAGGGCACCGTCGCGAGGTCCGGCGCGCTGCGCCGGCCGCGTGGCGCGAATCGCCGGGCGCCGTAGATTGCGTAGCGCACCGGCGCCAGCCGGTGCCCGATGAGCATGTCCGGCGGCGAGACGGTGTGCCGGATGGCGATGTCGGCGTCACGCTTGGTGAGATTGAGCGACGCGTGGGAGATCATCACCTCGACGCTGAGGCCGGGATGCGCCGTGCGCAGTCCGGCGAGAATGCCCGGCAGGACAGCGATTGCGATGGTGTCGGTGGTGGTGAGACGCACCGTGCCATGGACTTCGTGGTCCTGCTGCCAGATGCGCCGCTCGATGGCATTGATCTGGTCTTCGACCTGCTCGGTCTGGGCGACGATCCCGGCGGCAACCGGCGTGACGACGTAACCCTGCCGCTTGCGGTCGAACAGGCGCACGCCGAGGCCTTTCTCGATGTGCTCGATGCGCCGGAAGACAGTGACGTGGCTGACGCCGAGCGCGCGCGCCGCACCGGCAAGCGTGCCCGCGCGGTGCACCGCGAGCACATAGCGAAGATCGTCCCACTCCATCTTCGTACAAACATGAAAAGCCGGGTTTCCGGCCTGTCTATACTGAACCCCTGCGCCACTGTCTAGCATCATCGCCAGCACGCGGTTTGTGTGCTGGCGGCCACGGCATCACCGTCCGCCACGCTACACGCGTTGCAGCAGTCCGGAGCAGAGGAGGTAGGTCATGTCACCGATCATCACGTTCGCCAGGGGGTATCTGAACGCCGCACTAGCAGGGGGTCTCGCTGCGTACACGCTGATCGGCGTGCCGGCATCCGGGGCTACGGCGGCGTCCGCCGGTGCGCCGGCCATCGTGGTCCGTTACGGCGATCTCGACCTCTCGGGTGAGGAGGGGCTGCGGGTGCTGTACCGGCGCCTGCGGCAGGCTGCCGCTCAGGTCTGCCGTCCCGAGGAGGGCCGCGACCTGACGCGACGGCGCCGGTCGCGCGAGTGCCGTGAGGCCGCGATCTCCGACGCCGTCGCACGTTCCGGCAACGCGCGCCTCAGCGCGATGCACGCTGCACGAGGCGCGTCGCGGGCGGCGCCACCGCTACGGGTGACGCGGTCTCATTAGCGGCATCTCGCGCCAGGCACCGCCAGCAGCTACCGCGCGGGACCAACGCGTCGACTCCGTCGCGACGGCGCTCCGTGCCCGCAGACCGGCGAAGAATTGTTTTTTCCTGGGGGCCGCGTTCGCCGGGATGCGGCGATCATCCAGGCTCGGCTGATGGCGGTTTTCCCTGTGGGCGAAACCGGCGGATGCTTCGCGGCGCTTGCCCACAGATCTTTTCCGGCCGAATATCCCTGCGGGCGGCGACGGGCATCGACGCGGAGCAGGTGAATCGCCATGGGCAGGACGGGGACATGGGCAAGAGCGCATTGCTGGCGGCGGGCAATGCTCATCGGGCTTGCGTGCAGTGCCGTCACGTTGATGAGCATTGATGCCGGTGCGCAGTCTGCCACCCCGGTAATGCCGGCAGATCATCCGCCGATGATGAAGGCCGGCACGTCGCCGGCTGCGCCGCGGCTCGCGTCCGATACGGTACTGGCACGCATCGATGGTGAGACGATTACAGCGGGCGAACTCGACGCCACCATCGGCGCAATGCGCGGTCCGGATCGTTACGAGTCCCGTTCGCCCGAGGTGGTGCGCGAGCTCCTTGATGCGCTGATCGACCGGCGCCTGATGGCGCGCGCGGCCAGGGCGGCCGGCATGAAACCCAAAGCGGCGCCGGCAGACAGTCCGGCATCGGAGCCGGCGGAGGCGGCGCTCGCCGAGGCGTTGCTGGCGCGCGAACTCGCTACCGTGCAGCCGCCGAGCGAGCAGGACATCGAGCGGTATTATCGCGAGCATGCCGCCGCATTCACGCTGCCGGCGCGCGTGCAGGTCACGCGCGTTGTGGCGGCTACAGCCGAGGCGGCTACGCGGGCGCGCGAAGAACTCCTGCGCGGCGCGACCGTGGATGCGCTGCGTACCGGCACGAACCCCGGGCTGCGCCACGTCGAGACGCTCTGGTTGCAGGACACGCCGAAGAAGTCGCAGCTCGTGGCAATCGCGCTCGAACTGCAGAACGCCGAGGTCAGCCCCGTGGTCGCGGTGGCCACCGGCTTCGCGGTGCTGCGGGCCGAGCAGACCGAGGCGGCTCGGTTGCGACCGCTGGCCGAGGTTCGCGCGGGCATAGTGGCCGGGCTCGAGGCCGCGGCCCGCCAGCGCGCCGAAGCGAAACTGCGCCAGCAATTGCGCGCGTCGGCTCGTGTGACGATCGACGAAGCGGCACTAAGGTCATATTTACCGCCACCGGTGACGACCGAATCCGAGCCAGTCCGATAGCGATAAATTTAATTTTTATCCGAGAGTTACGATCTTTCCCTGCCGCTTTCAAACGTTGTTCGTACGTATAACTACGTATCAGCCTAAGTAGCCACCGTTGCGTTAAAAGCGGGTTGTCCTGTTGATATAACGTTAATACCAGCCTGGTCGCCGCATCGTCGGCGGCGCGGGGACAGTCGATCCGAACCAGGGGGGAAGCCATGAATTCGGTTCTGGGTACACGTTCGCTCGCGGCACTCGCTGCGCTCTTTCTGCTGCCGTTTGCCAATGTCGCGCTGGCCGAATGCCGCGCGCCGGTGGCTTGCCTGGCCTGCCATACCTCCATGGGTTACCCGCCCGCGGAGGTCATCGAGGCGATGGCTCCGGCGAGTTGCGAGGTGGGTTTGTTCACCCGCGGCTTCAACCTGAGTAACCCGCGGTTCATTCATCGTACGGCGAAGATGCTCGACGGTCGCGTGCTGATCACGGGCGGGCAGTCGCAGAACGCGCCGACAGCGGTGATCACCACCTCCGTGGACATCTTCGATCCCGCCGACAACAGCATCACGCCGGCTGCGCCAATGACCGTACCGCGCTGGTCGCATACTGCGACCGCACTCGCAGACGGGCGTGTCCTCGTGACCGGCGGGCGTACCGGTTCCACGTCGGCCACCGGCGTCGTCCTCGCCACGGCAGAGGTCTACGATCCCGTAACCGACACCTGGACCCAGACCGCCGGGCCGATGAACGCTGCGCGCCGCAGTCATACGGCGACGCTGTTGCCGAACGGCATGGTGCTCATCGCCGGCGGCGGCAACGGTGTGAGCACGTTCACCCAGCAGCCCATCCAGTCGGCGGAACTCTTCGATCCGGCGACGGGGATGTTCACACTGGTCGGCAACATGGTGACGCCGCGGCTCGGGCACAGCGCCAACGAACTCGACGACGGCACCGTGCTGCTTTCGGGCGGTTCCTCGGGTACGGGAACGTTTTTCCCGACCAATGCCTCGGAGGTCTACGACCCGGTGACGAATACCTTCACCGCCACGGCGCCCATGATCTATTCACACCTCGCCCAGATTCCCGGCAAGCTGCGGGATGGGCGAATCGTGCAGGGCTCCGCGTACTACAACCCGCCGCACAATTCGGCGGGCGGCATCATCACGAACGAGAGTGAAATCTTCGATCCCGCGACCCGTACCTGGACGTCGATCAACCCGATGTTCAAAAAGCGCATCGACATCGGCGCGCAGGGGTTGCTGGACGGGACCCTGCTGATTGCCGGTGGCGTTTCCACCAAGGTGGGAGCGGGCAACCTGACGTTCTTCCAGAACTCCTCCGAAGTCTACGACCCGGCAACCGGTAACTGGCAGCTCTCCGGGATCATGTCCACCGGTCGCGACGAGTTCAGCGGCCTGACGCTGGATGACGGCCGGGTAATGATCTCCGGCGGCTTCGTCTCGCCGGGTGCCGTGCTGCTGAATTCGGTGGAGATCTATACGCCGGGCCTCAGCCAGCAGATCAAGGGCATGCAGAACGTGATCGCCGATCTGCCGAACAGCGCCTTCCAGGGTGGGCATGGCGGCCGCACTGCGCTCAATGCCCAGGTCAATCAGGTCACCCAGAAGCTGAATAAGGGCGACCTGGCTGGTGCGCTCGACAAGGCGGAGAAACTGACGGGACGCATCGCGCAACGGTTGGTCGACCCGGCTGCCGAAGCGCGCCTGATCGCGATCAACCAGGTGTTGATCAACTCGCTGGTGGACAAGATCTCGCCGAATCTGTCGCCGACGGTTGCGCCGGTTGCAGCACCGAGTTCTGGTGTCGAGCCGCTGCCCGTGAGCTTCACGGCCAACGCGGTCGATCCGGATGGCAGCATCGCTTCCGTGCTGTGGAAGTTCGGTGACTTCACCACCAGTACCGACCTCAATCCGAGCCATTCCTACCAGTGCAACGGCACCTATGTCGCCACGGTCGAGGTGGCCGACGACCGCGGTGCCGTCGCCTCGGCGTCGGTGACGGTCACCGTGACTTCCTCGGGCGGCCCGTTGAGCTACGACTGCGATGTGCAGCCGGTGTTCAACCGCGTGTGCACCGGTTGCCATGGCGCTGCGCGCGGCCTGAGCCTGACGACCTGTGAAAACCTGCAGCTAGGCAGCGCCCCGCGACCGCGGCCGGTCGTGACGCCGGGAGTTAAGGAGACCAGCATTCTCTGGCAGCGCATCAACAGCACGACGGCGCCGATGCCGCCGGTCGGAGTCATGCTGCCGCAGAGTGAGCGTGATGCCATCGGCGCCTGGATCGACTCACTGAGCCCGGGCGATCCGAACTACTGCGACTGATCCTCCTGCCTGCAGCGCGCGTCGGAAGGGCCGGATCGAATGATCCGGCCCTTTTTTTGGTTCATCGCCGATCTGCGGGAATGTCGTGGGTCATTGGTGGACGATGCGGTGGTCGCGCCCCCGGCGGCATCCGCCTCGCCAAGCACGATGCGTCGCACGGTGCTTGGCGCCACGCCAGCACGCGGTGATCGTAACCCCGGGCACGCCGGCGGCAACGGCCCGACCGCAGCAGCCGCCCGGCCGGCTGGTTGAGGCAGCGGTCCGCCTTGCGGCATTCACCGGCGTTGACCGGGAGGCGGGCGCTGCGGGAACATGTGCACCTGCGCCGGAAGAACAATCGGAGAACAGTCATGAAGCTTTACGGTTCCATCGCCTCGCCCTATGTCGCACGCGTCGTCATGTTTGCGAAGCTCAAGGGCGTGGATCTGCCGCTCGAGGAAGCCCCCGGGGGCGGCATTAAAAGCCCCGAATTCCTGAAGCTCAATCCGATCGGCAAGATGCCGGCGCTGGAGGTGGACGGGAAGGGCATCGGGGAGTCCACCATCATCTGCGATTACCTCGAGGATGTTTACCCGAAGCAATCGGGCCTGCCCGCGGAACCGCTCGAACGCGCGCGCAGCCGCCTCGTTGGGCGCATCACTGATCTGTATCTCGCCGTCCAGGTCGGACCACTGTTCCGGCACATGAATCCGGCCAAGCGTGATGCGGCTGCCGTGGAGGCCGCGGGCAAGGAGATCGTGAAGGTCTGCGGCTACCTCGAGCAGGTGATGGGTGCCGGGCCGTTCTGCGTCGGCGCGACACCGACTTTCGGTGACTGCGCACTCGGCCCGACCATCGCGATGACACGCAAGATCATCACCGCGGGTCAGTTCGACATTCCCGACCCGGTGGCGGGTGGCCGGCTGGCGACCTGGTGGAAGGCGATGGACAAGCACGCGGTGTGTGCCGAGGTGCTCAATGCGTATGGCACCGCCTTCGATGGCTTCATGAAGATGATGGCCGCACGGCGGTAGGCTGGTAGAGCGCGCGCACCCGTAGCTCAGTTGGGTGAGCGGCGGCGGCACGCAGTGCCGGGCCGGGCGAAGGGCCGGCCAGCCGCGAACGCCGCGAGCGTGCAAGCGAGCGGCCGGACCCGAGGTCCGCTTGCGGGCCGAGGGGAGCACCACGGCGCGCAGCGCCGTTGGCTTGCCTCGTGGTGAGAGATAATCGTGCTGCTTGGCGCGCACCCGTAGCTCAGTTGGATAGAGCACCTGGCTTCGAACCAGGGGGTCGGCGGTTCGAGTCCGTCCGGGTGCGCCAGACGGTTGACCCGGTCGCCCGGAAAGCATACCGTGGCGCCACGTTTGCCGGGGCGGCCTGGCCGCAGTGGCAAACGGAGTTATCAATCTATTGGAGTGCTTTTTACGTGACTACCGGTACAGTGAAGTGGTTCAACGCCCAGAAGGGCTATGGTTTCATCCAGCCGTCCGACGGCTCCAAGGATGTCTTCGTCCACATCAGCGCGGTGCAGGCTGCCGGCCTGCCGACCCTGAACGAAGGGCAGAAGGTTTCCTTCGAAGTCGTGAATGAGCGCGGCAAGCCCGCGGCGTCGAACCTCAAAGCCGCCTGATCGCGGTTCTGCGTTTCGACACAAAGCCCCGGCTCGTCCGGGGCTTTTTTTTGGTTCTGCGCCGATCTGCGGGAATGCCGTGGGTCGTCGCTGGACGATGCGGTGGTCGCGCTTCCGGCACGCAGCGGCCAGTTGATCGGCGTGATGCCTGCAGCTACCGTGGCGCCGGCGCACTCGATGAAGACCCGTCCTTTCACTCTTTGTCTGCCTGCCCTCCGCGATGATGGCCCGGTGCGGTCGTCCGCCGTGCCTGCAGACCACGAACGCCAGCGATGAATTGCGCCGGATCGCTGCCGTATTCGGAGTCCTGTGAGCGCAACAAGGACCCGATCCTCGAGGTGCTGCGTGATGCGCTGGCCGGTGCAACAGAGGTGCTGGAGGTGGGTAGCGGCACCGGGCAGCATGCAGTCTGGTTTGCCCGCCATCTTCCCGATCTGCACTGGCAACCGAGTGAGCTCGCGACCGGGCTGGCTGCGCTGCGCGCGCGCCTGCAGGCGGAGGCACCGGCGAACGTTCGCGCGGCGATCGCACTCGATGTCGCCAGCCGTCCCTGGACGGCGCGGGAGTTCGACGCGGTGTTCAGCGCCAATACGCTGCACATCATGTCCGCGGCGCAGGTGGAACAGTTCTTCCTGGGCGTGGGCGAGGTCCTCGCGCCCGGTGGCGTGCTCTGCGTCTACGGCCCGTTGCGGTACGGCGGGCGGTTCACGACGCCGAGCAACGCGGCATTCCATCAGTGGCTGAGAGCCCGCGACCCCCTGAGCGGCGTGCGCGATTTCGAGATGGTCGACAGTCTGGCGCGCGCGCAGGGGTTGTCGCTGCACGCTGACCACGCCATGCCGGCGAACAACCAGGCGCTGGTCTGGCGCCGGGCCGCGGGCGCATGAACGGCATGCTGCCGTCGCGCGGCGTCCTGCGCCACCGCGATTTCGCGCTGTTCCTGGCCGGGCGGTTCCTGTCGGCGATGGCGGTGCAGGTGCAGAACGTGGCCGTCGGCTGGCTGGTGTACGACATCACGGGGAGCCCGCTCGCGCTCGGCCTCGTCGGGCTTGCGACCTTTCTGCCGGCGATCGGGTTGGCGCTGGTCACCGGGCACGTGGCAGACCGTTACGACCGGCGTGCGATCCTCGTCGGCTGTTACCTGCTCACGGTGCTGACCGCGCTCGGCCTGCTGGCCTGCGCCTGGACCCGTACCAGCGAGATGTGGCAGGTGTACGCGCTGGTGCTCGTGTTCGGCGCAACCCGCGCCTTCGCGAACCCGGCCGGGCAGGCGCTGTTGCCGAATCTCGTGCCGCGCGAGGAGTTTGGCGCGGCGATTGCCTGGGCTTCCTCCGGCTGGCAGACCGCGACCATCATCGGTCCGGCGGTCGGCGGGGTGCTGTATGTCCTCGGCGAGGTCGTGGTGTTCGCGGCGGTCGCCGTGCTGTTTCTCGCCACCTCGCTGCTTTTCGCCATGATCCGGCATCGGGCAGTAGCGTCCCAGGCGGGGCGGGTGACGCGCGAAAGCCTGCTTGCCGGCATCAGCTTCATCCGTTCGCGTCCGGCAGTGCTCGGCGCGATCTCGCTCGATCTCTTTGCGGTCCTGCTCGGCGGCGCCACCGCGCTGTTGCCGATATTCGCCCGCGACATACTCGAGGTCGGCCCGTCGGGCCTCGGACTGTTGCGCAGCGCGCCTGCGGCCGGTGCGCTCGCCACGGCTCTGTTCCTCGCCTGGCGGCCGCTGGAGCGGCGCGCGGGACTGCGCATGTTCCAGGCGGTCGCAATCTTCGGCGTCGCTACCATCGGTTTCGGGTTGTCCAGGAGCTTCCCGCTGTCGCTGGCCTTCCTGTTCGTGCTCGGCGCGGCCGACATGGTGAGTGTCGTGATCCGCCAGACCCTGGTGCAGATCGAGACGCCGGATGAGATGCGTGGCCGCGTCTCGGCGGTGAACTCGGTGTTCATCGGCGCTTCGAACGAACTGGGCGAGTTCGAGTCGGGTGTGCTCGCCGCATTGATCGGCACCGTGGCCTGCGTGGTGGTCGGAGGCATCGGAACCCTCGCGGTCGCCGCGCTCTGGGCCCGCTGGTTTCCGGTCCTGCGCCACCGCGATCGGCTCGTCGGCTGACGCCTGCCGGTGTGCTCAGCCGGCGCCGCAGCCGGCGGCGAGGCCCGGGGACGGGGAGAGTCCGGAGGCCCGGCGAGCAGGTCCATCCGCCACGCCGTGCACCGGCGGGAGCCCGGTTACCTTGGCGTCACCGGCGCGTCTTCGGCGCCTGTCATGACGGTGCCCGGCTGCATCGCCCCGGTCGCCAGTGCCTTGATGTAGTCCACCGTGGGGAGATGACAGTAACTTTGCCCCTGGAAGCGCTCCGGCAGGAGCGGGGTGAACCAGCTGTCGTAATCCTGGAACAGGCCGGGCGAGTTGAGGTGCACCCGCCCGTCATCAGCGCGGTAGCTCAGCGCGAAGTCGGCGAGGTAGCTGCTGCCCGTGGCATAGGGTTCGTTGTCATCGACGATGAACGCCGCCGCACGCTCCGCTGCCGCGCCCTGGCCCGACGCCTGAAGCTGCGCGACCGCCTCGGCCAGCACCTGGCGCGTGACCGCCGGACAGAATCGTTGCTCACCTGCCGCCTGTTCCCCGTAGGCGGCGCGCAGGTGCGCGGCGGTCTTGACCTTGCACGAGACCATGACGGGCATCGCACCGGCGTAACTCACCACCTGGAAGATCTGCAACGGATCGACCATGGGCTTCGACTTGCGGTAGTCCCGCATATCGGTGAAGACGGTGTTTTCTCCTTCGACGTTCGTGCTCGCCAGGAGCTTCTGCACGGCGACGCAGAACTCGGCAGAGGTGGGCGGGGGCAGCGCGGCGCTTGCCGATGGGCACGAGACGGCCAGGGCGAGCATTGCCGCGGACAGCGAGCTGACTCGCATTTTCGTCGTCCCGCCACCGTCGGATACAACTCGCCGGTGAAATGCCGGCAGTCGGATCATGGTCGACCAGCGTGTTGGCATCCTCGGCACTCCATTCCCGGCATCAGGCACATATCCTTAGCACGGATCGCCTGCGGGCGCCGGGTGTTTTCGCGCGGGGGTGCACGGCGCGGGCAGGCGGGCGGCCGGCGGATCGCGCCTGCAACTGAATACCGGAGCGCGTGCGGGGCGGCACCTGCCGCGCGGGTGACCACGGCAGCACTGGCCAGCATTGGAGCGCGGCCCTTCGGGAGAGGCGGGTCGCTCACCAACTGCCGCGCAGCGTGGGCCTCGCCGGCCGTACGGCCCGGACCGGCGGTCCGCGACGATGTGAACTGCGCCAGCGGTGCCCGCTGCCCGTGCCATGCTAGGCTCCGCGCTGCCTGGCGAACGGAAACGCAGTGCGTGTCCTTTGACGTGATCATCATTGGCGGCGGCATCAACGGCGCCGGCATTGCGCGCGATGCCGCCTGCCGCGGGATGCGCGTATGCCTGGTCGAGCAGGGTGATTTCTGCAACGCCACCTCGCGCTGGTCGAGCCGGCTGATCCACGGTGGGCTGCGGTACCTGGAGTTCGCGGAATTTTCCCTCGTCTTCGAATCGTTGCGCGAGCGCGAAATACTGCTCCGCACCGCGCCGCACCTGGTGCGGCCGCTGCCGCTGGTGATTCCGGTATACCGCGGTGGCCGCCGGGGCCGCGCGACGATCCGCGCCGGCATGTGGCTCTACGACCTGCTCTCCGCCGGCAAGTCGCTCCCGCGTCACCGGATGCTCGATGTGGCTGGTGCGGTCGCGGCGCTGCCCGGCCTGCAGACCGAGACCCTGCGGGGTGCGGCGAGCTACTTCGACGCGCAGGTGGTGTTCCCGGAACGGCTGGTGCTGGAGAACCTGCTCGACGCGCAGCAGGCCGGCGCGCAGTTGCGCGCCTGGACGCGTGCCGAACGCATCCAGGTCGATGGCGGGCGAGTCATCGGTGTCGAGGTGCGCGACCTGCGCGACGGGGCGGTGAGCCGACTTGCCGCGCCGCTGGTGGTGAACGCCACCGGGCCGTGGGTGGACCAGCTCGTCGGCTCGTTGCCGGGCCGGCGCCTGCGCCGTTTCATCGGCGGTTCCCGGGGCACGCACATTGTCGTGGATGCCTTGCCCGGACTCGGCGCGTCGGCCTGTTACGCGGAGGCGGGCGCGGACGGGCGACCGTTCTTTGTGCTGCCGTGGAACGGCATGACGCTCATCGGCACAACCGACGTCGCCTTCGACGGGGACCCTGCGCGGGTGGCGGCCGACCCCGGCGAAATCGACTATCTCCTCGCCGAGACCTCGCGGCTGTTCCCGGCCGCGGCGCTCGATCGCGCGCATATCCGGTACTGCTACGTTGGCGTGCGTCCGCTGCCGGCGGTTGCGGCGGCCGAGCAGGCTGCGATCACGCGCCGGCACCTGATCCGCCACCATCGCACCGTTGCGCGCGGCCTGTACTCTGTCATCGGCGGCAAGCTCACCACCTACCGGAGCCTTGCCGAGCAGGTGGTGAACCGTCTCGCCCGCAAGGTGCCGGGGAGCCTGCGGTCATGCGACACGGCCCGGCGGCCATTGCCCGGTGCGCTTGCCGACCCGGTGCCGCTCGCTGCCGAGCTCTGCGGCCGTTCTGGCCTGTCGGCGGCGACGGCTGCGCGCCTTACCGGGCTATACGGGACGCGTGCGGCCGCGGTGGCCGCCCTGGCCGCGAAGACGCCGGCTCTGGCTGCGGAGATCTGCCCGCGCAGTCATGCGCTCGCCGCGGAGATCGTCTTCGCCTTCGAGGATGAGCTGGCAACGACGCTCGCCGACTGTCTCATGCGTCGCACGATGCTCGGGCTCGGTGCGGACCTCGGCACCGCGGTCCTGCCGGCGGCGCTGGCGATCGTGCGTCAGCACCTGGGCTGGAGCGATGCGCGGGCTGTGGCGGAAGAGCGGCATTACCGGGATGAGATTGCGAGACTGCAGGTGCCGGGCTGATGAGCAACGCCAACGACAGGGACACTGTCGAGACCGAGACGGACCCACGCAACCATGGCCGCAGGCCATGCAATACTGCATTCGTGACCGAGATGACCTCCCGATGAGCGAACGGCCCACGCTGCTTTTCGTCTCGCCGCGTTATCTGCTGCCCGCCGATTCGGGCGGCAAGATCCGCACCCGCGACGTGCTGATGGGTCTGAAAGGTGGCCGCTTCGCCGTGGTACTGGCGTGCCCGGCCACGCCCGCGAAGCTCGCAGCGGACCGCGCGGCGCTCGATACGCTCTGCGACCGGCTCGTCACCTGGCCGGAGCCCCAACGCCACCGGTTGTTTCCCCTCACACGCATGCGCCACCTGGTTTCGCCGTTGCCGATCCCGGTTGCGACCGACCGCTGGCCGCCGGCGGTGCCCGTAATCGCAGCCGAGCTGGCGCGGCGGCCCGAGGTCGTGGTGGTCGATTTTCCGCATGCGGGGCTGCTGGTGCCGCAGTTCCACGACGTGCCTGCGGTGCTGTTCACCCATAACGTCGAGGCCGAGATCTTTCGCCGCCACGCCGAGGTCGCTCCAACGCCGTTGCGGGCCTTCTGGCGCGGCCAGGCGCGCAAGATGGAACGCTTCGAACGCGGCGAGCTCGCGCGCTACGACGCGGTGGTCGCGGTCGCCGAGCGCGACCGGGCCTTCTTCGAATCGCGTTTCGGCGTCACCCATGCCGCGGTGATTCCGACCGGCGTCAACCTGGCACTGCACGAGTTCGCGCTGCCGGCTGCAAGCCCGGAACCACAGGTCGTTTTCTCCGGCTCCATGGACTGGCTCGCCAACATCGATGCCATCGAGTTCTTCCTGGCGGAAATCTGGCCACGCGTGGCGGCGGTCCGGCCGCAGGCGCGCTTCACGGTGATCGGCCGCAACCCGCCGGCGCGGCTCGTCGAGGCGGCCCGGCGCAGCGGGCATCGGTGGACTTTCACGGGTTTCGTGGACGACGTGCGGCCCTACATCCGCGCGGCGCAGGCCTGTGTGATTCCGCTGCGGGTGGCCGGCGGCACGCGCCTGAAGGTCTTCGAGGCGATGGCGATGGGCTGTCCGGTGGTTTCAACCGCCATCGGCGTCGAGGGCTTACCGCTGGCTCCGGGCCGGCACTACGAGCTGGCCGATGCGCCAGAAGCCTTTGCGGCTGCGCTCCTGCGGTTGCTGAAGCAGCCCGAACGCGGCCGGGAACTGGCGGTGGCCGCGCGCAGCCATGTCGAGCAGCATGCGTCCCATCTCGCGGTCGCGCGGGTCTTCGAGGAGATCTGCGCGCGGGCGGCCGCGCCCGCCTCACGGTCCGGGCGCTGAGCCCGGTGCGGGTCCCTGCGGGTCGTCGCCCTCGAGTTTGAAGCCGCGCCGGCGCAACTCTTCCACCAGCACGGTGGCGTTGGCATTGCCGGTGCGCGCGAGTCTTGCGAGGCCGGTGGTGAGCGATTCGAAGCGCGAGCGCAGTTTCTGCGACTGCTCGACCCGCGTATCCTGGTTCCCGATGGCGGTCTGCAGATTGCCACGCTCGCGTACGAGTTGCGCGGCCTGGAACCCGGACCAGCTGATCACGGCCAGCGCCAGCATCAACGCCGGGGCGAAGATGCCGTATCCCGTGGCGCGGGCGAGCGCTGCTGCCGGTTCGGATCCGGAGTTCATCGCTTCGCTGCCGGCCCGGTTTCCGGGCTGGTGACGGGCGGAGCGAACTCCACGTTGAATCCCTCAGCGGCGAGCAGGCCACGAACCTGCTCGTCACGGGTGCGCGCGGCGCGGTCAGCGAGCCCCTGGACGATCTCCCGGTAGAGGTTTTCCAGCGCGATGCTCTCCTGAATGAACTGGGCGCGCGAGGACGCCTGCGCCTGCAGCTCGCGGTTGGCTTCGAAGAGCACCATGTTGACCGCTGCCAGCGCAATGGCGACGGCGCCAGCGGCGGTCAGGATCCAGAACTGCGGCCTGGTGAGCATCTGTGCGTGGTGACCGGTGCCGCTACTACATGTTCCGGATCAGCAGGTCGCCGAACTCGGAACACTTCACCTCGCGTGCGCCCTCCATGAGCCGCGCGAAGTCGTAGGTCACGGACTTCTGGCCGATGGTGCGGTCCATGGCCGTGATGATGCGGTCGGCCGCCTCGGTCCAGCCCATGTAGCGCAGCATCATCTCGCCCGAGAGAATGACGGAGCCCGGGTTCACCTTGTCGAGGTTCGCATACTTGGGCGCGGTGCCGTGGGTGGCCTCGAACACCGCGTGGCCGGTGACGTAGTTGATGTTGGCGCCCGGCGCGATACCGATGCCGCCCACCTGCGCGGCGAGCGCGTCGGAGAGATAGTCGCCGTTCAGGTTCATGGTGGCGATGACGTCGAACTCCTTCGGGCGCGTCAGCACCTGCTGGAGCGTGATGTCGGCGATCGCGTCCTTGATGAGCACGCGCCCGGCCTTCAGTGCCGCATCCTGCTCCGCATTGGCCGCTTTCTCGCCCTGCGCCGCTTTGGTCCGCTCCCATTGCTCCCAGGTGTAGACCTTGTTGCCGAACTCGCGTTCGGCCAGCGCGTAGCTCCAGTTCCGGAAGGCGCCTTCCGTGAACTTCATGATATTGCCCTTGTGCACGATCGTGACGCTCTTGCGCTTGTTGGCGAGTGCGTACTCGATTGCGGCGCGGAACAGCCGCTCGGTGCCGTCCTGTGACACCGGTTTGATGCCGATGCCGGAGGTTTCCGGGAAGCGAATCTTGCCGAATTCCTTCGGGAAGCTGCTCTTGAAGAGATCGAGGAACTTGCGATTGCTCTCCGATCCTGCCTCGAACTCGATGCCCGCGTAGATGTCCTCGGTGTTCTCGCGGAAGATCACCATGTCGACGTTTTCCGGTGCGCGCACCGGCGAGGGCACGCCCTTGAACCAGCGCACGGGGCGCAGGCAGACGTAGAGGTCGAGGAGCTGACGCAGCGCCACGTTCAGCGAGCGGATGCCGCCGCCGATCGGCGTCGTGAGCGGCCCCTTGATGGAGACGAGGTACTCGCGGCAGCCGGCGACCGTCGCGTCCGGAAGCCAGGTGTTGAACTGGTCGAAGGCCTTCTGGCCCGCGAAGACTTCGACCCAGTGAATCTTGCGCTTGCCGCCGTAGGATTTCTCCACCGCGGCATCGAGCACCCGCACCGAAGCGCGCCAGATGTCCGGGCCGGTGCCATCGCCCTCGATGAACGGGATGATCGGGTGGTCCGGCACCCGCAGCGTGCCGTTCTCGATGCTGATTTTCGCGCCACCCGCCGGGGCGGTGATCCTGGGCTCGGCCATGTAGCGGCACTCCTTAGATATTGCGTCCGGAAACGAAGATGCCGGGTCCCTGCCCGGCGAGGGGCGCCAATTATCGTGAAGTTGGCGGGCGCGGACAACCCGCCGGAAACTACGGATGCAGCCGTTCAGCGGCCGTTGTAGGCGAGTTCCACGTACAGCTCGCGGTCGCGGCCCGGAAAGTAGCGGTAGTCGCCGAAGGCGAAGTCCGCACGCTCGGCGTAGTACTCATCGGCCAGGTTGTTCACCCGCAGGGTGAGCGACAGGGCTGGCGTGGCCCGCCAGAGGGCGCGCAGGTTGAGGAGGTTGTGGCCGCCGTAGCGCGCCGTGTTGGCCGCGTCGAGGTAATGCGAGCCGACGTGCACCCATTCGAACTCGGCGAGCCCGACACTGCGGTCGAGGCCGATGTGCGCGCTTGCCAGTGTGTGCGGGGCAGTGTCGACGTCGTTGCCCGTGACGATCCGCTCGCCGCCGGGCGTGCTGCTGCTGAAGCCGTAACTGTGCCTCGCCCAGGTTCCGGCGAAGCCTGCATACGCCCCGGCCGACGCCCGGGCGTCGGCCTGCAGCTCCAGGCCGCGATGGCGCGTCCTGCCGTCGCTTACATTGAACCGGTCGGCATCCTGGAAGATGTAATCGCGCTTCTTCATGAGGAAGCCCACGAGTTCGAGGCGCAGCGGGCCCGGCTGCCAGCGCAGCCCGAGCTCGGCGCTGTCGAGCGTTTCCGAATCGAGATCGGCCACCGCCTGCTGCGCCTGCAGCCGGTAGAGCTCGGTCGCCTGCGGCGGGCGAAAACCGCGAATGAGTCGCGCGTAGGCGGAGGTTACGGGCGACAGGCGATACAGCAGGCCGATGTCGGGCGCGAGATTGAGGAAATCGTCGCTGCGATCGGCCGGCCGGCTGAACCGGCAGGGCGCGGGAGTGCACGGCGTGCCGTCGTCGCGGGTGTTGCCGTCGATCATGCGGTTGTCGTAGTCGTAGAGCATGTACTCGGCACGCAGCCCGAGCTGCAGCAGCCAGGCCGGCGTGAGCGGCAGGGCGAGGCGCACAAATGGCGCGCCGAGATAACTTTGCGCGACATAGTCGTAGTGTTGGCCGGGCGGGCTCGTGCCGAGGCCCGATTCACCGGCCTGGAATTCCTCGAGTGTCCCGTGGGCGAACTCGAGGTCGAGCCCGAGGGCGAGCCGCGCATCGCCTGTGAGTTCGCGCTCCCGCAGCGCCATCAGCCCGCCGCTCCACTGGCTGTTTTCCTCGCGCGGCTGCCCGGGCAGGAAGTGCTGCAGGAACTCCATGCTGGAACGGCGCAGGAAGGCGCGCAGGTCCGTGCCTGCCCAGGGATGATCTGCGGCCGGAATCCAGTGCGCCTGCAGTCGCTGGCTGTCGGCGTCGCGGTAGGATCCCGGATTGAGGTTCTCGGTGCGCAGGGCAGGGTCGCGGTACGCGTCTTTGCCGACGATGTATCCGGCGCTGTCCTGGTCCAGCACTGTTGCCGTGAAGCCGACGTCGAGTTCGCCCGACGCCAGTTCACGGCGCAGCTTGGCGAAGCCCTTCGCCTGCTGGTAACCCGCATCGTCGCGGAAGTCGCCGTCGTGATCGACCATGACGCCGCCGGTGAGGGCAGCGCCGGCGGTGTGCGCGTCCCAGCGGGTCGTGCCACGCCAGTAGTGATTCGGGCCGAGCTCGCCGCTGCCCGACACACCGTCGGGGCCGCCCGGTTCAGGCAGCAGGAAGTTCAGCGTACCGTGCATGCCGCCCGCGCCGTACAGGGCACCGGACGGACCGCGCAGCACTTCCATGGCAACGGCCTGCTCGGTGAGTACCTCGAACAGTTCGTTGACGTTGCAGAACCCGGCCGGTCGAACCGGGATGCCGTCCTCCAGCATCAGGAAGGCGCCGCAGGAGCCGGGCCCGGTGAGCACCGGGGAGCGTATGGCCGGCAGGCTCTCCTGCTGCGCGCCGCGCGCGAGCCAGGTGCCTGCTGCCTGGCGGCCGAGGTCGGCGGCATGTGTCGGCGCGAGCAGGCGCAGCCGGTCCTCTTCGATGCGTGCCGTATTGCCGACCAGGGTGAGTGAATCGGTGGGCTCGCGCTGCGCGGTCACCACGATCCGGCCCGCCGGCTCGGCGGCCCCTGCGGCCACGGCCATGGCCCCGGCAAGCAGGCAGCAGGACCGGGTGAAGCGGTTCATCGGCGGCGAGCGGGCCGGCCCGGGCCGGGTCAGCGCTCGACGGGTTCCAGCACGATGCTCGGCTCGTCACCGATGCGCGAGTAGCGGTGCCTCGAGGCGATCTCCCGCAAGGCCTGGTCGCGCTCCTCCCGCGTCGCGAACCATCGCAGGTTGTGCCAGTCGGCGCCGACGAGGCGGGAGAATGGATCGCCGGGCGGAGAGCCGACCCGGATGCCGAACCTGCGCTCGGTGCGCAGTTCAGGCGTGGCGTTGTTCGGTTGAGAGATCTCCAAGTCGGTACTCCTTTGCAGCCTGCACGGGCGGCGCGCGGTCAGTTCAGGGGCGCGGTGTCAGCATCCTTGCCAGCGAGGCCAGCAGGCGTTGCGGCCCGGCGCGCCACAGCCGCGCCGCGGCGCCAGGCGTGGCGAGCAGGCGGCGTTCCCGTGCCGTGAGTCGTTCGGGACAATAGCACCGCTTGTGTTTGAGCAGGTGACGCAGATCCTCGCGCGCCATCAGGCGAAACAGGCGCCCGCGCGAGCGGTCGCACCAGGCGAGCTGGAAATCGATCAGCGCCGGTCGGTTTGCCGCAGTCACCAGCAGGTTCTCCTCGCGCGCGAGGTCGTTGTGCGCTACGCCGCGCCGGTGCATGCGCGCGAGCACCCGCAGCGCCGCGCGAAAGTACGCCGGGTCGCGCGGAGCGGCCACGCGCAGCGTGTTGCCCTGGATTGCGCTCCGATACAGCCGCCGCCCGTCCCAGCCGAGCAGTACCGGGATCGACTCTTCGCCGGCGAGCGCGACGAGCGCGCGCATCTCGCGCCGCGCGAGCCACCGTGCGATGGGCCGTGCCCAGCGGCGTGCTGCTGCAGTGTCACGGCAGATCACCGGCGGATTCCCAGGGAGCAGGACCGCGGTGCCGAAAATGGATGCGCTCGTCAGTGACATGGGCGTGGACCGGGCGAATCATAGGAACAAGGGCCGGGGCGTGCAATCCGGGAAGCCCGCGCGCATTGGTCATCGCCGCGGCGTTCGGAGAGAATCGCGCCGAGCCCGTCATGAGCAGGACAACAGGACCAGACGACAGCTTCTTCGTGGTCGGCGGCCCGGTGCCGCCCGACCGGCAGGTCTATATTTTCCGCGAGGCCGATCAGCAGTTGTACGAGCGGCTGCGCGCGCGTGACTTCTGTCACGTGCTGGCGCCGCACCAGATGGGCAAGACGAGCCTGCTGGCGCAGGCCGCCCATCGCCTGCGCAGCGAAGGAATCGAGGTTGCCACCCTGGATCTCGCCGACATCGGGGGCCGCAACGTGGCCGACGATGTCGGGCGCTGGTATTACAGCTTCGCCTATCGCATCGTGCGCGAGTTGCGCATCCGCTCGGAGATGACCGGTTGGTGGCAGTCGCGCAGCGGCCTGACGATCCGCCAGCGGCTGCGTGATTTTTTTCTGGAAGTCGTCCTCCAGAGCACCAACCGGCCGATCGTGCTCCTGCTCGATCGTATCGAGGCAGTCTCGGCGCAGCGTGAAGCCTGGGATGTTTTCGACGCGATCCGCGCCTGCTTCGACGCCCGTGCCACCGAGCCGGAGTACCAGCGCCTGACATTCGGGCTGCTCGGCATCACGGGCGCCGCGCACCTGCTCCGCTCCCGGCACGATTCTCTCTTCGGCATCAGCGCCGCAGTCGAGCTGCGCGACTTTCAGCCCGGCGAGTTGCGCACGTTCAGTCGCGGGCTGGATATTTCCGCCGCGGCGGGCAGCGTGGTGGCCGAACGGGTCTGGCACTGGACCGCCGGCCAGCCGTATCTTTCGCAGAAGGTGTACCGCGCGCTCGCGCGACGCACGCCGCTGCAGGTGGATGAGGCCAGCATCGACCGGACAGTGGCGCGGCTCTTCTTCGGTCGCAACTCGCTGCGCGGCGATTCGCATCTCGCGTACCTCGCGGCACAGGCCACCCGGCGAACACCGCGACGGGCCGCCTGCCTGACCCTTTACGGACGCGTGAGCAAGGGCAGCCGGATACCGGCGGAGCGCGCGCAGCCGGCGCAGCGCGAGTTGCTCGATCTCGGTCTGATCGTGGATGCCGACGGCGTACTCGCGCTCCGCAACCGCGTTTATGCGGGCGCCTTCACCATGCTCTGGGTGAATCGCAACCTGCCGTTCACCTGGCAGGGCGTGGCAGCCGTGCTGGCGCTCGTGCTGGCGGTGGTGGTGCTGCCCGTCTGGTACAGCGAGTACCTGCCGCGACCCTACGTAAGCGCGCTCAAGGCGGACCGGCAGTCGTTCGTGGTGGCGCGCGACGCCTGGGAACGGCTGCGCATGTTCCCCGGCTTCGGTGCGGAAGCCGACCGCCTGTTCGCCGATTACCTGGTCGGCCGGAGTCGGCGCGCCGATCGCCTGCCCGAGGTACAGCGCATTGGCGAGCGGCTCGCGGGTCTTCCCGGTGGCGAGGCGCGCGCCCGGCTGCTGCTCGCCGAGTTCTGGGATCGTCGCGCCGCCACCATGGCTGAGCGCGGTGATCGTGATGGCGCGATTCTCTACACGCTGCAGAGCCTGATGGAACCGACGCGCGAGCGTGAAATACAACTGGCCGAATTGCTGGGCAGCAGTATGGAGGGCCTGCTGGCCACCGCGCGTCCCGACGCGCCGCTGACGAGTCTCGAGGTCGATCCGGACAGCGGACTCATCACCACGCTGGACGAACGGCACGAGGTTGCGGTCTGGCGCATCGGCAACGGCAGCATCCAGCGCGAGCAACGGCTGGCGTTGTCCGCCGAGGAAGTGCGGCCGCTGCAGCGCCGGCTCGTGTTCCCGGCTGCACGCTCCGGGCGCCGCCTGTTGCTGACCTTGCGCCTGAACCATGCCCGGGCGCAGGACGTCGAGGTCGTGCTTCGCGCGCCCTCCGGTCGGCAGGCGATGTTGCGCATTGCCGACGCTCGCGCGAGCGGTCACGCGGGCGAGTTCCGCTTCGATTCGCGCCAGCACCGGGAGCTGTTGCCATTGCTCGAGCAAAGCGCGGCTGGAACTTGGAGTGGCATGTTCTCCGACGTCCGCCAGGGTGTTGCCGGCAGCCTGCTGACGTGGTCGATCGAGATCGACGGGGTCGCGGTCCACGATGTGCCGGCGGCGGGCGCTGACGGGACAGGGGCGATTCCCGAGCCGCAGCCGGCGCTCGCGGCCATGAGCGTGCTGGGCCCCGGCGGGCGCAGGGCTCTGTCCTGGTCGGCCGATGCGGCCAGCCGTGGTGACATCGTCGTATGGGACGTCGCTTCCGGGCGGTCGATCGCGCGCCTGCCGCGGCCGGCCGAACTGGTGAGCGCGCGATTCGTGCTCGGCCACTCTGCCGTCATGTTGATCGGCGAGCGGGAGCTGGAATTGCGGGAGGCCGCCAGCGGACGGGTTGTCGGCCGGCTGCCGCGCCTGGCCGGGGAGCGTTCCGGGATGCCCCTGATGTCTGCGGACGGTCGCTACCTCGTCCACGCCAGCGAGCAGGGCCCGGATGCGAGCAGCCAGACGCTCTGGGATCTCAAGGGCATGACCGCCATCGGCAGCATCGTGACCGGCAGCGCGACTCCGGTGGCGGCGGTCGATGCGCGGGGTGAGTTGCTGGCCGTCAGCGACGGTGAGCATTTCGTACGCGTGTGGCGCGTGCGCGAGCGTTCGCTGCTCGCCGAGTGCGAGCACCCCGGCGAACCGCTCTCGGTGAGTTTCGATCCGGGCGGCCGCTGGCTACTGACGACCGACAGTACGGGTCATCTGCGCCTCTGGGACCTCACCGCGGGCTGCCGCCCGGTGCTGGCCCGTGCGGGCAGCGGCAGGTGGCAAACGGCGTTTTCTCCGGACGGCACCGGTCTGGTCGCCGGCAACCTGAGCCGCGGCTTCGAGTTGCTGGCTCTGCCGGGTGGCGAGCGGGTGGGCTTCGCCATCCAGCCGGGCATGGGCGGAGCGGGCAGTGCGCCGGCGACTGCCGCGGCACAGCCCCGCTTCCTGCCCGGTTCGGCGCTGCTTCTGACCTACGATGGCCGCAAGGCGATCAAGTTGTGGTCATTGGCCTGGCGGGGCGCGGCGGCCCTGTCCGCGTTCAGTCCGGGTGCGGCAGCGCTCGCGGTCAGCCCCGATCGCGGGCATGTGGCCGTAGGCACGCTGACCGGCGACGTCCGGATCGTGCCGCTCGGCCCGGAAGCGGAGTTGCGCCTCGGCGGCGAGACCGGACCCGGATTCATCGGGCACTCTGCGGCAGTAACCCGCCTGGCGTTCGACGCCGGCAGTCGGCTGGTGGCCAGCGGTTCCATAGGGGGCACGATCCGGGTTTGGGAGGTGGCCGGCGGCGCGCCTCGCAACTTTGTCGCGAACCAGGGTGACGGGTCCGTGCTGGACCTGGTGTTCCTCGCCGGCGGCGACGAACTGGTGGCGGCAAGCCGCGGTTCGGTGCAGGTGCTCGACAGCACCACCGGTGCCGTGCGCGCGCGTGTGCTGATCCGCGCCAGGCACCCGCGCCTTGCGGTCACACCGGACGGGCGGTATGTGCTGATTGCCGGGGACGATGACGGGCTGACGCGCTGGGATTGGCGCCGTGGTGCGACGACCGTATTCGCCGGAGCCGGGAATCGCGTCCGGCGCGTGGCGGTCAGCCCCGATGGCAGCCTGATCGCGACCGCCGGTGCCGATCACACGGTGCGACTCTGGCAACTGGCCTCCGGCACAGCACTGCGACGGGTTTTTACGGCGGCGGCGCCGGTGGACCGGCTGTGGTTCGGTGCCGACGGCAGGCGGGTCATGGCGCAGACGGGCGCATGGCTGCACACGCTGCGGGTCGATGCCGCCGGGCTCGACGTGCAGCGCAGCCGGCCGCTGCCGGACGCAGACACGCTCGTGGTGGCGGCGACAGCGGCTCGCCAACAGCTCGTGCTCGTCCGCGCCTCGACGGCCCGTCCCACGGTCCTGCGAATCAATGACACAGACTCCTGGGCCACGCTGCCGGAGGCGGCAGTCGCACCGGAGCCGATCCGCACACGCTTGCAGCTGTCGGTCAACCCGCATGGTGAGCTCAGGCCGCTCGAGTGAGCAGCGGTGGCGGTGTACTCGTCGACCCCGCAAGGGCCGGCAGCCGCCTGCCACGGCAAAATAGGCAAACGAGTACATAGTCCCTGATCGGGAAGGAGTATCGATGTCTGAACACAAGGCGACTGTCCATTGGCAGAACCCGGACGGCGGCATGGACCACGACCGCTATCCGCGCGACCACCGCTGGGAGTTCGAGGGCGGGCCGGCGGTCGAGGCTTCGGCCGCGCCGGAGTACCGCGGCGGTCCTGGTCGGGTCGACCCCGAGGAAGCATTCGTCGCGGCAGTCGCCGCGTGCCACATGCTGACTTTTCTCGCCGTGGCTTCGAAAAAGAAACTGGTGGTCGAGGCCTACGACGACGAAGCGGTCGGGCACCTCGAGAAGAATGCGCAGGGGGCGATCGCCATCACGCGTGTCGAATTGCGGCCGCGCGTGCGCTTCGCTGCCGGCGTCACGGTCGGTGCGGAGCAGTTACGCGCGCTGCACGACGCCGCCCATCGCAACTGCTTCATTGCCAACTCGGTGAAGAGCGTGGTGACGGTGGCGTGATGGGCGGGTGAGGCCGTGCCGGAGGCCGTGGCGGTGCCGGGTTTGGCTTATTGGCTTAATTGAGGTTTCGCCGCGCGACACGGCGTTGTTCAACGAGCCAAAAAGCCAGACCCGGCACCTGACACCTCACCGGACCAGGACAGGGCCACTTGTGAGGCCGCCCGCCGGTTCGCTACGGCACGAAGTCTTCCGCCGGCGTGTCCGAGATGGCATGGGCGACCGCGCGGTCGATGACGCCGGCGAGGAGCGCGTTCTTGTCCCTCTCGCATCCGCTCCGCAGCGCCGCGATGAACCTGTCGTGCAGCTTGGATCGCCTGTCGGCGCTGATCTCGACGGCACTCACGTCGATCTCGCGGTTGTAGAGCGACACCGCCACTTGTGCGCGGATCACGGTGTCGATATAGCCTTCGTTGCCGGCGGCCTCGGCCACGACGCTCCTGCAGCTGTGGTACATGTAGGGCGCCGCGTCATCGACGTATTTCTCCGCCGCCTCGTCGGCGGAAGCGGTGGTGGCGAACGTGACAACAAGCGCTGACGCGGCCACGGCAACGATCCAGGATCCGGACATGTGCGGCCGCGTCATCGGACGGCTCCCACAACCGCGCCGACGGCCGCGCCGGTGCGCGCACCGCTGCCGCCGTCCACGACGGCGCCAACCCCCGCACCGATGGCGGCGCCGGTCACTGCGTTGCGTACCCGCCGGGCGTCGGCCGTGGTCACGAGCGCCATCGCGAGGGCCGTGGCCATCAAGGTGCTGCCGACGACAACGCGGAACCTCTTACCAAGCACAGGAAGCATTCGTTTTCTCCTTGTAAGCGTTGCAGGCTTTTGACATGAGCCGATGTTATCAAATGCCGTCAGACGGGCCACAGGCAAACCACGCTGTACTGGAATGCATGACTGGCGCTGACGCCCATGAGGAAGTTGCGGGTCGGTGCGGGTGCGTCGCAGCGGCCCGCCTGGCAGCTGGCTCCACACGTGCTCTCGCCGGACACCGGGCCAGCACCGGATTGCGCTCAGCCGACCTTTCGCAGCCGCTGATCCGGACTCACCTTGACGGCTGTCGGTGAGGTCACGACAGGCGTGTCGGAAGAAGGTGTCGGAGCCGGACGGCCTGTAACGGGCGTGTGAGGCCGGCGCCGCAGGAGCACAGCCGCAGCCGAACCCGAGCGAGCGCAGCACAGGGAGGTGCGAAGCGAGCGTCCCGGCGCAGGCCGTCCGGCTCCGACGCCCGCGCCGGGGCCGCGCCCACCGCTGCATCCGCCTCGCCAGGGGCGATGTGTCGCACGACGACCGGGGTGTGGATCCGGATGCCAGGGTGGTGCGACTGCGCCCGTCTCCGGGCCGAGCCCATCAGCCGGTTGGCCGAGCAGGCGTAGCGAGCAAGGCTAAGCTCGCAGAGGCAGCGGCAGGGATGCCGCTGCTGC